>CAVWEE010000014.1:0-203072 GCA_963753895.1 uncultured Chloroflexia bacterium | reverse complement strand
TGCTGGCGCAGGGCATCAACCACTGCCCGCCGCCGGAGCCGGAGGCAAAAGTAAGCAGCACCCTGCTGGTACAGGATGCCCTGGAGCGAGTCAGCGGACAGACCCAGTACGCCGCAGACCAGCGCCGCGAAGGCATGCTGCATGGCAAAATCCTGTGGCCGGCACATCCGCGGGCCGAAATCCTGTCCATTGACACCAGCGCCGCCCGAAAGATGCCCGGCGTGGCCCTGGTGCTGACCGCCAAAGATGTGCCGGGAGCAAAATTCATCGGCAAAGGCAAAGACCAGCCCGTGCTGGCCGATAGACCGCGTCAATTTCATTGGCGACCCCGTGGCAGTGGTCTTTGCCGAGACGCTGGAGGCCGCCAAAGCCGCCGTGGATGCCATTCAGGTGGACTACAAGCCCCTGCCGGGTGTTTTGAGATGGGCATCGACGTCCCCCGTGATCCGCGAGGGCGGCAATCTTGCCAAACACGCCCACCTGGAACGCGGCAATCCCGGACGAGTCTGGGAGGACTGCGCCCTCGTACTGGAAGAGGATTTCAGTACGCCCATCATCGCCCAGGGCTTCCTCGAACCCGAAGCCGGCATTGGCTACCCGGCAGAAGATGGCGGCGTGGTGGTCGAAATGGCTTCACAGGATGCTTTCTATGATCAGCAGCCATGTATGTGCCGCCCTGGACATGCCGCCAGAGAAGGTGCGCATCATCCAGCCGCCGATGGGCGGATCCTTTGGCGGCAAAGACGGCATCACCTTCCAACCCCTGCTGGCACTGGGCGCATTGCGTACGCAGCGCCCGGTGCAAATCGTGCTGGAACGCGCCGAATCCCTGCGCGTACACGTCAAACGCCACCCCACACGCATGCACTATAAACTGGGGCTGGATGCCGAAGGGCAAATTCTGGCCTTGCAAACCGAAATCCATACCGACACCGGTCCATACCAGACCCAGGGCCCGGATGTGATCAAAGCGATGACGGCCTTTTCCGGCGGACCCTACTTCCTGCCCTGCTTCAGGCTCGACGGCTGGTGCTGGTACAGCAATAACAACCCCGGCGGGGCCATGCGCGGCTTTGGCACCAATCAGGTGGCCGCCGCCATGCCGAGCAGATGATGGACGAAGCCGCCCGCCGCCTGAACATTGATCCCTTCGATATCCGCCTGCGCAACGCCCTGCGCCCCGGACTGCCCACCGCCACCGACCAGGTGCTGGACGCCAGCATGGCCACCCTGCCGCAGACCCTGGAAGCTGCCCGCGAAGCACTGAGCAAACTGGATCTGCCCCCATCACAAGGCGATATCCGCATAGGCGTCGGAATCGCCTGCGGGACGAAGGGCGTCGGGCATCGGCAATGCCGTAGTGGAAAAAGAAACCGCCGCCGTTGAACTGGATGCCAGCGGACAGCTAACGATCATCGCCAGCCAGCATGAGCTTGGTCAGGGCGCAGTGCCCGGGCTGGCGCAGATCGCCGCCAACGAGCTGGGCATCCCTGTTTCGCAGGTGCAGGTAACCCTGCCGGACACAGCCCACACCCCGCCCAGCACGCGGCACGCGCGCCTGCAAGATGACTTTCCTGGCCGGCGCCGCCCTGGTGAAGGCCTGCCAGCAATTGAAGGACAATCTCTTTGGCCGCGCTGCCGAGATGCTGGACGTGGACCCTGCCGAACTGCGCCTGGATGGCAGACAGCATCCACCACCCTGCCAGCCAGCGCAGTCACTGCCCTTCTCCGCCCTGGGCGAACGCTTTCACTGCCAGCAGCATTTCGACCCCGGCCCTACGGTGGGCTTTCCGCCGGACGGCATCAGCCGCTGGGGCCAGCCCGGCTTCCAGTCACGGCGCGTGCATGTGGTGCTACACCTTCAACAGCCAGGCTGCGGTGGTGGCGGTCAACGTCAAAACCGGCCAGGTGCAGGTGCTGCACGTCATCTCGGTCACCGACATTGGCAAGGTACTCAACTCCGGGCGTGGCTGCCGGGCAGGTGCACGGCGCCACCATGCAGGGCCTGGGCTATGCCCTCTCCGAGCAGTTCGTGATGCAGAACGGCTGGAACCTGAACTAACAACTTCGGCAAGATCGGCCTGCCCAAAGCAACGGATACCCCGCACATCACCCCCATCTTCCTGGAAATCCCGCATCCGCTGGGGCCGCAGGGCGCAAAAGGTTTCTCCGAAGCGCCAACCGTACCCACCGCACCAGCCATCCTGAATGCCATTCGGGATGCAGCAGGCGTGCGCATCTGTCACCTGCCCGCCACGCCGGAAAAAGTACGAGAAGCATTGAAACGCGTAAAATAGTAGTTAAAGCTAAAACTGTGGTATCTTTGGTATTGTGGCAATCCACTGCTTGCATGGAGGTTGGACCAACATCTACTCCGCAGGCCTTCGTACTCACAATCCGGCGCAAAAAAGATGTTTGAACAACCTGACATTTGATACCCTTTGCTTAGTATTTACGTCAAATTCGCCTATTTGTGTTTGCGTTAAACCCCGGCTTTCCTTATAATGGATATAGTCCATTTCCGCGCATCATCGAATTTATACCGGTAGAGCGTATGCCAATTTTTATTGATAAAAATAAGCCTTCTCATCCAGGGGTTCATTTTTTTCAACGCGCCTTAAAACACTCCTGTTGTTATCAACTCCATTTCAGAAAGGGATCCATAGACCATGCCGGACAATAAACCGGGAATTAAGGAATACCTTAATCGCGCCCTGGAGGCCCTCCTGCCACTGCTGGGACTTCCCCTGGCGCTGTTACTGGGCGCAGTGATGCTGCTGGCCCTCAAAGTGAATCCACTGGTAGCCTACAGCGCTATGCTGGAAGGTGCGGTAGGAAGCGTCTCTGCTATTACACAAACCCTGGTCAAAGCCACGCCGCTGCTGCTGGTTGGCCTGGGTATCGTTATTGCCTATCGCGGCGGTGTTGTCAACATCGGCGGCGAGGGGCAGCTGCTGGTCGGTGCTCTGGCTGCCACCGCCCTGGCCATCGGAATGAGTGACTGGCCGCGCTGGGTACTGATGCCCATGTGCCTGATCATCGGCGCAGTTTGCGGAGCCCTATGGGGCGGCGTGCCGGGCATCCTCAAAGCCCGCATGGGCGTCAATGAGATCCTCAGCACAGTGATGATGAACTCGATCGCCTTGCAGCTCTCCAACTTCCTGCTGCGCGGCCCGATGATCGATCCGGCTGAGTTGGAAGCCGGAACCCGCATCGCCCAATCTGCACCGCTTCCGAGTCTGTCTGGTTGACCCGCCTGGTGCCCAAGACCCTGCTGCACAGCGGTGCCATCCTGGCCGTCATCATGGCCATCCTTGTTTACATTTTCCTGTGGCGCACCACCATCGGCTACCGCATCCGCGCTGTGGGCCTAAACCCGCATGCCAGTCGTTATGCCGGTATTCCGGTTTCCTTCTACCAGGCCCTGTCGCTGATCATGGGCGGCGCATTTGCCGGTCTGGCAGGGTCCGTTGAAGTGATGGGCGTCCAGCACAGGATGATGGAAGGCATGTCCGGCGGATATGGCTTCTCGGGCATCGTGGCTGCGCTATTTGGTAAACTCCACCCGTTGGGTGCCATTCCCGCTTCAGTGTTGTTTGGCGGACTGCTGGTCGGCAGCAACAAGATGCAGCGCGCCGTCCAGGTTCCTTCCGCATTGATCGATGCCATCCTCGGTCTGGTGGTCATCTTTGTGGTGAGCGCCGATATTTATGGCAGAAAACGTGCCCAGAGGAGGGAAATCAATGGCTGAGCTCTTTACCCTTCCTGTCCTCCTGGGTATTCTTTACTCGGGTATCCGTCTGGCCACACCCTATCTGTATGCGGCCATCGGCGAAACATTCTCCCAGCGTTCCGGTGTGCTTAACCTCGGTGTCGACGGCATTATGCTCATGGGAGCATACAGCGGCTTCTACGTTGCCATGAAAAGCGGTAACCTGTGGCTCGGCCTGCTGGCCGCAGCCGGTGTCGGGATTTTCATGGGCCTGATGATGTCCGTCGTCAGTGTTACCTTGCAGGCACAGCAGGGCATCAGCGGCATCGGTTTGCAATTATTCGGTCTGGGCCTCTCGACCCTGCTCTTCAAGACCACCCTGGGCGGCGTAGAATCCATTTCCGGTTTTGCACCGGTCAAAATTCCCCTGTTGGGTGATATTCCCTACCTCGGGGATGTTCTGTTCAACCACAACATCCTCGTGTATGGCGCGTTCCTGCTCGTCCCGCTGGCAAACTGGGTGCTGAACCGCACCACCTTTGGCCTCAAGGTGCGCGCAGTGGGGCAAAACCCCAAAGCAGCTGACACGCTGGGCGTCAACGTGACCCTCATCCGCTATATCACCGTCACGATGGGCGGCATGCTGGCCGGTATCGCCGGGGCATCCCTGTCCATCGCCCTGATCAACCTTTTCCAGGAAAACATGACCAGCGGGATGGGCTTCATCGCCGTCGCTCTGGTGTACTTCGGCAGTTGGCGCCCGATCGGCGTGATGTGGGGAGCATTGTTATTCAGCTTTGTCAATGCCCTGCAGTTATGGATCCAGGTACTGGGCATTCCTCTGCCTTCCGATATCGCGGTGATGATGCCGTATATCCTCACCATCCTGGCGCTGACCCTTTCAGCCAACCGGTCACAAACTCCGGCGGCTCTTACCAAACCATTTGAACGCGGCGAGGCTTAATTCACCGCTGCGACCTGTACAATTCGTTCCATCAATATAAGGAAAGGAAGGTAAACTCTCAAATCCACATCCTGTTGTACAACTCAATTGGCTCGTTTCTTAAAACATACTCAAGGAGGAGTAAGTAATGAAAAAAGCATTTTTCAAAATGGGTTTAGTGTTGGTTTTGGTTGCCCTGTTTGCAGCAAGCTGTACGCCGCCCCGGCCGAAACGGTGGAAGTTCCCGTTGAAGTAACGCGCATCGTTGAAGGCGAAACAGTGGTTGAAGAGATCATTGTTACCGCCACTCCCGCTCCATGGAAGAAGAAGCCTACCGCATCGCTTTTGTTGCCCCCAGCTCAGTAACTGACATGGCACACAGCCAGGCACTGTACCAGGCACTGTTGAAGATCCAGGAAGAGATGGGCGGCGAAGCAGCAATGGAAATCGCCTACTCTGAAGGCATGTTCAAGATCCCCGATGCCGCAGCCGCCATCCGCGACTATGCAGCCGAAGGATATGACCTGGTCATCGGTCATGGTTCACAATACGGCACCTCCGTAGCACAGATCGCCCCCGACTTCCCCGAAACCAGCTTTGCCTGGGGCACCTCCCTGGACACTTTCCAGGCGCAGGGTATTGACGAATGTGTTCGCCTACCAGGCTGAATCCCAGCAGGGTGGCTATGTGAATGGTGTGATCGCCGCATTGATTTCCGAATCCGGCGTGTTGGGCGTTTCCGGCCCGGTGGAAGCTGGCGATGCCAAGCTGTATGTTGACGGTTTCGCAATGGGCGCCAAGGCTGCCAATGCCTGATGTTGTTGTCAACATTTCCTACACCGGTTCCTTCTCCGATGTTTCCCTGATGGCCGCCGCCGCCGAAACCCACATGGGTGCTGGCGCTGATGTCCTCACCGGTTCTTCACAGTCTGTAGTGGGCGCCATCGGTGTTGCCAAAGAAAAAAGCGGTTACTGGTTCGGCACGCAGTGGAACCAGACCGATCTGGCCCCCGAAGCCGTCTACGCCAGCCAGGTATATGACTGGTCCGGCATTGTCAAAGACATGATGGCTGCCAACAAGGCAGGCGTGATGGGCGGCAAAGCCTACACCCTGACCTTCGCCAATGGTGGTCTGGTGATCGAATACAACCCGGCCATGGATGTTCCGGCCGACGTCAAAGCCGCTGCCGACGCAGCCATCGCAGGCATCATTGATGGCACGATCGACCCGCTGGCTATGCCTGAATAAGATTTTTCCGGTCAGCCTGCTTTGGCAGGCTGACCGGACTTTCTCAAAGTTTTCAAACCTGATTTGAAGGCTTTGAGAAAGAGATTACTCCCTATCCTTCTTTAGATAAAGGTGAAGAGTTCCATGACCAATTTGCTCCCCACAGGCTTACCCCGCATTGAACAAATGCAAATGATTGATATTGTCAAACGCTTCCCCGGTGTGCTGGCAAACGACAAAGTCAGTTTTGACGTCCGCGCAGGAGAGATCCACACCCTGCTTGGCGAGAACGGCGCCGGAAAAAGCACGCTGATGAAGCAGCTTTACGGCCTCTACCATCCCAACAGCGGCAAAATCCTGATCAATGGAGAAGAAAAGAATTTCCGCTCACCGCAGGATGCGATTGATGCCGGTGTGGGCATGATCCACCAGCACTTTATGCTGGTGCCCTCATTGACCGTGGTGGAAAACGTCGCCCTGGGGCTGAAATCCAGCCGCGGCTTCCGCCTGGACCTGGATGTGGTTGAAAAACGCATCTGCACCCTGGCTGAACAATACGGCCTGAAAGTGGATCCGCAGGCCTATGTGTGGCAGCTTGCCGTTGGCGAACAGCAGCGCGTGGAAATCGTCAAAGCCCTGTACCGCGGCGCCGCCCTGATGATCCTGGATGAGCCGACTGCCGTGCTCACCCCCCAGGAAGTGGATGAACTGTTCGAAACCTTCAAGCAAATGGCCAAGCGATGGGCATGCCCTTATCTTCATCTCCCACAAGCTGCATGAGGTGCTGGCAATCAGCGACCGCATTACCGTGCTGCGGGATGGCCGCGTGGTCAATCGAATGTACCCCGGAAGGCGTTACCAAATCCGACCTGGCGCAGATGATGGTTGGCCGTCCAATTATTCTCGAATATGACCGCGCCGAGCAGGAACAGGGCAAACCCATGCTTGGAAATCCAGGGCGTATGCGCGCAGAGCGACCGCGGCACACAGGCTTTGAATAATGTATCCCTAACCGTGAAACACGGCGAGATACTCGGTCTGGCAGGCGTCTCCGGCAACGGGCAGCGCGAGCTGGCCGAAGCACTGGCCGGTCTACGGCCAATCACCGCGGGCAAAGTGCTGCTCAATGACAAAGATGTCACCCACGCCTCACCGCTGGAACATATCGATGCCGGGCAATCCTACATTCCCGAAGAACGCATGCGGGAAGGCGCGATCAAGGACTTCAGTGTGGCCGACAACTTCATCCTCGAAGACCACACCAAAGAGCCGTATTCCAAATCGACCTTCATGCGCTTCAAAATATTGCCGAAAAGACAAAACAAGCAGTGGAATCCTTCAATGTGAAGACCCCCACAATCGATACCCCACTGAAGAACCTCTCCGGCGGGAACATCCAGAAGCTGATCCTGGCCCGGGAACTATCCCGCCGTCCCGAAGTGTTGATCGCCTCACAGCCCACCCGCGGCGTAGACATCGGCGCCAGTGAATATATCCACCAGCGCCTGCTGGAACAGCGCGAACAAGGCACCGCCACCCTGCTCATCTCCGAAGATCTGGATGAGATCCGCGCCCTCTCCGACCGCATCGCCGTGATCTATGAAGGCAAGATCGTCGGTATCGTGGATGGCCCCACCTCATCGCTCAGGAATCTCTGGTCTGATGATGGCAGGAGCCCAACCAGAGGAAGCAGCGGCAGCAGGGTAAACAAATCGCTTCTAGAATTGAAAAGTGGTAAAAACATTAGAAAGCTTAGCCCGAAGGATTTTTTTATATCCTTCGGGCTATTTTTGTTGGAAGAGATCATACGGAGAAATCTTTCGGATACGTTCGGCGTTTCATTCATCTGTCGCTGGAGGCAGAAGTCGCCTTCAGTTGCCTCCTGCAGCTCCACGGGGACCACACTCGGCCTTTTGCTCGGTCAGGTCGGGGCGTTCGGGCAATTCAATCCCAGCTGCATCAGCCAATTCCTGAATGGTCTTGCCGCTGTCCAGGGCTTCCTTGAGTTCTTCCGGGGTCATGCCCAGCAATTCAGCCACCTTCTCACCACGGTTGCCTCGCTCGGGCAGTTCGATGCCAGCCTCTTCGGCCAGTTCACGGATCGTCTTACCGCTGTCAGGGCTTCCTGCAGTTCTTCCACAGTCATACCAAGTTTTTCAGCAACCTTTTCACCGATCTGCGCGCGGCTGGGCAATTCAACACCGGCTTCATCGGCCAATTCCTGAATGGTCTTGCCGCTGTCAAGTGCTTCTTTCAACTCGTCCACGCTCATACCCAGCTTTTCAGCCATTTGCTCGCCGATCCGGCCACGAATGCCGCGGGTGGGCAGTTCAATACCGGCTGCATCAGCCAGTTCGCCGAATGGTACTGCCACTGTCAAGTGCAGCCTGCAGCTCTTCCACAGCCATGCCCAGGGTCTCGGCAGTGCTTCCATACGTTCTTCAGCGGGGTTGGGGTGGTCGGCGGGGTGTCCGTCTGAGCGAAACACCGCGCCGGTCAATCCTGTGATCAGGATCAATGCAGCCAAAATACCAAATCCTATTTTTTTCATTTTGTATCTCCTTTGAATGTGATGATCCAAGAGCGGATCATTCACTGTCCATAGGATAGCAGGCAGTTATTTAGAACTTGTTTAGAAGGTGTTTGGGATCAATTAGGGTTTGTCTTCCCCATCCCTGCTATCAACAGATCAATGCCCAGCTCATAGCTTGTCTCCCCCATCTTGACATCCGAATCCAGTTCCAGCAAACGACGGTAGATGGTCTCAAGATCAGACATCTTAAATCGCCGCGCCTGGCGCAGGGCCTTATCCGCCACGAATTTAGATTTGATCTCGGCAATTTCCTTCATCGCCTGTTTGCCATCACCGCCCTCATCCAGGATCTCACGCGACTGAAGCAGCAGGCGAAACTGACGCACCACCATGCCAAACAACATGGCCGGTTCATCGGTTTCCAGCAATTCGTGGAACACCTTCTGCGCCTGGGATGTATTCCCCCCCGCCAGGGCATCCACCATCTCGAAGATGTTGGGCGGGTTGGCGTAGGGCGTCAGGCGTTCCACGTCTTCCACCTCCACTGGTCGGGAAAAATCGACATAGGTGAGCAGTTTGTTGATCTCCAGGCTGGCAACGCGGGTTTCGCCGCCGACATAATCCGCCAGCACAGAGGCCGCAGCCAGGCAGGAACTCGCCGCCTGCATCTTTGGCCTGCTTCATGATCCAGCGGGTCATCTCACCTTTTTGGGGCATCTGGTACGTGCGCAAGGCCGCATTTGCGCCAGCATTGCGAACCCATTCCTGCAGCCAGTGTTTCTCCCCCAGCACCTGCCAAACCTTTTGCCACTGTCCCTTGATGGGAACATTGCGATAATAATCATCGATCACCAGGATCAAGACCGTGGTCTCGGGCAACTTGTTCAGGAAATCAACATATCGCTGCCTGATCCTGCTTGTCTTTTACCCGCACAAGGGGATTATCAACCACTACCACGCGCTGTGCAGACAAGAAAGGGCAACGACATGGCCGCCGTGCGGATGTCGGCATCACTGGCCTGCGCACCGTTCAGGCGGGTAAGGTTCAGGTCTGCAGTGGCCGGGTCCGCAAAATGCTTGACCATCTCCTCCACCTTGCGCGACATGGAAAATTCATCGTCGCCATGGAGGATATAAACGGATTTTGTCTGTTTACCGGAATCGCTCAAAAGATTTCCCCGTGCTGCAAACTCAGCCTACTGTTGAAATACGGTGCGCCACAAAATTGCCGCGTTCACTGCGGATGATCTCTACGATCTGCATGCCGTTCACACGCGGGATCTGTGGTCATTTTTTTCTGGAATTTCGGCCCCAGCGGGCGGGTCAGCAAAAATGCCACCGTCACCACCAGAATGACCAGTGACCAGCGGTCCATTTTTTTGCCAAACGAATCATCTTTATCACTGCCCATCATCGCCAGCCAGGCGGCCGTACCGGCAAAAAAACCTGGCACGACATAATTGGTGCCGCAGTTGGCGTGGATCGCCAGAGCGGATTCTCCATTTGCCAGACGCGCCAATGCCTCGCCCGCAGCCTTTTGCAAATCACCAATGGGCACTTCGCCCACCACCCAGAAACCGCGCGCATCGGAATATCCCGCCAGTCGCAGATGGGGCCTGCTTTTGGCAAGCAAATTCAAGGTGGCATGTTCCAGGGCATGGTTGCGGCGCATTCGATAAACCGGAGAACGCCTGAATAAATCTGATAATGTGGTCATAAGATCCTCTGAAGGGTGTTTTTCTGTACTGCGATAGCATAAGCATACCATCATTTTGGAGCGATTGACTCTACCAGTAAGACTACATGTCCCGGCTTCCAACTCAACACCAGCTCCCACTGCAACTCGCTCTCCGGCGAGGTACGCCAGGCATCGGGCACGTTCTGCCGCAGCTCGGCCAGACGGCCCAGGGCTTCCTTGGGCTGCATGCCATGCCGGATGAGGTATGTGGCGACCACTGTCCCTGTGCGGCCAATCCCGGCCCAGCAGTGCACATACACCCCTTTGCCCGCTGCAATCGCCGCGTCGATGATATCCAGAATTTCCTTCAGTTCTTCCGGCGTGGGCACGCCAAAGTCACGGATGGGGAAATGAATATGCTCCGCTTTCAGGTCGCGCCATTCGGCTTCCTGGATCAGCATGGCATCGTACGGCTCCAGCTCATACAGCTTGGTCAGGTTGACGAAAGTCGTCACCCCGGATTCGAGGATGGCGCCAATCTTCAAGCGGGCCTTGCTCTCGCGGTAATGTGGTTCGCCGGGGTAAGCGCCAGCAAGGAACTTGCCGGGAATCACCCAATAGCTGTCTTCCCACGGGCCGGGGATAGGGGGCATTTCTTCTGTCATGTTTACCTCTCTATGCATTATCATTGCGAGCCCTGTTTAGGGGCGTGGCGAATCTCCGAGCCTGTTAAGGATAAAACTTCAGTAGTTTGCTAATCCTGTTCCGCTCTTCGATCCTTTCAGGGTACAAATGTCGACATGCTCAGCCTGCGCTTACGTCTCATACACCTTGCCGATCTCGTCCCGCGCGGGGCGCGGCCAGAAGCTGCGCTCGCCATTCACGCAGCTGCCACAGCCCAGCTTCTCCTGCTTCAATCACGCCGATCTGCGTACAGGGGATATGATTCTCCTGCAAGGCAATACGCACCGTCTCGGCGTCCTCCGCGCGCACAGCCAGCAGCAACGCACCGGAGGCAATCGTCGCCAGCGGGTCGAGCCCAAACACCTGACAGACTTTAGCAGAGAGTTCTGGGATATGCACGCTTGTCCGGCTCCACCAGGATGGCATGCCCGCAGGCATCCGCCAGCTCCCACAGCGCGCCGGCCAGCCCGCCCTCGGTCGGGTCGTGCATCGCGGTCACCTTACCGGCCGCCAGGGCAATACGCGCGTCGCGGGTGACGCCGATGCCCGGCTCGTGCAGGAAATTGGCCGCTTCTTCAATCTCTTCAGCGGAAAGCACGTCCGCCAGCCGTTCGGGGAACTCCCGCGCCAGGATGGCGGTAGCTTCGATGGGCACGCCCTTGGTCAGCAGCAGGTGATCGCCGGGGGCAGCCCCGCGCGGCGTGATCAGCTTTTCCCGCTCCACCTCGCCGATCAGGGTGCTGGACAGGATCGGGCGGTCAATGCCATAGGTTACTTCGGTATGCCCGCCGATGACAGTGATGCCCAGCTTGTGCGCAGGCTTCTTGAAGCTGGTCATTGATCTCCAGGATCAGGGCTTCATCCGTCTTGCCTTCCGGCAGCAGAACGGTAACCATCATCCAGCGCGGGGTAGCGCCGGTGGTAGCCAGGTCGTTGGCGTTGATCTGCACCGCATACCAGCCGATCTCATCGGTGGCAAAGGTGATCGGGTCAGATTTAAGCACCAGCAGCTTTTCGCCAAGGTCCAGCACGGCACAGTCCATGCCGATGCCGGGGCCGACCAGCACACGTTCGTCCGTGATCTCGGTCTGGTTCAACAGTCTTCCCAGCAGTTCCATCGGCAGCTTGCCAACGGGCAGGGCGTTTTCTATCATCAATCTCCGTTCTTCATCCACCATGCGAGGCGCTTGTTAATTCGCATAGTCTATCAAGTATTATTTCAACCAGAGCATCCCGGTTGGCCTGCGTCACCTCAATCACTTCCACCTCCGGGCGAGCTTTGATCCGGTCACTAAATGGCGTGCTGCGTTGAACAATCGTGCCGAACAAAGGGCAGCCTGCATCCAGTGTTTCCAGCACCGTCTGACAAAAAACATCCGAGAAGGTCTCCATTGGGCCGATCTCGTCAATCACTACCAGTGCCCCACTCTCTCGGGCCTCGCGGATGGCGGGAGCGCCACGGATTCCAAGGCATCCAGGTCAACGCCGTATTGGCTCACTTTCGGCGGGCCGGACAGGTGTAAGCCCTGCCAGAATGCCAGTATTGCCATCCAGCGTGGCCATCTCGAATGCCGTACGGCGGCCACCCTTGCGTATCTCGCGGGTATAAAATCCCCCCACGGGACCGGTATACTGAGCCAGCACTTTTTGCAGCAGGGTCGTCTTGCCGCAGCGCGGCGCACCAGTGAGGAGGATAGCAGTTTTCATATTCAGGATTATATCGCGATGTGGGTGATTTTAAACAGGCTGGAAATTGTCCATGAAAACTTCGACCATTCGTCCATCTCAAGTCAAACCTGATCAGTCTTTGATTATGATCTCTAAGTCCCACTTGACACAGTTTTTCTCCGGGAATTTTTTGACCAGAGCAACAAAGAATCAATAGCAACAAAACAGTCCCGCTAACAGCGATCATCACCGGAACAATAGGCGGGCCAACCCTTTCATACAGTAATCCGGTCAGCCAGGGGAAGAACATGCTCGCCCACACTGCCGCCCACCAGGAACATGGATGTCGTCTTGCCGGTGAGGCGCATGCGGTTCTCGGCAAACGCGACCATTGTGGGGAAGAGCGGCGCCGCGAAGAATGCCTGTCCCGACAATGGAGATCCACAAAGCCGCAACAGAACCTTGCCAGAGCAACAAAACCAAGACACTGACCATACAGCCGAGCAAGATCTATCGTCAACACCTGCCGCGGGCGCAATTTGAAGGCGATCGGAATGCTCAATAAACGTCCCAGCGGTGAATACACCCCAGAAAAGTGAATTGGCATAAGCCGCTGAAGCCTCAGTGAGCAGATTGGTCGTCGTGGCATAAGTGGATAGCCAGCCTGTGAAACCACCTTGCATACCAAGGTAAAACATGATGAACACCACGCACATACCCAATAGCAGAACGATCATTAACGCCAGTATTTTGTGCAGGATCATTGCTCTCCATCTGTTTGAGAAGGCGAGCGCAGGAATAACAAGCCCACTGCCGGAATCAACATAAAGGCAGCCATGCCCCAATATGCCAGGTTCAGGCTGTCCTGGACACGAATGGATTGGGCGATCAGGATCGGGGGACAGAAAAGCGCCAATCCCAAAGAAAAAATGTAAGCCATTCATGTACGGTCCCACTTTGCTGCCATATACCCAGACGATCAAGGTGTTGCCGCCTGCATCCAATGTTCCCTGGGATATGCCCAAAAACAGCAGCAAAGCAACCAGTAGCCCAAAGCGCATTGATCCCCGGGATAATGGCAAGGCAAATGGCAATTCAAAACCAGCATCACAGGACATGATGGGGTGTCCGGCAATGCGGTCAAAACTGCGGCCGCCAAAGAATGCACCGATCATATACCCCAATGCGTGGAAGAAAAACATGGCACTTACCTGACTGATCGTGGTGCCGGTGTTCTCTGCCAGGCGCAGCAGGGATGGTCCCAATATGCCAACACCTAATCCCAAACCAATAAAGGCAATGTAATAGAAAATTGTTTTCAAAGTACCTATTGTTTTTGTTGTTCACTGGAGATTATCACTGCTATTTTTACGCTCTTTCCCTGGATATTTTTTGACCAGAACAACAAACAGCAGGATCAATAAAGTTGCACTGGCGGCGATTGTCAAAGGCACCATGCGCGGGCCAACGCTCGCGTAGCATTGCCCGATCAACCAGGGGAAAAACATGCCGCCAATACTGGCGCCCACAAAGAACAGCGATGTCGTCTTGCCGCTAAGGGGCATGCGGTTCTCGGCAAATGTAATGATCGTCGGGAAAAGCGGCGCAGCAAAGAAACCTGTCACCGCGAGGGATATCCGCAGGGCAGTCGCAGAACCAGGCCAGAGCAGCAAAACCAGAATACCGGCAAAACAGCCCAGAAGATCAATGGTCAACACCTGACGCGGACGCAGTTTCATGGCAATGGGAATGCTCAGTACACGCCCCAGGGTGAATGCTCCCCAGAAAAGCGAGGTGGCGTACGCCGCCGAAATCTCATTGAGCAGATTGGTGGTGGTGGCATACGTGGATATCCAACCGGTGATGGCATGTTCCATCCCGATGTAGAACATCAAAAATGCTGCAACCATGCCCAACAATAGAACGTTACTGCGCCCGCCGGATTTGCCGATGATCATTGCTCTCATCTGCCTGCGAGGGCGAGCGCATAAAAAGCAATCCCACTGCCGGGATCAGCATCAGCGCAGCCATGCCCCAATACGCCAGGTTCAGGTTATCCATGGCACGAATCGATTGGGCGACCAGCACAGGCGCAATAAATGCGCCAATGCCAAAAAAGAGGTGCAAGCCATTCATATAAGGCCCCACTTTGCTGCCATAGGTCCAAAGCAGCAAGGCGTTGCCGCCAACATCAAGCGCCCCCTGTGCCACGCCCAACAGCAGCATGACAAGGATCAACAGCCAGAGGACGTTGATCAGCGGGGTGATGGCGAGCGTGATCGCCATGCAGACCAGCATCAAGGACATGATAGGATGCCCGGCGAATCGATCGTAGCCCCGGCCCGCCAATCACAGCGCCGAGCATATAGCCCAGCGAATGAAAGAAAAACATGGCACTGACCTGTCCAATGGTTGTGCCAGTATTACCCGCCAGGCGCAGCAAGGATGGCCCAAACACGCCAACACTTAGTCCCAGTCCGGCATAGGAAATGTAATAGAGAATTGTTTTCATCGTGCGTTGTTTGTTTTCGATATTCACTGAATTATCCTTTTTAACAGCATCATAAATCAGGCTGCTAATTTTTCACGCTTATTTTCCGAGGCGTTCCCCGGGAACTTCCTGACCAGGATGCCAAACAACAGGATCAACAGCGCCGCACTGGTGATGATCGTGAAGGGGCACCATGCGCGGGCCGACACTCGCATAGCTTTGCCCGATCAGCCAGGGGAAGAACATGCCGCCTGTGCTGGCCCCCACAAAGAACAGGGAGGTGGTCTTGCCCGTCAGGTGCATGCGGTTCTCGGCAAAGGTGATCATCGTGGGGAAGATGGACGCCGCGAAGAGCCCCGTCCCGGCGATGGAAATCCACAGGGCAGTAACGGATGCCGGCCAGATCAGCAGGATCAGAATACAGGCAAAGCAGCCAAACAGGTCCATTGCCAGCACCTGCCGCGAGCGCAGTTTGATGGCGATCGGGATCGACAGCAGCCGCCCCAGGGTGAACGTACCCCAAAAGAGGGAGGTAGCATAGGCAGCCGAAACTTCAGTAAGCAGATTGCTGGTGGTGGCATAGGTGAATATCCAGCCGGTGAAGCCGACTTCCATGCCAACATAGAGCAAGTAAAATGACAACGATCATCCCCAGCAGAAGCACATTACTGCGCCCGCCAGTTTTCCCCGCTTCATCCGATTCCGCCTTCGTGGGCGGCGATTTGATGAATGCCAGCCCGACAGCCGGGATCAACATGAAGAGGCCATGCCCCAGTAGGCCCAGTTGAGATTGTCCTGAATACGCATCGCCTGGGCAACCAGAATGGGGGCCATAAATGCGCCCACCCCAAAGAACAGATGCAGACCATTCATAAAAGGTCCCACCTTATTGCCATGTACCCACACCAACAGGGTATTGCCGCCCACGTCCAGCGCACCCTGTGATACCCCCAGGACAAACATCAGGGCGACCAGCACCCACAACAGGCTGGTAACAGGGTGAAAAAGCAAGCGAAGCAGCGATGATCACCAGCATCACGGACATGACGGGATGCCCGGCCACGCGGTCATAGCTGCGGCCGCCAGCTACGGCGCCGACCATATAGCCCAGCGCATGGAAGAGCAAGATGGAACTGGCCTGGGCGATGGTGGCGCTGGTGTTATCCGCCAGGCGCAGCAGGGACGGCCCCAACACGCCGGAGGCCAAGCCCAGCCCGATGAAGGAGATGTAATAGAAAGCGGTTATCAGGATGCGCTGTTTCTTTTCATTGGTCATTGAATTTCTCATTTCAGCGCAGTTTGTTTATTCTGGCTGTGTGGTGGATTTTTGATAGCGTTCGGAACGCAGCAGGAGCAGCAAAATTGCCAGTCCGGCCAGCAAAGTGAAGAGGATAATAACAAAGAGAATTTGCGGGCCAGCGCTTTCAAAAAACTGACCCACCAGCCAGGGAATGGCCAGGAAACCCAGACTGATCCCAACATTGAACAAGCTGCTGATACGTCCAGTGATGTGCATGCGGTTGCCCGGCAAATGACATCGTGGAAGCAAACAGGGGGGCAGTGCTCAACCCGAGCAGGATGGTCCCAATCCAGATGATGGCTGTTTTGCGGGGCAGGACCAGCAGCAGAACCATACTGAGCAAACTTCCGGTCAGAGACCCCAACAACACCGTTCGCGGACGCAGCCAGTTGGCCAGAGGGATGCTTAGCAAGCGCCCCAGGGTGAAAGTAGCCCAGAAGACCGAGGTCAATAAGCCAGCCATTTGCGGACCGGCGATGTCCAGTTCCAGAGCATAGGTATAGATCCAGCCGCCAAAAGCCTGCACCGAACCAGCATAACAAAAGAAAAATATGGCGATCATCAACACCATTTTCGGCACAGCGGCGCCAGTTGCCGTATCGTCCGGTTTTGTGGTCTGCGGCATGATCGCTGGCAGGCGCACCAGGAAGAATAACGGCAGGAGAACGATGACCGCGATAACGGTGAAAGCCCAGGTCAGGCTGCCGGTTGCCGTGATGATCCAGGTGATGAACAGCGGCGAGAAAATCGATCCGAGGCCGTAGAAGAAATGCAGGCCGTTCATCAACTGCGCAATTTTGGCGCCATGCAGCCAGATCAGCAATGTGTTGCCGCCCACATTGAGGATGCTCTGCCCCACACCGCTGAGAAAGGTGATCACGATCAATGCGCTTAGCACGGTTGGCAGCGGGGTGAGAAAGCTGGCAATGGTGATCAGGATCAATCCGGCAATCAGAATAGGATGCCCAGGCAGGCGGTCATATAGTCTGCCGCTGAGCAAGGCCCCCAGGAGCAGCCCAAGCGCGCGGCTGACGAAAAGAATGCTTACCGCGGCCAAAGCGGTGCCGGTCTGCTCTGCCAGATACGGCAGGGCCGGGCCCAACGCCGCCGTGACCATGCCCAAAGAAATAAAGGTCAGGTAATACCCGATGGTCACCTGCCTTTTTTGGCGTTGCGTCAAGCGTTGCTGGTTGCGTTGTCATAACTGGGTAATTATAAGGAGTGGTAGGAAATCAGGGATCAGGAAATCAGGTAATTCGTCAATCAGGTCAATCAGGGATCAGGGAGAATTTTTGCGAATACAGTGGTTTTTCCTGATTGACTGATTGCCTGATTGACTGATTGAATTTCTCCTTATCAGCCCATCCCCAATTTCCGTTATAATACACCCAGCCGGGAAATCCCCTCGTTGCTGTCATTGCGAGCCGCCGAAGGCGGCGTGGCAATCCCCATCACTTGCATGGAGATTGCTCACCGCCGCGTGCGGTGCAAGTGTCGTCGGCAGCCTCCTCGCAATGACAAAATATAAGGGCTTCCCGCAAAACCCTATGACCAAATTCATCGAACGCATCAAAACCTTTCACTTCCCCGCATACACCGTCCCGCTGGCCCTGCTGGCCGTGACCGGGCTGGCCTATGGCGTCCTCATCCCCTGGCTGGGCTTCTACTGGGACGACTGGGCCTTCATCTACATCGGCAAACAGCTGGGCAGCGAAGGCCTGGCGCGTTACTTCGCCACCAACCGCCCCTTCTGGGGCATGATCTACCAGTTCACCACCGCCGTCATCGGCCCGCAGCCGTGGAAATGGCAGGTGTTTGGCCTGGTGTGGCGCTGGCTGGCCTCTGTTTCGCTGTGGTACTTCGTCCGCCAACTGTGGCCGCGCCGCCGGGAAGCCGCCCTGTGGGCAGCCCTGCTGTTCATCGTCTTCCCCGCCCTGCGCCAGCAGCCGATCGCCATCCTGTATGGGCATTTCTTCATTGTGATGACCGCCTTCCTGCTCTCGCTGGCCTTGATGCTCAAAGCCGTGCGCAATACAGAGCCGTTTCTGGCTGTGGGCGGGATTATCGCTGGCCTGCTTTCGCTGGTCAATCTGCTGTGCATGGAGTATTTCTTCCTGCTGGATTTGCTGCGCCCCGTTTTGCTGTGGGCAGCATTCGCCGGAGAAGTCAGACACCTTCAAGGACGGCGTCAAAACCGCCTTCAAACGCTGGCTGCCCTGGCTGGGGCTGTTCATCGCCGTGCTGGTCTGGCGGCAGTTCTTCTTCCAGTACCAGAACACCAATTACGACTTCCTGCTGATGGACAACCTGAAAGCCGATTTCTTCGGCACGCTGGGCATGCTCATCGCCCTGGTCTTCAAGGACATCTGGACGATCACCTTCGCCGCCTGGGGAGACGCTTTCACCCTGCCCGATCCTGCCGTGTTCGGGCGCAGCACGATGAGCCTCTATGCCGGGGTGGTGATCGCTGTCCTGGGCGGCTGGCTCGTCTTTTTGCTGCGCCAGCGCAGTGGACGATGAGCCATCGACACGACCGCCGCTGGGCATGGCATGCCCTGCTGCTGGGCGCGCTGGGCTTGCTCATCGCCGGCCTGCCCTTCTGGCTGACCGGCCTGCAGATCGGCCTGCGCTTCCCCAATGACCGCTTCTCGATCTCCTTCATGCTGGGCGCCTGCTTTTTCATCACCGGCCTGCTGGGCATTATTCCCCTGCCGCGCTGGAGCAAGCACATCATCCTGGCCGTGCTGGTCGCGTTTGGGCGCTGGGCTTCCAGTTCCAGGTGGCCAACGACTTCCGCCGTGACTGGAGCGTGCAGCAGTCCTTCTTCTGGCAGATGACCTGGCGCATGCCCGCCCTTGAACCGGGCACGACCCTCGTCTCCAATGAGCTTGACATCCACAATACCGATAATTCCACCGTGGCGCCGGTCAACTGGATCTATGCGCCAGACAACCACAGTGAAGAGCTGTCCTATCATGTACTACTACCCCACCATCCGCCTCGAGACCGGCCTGCAAGACTTTGCCAGCGGCCAGCCCATCGAGCAGAGTTATCTGGCAGCCACCTTCAACGGCAGCACCGAGCAGATCGTGCCCCTGATCTATGACCCGCCGGGCTGCTTGCGCGTGCTGGACCCCGAACTGGAGCCGGACAATATCATGGTGCCCGCCTTGATGCGCACCGCCGCCGAGAATTCAGACTTTAGCAAAAATCATCCTGATGGCAGATGAAGCGGACGCCGCCCGTCCGCCTGCGGCCATCTTCGGCCCCGAGCCGGAACACCGCTGGTGTTATTACTTCCAGAAAGCCGACCTGGCGCGCCAGATGGGCGACTGGGAACAGGTGGCGCAGCTTGGCGCTGAGGCCTTCCGCCTGGGCGACTATCCCAACGACCCCGCCGAGCGCCTGGTCTTCATCGAGGGCTTCGCCCACGTGGAAAACTGGCCGCAGGCCCTGGACCTGACCTGGACATCCAATGACATCACTGACCTGATGCAGCCCCTGCTGTGCCGCCTGTGGAACCGGATTGATGAGGACATGCCCGCCAGCCCCGGCAAGCAGGATGCCCTGGATGCTGTGCAGACCGAGCTGGGATGCGAGTGGGAGTGAGTGAAATTATTCTTGGTAAGTAGCTTTCCATAAAGCTGCTCAAAAATACTATGTTCTGGGGTAATCCCCCTGTCGCTCCGCGACATTCCCCTTCCCCTCGGACGATGTAGCAAGGGGGGCAAAAAAACCCTCGCTGTGACTATAATTATCTGTGTAAATCAACAAAATGATGTCACTGCGAGGAGGCGTAAGCCGACCGCTATAGTCCCCGAAGGGGGCGGCAGTCTCACTCCATGTATGGAAGACAGCCTCACTTTCTGGAGCTTGCAATAACAAGATAACAACTTATGAAGAATCTCTGGTCAAAAATCAAAACCTTCCAGTTCCCCGAAGCCCTCACCCCCCTGGTGCTCCTCGGGGTGTGCGCCGCTGCCTATGGCCTGATGATCCCCTACATCGGCTTCTACTGGGACGACTGGCCCTTCACCTGGATCTATGATACCTTCGGCCCCGCCGGCCTGACCACCTACTTCGAGACCAAGCGCCCCGTGCTGGCCTGGATCTACCAGATCACCATGCCGCTGGTGGGCAACGTGCCCTGGAAGTGGCATCTCTTCGGCCTGGCCTGGCGCTGGATCAGTGCCACCGCTCTGTGGGCGCTGCTGCGCGCCGTATGGCCCAAACGCCGCGAGATGGCCGTGTGGGCGGCCCTGCTGTTTGCCATTTACCCCGGCTTTGACCAGACCTATATCCCCATCGCCTATGCCCATTACTTCCTCACCGAGAGCTTTTTCTTCGTCTCGCTGCTGCTGACCGTGCTGGCCGTGCGCGCCCGCGCGGCGCGATGACCTGCGCCGCTTCCGGCTGTTCACCGCCGCTGGCATTGGCTGCTTCGCTGGTCAACCTGATGACCACCGAGTACTTCTTCCTGCTGGATCTGGTGCGTCCCCTGCTGATCTGGGTCGTGCTGAGCTCAGGACGAGAGCAGCGAGCACGCCCAAATGGCGGCGGGCGCTGATGTTCAGCCTGCCCTATCTGGCCCTCTTCCTTGTGCCGGTGGTATGGCGCGTGTTCTTCTTTGAACACCAGACCTTCAGCTATTCCCCCGTCCTGCTGGAGCAGTTGCGTGTAGATTTCTTCGGCACGGTGTGGCACCTGCTGGGCACCGTCCTGCATGACCTGTGGCTGGTCAGCGGCGGAGCATGGGGCAAAGCCCTCACCTTCCCTGATGTGGCCGAGCTGGGACGCGCCAACTGGATGCGCTATTGGATGCTTGTGCCGGTGGTGGCTGTTGGCGATTGGCAATCGTACCTCTTCAAAATGAAGCGCCAGGAAACGCAGACGAAAAAGCCGCAAGGCGGCCCGCCTTGCAAGCCTTGGGCATTGGATTGTTTCGCCATGTTGATCGCGGGCTGGCCCTACTGGGTGACCGGCCTGCCGCTGGCGCTGGCCTTCCCCAACAGCCGCTTTACCCTGTCCTTCATGCTGGGGGTCAGCCTGCTGGTGGCCGCCCTGGTCAGCCTGCTGCCGCGCTGGCGCTGGCTGCGGGCGGGACTGGTCGGCCTGCTGGTCGGCTTTGGCGTTGCCCTGCAATTCCTCATCGCCCTCGATTACCGCGCGGACTGGGACAACCACACGCGCATGTTCTGGCAGATGAGCTGGCGCATCCCCGCCCTCGAAGCCGCACACCGCCGTGATCGGCAATTACCAGCCGCCGATGCACTACAGTGACAATTCGCTCAGCGCCCCGTTGAATGCCATCTATGCCCCTGGCAGCACTTCGCAGGACATGGCCTATATGTACTACTTCCCCGAGCTGCGGGAGGACATGGAACTGGCCAATTTTGAACCGGACCAGCCCATCGAGCATGATTATCTGGTGGCAACCTTCCACGGCAATACCTCGCAGGTGGTGGGACTGTACTACCATCCCCGCTTCTGCCTGCGCGTGCTCGACCCCGACCTCGACCCGCTCAACCCCCTCCTGCCGGAAGCTGTGCGCAAGGCAGCAGCATTATCCTCTACGGAGTGGATCACTGTCGTGCCGCAAGACGAGGCCGCCCGCCCGCCGGAGGCCATCTTTGGAGCTGAACCCGCCCGCGAAGGCTGGTGCTTCGCCTTCGAGCAGGCCGACCTGGCCCGCCAGCAGGGAGAATGGGTCGCAGGCTGCCGATCTGATCCAGTCAGCAGTGGATTCCGGCGCCGCGCCGCGCACCCCCTCCGAGTGGCTGCTGCCCATCGAGGCCGCCGCCCACGCCGGGGATTGGGACGCCGCGCTCGCGTACACCGCCCAGGCGATGACGCCCACGTATGCGGAGCAGCCCTCCATGGCGCCGGTGGTATGCCGGTTATGGGAACGGATTGACGAGAATACGCCGGATGGGGAAGGTAAAGCGGCTGCGCTGGATGAGATGACAAATCAATGGAATTGCATTCCCTAACAAAGTTCCATAAGTTATTGTCGCCGAGCAAAATGACCGCATCTACGAATAAAGAGAAATTCTTACTCCCCAATATCTCGACACTTTGGATCTACTTTTCGTAAAGGTATTAATCCCCAATAGTCACGATTAATGATTGCGAACCAATTACGTTTTTCGGATTGTGCTTGCTTGGACAACCACAAGATTATCATCCGCTTCAATCTTGTTCAGTGTCAGTAAATCAGCCCAGGTTTCATTGCGGTTCATCAGAGAGGGAGTAATTGTAAGTGTATCCTGAACAAGTGATACATTTTCCATTGCATCCTGAGGAGTACGGAACGAATAACCGATATCCAATTGAGCAGTTTCATCAATGGAGCGAAATGCAACCATCATGTAATCCCAATCGGATGTGTAAATGCAGTTACCGAGGTGTTCGCTTATGAGACGTTCGCTCAATGCTTCAATATCGCCGCTGGGGATGATAATGAAATCCGTGGGGAGATTTAGAGAGGGCGAGCAATTGCCGTAAATGGGGGATGTGTCCGGCATTGGCGTCATCGCTTGATTTTTGCTGAATGGCTGTTTCCAGGATGTCGCGGGAGGGTGCGTAAAGTAGAATCCCCTCCGAAATCGCAAACCACTGTGTTTCCTCGGGATCAACCAGCAGAGTGAATTTATCTGATGGTATGGATGCATATCCCTGTTCAGTGAGGGCAGTGGTTATGGTGTCGTTGGAAAATGAGCCAGCCATAATGTAGATTTCCACGGACGATATGTACAGGGATTGCGCTATATCTGCAATATCCCATCCCCAGAGGGTATAGCTGCTGCCGGACAACGGATCAATGGGAGAATAGCTTATATTTTGCGTTCTTATACCGGTGATCAGGGAAAGTTTTTCCTCCCGGCTATCCGCACCTGTTACATCTGGCAAACCCAGATCACGGGACATGGCATCAAAATCCAGATAGTAAATAATTGGCCCGAGTAATTCGGGCGGGTGTTGGTCGATCCATTCTATTGGTATATATGATAAGAGTTCTTGGAGTGGGGCGGGTAAGGATGTAAGAGGGTTACTTTCCACTGGCTCCTGGACGTTGTTTTGTGGGGTTTTAACCAGTCCAAAAGGACTACATGATAGAACAAGAAACATAATGAGCAAGATAATGAAAAGGATTTGATTTTTGTTGCGCATGGAAGGCTCCTTTTATGGAGTATGTGGGCATCGTGCTTTTTGACCGCACGAAATTAATACCCTATCATTATACAGAAAAGCGGTTTCAAAACAGGCATAAAAGAAAACATAGCAGATAAAAATCCCACATCATTCTTCCTCAAAACTTCACAACTCCTTCACATCTGACCGGTAACCTTCGCTTCAATACTTAAAAGTTGTCATTTCAGGAGGAATCATGTCGAAAACTCGCAATCCAAAAAGCTGTGGATACGCAGCGCAGCACAGATTTTCTTTTTTGGCTTGATCGCTTTGATCGCGGTCAACCACACCCTGGCAGAAGAAGGCCGGGGCATTGCCTTTTTATCATCGGCTTCGTTACATGCCATCTGCCCGTTTGGCGGCGTGGTCACCCTGTACCAGCTTGTGACAACGGGTACTTTCGTGCAGAAAATTCACGAATCGTCAGTTGTGCTGGCAGGGCTGGTACTGCTGCTGGCAATCCTGTTCGGGCCGGTGTTTTGCGGCTGGGTCTGCCCGCTGGGCAGCGTACAGGAATGGTTCGGCAAGCTGGGCAGGAAGATCTTCAGGAAACGCTATAACCACTTTATGCCCGAAAAACTGGACCGCGTGCTGCGCTACCTGCGCTATCTGGTGCTGGGCTGGGTGATCTACATGACCGCCGTCAGCGGCACCCTGATCTTCGCGGACTATGACCCCTACTTTGCCCTGTTCAACTTCTGGACCGGTGAAGTAGCCGTGGCCGGCTTCATCGTCCTGGGCGTGACCCTGGTGGGTGCGCTGTTTGTGGAGCGGCCGTGGTGCAAGTATGCCTGCCCCTACGGCGCTGTGCTGGGCATCACCAACCTGTTCCGCGTGTTCAAGATCCGGCGGGTGGAATCGACCTGCATTTCCTGCAACCTGTGCAGCAAGGAATGCCCGATGAATATTCAGGTCAGCCAGGTGAAGATCGTCCGCGATCACCAGTGCATCAGCTGCATGGAATGTACTTCGGAAGCGGTTTGCCCGGTGGCAGATACCGTGGTGCTCTCAATAGGAGAGAAATAAGATGAAGATCAACTCACGTGTTTTGAGCGATTGTCGTCCTGGCGACCATCTTTGGCGGGATCGCCCTGACGACAGCTCTGGGACTGTGGAACACTGAAAACACCCGCACACCGGCCAAATTTGAAAAAGGCGAAGCCGCCGGAGAATATAACCCTGAGGACATTCGCGGCTCGTACAGTTTTCAGGATGTAAGCAATTTGTTTGAGATCCCTGCTGAAGAACTGCGCATAGCCTTTGGACTGCCGGAAGATGTGGACCTGGCGCGATTTCGCACCGGCGACCTGGAATCCTTGTACGGAGACCAGCTTGGTGAAGATCAGGAAATCGGGAATGGCTCAGTGCAATTGTTTGTGGCCATTTACAAGGACCTACCCTACTCCGCTGGCAGAATCGGATTACCTGCCCGAAGCAGCAGCGGAGATCCTGAAGGCCCGCGGCAACCTGGACGAGGAAACACTGGCCTATCTGGACGCAGTACAGCCTGCAGTTGACAGCCCTGGAAAATGCAGAAGCACTGGAAATGGCCCAGGCTGAAGCAGAAGAAGAACACGTCACAGAAGGCTCAACCTCGACGCATCAATGGAAAAACAACCTTCAGGCAGATGCTGGATGCAGGTGTATCGGAAGAACGCATCACCGAGATCCTGGGGATGGAAATGCCCAACTCCGCCTTGACGATCAAGGATTTCTGTCTGGAGAATGGCTTGGAGTTTTCGGCAATCAAAGGCGCTCTGGAAGCAGAGATCACTGGCGAATAAGGCTTGATCCCCTCCTCCTGCTGGCCGCGGGAGGAGGGGATATTCACTGCTTCATTCTTTGAAAGCCCTTCCCTTTTTCCGTTAAAATACTTCTATTCCAATCGTTTGCATTTCAGGAGGCATTATGCAGGAAACTCGCAAACCCAAAAAGCTGTGGATACGCAGCGCCATACAAATATTTTTCTTTGGCCTGATCGCCCTCATCGCAGTTAACCACACCCTGGCGGAACAAGGGCGAGGCATCCCCTTCCTTTCCTCAGCATCCCTGCATGCCATCTGCCCCTTTGGCGGCGTGGTTACCCTGCACCAGTTCATCACCACCGGCACCCTGATCCGCAAGGTGCGCCAGTCCTCGCTGGTGCTCTCCGGCCTGGTGATGCTGCTGGCCGTCCTGTTTGGGCCGGTGTTCTGCGGCTGGGTGTGCCCCCTGGGGAGCGTACAGGAATGGATCGGCAAGCTGGGCAAGAAGCTCCTCGGCAAGCGCTATAACCAGATCATCCCCCGCAAACTGGACAAGGTGCTGCGCTACTTGCGCTACGTGATGCTGGGCTGGGTGGTCTACATGAGCGCGATCAGCGGCACGCTCATCTTCCTGTCCATCGATCCCTACTACGCCCTGTTCAATTTCTGGACCGGCGAAGTGGCCATGACCGGCTTGCTCGTGCTGGGCGTGACCCTGCTTGGTTCGCTGGTCGTCGAGCGCCCGTGGTGTAAATACGCCTGCCCCTACGGCGCATTATTAGGCATCACCAACCTCTTCCGCGTATTCAAGATTCGGCGCGTTGAGTCAAGCTGCACCTCCTGCACGCTGTGCAGCCGGGAATGTCCCATGAATATCGAGGTCTGCGAGGTGGATGTCGTGCGCGATCACCAGTGCATTAGCTGCCTGGAATGTACGTCTGAAGCAGTCTGCCCAATGAATGAGACCGTGGTATTCTCAACGGGAGGGAAATAAAATGAAGATGAAATCACGCGCACTCGCGATCATTATCCTGGTAATCATCTTTGGTGGCATCGTCCTGACGACAGCCCTGGGTTGGTGGGAGACGGCAAATGTACGCTCGCCCGGAGGCCCAGGCAAAGGCAATTCAGCCAGCCAGGAACACAGTGAAACCGGCCTTCCAGAATTTGGCGGCGACCACGGCTCAGGAGCCTTCATCAACGGGCAGACCACCTTCTGGCATGTCAGAGAGGCTGGTGTATCCGAAGAACGCATCGCTGAGATCCTGGGCGCGGAGATGCCCAACACAGCGATGAGGGTCAAGGATTATTGTTTGCAAAACGATTTGCCTTTCTCGACGATCAAAAAGGCGCTGCAAGCTGAAATGGATGCCCAATAAGCAAACGAAACGCCCGCGAAATGTGGGCGTTGTTTCAACTTTATAACCGTTTGTTTTTGAACTTTTCCAAAATTATCTTTATTGGCGGGCTAACATTATCTGGCAACTTATCCAAAGGAAAATATTTCCATTTACTGTGTTCCTCCAAATCGATTTTCAATTCCCCTACCACTTGGCTTGCAGTGTATACAATTGAAACATTGTAAACCTCATCACCATTCGGATATTGATAATACAACTCACAGCCGGAAAACACATCAAATAAAGTTAACTCTTCAATTTGGAGAGATGTTTCTTCCAAAGTTTCACGAATGGCAGTATCCTCCAGTCGTTCTCCCGGTTCCATTGCGCCACCAGGTACGCCCCAACACCCATTATCAGATCTGAGAAGCATCAACAACTCGTTCTGCTCGTTCAAAATCAATACCGTTGCGCCTATAAGAATAATTGGAGCATGGCCAACTTTTTGGCGCAATTGTTGTATATAATCCATTACATTCTCACCCTAAATACTCAATAATCCTGATCATCGAAAATAGGGTATGGTCTTGCTTTACCCTTCGGATATTTGCATCCGACCGCACCATTCCCATCGGCCTGAAATCCTGGTTGAACAATCACTCCATGAACACCTGAAACACATCTCCCCTGGGGTGAAGGATCTTTGGAATTCAAGCATACCCTGTCATCTTGGTGATTTGCTTTGGTGCGGTCAAAAAGCGTGACCGCACCCTACAGATCATCTAATGTCTGACTTAATTCTCATACAATAATTATACGTTCACCACACAGAACCATGTACAATAAAACCTGTGATGAAAAAGATCCTCTATTTCCTTCTCCTCCTCCTTGTCGGCTGCTCGTTTCCCCAACACACCGAGGTTACCCCCGCACCCGCGAACACCCCAATCTCCCTGCCGGTGGGACTATCCTTTCCGCCCATCAGCACCTCTTCCGGGCTGGCCTTCACCATCAAACAAATGGATGCCCTTGACATGACCCTGGTGCGCATCGGCAGCAACTGGGCGCACCGCGAACCCGAGCCGGGGGCATATTACTGGGAACCGCTGGATGAGCGCATCAACGCCCTGCATGAAAGCGGCGCATCGATCCTGTTCACCATCCCCGCCAGCGGCCCGGACTGGGCCTGCGGCGAGAAAGACAGAAAACGAGACCTGCGTTTTTCAGGATGAAGAAGCCTTCCGTAACTATGTATCAGTTTTACTGATCCGCTACTGCGGCAAGATCGACAAGGTACAGTTTGGCAATGAGTGGGATAACCTCACCTGGTATCCGGGCACGGCCGAGGAATTTGTACGCGATGCAAATATTGTTTATGATGTTGTCCAGGAAGTCTCACCAGAAACGCCGGTAGTGTTGGGCGGGTTGACAGCAGCTTATCCCATCTACATTACCGTATGCAAAAACGGCGCGTCTTTGAATTTTAATGCCCTGGATTTAAAGGACAACGTAGACATCAACGCCCGTATCGAGCGCACAGTCTGCTCACGGGATGAGCTTGAAGCCCGGGTGGAATATGTGATTGAAAACGCCAGTTATGACATGGTTGACCTGCATCTTTACGACACCAGTGAGCATTGGCCGCTACTTGTGGATGTCGTCCGACAGCTCACGGACAAATCGTTAATTATCTCCGAATTTGGCGGACCATCTTCTGTCTTTGAAAATTATTCCCAAGCTTACCATGCCCAACGGCTGGAGCATTACTTGCTGACCCTGCAATCCCTGCCCATCGAAGAAGCCTATTACTTCAATCTGGTTGATAATCCCACAACCTATCACAGCCGTTCCGGCTTGTTCACCATCGGACGGCGAAAGAAAGCAGCCTTTGATGTCATGCAGCGCATGTTGGAGATGCAGATTATTGACCAGAGTCTTGTTTTTCCCAATCACTTTCCCCATTTTATTTTTCGGCTACAATAAGGAATAGTTCGCCATTTTATAGCAAATGTTATCCAACGAAAACTCATCACAGGAGCTTCTCACTATGAAGTTTTTAATCACCGGGGGAGCAGGGTATATCGGCAGCACAATATGCGCTGCCCTGGAAGATGCCGGACATACGCCGGTCATTCTTGATTCACTGGTCACGGGACGGGAAGAATTCACCCGTCACCGCATTTTCTACCAGGCTGACATCGCCAACGAAATCGCCCTGGAGACGATCTTCAAAGAGCATCCCGACATTCATGCCACCATCCACTGCGCCGCATTGATCGTGGTGCCCGAATCGACTTCAGAGCCCTATGATTATTACCTCAACAACGTCGGCAAATCACTGGAATTATTCCGCACACTCAACCGCCTCGGCCAAAAACGGGTGGTATTCAGTTCCTCCGCGGCTATCTATGATGTCGTGCCCGGCTTCATGGTCACCGAAAACTCACCGCTCAATCCGGTCAGCCCCTATGCCCGCACCAAGTACATGATGGAAATGGTGCTGAAGGACTTCTGCATTGCCTACGGGATGAAAGGCATTGCCCTGCGCTATTTCAACCCGATTGGCGCAGACCCGCAGATGCGTTCCGGGATCCATGTTGAGAACCCCACCCATGTGCTGGGAAAAATGGTAGATGCTGCCCAGGGCCGCCTGGAAGCCTTCGAGATCACCGGCATCGACTGGGAAACCCGTGACGGTACCGGCGTGCGCGATTATATCCACGTCTGGGACCTGGCACAGGCGCATGTCAAAGCCGTAACAAATTTTGACGCCGTATTTGAACGCGCCGGCAGCCCGGAAGATGGCTATCTGGTGATCAACCTCGGCACAGGTCACGGCGTGACCGTGCGCGAGCTGGTAACGGCTTTTGAGAACGTGTATGGCAAACCGGTGCCCAAACGCGAAGCGCCGCGCCGTCCGGGCGATGTGGCTGGTTCCTATGCCAACGCCGACCGCGCCAAAGCCCTGCTGGGCTGGGAAGCTGAACTGCCTATCGAGCAGGGTCTGGCCGATGCGCTGAAATGGGATGAACTGCGCGGGGATATTCTCGATTTCTCGTAGCTAAGTGAATGATATCAAGCCACCCGCGGCAAATTGCTCGCGGGTGGCTTTATTTATTGACAGTCTGAATGATTCAGGATGTCATTCAACCAATATCATTTTTCATCTGTTCGAATTGCTCACGGGTGATCTCACCGCGGGCGTATCGTTCTGCGAGGATCTCGCGGGCGCTGTGGTTTTGCTGGAAAGGGTTGCTTAAGGTCTGGTTCTTTCCAAAAATATTCTTACCCAGCAAACCCGTTACCAACAAGACTGCGCCGATAACCAATAATAATCCAACGATAAACATCGTGATTTTCTCCTTCCACTTTACTCGCTAATCACTGCCAGCATGGTGCGATATTCTTCCTGGTCAATCTCGCCGCTTGCATAGCGTGTCTGCAAGATCTCGCGGGCGGAAGGCTGTACGGTTGCTGTATTGCTGCCGGCCGGGAGGGCGTGCTTGCTGCCTGAGGCGCGGCGTACCAGCCAGATGACCAACAAGACCAGTCCAACCAATATCGGCCAATGTGAATACACCTCGAAAGATCATTGCAGTAATGCCGAAGGTGCTGCCATATCCAAAAAATTCATGACCCATCATATTGTTACTCCTTCATGTTTAATCGAATGCATTTCAATTTGTGACTTCATTGATAAAACAATCATAGCAAAGCAACGTAAAGCATCTTTGAAGTGATGATAAAGATTTGGTAAAGATTGGGGAAGGATAAAAAAAGGCTGCCCCATGAACGCAGGGCAAGCCTCTGTAATCCATTTACCGTGAGGATGTAAGCTAAAGATGGGCAGAGCTGAAGGTGAAGGTAGAACCCATCCCGGCTCCTTCGCTCGTGACCCAGATGCTGCCGCCGTGCGCTTCCACCAGGTGTTTGGCAATCGTCAGGCCGATGCCGCTGCCGCCCCATGCCCGGGAGCGAGACTTGTCCACCCGGTAAAAGCGGGTGAAGATATGCGGCAGGTGCTCGACCGGGATGCCGCTGCCGGTGTCGGCTACGCTGATCTGCACTCCGTTTTCAATAACCCCGGCAGAGAGGGTCACCTGTCCGCCTTCGGGTGTATATTGGAGAGCATTACCGGTCAGGTTGAGCAGCACCTGCCCGATGCGGTCTTCATCCACATTGACCTGGGGCAAGTCGTCGGGCAGGTCGATCTCCAGCGCCACGCCTTTATCAGCAAACTGCATTTCCAGGCGTTTCACCAGGGTTTCGATCAGCGCAGCAATGGAGACAGGCTGCGGACGCAGTTCGTAGGCTTTGGCTTCCACCCGGCTGAGTTCCTGCAGGTCATTCACCAGACGCTTCAACCGGTCGGCTTCGCGATGCACTTCCTGGTAAGTGGCCTCATTGGCAGGCAGCACCCCATCAATCAGGCCTTCCATATAGCCCTCGATGGTGGTCAGCGGGGTACGCAGTTCATGAGCCACGTCGCCGATCAACTGGCGGCGCATTGCTTCGGTTTGTTCCAGGGTATCTGCCATGCGGTTGAAGCTTAACGCCAGTTGATCCAGCTCATCAACTTCGCCGCTGGCAAGTTTCCCATTGACGGTAACCCGCTCATCATACCGCCCTTCGGCAATGCGCTGGCTGGCCTGCATCATGCCGCGAACGGGGGCAACCACCATGCGGGTGATGAAAACACTGACCAGCAGGGCAATCCCCAAAGCGGCCAACCCTGCAATGCCCAACGCTTCGCTGGCGCCCGCCTGAAAATTGACAAACAGATCAGGATCCATCATCCCGGAGGGAGCCGCCCATCATCGTGTGGCGCATGTCCATCATGTGGCGGTTAAACGACGTGGGCAATGAGAAGCGCAGGGTGACAGCCAGGACAATGCCAGCAGCCAGGATAACAAACAGGTAAGAAAGAAAGATTTTTAGTCCCAAATGGCGGCGGATAAATGCGATCATACCTGCACCTCATCTTCAAAGCGGTAGCCCACCCCGCGAATGGTAGAGATGATGGTTTCATCCCCCAGTTTCTGGCGGACGTGACCGACATGCACATCAACCACCCGCATCTCTCCAAAATACTCATAGCCCCACACTTTTTCGAGGAGCTGTTCGCGGCTGAGTACCATGCCGTGGTTTTCAGCCAGCGCGCGCAGCAGGGCGAATTCGATGGCGGTCAGGTCAATCAGGGTTTCATCCATCCAGACCTTATGGCTGCCCGTATCCAGGCGCAGGTGTTTGAAAGTGAACACGGTACTGTCAGCCGGACCTGCCCCGCTGGAGGAACGGCGCAAGGCAGCCTTGATGCGCGCCACCAACTCCCGCGGGCTGAAAGGCTTGGTGACATAATCATCTGCGCCAATTGATAGTCCGACGATCTTGTCCGTTTCTTCTGTTTTGGCAGTCAGGAGGATGACGTACACATCCGACTCGCGGCGGAGTTTGGTAAGCAATTCGATGCCATCCATGCCCGGCAGCATGATATCCAGCACAAGCAAGTCCGGTTTCAGACTGCGGGCGGCCTGCAAGCCGGCCGGGCCGTTCTCGGCGGTGTGGACTTCATAGCCTTCCGGTTCCAGATAGGCTTTGACCAGGTTCAATATACCCGGTTCATCATCAATCACTAATATCTTTGTTTTTGGCACGCCGTCTCCCTTCTCATGTTCAATACCATCTTATCAAAAAAACGCTGGTATTCCTATCTTTTACCTGGGGGATATTATGCAGTGTATTCAAGACCACCCGCAAATCAGATTTGCGGGTGGCGTAATTCTCAAGCCAGCGTTTTTGGGAAGTTATTCTGCTTCGCTCATCTCGATGAAATCACCGTGCCAGGTGTGCAGGAAGACATCCCCGCTGAAACCGTTGACGCTCAACATGCCCACGACTTCGCCGTCACGGGTCACGTGCAGGGTGTAATAGCCATAGAAAGGATCGGCGTGGTCCTCCACCGCGGTACCGGGCAAGTTGCTGTCCAGGTAATCCTGTGCGCTGGCGACCGCCTGTTCCGGGGTGATGTCCATATCAGCCGAGGCTTCAATGTCCGCATCCTGATCCCAATACCCACCCATCATGCCGCGGCCCATACGACCGAACCGCCATGCTCCGCCATCATGCCATATTTGAGATTCCACATCATGTTCGGACCATATTCGGGGAAAACATCCAGGGTGACAGGATCCACCAGCACTTCCATCGCGCCGATGCCGGTACTCTTCTCGACGATTTCAGCGTAAGCATGGTTATCAAAGATCATCACTTCGGCCAATTCCAGGTCATCGTTGGCAAGTGTAGCAATGTATGCTTCAACAGCATCCTGCGCCTGGGTCAGGGTCAGGGGTTCCTGGTTGATCAAGCCGCTGGAAGAAAGGCTGCCCATCCCATGCATGCCAGAAGAGGCACTGCCACAACCAGGGTATTGATCGGTAATACCACCGCCCATTCGATTGAAACGTCCCTGGGCATAACCGCAATCCCTGTCAAAATCGCGGTGCATTCGATCATTCATTCTGCCGAATGATCCGGGGCCGAAATCACTGCGCCCCCATTGATGCATGTCACCGTCGTCACATTCATCACTGCCCATCATGCTTCCAGGGCCAAAATCCTTATTGTCCCAGCGGTCATTCCCCATCATGCTTCCGGGACCAAAACTGGTTGTATTCAAGCGGGCGTACCTGAACATCATCCCGCCCATGACAATCCCCGCGCCAATCACTGCCACGCCGAGCACGATTAAAGTGATCTTCACTGCTTTACTCATCATATCCTCCAATAATAGAAATCAAACTGTGATTACAGATATTTTTTTGTTCAGGATGAGTATAGCTGTGGCGTTTGAAGCCAGCATAAAGCGAAGTTAAAGATTGTGTAAAGATTTCAATAAAGAAAAGGCTTTACAGGAAAACTCCTGAAAAGCCCGGGTAAACAAGGCAATTGAAGGTTAATTTTCGTGGATCACAAAGCCCGCTTCGCGCAGGGCTTTCAGTGCATCGGCCAGTCTGTCCGCTTTGACCAGTAGATAGTCAGTGTCGAAGGTGGAGATAGCAAAAATGCTGATGCCTGCATCGGCCAGCGGCAGGGCCAGCGAGGAAAGGATACCAACCAAACTGAAATCCAGCGGGCCGAGGACTTTCATTCCCCGCCAGCCCATCTCGGCCTGCCATTCGGGCTGAATAGCGGCCTCGTCCACGACCAGAGAGACTTCATCATCGGTGCGAGTCAGGGCAAAGAAGCCCGAAATGGGGATCAAGGGAGCGATGGATGTGTGCGGAGCAAAGCGGCACACAGCAAAGGGTTCGGGAAGCAGCTTGAGTTGAACAGGCATAGGAGTCCTCTGAACAGAAGAATATGTGCTGTATCTTACCCTATTTCTCGTGGGAGGCGTTGCAATTCAGTGCTTTGCAGATAGAAGAATACAACACCGGGTCCACCGGGATATTTGCTACAACCCGGTCACCGCTCTCCCGCTTCCGTTCCATGTTCCTGACCGAGGCAATCAGAAAATTCGTGACCAACTCCGGGCTGACCTTACCCGTATCAAACACCAGATCAAAAGCCGATGCCTGATCCCATTTGACGCCATAGAAGGATTCAATGAAAGCGGTGCGGTTTTGATCATTCTCCTTGATAAAAATTTGTGCTTGTTCCACATTGATAATATTTTCATCAGCCTTGATAAAGGCAACCCGCTGCTCCGGCGGAGCCTGAATGCGCACGTTGAGCACATCGGCAAAGTCGCGCAGCACCGCAAAACCACAGCGCCCCAGAATGACAATATTGCCGTGCTGGGCCAGGGCGAGGATGACCTTGTTCAACATGCTCACCATTTCGGAACGGCGTTCCATGCGGTGTGCGTCAAAAATGTCCCAAAAACTGGGGGCGATTTCGTATTCCTCCCGAAATTCTACCAAACCATATTCTTCCAATACTTCTCCGATGGCCTTTTTGTTCATGAAGTGATAGCCCAGCGCCTGGGCGGTATTTTCGGCAATTTGCCGGCCCTGGCTGCCTAACTCTCTGGAAATAGTGATAACGGACATGATCTCACCTTCCTTTCAATACAATCGATGCCGGGTACTCTTGGCAGACGACTCATATCCCCTCTACCTTTCACTATACAGAAAATCCTGACCAGAAACAAGGCGTTTAATACGACTGGTATAAATTTTTTCTTTTCGGTGTGAGTATAATTGGTTCATTCACTTTTGATGAAAAACCATGAAAGAGAACATAGACCGGGAGATGAAATGAAAACAATGCAAAGAGAGGATACAGTAAAGATACTGATATTGGTGTGCGTTTTTTTGATTGTGACTATCGCTTGCGGTGACCCTAAAACCCCGGTGCTGGTGTCTACTTCTGATCCTTCCTCTGTGGAAAATATGCAAACCCCAACTGCTGTTGCATTGCAGGTCTACAATGTTGGTGACGTGATCCGTGTCGCCGATGAGATCATCGTTGTGCTGGGATGGGAGGAAGTGCCCGCCGGGGAGTTCGTCTTCCCCGAGGACGGCAATAAGTTTGTGGCAGTCGAATTGATCATCGTCAACGAAGACACCAAACCTGTCACCATCTCCCCCGTCTGGCAGATGAACCTTAAAGACAGCACGGCGCAAAAATTTTCGGTCAACTGGAAGGTGCCGGGGGTGCAGGAAAGCGCAAGTGTGCAAGGAGAATTGGCGCCAGGCGAGAAGGTGCGCGGCAAGGTAGGATTTGAAGTGCCGGTCAATGCCCAGGATTTGCAGTTCACCTTTGATGCCAACGCCTTTGACAAAGGGAAAGCCATTGTCAGTCTCGGCTCTACACCGGTGATGGTTGCCGCGCCAGCCAGCATTGCCGGGGAAACCCAACAGCAGGTCTTTCAAATGGGCGCACCGATTGATCTGGGGGACAAATACCTGACCGTCAATTCAGTCGCCTGGCCCGAAGGCGGGCAGTTTAATCCGCCGGATGATGGGTTCCGCTATCTGGTTGTTGACGTGACCATCGAAAACCGGAGCAGCAATCCAATCAATATCTCCAGTGGGCTGCAGATGTTCGTCAAAGATTCAGAAAGCCGCAAATATGATATCGACTTGAAGGCCCTCATCGCCTCCGGCGGCAGCCTGCCGGATGGAGAGCTGATCCCCGGAGAGAAATTGCGTGGGCAGGCCACATTCCAGGTACCGGTGGATGCCTCCGGCTTCGTCTTTGTTTTTGATGCCGAGGTATGGGGAACGGGCAAGGTATTTGTGGCACTGCCGTAAATTACTCTTCTGATAAGGAGGCTGCTCGCGAATGAGCAGCCTCCTTATTTTTGATATACACGGGGCAAGTATTGTTCCACTTCGTCAAATATCATTTCAATTCAAACAAACAACCCGTGCTTCATTTCCCCTCATTAAAATTTAGAAAGGTTTTCGCCGGATAATCCCCCTATCTTCAGGTAGGGGATACAGGAGGCGGTGGCGAAGCCACACGACAGAACATATGTGCTATAATTAAATGTGTGAAGAATTCTGATTGGCGGTCAACAAGCAATTCAGTGTATCTATTGAATTACCATTTTGTGTGGTCTACGAAGTATCGCAAACGGGTTCTTCTTCCGCCTATTGATTTAAGGTTATCACAAATTATCCATAACATTTGTGATAAGAACGATGTAGAGATTTTCCAAAGTGAAATTATGCCAGACCATGTGCATTTATTTCTTTTTTGCGAAGCCTACTCAATCACCGTCAGAGTTAATGAGATTGCTTCGCGGGACAACAGCTTATCAGCTATTCAAAGAGTTTCCCTGGCTACGACGAAAATTATGGAAGGGGCATCTCTGGAATCCTTCTTACTACGTTGGAACCGCTGGGCAAATGTTGGCTGAAACAATAAAAAAATATATTCAAAACCAAAAGACAAAATGACAACCATCACACTTGTATCGAAAATTATCGCGAACCCGTCAGCAGAAGCAACGCTGTATGACGCAATGCGCAGTGCGACAAAAGTGTTTAATGGGTTGATTTGGCATTTACGAAAGCAATACGAAGAAACGGGCAAAGCACCTGTCAGTCGAAAAAATCTAAATAAGATCATGAAAGAGTTGCCACGCAGAAAAGAATATTATTCTCTTTCAGCACAAGCCACCCGCGATGAAGTGATTGGGGCGTACAAGTCGTTCTTTGCACTCAAAAGAAAGGATGATGAAAAAGCCCGTCCGCCTGGTTTCCGCAAGAAAAACGCGTATTCAAACTTGCGATACTATGACGGGTTTGGGTTTGAAGTGATTGGCACCAAAATCAAGTTGAGATTTGGGAGGAGTAGACTTGATGGTGTAAAGGAAGTTGAAGTTGAAATACAGGGACGAGATGATGTCCAATACACAAAGGTCAGAAACGTTGTCATTACCTACGACAAAAATCTTGGGTTGCAAGCCCACCTGGTAGTCGATGTTGAAGACCAAGAACCCCTCGGTGATAGGGTAGTCGCTGTGGACTTGGGCGAAACACAAATCATCTCTGCACTGTTTGATGATGGTACAACGCTTTTGTATAGTGGAAAGGAAATCAAGGCAATTCGTCGATATTGGAACAAGGTTCGCAGGATGGTCAAACCGCCGATTGAAGGGCAGCGCAAATCCCTGTCGATTTCAAAGAAATTGAGCGCAAGGAAAATCGGCAGGTCAATCATCGACTGCACCAAATTTCAAAAGATTTTGTCAACCGGTGTTATGAGGCTGGTGTGGCGACCATCGTTCTTGGTGACTTAACTGGAATCCGTGAGAACATCCAATACGGCACAAAAATGAATCAACGGCTTCATGCCTGGTCGTTTGCTAAACTGATTGACCAAATCAAATACAAAGCCGCGATGAAGGGTATCAAGGTGGTTCAGATTTCCGAAGCCTACACGAGTCAAACCTGTCATCAATGCGGCAGGGTCGCAAAATCAAACCGCAAGCATCGAGGTTTCTACCAGTGTTCCTGTGGCTGGTCAGCCCATGCGGATATCAATTCTGCAGCAAATATATTTGAACGATTTGCCAATGTATCTCCCTTGAAACGGAGTAGTGGGGCTGTGGCAGCCCCCGTAGTCTTGCCTCTAAGAAATAACTGGCATACGGTCTACGAACCAATAGATGCCCCTTTCTTTAGATAGGGAGGATGTCACTTTATTTCTTCAAACAGACACCCGCCTGTTTTTTTGATACCCTCACGCACAGAAAGCTCGAAAGTGTTTGCCCAGGTGATCATGTCCTGGGTTAATTCTGTATCCATACGAGGATCATCGTCTTCAAATTTCACACTGGGAAATGTGAGCGTATAGATGCCCCCTGAAGCCGATCCAGACTGCCCAAAACATTGCGCATGTGCTTCAGTTTGCGGCCAGGTCTCGACAACCTTGATGGTGATCGTGCAGTTTTCCTTATCAAAATAACCTTCAGCAGCGTATTCGATCGGCCAGCCCCCCATATCCATGCATTTCTGGCTCGACGCGTCAAAACCTGCTTTGCCAAAGCCTGTACCCATTACGTTAAGCGGGCTGTCTGAGTTTACGTTGACTTTGAGGTAAATCTCACCGGTAGCTGCCCAACCAATCTTGGGTGCCTGCTTCCCAATGCGGGTTACCTTGACGGTGAAATAAGCGCTGTTCTCTGTGGGCTGCGGTGTGACGTTGGGCTCAGGTTCAGGGTTCTTCTCCAGGGGTTGATCATCTCCGGAAAACTCCTTAAACGGCTTCGGCGTTGAACAAGCGGCGAGAAACAGTACTAACAAAATAACGAAAACGAGGAACAACCGTCTGCCTTTCATGACTGCCTCCTGTGCACGTATCACGAACAGATCTCAACACCGGCCTTTCGTCGATGAATTACCTCAGGAGCAGTGCTAATAAAAGGGATTATTGAACAATGGGAAGAGGAACAATGCCTGTTTCCATTGTATATCAAATCAATACTGCATGTGTGCCTTTTCCCCCGTCTCTAATATTTCTGCAGGGTGAGGCAACCCCACCCTGCTCACTCTTTCACGAATACTTCCTTATCGCTCTTGCCATCAACAATATCCCCCCGGCGATCAAAACCAATGACGCACAAATTACAATTACCTTAAACATTGTGAACCTCAATTCAAACCGACGGTACCGGTTATCTTATTCCATCAACGACAGGGTCAGCACAGCCTCGCTTTCCCAGGCAAAACCAAAACCAGCATAGGGGAAACCGTGCTCCTCCTGACGGGCGACCTTCGTAACCGAAAGCGCGGTTTGTATCTTTTCGCCGCACTGCCCATACATCTCCTGTGTCCATGCGTAACCAAAGCCGAAATACGGGAATCCCCGCTTCTCGCTGCGTTCCACCTTGCTGGCCGAGAGGGTGAGCACGTTCCCTGCGATCTGACCCTCCATTCTCTTCACCCACGCGTAACCAAAGCCAAAGTACGGGAAGCCATTGCTTTTGTCCTTGCCCACCTCGGTGGTATGCAGCTCAATCCTGTGAGCATCAATATTACCCTGCATCGTTCTCACCCAGGCATAGCCATAGCCAGAATAGGGAAAGCCACGTTTCTTTTGCCGGCTGGTGCCGGAGGCGGTCAGGTTAATCGTCAATTGGCCGTCATTCCCCCTGACCAGATTGAGCAGATCATCATAAGACAATGCGATCTGAACAGAGGCGGGCAGCTCAGGCGGCTTAGCTTCCACAAGGGGATTTTGGCAATTGGGGCAGTTATCCGTCCAGCCCGCAAATTCACATTTACAAACAGCACAATACATTTTTTACTCCTGAGGCGGCACGTGCATTTATATTGTTGTTAAATGCGGGGGATGATGAAGCGTGGAAAGTGACGGCAAGCGCCATAATGAATTTCGGTAATTTCACTATACAGAAAAACTCCCCTCTTCACAAGGAAAAGGGGAAAAGACCGTTCAGGTGGATTAGGCCACTTGCAGGGGCATTAACAAAACGGACTGATCAACTTATGCTCGCGCACATTCACCAGGCCCATGTCGGTCAAGCCCAACTCGGGGACGGTGGGCAATGAAATGAAGGAAATCGTCATAAAGGGCGCAGGCAGGGTGCCGCCTAACTCGTGATAGACGGCGGTCATCTCTTCCAGGATTTTGATCACCTCGGCGGCGGGTTTCTCACTCATCAGGCCGCCAATGGGCAGCGGCAGACGGCCAAGGACTTTGCCATTGGCAGCCACGGCCAGCCCGCCCTGCATGTCTTCAATCGCGGCAGCGCAGGCGGCCATGTCGGCATCGTTGGTGCCGGTGATGACGATGTTGTGATGGTCATGTGAGACCGAAGAGGCGATCGCCCCGTTCTGCATGCCGAACCCCTGCACAAAGGTGACACCGATGTTGCCGTTCTTACCGTAGCGCTCGACCACGGCCAGCTTGAGCAGGTCGCGGGCGGGGTCGGTCTGCACAGCACCGTTCACAACGGGCAATGTCGCCTTGCCTGGTTGATTAATGATCTGATCGGGGTAAAGCTCGATCACATGTACATCTGCCTGTTCGCCTTTGGCCTTGAGGATGAAATCATCCGCTTTGCGCCCATTGGTCAATTTGACAGTGTGGCGGATCCATTCAGGATAATGGATTTGGGGGATGGGCTGGGTGAGCTTGCCCTGGCTGGCAACATGCTCGCCGCGTACAAACACGTCAACGGGAACGATTTTCTCCAGCGATTCTGAGAGGACTACGTCCGCCCAGCGGCCGGGGGTCAGGCTGCCGAAGCGGTCATCCATGCGGAAGTGCTGGGCCGTGTTGAGGGAAGCCATTTGGATGGCTTCTACCGGCGGCACACCCAGGGCAATGGCTTTGTTGACCATATAATCGATATGACCTTCAGCCTCAATATCATCGGGGTGTTTGTCATCGGTGCAGAACATGAAATGGCGGGTGTTCAGTCCTTCCTCCATGGCCTTACCGAGGATCAATTCCAGGTTGCGTTCGGTAGAACCTTCGCGCACCAGCACGGCCAGTCCCAGTTTGAGGCGGGCGACAGCATCTTCATAGTCCACACATTCGTGGTCATCGGCCAGGCCGCCATTGGCATAGGCGACCAGTTCATCACCAGACAGGCCGGCGGCGTGGCCGTTGGCGATCTTGTTCAAGGCGTGGGCAGCTTCCACCTTGCCCAGGTACTCATCCAGCATGCCAAGCACCTTGGAGGGGTCGAGTTCGCCGAGGCTGATGCTGTTCTCCCAGGAGAGGATCTCTGCCACTTCAGGCAGACGCAGTTCGCCGCCGGTGGTTTCCAGACCAGGTGCGGTAGGCACCCGCGAACACACTTCCAGCAGGATATGATAGGGCACTTCATCCGCGGCCAGCAGGAGGGCTTTCAAGCCTTCGATGCCCGCCACATTGGCGATCTCCATCGGGTCGGCCAGCATGACGGTCGTGCCGTGCGGGACGATCATCTCGGCCAGATTCTCGGGGGTCAGCAGGGTGGAATCGAGATGCACATGGCTGTCCATAAAGCCGGGCATGGCATAGCAGCCGCGGCCGTCAAAGGTTGCTTTAGCGCTGTACCCTTTGGCGTCGGGATGCACGATGCGCCCATCCTTGATGCCCAGGATGCCGGGGGTGATGCGTCCGGTGTATACGTCAACGACCTGCACGTTCTCGATCAGCAGGTCAAGCTCTTCATGGTTGAGGACGGCTTTGATCAACTCTTTGCGCTGGGGTACGGAAATCATCAGTTTTCTCCTTAAAAAGGTCAGGCTCTATGGGTCAGCAAACGAAAGCTGCTCATTGGAGGGTGAAGATAATTCTGTCCAAAAGCGATCGGCCGGGTCTGGCTGCGGTCGAGGAAGAGTTCCTCGCACAGCAGCAGCGGGGTACCGGGCGGGCAGTCAAAAGCAGCGGCAATCTCCCCTTCAGCAGCCACAGGAAGGATGTCGAGCAACACATATTCAACACGCTGCTGGGTTCGCTCCTCAAGAAATTCAAGATAAGCCTGCTGCCTGTCAATTTGCCCGTTATCGTGCCCGGAATCTGGAAAGGCAAATAATCGCGGGTGAACATGGCTGTTCCCTCTTCAGTAGTAAATGTTTGGTGAAACAGTTTATCTTGCCGCTATCCTGGCAGCTGCAATGCTGTTTGAATATGCTTCGGACAGGGAATCGTTTCACAGAAGCAATCTGGACATCAATTTTCTGATATCCGGCGCGGCGCAGCAGATCAATGTTCTCATAAAAGGCATCCAGCTTGTAATGGAATTCCTGTGACAAAGGCCGGACACATAGGTGCCATAGCCATGCTGGCGCATCACCAGACCGTCTTTGGTCAAGCGTCTCAATGGCCTGGCGCACGGTGTTGCGGCTGACCTGATACTCGGCCATCAGGTCACGCTCGGTGGGAATTTGCTCCCCCGGCGATATAGGTATGATCAAGGATGCGTCCACGCAAGAGATTTGGCAAGCTGGGCATACAGGGGCAATGGATTATGTTTATCTAACAGCATCATGATATCCTTTATAAGGTAGGGACGTACCAACCTTTAATATCAGTATACAAGTTTTTGAGGGATGGATTCAGGTGCTATTTGTCATTTTCAGGCGAGGATACTTGTCACAAAGGGGAACCACAGAAAAACGCCCACGCTGCGATGAAACAGCGTGGGCGGCTCCCCTCAAAAAGGAAGAATTACTAGTCGATGCGCTCGGCGCGCACCACAACCCGCCAGCGGTAAGCGCGGGCCAGGTCATCATAGCTCTGGCAGGTGATCAGGGTCAGCCAGTCCGATTCTTCATGCTGGAAAGTGTCTTCATCAGCTGCATCCACACGGTAGCCAATCTCTCGTACTTTGTATGTAACTTCATCACCCCAGGTGTGAAGAGTGAGCTCATCGCCAATTTGCAACGCATGCAAGTTGGCAAACGGACCGGCGGCGCCATCGGCCAAAGTGAGGTGTCCGACCAGCGCCGTATTGCCCTGCCAGCCAGGGAAAGCGCTGCCCTGCAAATAGCCCAGGTCACCCTTTAACCAGGTGAGGTCCCAGCTCTGACCTGCCTGGGGAATGCCCAAAATCGAAGCCTGCACATCAATCGCAGGAACGTCCAGCCATACATCGCCCATCACAGCATACTGCTGTGCCAGGGGCTGCGCTGGCAGCAGGGTCATTCCTTCCGGTGCAAAACCGGCAGCCGGGGCCACAAGTCCACTCGCCCCGCCATCCCCGGTAGAATTTCCTCCACCAGAGTTGACAGTGATGCTGTCACTGACAGTATAGATATCCACATTGGACCCGGGGTCATAATTTCGCTCATGGGAAAGCACATTGAAAGCCGACTGCGGGGCAGAAACATCACCCGGCAGGCTGGTCCACGCCGCAGCGGTGCTGTTGGTTACCGAAGTGGTGCCTTCATCCAGAGTGGCTTGAAACTCCACCACGGTGGTGGCGCTGCCCAGTTGATTTTCTATCCAGTCGACCCGCAGCAATGGATCGCCGCTCACACCGGGCAACAGGTTCGATACCCCTGCGTTCTGGTTTTCACTGGTCGAGGGCACACCCTGGATCACGTCCAGCGAATTGGGCACATAGGTGAGCCCATCCGGCACCAGGTCTTCCAGGTAGAAATCATACGCATTGGTATTGCTGGAACCGTCATGTTCAAAAGTCAACTGGAAGGTAACAACATCACCAGGATTGACCTGAGACTGATCCACCGTTTTGACCAGGTCGAACCAGGGTTCAACGATCGTCAATGCGGGGGTAGTGGCCGTTTCGGAGTCGTTCACATCCCAGGTGATCGACAGCCTGATTCCGCAAGGTGTTCACCCCGCGCACATTGCCCAGACTATCCAGAACGACAGCACGGTAATAAATAGAAATCGTACGCTCCACCGCATCGGGGTTGGTCACGCTCCCCAATCTAAAGACAATCTGACGACCTTGATTAGCATCTCCAGCACCAAGGTTGAAAACTGCCGGATTGCCTGTCGTGGGCACCTGCGCATCGGGATTACAGGTAAAACCGCCAGACAAGTCCGTAATCAGTCCCGGCTCAACCACGATGCCGGTTGATGGATCGCTAATGCTGCCGCAATCCACAAAAGCCAGCCCTGCGCTCAGCGTATCGGTAATGGTCAGGTCATTCAGAGTACTGGTCTGCGGCACGCGCACATTGATCTGGTAAGAGATGATCTCACCGATGGCGACATCCAAACCGGGCGTAAAGCTCTGATTGGTGCCGTCGAGACTCTTCGAGAAGAAGGGGTCGTCAATATCACCCACCAGGGAAAGCACTCTGATCAGCATTGTTGCCATCATTACGGCAGCCTTCCACCCAGCGGATACCTACTGAATCTCCGCTGGCGGGATTATTGGCACCAAACAAACTGCGCGGGATGGTGGCCTCGACCACATAGGTTCTGGCGTTGTTCTCCAGCTCACCGCCAGGGAAAACGTATTCGTAATAATCGACATAACTGGCCGTGCCGAGGTAATTTGCCAGCCCCACATCCGGGCTGGCCGGGTCGAAATTGGTGTGCTCCCAACCAGCAGGTACGCGCCCATCGCCATCTGTGGAAGCGTACCAGTCAGAGCCGGCAACGCCAGTGATATTGCTGCCGCCGGCATCGTAATTGGTCTCGTAGAAACCAGCCCCAAGATTGGTGTCGCGCATTTCCACCGAGCCCCAGCCCGTGGGATGCCCCTGATCAGAATTTCGATTCTCATGCACCAGATCCAGGGCGTAGTTATAATGCCAGGGCCCATACCGTTCCGTACGCGCTGTACCATCAAACAAACTAACCGCCAGATCACCCGGGCGCACCCAATAGCGGGGTTCGCCGCTGTTCGCGTTCCAGCGATTATCGCCAACGCCTACTTCAGTAGCATTGGCGCCAGCAATCGTGCCAAAATCCGGATTGGCTACCGTAAACGGAACAGAAGTCACGATTGCGACATAAATATTGTTCGCATCATTATCAAAATACATGGCTTCCACATCGTACCATTCACCACCCGACGGATACCAATCCTGATCGGGCGTGCCCGGCGTTGTGGCGTGCTGAATGGTAGTAAACCCGGTATTGGATTCGCTCCAGTTGCCGTACCAGTCCCCTTCGGTGAAGTCCACCGTGCCGGTGTTTAACGTAGGTTGAAAGCTGGTCCAGTCAAACGAATTGTAGGTGCCGCCATCATGGGGCGCCTGGAGGGAAAGTGTGACGCCAAAATGCGTCGCCAGCAGGCCGGTGGCCTGATCTGTTACGGGTTTTGGGGTTGGGGCAGCAACAGCAGGAGTCGTTAGAGCCAGACAAACAGCAATGACAACCAGATAATACAGTTTTCTGAATATGCGGCGTTGTATATTTTGCATCTTCTTCTTTTCTCTCCCTTTATAAAACAAAAATTACGGCGTTAAAACAAAAACCGACCCAAAAAGGTCGGTTTCGCAATTCGCTCCCCAACCGCAATGATCCCCGCGGCTGTGAGGAGATCATAGCGACCAATACTTGGCGGCTGGATCGTGGCTTCCTTAATAATTACTCGTATTTGATTGTTTCAAAATATCATACAGGTATTGTACCAATAAGTGGGGCGGCATTTGTACTCATCCATCATACGATATATATCTTTTCTGCCAAAGCAATTTAATCTACTCTTAATGCGCAAAACCTGTTTCGTCCATTCATAAAAATAGCTCCCGCAGCAGAAAACTGCTGCGGGAGCTTGTGATACAAGATTCGTACGCTCTATTCCGGTTCCGTTCTGACCAATACGGCTTTGACAAGCGTTCGGGTAAGATACTCCTCTGTGTAATCGCTATAGCCGCTACAAGTGATCAGCGTCAGCCAGGTATAACGGTCGTAAATGAAAGTGGAAAAATCATTCGGGTACACTTGCAAGTTTTGACGCAGCAAATAAACGTATTTCTGCCCGTCAATATGCAGAATGATTTCATCATTCCAGGAAAGCTGGCTGAGCTCATGGAAGGGGCCCGGCGTACCATCGGCAAGGATGGTATGGGATGTGATCGCAGTGTTACCAACATGGCCTGGATAAGTAGAACCTTCCAGATAGCCGGCTTGATCACTCAACCAGGTCAGATCCCAATCATCTTCCACGTAGGGGATACCCATAATGGGGATATAGATGCCCAGTTTGGGGATTTCCAGGTACATCGCATCCAGGTTTTGATAGGCCTTTTCAACCGGCTGTACAGGAACGACATTTTGGATGCCCGGTTTAAAGCCTGTAAGTGGCAAGCCATCAGGCAAGATGATCGTAACGGTATCCCTGACAGCATAGTCATTGATGGTCTGATCCGCCGGATCATACCAGCGTTCCGTGGAGTATATATTGTATGGCGAGCGCTGTACGGGAATGCCGCCCAGGCCAGGATCAATTTCCAGACTGGTCCATTCCACATTGGCTGCATTCTCAACCGGCGAGGGTCCCACAAACGCGGCCTGGAACTCAATCGTAGATGCCGCCCCCAGGGGGAAGACATCCCAATTGAAGGTTAAGGTAAAAGTATTTACGTCGTAATTGAAACTTGTAGGCGCCAAGCCTGTGAAGACGATCGAGCCGTCAATATATGTGAGACCGGCAGGTAAGACATCCGTGACAATCACATCATAGGCCGGGGCGGTGCTGCTGCTGGCATGAGCAATATCCAGCGTAAAGGTGATCGGCGTACCAAAGGTGGCTACGATGGGCAGGGCATCTTTATCAATTGTCAACTCAGGTTCATCAATGGTGACCGGGGTTGCTTGATCAGAAATACTGCTATTCGTGTCCCATGACCAGGTAACCGCATTGTTCAGATCATCCACGCCGTCGAAATTATCCGCCACATCCAGAACGATCGCCGTGTATGTGATGGTAAGCGTATCCAGACGTGGTGCTGGTCACATTGCCCAGGTCAAACTGAACCCGGCGGCCATGCATTGACGAGGTCCGGGTCACCAACCGGCTCCGCAGTAACGGTAGGCGTTGTACATGCCGCTGCAAATCCGCCGGGGAGGTCTGTGGTTAACGTACCCTGTGTAATACTGGTACATTCCACAAACGCCAGCCCGCGGTCCAAAACATCCAGTGCCTGCAAATTCGTCGCCGTTCCCGGAGGAATATCCAGGGTGATCGGTATAGGTAATGAATTTCCCCGATGAAGACCGGTTCAGGATCAGCGATGGTGCCCGTGCCGGAATCCACTTCTGACGTACCCGTGAGCGACTTGACATTCGCGTTCAGCAGGTTATCGATGTCATCATCATCATCATTGGCACCGGTATTGCCGTCCACAACCTCAATGGTATTGGTGATCGTTGCATTTGTTGGCGATGCCACAACTTCTACTTCAATATCAAATTCAATGGTAGCCCCGACAAGTCAAACTGCTCAGGTCCACGATGGCGCTGGTGGTATCCCAGGTGAGCACATTACCGGCAATATTCGTGGGCGGTGTATCGGTTGCACCCTGATAAGCGCGCACGAAGGTAACATCATCCGGCAGCGTGTCGGTGACGGTCAAATCGGTCAAGTCAACTGCACCGCTGTTTGTGATCACCACATGGTAGGGGAGTACTGATGCCAGGGAGCAACGATATTCACCCCGTCGTCCTTGGTGATGGTCAATCCAGCCTCCAGGTCACTATCGGTAGCCGAATTGTTGCTGGTATCGGTTTCCGTTGTGCCGGTCGGCGGGGCAACTTCAGCCGTATTGTCCAACTGGCCGGTTGCCGTGGCGGAGACAATCGCTTCCACGCTGTAGGTGAGGCTTCCACCGTACGGCAGATTGACCGTATCGCTGAACGGAGCAGCCGTGCCACCATCACAGGCGTATGCTGGCGGTGTTGCGGCATCACAGGTCCAGGTCCAGCTATCGAACTGTGCCGGCATGGTATCTGTTACCACCGCGCCCGTCACATCGGCAGGTCCGTTATTGGTGACCACGATCGTATAGGTGAGTGTGCTGCCGTCAACATAATAGGTGCGGCCATCATCCTTGGTGATCGCCAGATCAACCTGCGGGGCATTGCGCAGCCCCAGGTCAATGCGATTTTCAATCGTCAGACCTGTGGTATGGTCAACGGACTGCTCGCTGCCGGGAACGAGGGTGAACACCTCGGTTTGGATGTAGCCACCCAGGCCCAAAACATCGCTGCCTGCTTCACTACCGTTATCGTCCTGATCGGTCATGTTCACATCTGCGTCAGGAGCAGGTTCGGACCCGTTGCCCGTGCTGGAGCGATAATTCCGCAGGGTTTCCGTGCCTTCAAATTCACTGGCTTGGAATGCGAATGAAGTAATTCCCGGCAGGCAGTTCATCAAAGCTGTATAATGCCGCCGCCAGCCGTGGTGGTGCTGGCGATCATCGTGCTGCCATCGGCAGACCACAACTGCACGGTCACATCATCAATGCCGGTTTCTCCAATGCTCACACCGCCGCTGTTATCGGCATCATTCCAAACAACGTTGCCAAGCTGCATGTGGTAGAAGCCAAAATCGGCCGTCATGTTGGCGTAATTGTCCGGGCGTCCGCCCTGGCCTGCTGCACTCAGATCGGTTTCATTGAGCGGTTCAGCAGCCGGGTTCGTATTGCCCAGCGTGACAGTGGATGTGATCACAGCGCCATTATGCGCGCCGCTGGTTTGCAGGGTGCCATTATCATCCGAATCGGTATCAGTATTGACAAGCCGCTGCGGGCTTTCGATCAGGATACCGGCATTATTGCGGACAGTGCCGGTGGAATAATACCCCGCCAGTGGCCCGGTTGATGAAATTGCTGGCCGGCAGGACCACCATGTAATCGCCAGGGGGCAAGTTGTTGAACAGGTAATGCCCGTTGGCGTCGGTTGTCACCCCGCCGCTGCCATCATCTGCTGTGCCCAGGATGCCATCCGCACCCACCAGGATCTCGGTGGTGCCGGTTGAATCGTATAATTGTACGGTTACACCGGATACGCCCAATTCGGCTGCATCGATGCTGCTGTCATTGTCTGTATCAAACCAGACCCGGTTGCCCAGCGAGAACAAGCGGAACCATACCGGCATCGACCGTCATATTGGCATCACCGGAACCCAGCGTAACATTCGCTGATTGTCCGGTTGAGGTATCTGCATCGCTGTCGACTGTATCATCAACACCGGCATTCTGTGTAGTGAACTGATAGCCTGAAGGCAAGGTGAATACCACATAATACTCGCCAGGAACCAGATCATCAAACAGATAATATCCAGGCAGAGTGGGGTCGCCGCCCTGATCAGCTGTCGTAGTGGTGGCAATAAATCCAGACCCAACGCGGTACAGATCAACGGTAACCCCGTTGATACCGGTATTAGGCGCATCCTGCACACCATCCATATTCCAGTCTTCCCAGACAAAATCGCCCAGGGAGGCATTGGTATACAAACCCGCATCCCAGGTCAGGTCTGATTCGCCGGGGGTCAATTCGGTCAAGTTGGTGCGTCCCAGCGGGATGATGGCATCGCTATCGGTTGCGTCGTTCCCACCCTGATCGGTCAGGGTAAAGTTATACCCCGCGGGGGCAACAAACCCGACGGAATAATATCCCGGGTTCAAATCGGTGAAGAGGTAATTCCCGCTTGCGTTCGTTTGTTGCGTATCCACAATAACGCCCGCGGCATTGTATAAATTTACGGTTACATTTTCAGCTGGTAATTCCCCGGCGTCCTGAATACCATCTCCATCGATCATCGTACCAGACATAATCACCCAGTTCGGCGGGGATTAAATGAATGCCGGCATCCCAGGTAATATCATTTTCCCCTGGATCAAGAGTAGTGGGTCTGGTTTGCCCGATGGTAGGCCAGAGGTGTTAGCATCGCTGTCCACATCGTCCATGCCTGGACCGTCAGCATCGAGGGGCGAAAATTGGTAGCCAGCAGGCAAATCGCTAAATACGACAAAGTAATCACCAGGAACCAATTCCGTGAATTCATAATTTCCATTTGCATCGGTGGTAACCGGTGATCCTACTTGCACACCGGAACCGTTATACAGTGTTACGGTAACGCCAGCAACACCGGGTTCGGTACCATCCTGAATACCGTTGCGGGGCGTGCCGCCGCCGGCGCCGTTATCATCCCACACCCGGTCGCCGATCGACGCGTACTGGTACATACCGGCATCCCAGGTCAGGTCATTTTCGCCTGCATCCAGGGTTGTTTGAATGGTTTGACCGGTGGTCGTGTCGGCATCGCTATCGGTTGTATCGCCTCCCTGATCCTGCGGGCTAATAACATACCCGGTTGGGGGAATGAATTCCACATAGTAATCCCCCGGTTCCAGGTTGTCGAACAGATAAGCACCAGTATCGCTGGTCGAAGTGGATGCCACCAGTGTATCAGAGCCATCGTAGAGGTTAACTGTCACACCCGGTATCCCGGGCTCGCCGACATCCTGAACCCCATTATAGGCATTGGCGGGGGTGGCACCGCCATTGTCCAGCCACACATAATCACCAATGGAAGCCAATTCATACAAACCGGCGTCCCAGGTTAGATCGTTCTCCCCTGCATCCAGGGTCGTTGTGATCGCCTGACCGGTTGTGCGGTCAGCGTCACTGTCCGTTGCGTCGTCTCCCTGATCCTGCGGGCTAAAGGCATAGCCATCCGGCGCGGTAAAGCGAACAGAATAATCGCCGGGGAGCAATTCATCAAACAGATAATATGCCAGGATTTCCGCCGAGATCATCAGCCGTTGTTTGTGTAGCAATCGGCAAATTATCATCAGAGGTGTCCGGAATACCATCTGCGCCAATGCCGGGGCGGAACAATTCAACTGTGACATTGTTGACCCCAACTTCTCCGTCATCCTGTACGCCATCGCGCCATTGCGTCATCGTACCAAACAAAGTCACCAATGGAAGCCGGAGGCAAATACATACCTGCATCCCAGGTCAGATCATTCTCAAATGCTTCCAGATCAATATTCACTGTGCGGCCGATATTGCCAACGATGGTGGTCGCATCACTATCCGTCGCTGCCGTTCCAGCACCGCTCGGGCTGATAACTGTAATCGGCGGGAGTGTAAATTCGACATAGTAGTCGCTGCGCGGTTCCAGGTCAGCTGAAATTATAGTATCCACCGCCGGTTGTGGTGGTTGTCGCCACCTGAGTGCCGGAACCAGGAACGCCAGTGAACAAGGTTACCGTCACGCCAGTGACACCATCTTCTCCCGCATCCTGTACGCCGTCACGGTTGGTATCGTACCAGACCCGGTCGCCCAAAGAAGCATATTGGATCAGGCCAAAGTCGATCGTCAAGTCATCGGCAGTTAATTCGATGGTGGTGCTCTTTAAAGAAGCCCCATTACGCGTCACGCCGTTGTTATCATTATTCGTTGAATCGGTGGGATTGGCTGGATTGTTCACAGAGCTGGGGGCATAGCCAGTCGGGATGAGGATCTCAACCTGATAATCGTCTGCTGCCAGGTTTTCGAACAGATAATTCCCGTTTGCATCGGTTTCCGTGATCGCCAGGGGCGTGGTCGGATTGGATGTACGGTACAGGCGCACGGTCACACCGGCCAGGCCCGCCTCGGCTGCCATCAAAGATACCATTATTTGCCGTTCCACCACCGTGCACCGTCATCCACCCACACCAGGTCACCCAGGCTGAGCGGGGCTGCATACAAACCGAAATCGACGGTACGGTTGGAATAGGCATCGGGTGCTTCGCCGGTTAGTGGATTGGTAGCCGGGTCATCATCGCCAGTTGGTTCACTGCCGCCGCCCAGGGTGACCGGATTGCTGCGGATCACGCCCGTCCCGGGAACAACACCATTATTATCCCTATCCGTTTGCTCTGTAGTCAGGATCACCGATAATAGATAACTAGCGCTGACCTGATATCCGGTGGGCATCACCACCTCAACGATATAGGTATCCGGGCCCAGACGGTCAAAACGATAGTAACCATTGGCTCCTGTTGTCGTTGTCGTAATGACAGCTCCATCCGGTGTGCCATTATTATCGGAATCCCGGTACAGGTTGACCGTAACGCCTGCCAAACCCGGGCTCGCCGCTGTCATGAATACCATCGTTGGCAGTACCGCCGCCTGCTCCGTTATCATTCCAGACACGGTTACCCAGACTGTAGGCATTGGTAAAGCCAAAATCAACGGTGCGGTTGGATTGCGCATTGGGCTCTTCCCCGCTTTCCGGGTTGGTCACGGGATCGTTATCGCCCAGGGGTTCATCCGCGTCAGGTCCCAGGGTAACATGGTTGCTGCGCACATTGACGCCGTTTACTACAAATCCATTGTGATCGAGGTCGACATCGCCATTCGGGTCACTGACAGGGTTGTTCGTGGAGCGATACCCTGAAGGGGTAACCACTTCCACAATATATGAACCGCCAGGCAGATCATCAAAGCGGTAATAGCCATTGGCATCCGTCACGGTGAAGTCAATTTGCAGCGCCGTCCGGAACGTTATTCGCGTTCTCGTCCAGATACAGGCGAACGGTGACACCGCTTATGCCAAGTTCACCAGCATCCTGGTCGCCATCGCCATTGGTGTCATCCCACACGCGGTTGCCCAAAGAGAAGGGGCGGTAAAAGCCGAAATCGACGGTGCGGTTGGATTGATCGTTTACGCCTTCCCCGGTTTCCGGGTTGGTTGTCGGGTCATTATCATTGGTTGGTTCGGTGTTGGTTGGCCCAAGGGTTACCGGATCACTGCGGATGTACCCGGGGTTGGTTAGATCCACCCCGTTATTATCGTTGTCAACATCGGAATCCGGATCACCGCCATTGACGCCGCTGCTTTGATAATCAGTCGGAATTTCAACTTCCACGATATACGTATCGCCAGCCAAATTATCAAAGCGATAATAACCATCGGCATCGGTTGTCGTTGTGTCAATGAGCAGCCCCATCCGGGGTGCCGTCATTGTTGGCATCCAGGTACAGGTTAACATCCAGGCCGCTGATCCCGGGTTCGCTGCCATTGCGGATACCGTCATTGGCGGTGCCGCTGCCGGCCCCATTATCGTCCCATACACGGTTACCCAGGCTGAAGGAGGTTACATACAGGGTATCCTTGGCATGTTCGGGGTCCAAAGGCGGGGTAACATCACTGGTAGTAATGATATTTTCATATTCACCAGCTGAGTTGGAAGTCACACGAACCCGCATGACACAAGAACTGTTGCGGTTAAATGGTCTCCATTTGTCAAGTTGACAAACGATCTCCCGACATACGGTCCTGAAGCATGAACGCCTGTCGTTAATGTGCCGCCAGGTGTTTTCAACAATCACTGGATTCTGGTCGTATCCGCATGGTCACACCGCTCGGCAGATTGTCAACCGTGCCCATGCCAGTCAAATCTGTTGTAGGAAGAGGTATTGAAAATTTCGATGGATAAAACCGATTCCTGGCCCACCTGAATAGGATTTGGAGAGAAAGACTTCAGGATAAACGCGCCTACCGCGTTGGTCAGGGTTTCATCTTCCCGATTGGAATTTTCAGCACCTTCAAAGCTGGTCACATCACCAACATAAATGGTGTTGATCAGGTTGCCATCTACCGTCATACCAACCTGAACAGATAACGTGCAGGAATCCGAAGGGTCCAGATATCCCCCGCTGAATTCAAAGGAGGCATCGCCCGGTGAGCCGGTTATCGTACCGCCGCAAGTGCCAACATTGGCATTCACCGGATCCGCCAGGATCATACCAATCGGCATATTGTCGGTAAACGAGATATCGGACAGGGAAGCGGTTGCATTTGGATTTTGCAATTCAACCGTCATCGTGGAAAATGAACCATTGTAAACAGATAATGGATTGAAAGCTTTATCAATGATGATCTCAAGTTCCTCGATGGTTAGCGAATCACTGGCATTGCTGACCGGGCGTATGGTCGTGGAACCGTTGATGGTGCCGCTCACATTGCCGGTTGGGATCGTGTTGGTGCGGGTAACCGGTGTTCCAGAGGTATTATCCCCGATCACGTACACATTAATACGGCACAATCCATCCACTGTTCCATCGCTTGGCGGTACGGTTGCGCCGCTCATGGAAAAAGTTGATGCGCCGTTTACAGCCGTGATCACACCACTGCCGCAGTCTGTGGTGGGAAGATAAGCCGCATCTCCCGGATTGTACACACGCACCGTATATCCATTGGAAACCTGATCCATGTTGCCAAGGTTATCAGACAGGGATACGTCGGTGATAGGTTGCAAACTGTTGTTGTTCAGGAAAACGGTGAGCAATGAAAGCCCGTTTGGCGCAATGATATCCGGCCCAAATTGCTTGGACATACTGAAACTGGTAATATTCAGGTTGTCAGACCGGTTGTTTGGATCCGTTCTGCCTTCGTATGTGGATAATGAATTCCCTGGAATGGTATTGGTCAATGTGCCAGGGGTATACGCGGTTACGTCGGCTTGAATAATAGCAAGTGCCATTCGGATTGGCAATAGATCCACCGGTCAATTCAATATACTGGTCCCCGATGCCGCCGCTCAATGTGCCACCGCAGGTAGTTGATAGGATTGGTCGCAAGCACCATATCCCCGGGCAAATTATCGATCAAGTGCATCTGGCTGAGTCCTGTATCCCTGGGCGCCCGAATGGTAATTCTCAACCTTGTCGTACTTCCCGCCAAAATGCTGGAAGCATTAATGGCTTTTGAGACAGTGGCATCACCCTGGATGGGGTACACCCGCACAGTATCGGAGTCACCGCTGGCATTGCAGATACCCTGATCCGAAGAGATGGTGCAGGCACCAATGCTGTTGTTATAGCCACTGGTATTCACCACCGAAGATGTTACCGTTGCAGTGATCGTACAGGTTCCCGGCAAACTGACGGAACCGGCCGGGATCACGCCATTGTCAATGTCAGGTAGTGATTGTAGGAGGTGCCATCCACGCCTTTTGTAACAACTGCTGAAGTTCCGCAGGAAGCAGACGCTGTCGGGGTACCAACAATCGTCAAATCAGTCGGCATGGTATCGGTGAAATTCACGCCGGTAAAGGCTGTGCTGGCCTGGTTGCTCAGCGTAATGGTCAAGCTGGATGGTATCGTTTTCCACAAAATCAGGACCGAAATTCTTGTTGACCAAAATGGTGCGCTGTACCACTGTTACGTTGTCCTGCGCAGGCAGGATGTTGGTTACCGAACCGGTTAATGCCCCTGCCGGGATGGTATTGGTATAGGGGCCGCCGTAGGTCGGACTGGTTACTGTCACCACGACCGTACAGCTTCCCGGTGTGGTGGTGTTTCCAGGTGGGATCACGCCGTTATCCAGTGTAATTGTCTTGTTATCCGGTGAGACAGAAACCGTGCCGCCGCATTGATTGACTGCCGGTGTGCCGGTTACAACCAGAGGTCCCGGCAAGGTATCATCAAAATGCATGTTGGTATAGGTGGTGCTGGATGGGTTCTTCAAGGTAATCGTCAGGGTGCTGGTATCACCCTGGGCAAACGAATCTGGATTAAATGCTTTGGAAAGACCTACCGATTGCACATTCACCGGAGCAGTAACATCCGATGGGTTGGTCACATACTGGTCGGTTTGCAATGATCCCACACCATCTGGCCCGGCAGGAATGATATTGGTGTATGTTCCCTGTATTGAGGAAACCACACGAACCCGAACGCGGCACGTAGCTGGAAGGCGCAATGGTGCCATTGTTCAGGGTGATGGTATTGCTGCCAACGGAAGTATCAATGGTGCCGCCTCCACAGCCGCTGGTAGAGGTGGTTAATGGCGAAGAAACCACAAACGGGGAAGGCAAAGTATCTGTATAGGTCACGCCAGTGAGCGAATGGGTTGTATCATTATTGGCGATGATTAATTTCCAACTGGGTTGATTCACCAGCCCAAACGGTGGTGGGGGAGAAGATTTTATTCATAGAAGGCGTTTCAACCGGTGTTACCGTTAAGGTCGTGATGGATGGTTCACGAGTTGCATTGGTGATGATATCCAAACCACCGCGCGCGGTTGAATAAAGCCCTTCACCACCCTAGGAAGGCTCTTGCCCATATGAAGGAATATAACTCTGTTTTGTGCCCGGCGAGGTTGCCAGAACACGAACAGTGATCGAACACGCTCCCTGGGTTACGCCTGAAGAGGCAGGCACCACGCCACCGCTGAGGGAAATCGTGGTTGTATCGGGATCGGCAATCACAATGCCGCCGCAGGTGTTCGTGAGCACACCGTCTGAATGGACAACCAAACCGGTTTGGCCGGAAACTTCCAGACTGTTTGTGAAGGAGACATTTTCCAGAATGAATGCATTTGAATTCAGAATATCAATCTGCAACACGGATGGTTTCCCCAACCACCAAAAGGGAACCACCCGGAAAACCCAACATTAATTTGGGCTTCGTAATTGATTGCCAGAACAGTTGACACCGGGCTCAATACTAAAGCCGTAATGAGGAACATAAAAATTGATGTGAGTTTTGATTTTTTATTCATGGATGCTCCATTTTTAAATTATTGCGATATAAAATTTGTAAGTGGATGAATTAGAACGGCTCATCATCCCCGGTATAAAATCTCGTGGCCCTGGCAGCTTAAAACCAAAAACAGACCCTGCTGCAAAAACCGTTAATCAATTCAACTAGTCTGAGAAGCTGTCGGGATCACAGATGACAAAGGAAAAAACGATACAATCACCCGTTCGTTTGATGGATGTGCAGGCAAACGGACTTCAAAAATAATTTCAATTAAATACGTTGCACATCGCGGCTTCTCAACCACTTCCTATTATATATTAGAAATGTATTAACATGAAGCTTTTTTACGTATTGTTAACCCCTTGCAAGGTTCACACCATTGCGCTTTTGGCGTATTTCGAATAGGAAATTCTCAAAGAATGTGCAGCGATCAGATCCGCCTACTCTTCCACCTTCAAAAAATACGCCGCAGCAACACTGTGCTCATCATCCATCACCAGGCGCAGGGCATGACCGCTGCGATAATCCCCGACGCGGATCAAACGCAAGGCATCTTTCAACTGCGGGTCGAGGTCAATAAAGGTGCTGGTATGATCCTGCATATCATAGAAGAATGTGTGGTTGAACAGCGACTCCGGATCATCCATCAGCACCGCCAGGGGATAGATCTGCGATTCGAGCAGATCCTGGAAGAAATGGGTGCCCAGCGAAGGCTCCGGCGCGGGGCCGATGCCCGGCCCGGCCATCTCCACCAGGGCGCGGGTGTTGTAGATATCACCATAGCCAATCGGCACACCCAGATCAGAATTGGAACTGCCCCAGCGTCCCGGGCCAACAACGATGAACTGCTGTCCCTTCAAGGCTGCGTTCATCTGCCCGATAGCTCGGCTTAACTTGCGGCGCTGCTCCATTGTGGTCAGTCCAAAATAGCCTTCCGGCGGGACGAACATGACATAATCTATCCGGTCGATCTTGCCCGGCGGTACCATGAAATGCGTCAGGAAGGCCATATCCTCTTCCACCAGATCGGAAGGGATGCGCACCTGCTGCATATCGATCAAACGGCCTTGCGGGCGGCACTGCACAATCTGAATACACAGTTTGGGGTTGCCGGACTGCGGCTGGCGGATATGCAGGGTAAATTCCAGGTCAACCGGACTGCGGTAATAATCTTCCAGGATGCGCAGGATGGCCTTCATCCGGTCGGCAAACGGGGTACGCTTCAAAAGCTCGTCAAAAGTCACCACCAGCCGATTGGGATCATCCACCAGATTACTGCGCAGCGAGGAGAAATAGCCATCCTCTTCGGTCTGTACCAGATAGCGCAGCGGGGGATAATCTGAATTGAGCACCTCACCAATAGGCAGCGTCTTGAATTCATTCTCATCGAGATCGATCAGATCGACATATTTTTGCGAATAGCGCGAGATTTCAATGCTGTCCTTGTAGGGCCGCAGCAGGGGATGGCTGAGGGCGATCAGGCGCGGATAGTCATTACCCACCCGGTCCACAGCACGCGTACCCAGCCCCCACACCAGGCGAACCACGCCGTCCTCGCGTTTGATCTGCGGCGCCCAGCGATAGAGATTCGTACTAAAGGCCACCCCCGCCGCGTGCGGCAGGTAATACTTGCCAAAGCGTTCTCCCTGCACCACCTGGATAAGGATCGCCATACGCTCATCATAGTCCAGCAGTCCCTTGCTGCGCCGGTACAGGAGGGCATCCGGGCTCAGGGTCGAGGCATATACCCGGCCAATAGCGCGGGTAAGGGCCTTGAGCCTGTCCTTGAAATGCCCCTGATTGGCGAGGAAGACGCTCTCATATTTGCCCGCAAAAGCTGTGCCGAAATTATCCTCCAGCAAGCTGGAAGATCGCACGATGATGGGCTTGTTTTCGATCTTCAACAGCAGGGTGTACAACTTCTGGTACACGCCAGGGGGCAGTTCAGCCTCCATGAAATCCTTCTGGATCTGCGGGAAGTCCTCCCGCAGGTCATCTTCACTTTTATATTTCTGATCCATCCAGTGCAGGAAATTGTTCAACTCCAGATACGCATAGAATTCATCTGCGCCGATAAAATAGGACTCGACGGTCTTCATCGACGAACGGATGTCTTCGGTACATACCCGATTTAGCAGACGCACAGCCAGCAGCATACCGGCCGCTTTGCCGCCGATGCGTCCAAAACCGATCTTGCGCTGGCGGATGTCAGCCAGGTCGGCGGCGGTGAACCATTCTTTGGCAATATTAATGTAGCGCAACTGGTCGCTGATGAGGGTGCGGATGAGGACCACTTTGCATTCTTCCAGACGGTGCTCCAACTTGGCACGCTCATCAGGGGGCATGCGCTCGATCAACATGGCCTGGCGCAAAACATATTCCAGCGGTGTCAATTCGGGGTTCATCGCCATCAGGAAATCAGTATCATTCTTGAAGCCCCGCTCACTGAGGGTGCTGGAAACGATCTTCTCAAAATCCTCAAAGGGGAAATGCTGGCTAAAGGCCAGATCTGTAAGATGGCTGCGGATGTGGTCCTTGCGCATTTCCCACACGTGCTGTTCTTCTTCCCCAAACGGGTCCACCATGCCTTCCTGCCGCTGGGAACGGATTGACATGCGGCGTACCTCATCCTCAAACTCCTGGGGTTTCACGATCCCGCGGTCAAACAACTCCTTGCGCATGGAGGCGCGGATGCGGCTGTTCAGGATGGGGTATTGGGCCAATGAAAGATAGATGTTCAGCAGTCGGTGGCGGTCGGTTGTGGTTGTGGTAAATTTCATCTTCTCACCTGTAGGAGATTAAAAACGGCTCCCTTCATCAAAAGAGAGCCGCGTTCATCATTTTATCAGTAAGAACTTCATCGTTATAGCTATGCGCATTAATTCTCTGTTTCTGTCATTGCAAGGAGGATAATCATCCGCCGCAGCAATCTCCCATCAATCCCGGAAAATGACGCGTGAATGAGATTGTTTCGGCCGCAATTACACGGCCCTACCCCAGATGCATGGGCATGATGACGTGCTTGAAATCCTCATTGCCCACCGGGCGCAGCATACCGGGTGTGTTGCCGGCGTTGGTTTCGAGGGCCACACTGGCACTCTTGACCACATCCAGCAGTTCGCGCAGGTAGCGCACATTGAAAGCCACGATCAGGTCGGTGCCGGTCACGGTGGCATCTACCTGCACTTCACTGGAACCGGTCTCCTCGGACTGGGCGGAAATCTCAACTTCACCAGGGCCGTCTTCCCCGGCGGTTATGCTCAGGCGCACGACATTATTCCCTTCGCGGGCGATGATCTCAGTCTGCTTGCAGGCCTTGAGGAAAGCGGCGGTCGAAACGATAGTCGTGGTTTTGAAGGATTGCGGCATAATGGCCTTGTAATCCGGGAAATTCCCGTCAATCAATTGCGAAACCAGCTCGACATCATCCAGATGGAAGAGCACCTGTCCGCGGCCATCGGGCACGACCATGTGAACAGTTTGCTTGCCGTCGGAGGCCACACGGGCCAGCTCATTCAATGCGCGCGCCGGGATGATGGCGCTCATCGGCTTTGCTACCGGGCTGGAAAGCACTGCCCTGCGGGTCGAAATGCGGAAACCGTCTGTGGCTGCCAGGATGATCTCACTGCCTTCAACCGTCATACTCACGCCCTGCAGCACCGGGCGGGCGTCATCTGCTGAAGCGGCAAAGGCCACCTGCTGGATCATTTCCTTCAGGTCTGCCACGTTCAATTCAATCCCGTTTTCGAGATTGGGCACCGGCATGGGCGGGAATTCCTGGGCATCGATGCCTTTGATGTCGGTATTGGAAGTGCCGCAGACCACATTCAGGGTCTGGGTGCGTTCGTCCAGAGTCAGCTTGACCCCGTCGCTGGGCATGGTACCGATCAAATCATTAAAGGTGCGGGCCGGGACGGTGACAGCGCCTTCTTCTTCGATCTGCGCACCAATCCAGCAGGAAATACCCAGTTCCAGGTTGGTGGCCGACAGGCGTAAACGGCCTTCATCGGTCGCCACAAGGATATTGGACAAGACCTGCAGCGTGCTGTGGGAAGACACGGCGCGGGAGACAATGCCTAAACCGTGGGCGAGTTGTTGTTGTGAGACGGAAACTTTCATCGCGGCCCTCTTTCAGTACAATCAAATTCAATTTGGAATACTTCTATTATAGATGAAATCAGTATACAACGGGAGGGGAATTTTTGCCAGTTGGGGGAAATCAAATTCTTACTTAGCCCCCGCTTCGCAGGGACTTCACCGTCCCCGATTGGCAAAAAGCTCATATCAGAGAGGCATATGGTAATTTTTCTAGCAGCGGCGACATTTCAGACTATTGTTAGAAATTTGTTCAGTTTCCATGTATTTGATCCCAGACAAGTAATTCTAACTCAAGACTGATTTCACCTATTCGGGGCATGGGTTCCTCCACTACGGGGTCAACCCCCTCCTAACCTCCCCCGATTTGCGATGAAACTGCAAATCAAGGGAGGCATATGGCGAATTCGCGTTCGAAGATGCTGTTAACAAATCAGTTCCATGGATAATCTATTGGTAGACACATGTCATTTCTACCTGCACTATTAAAGAACCGTCAATCTCTTCCTCAGAAGCATAATCATTCACATTGCGTATCAACTCGTGTAAACCAGATTTGGCATAATACAGATTTGCCAGAGATTCGAAATCCTTTTCCCCACTCCACATCATCAAATCGGGTGCCCTATCTTTTTCAATGTTTGAAGAACAAAAATTGATGAAAGCTTCCACATCATCTACCTGTGTATAGACTGCCATAAAATGCTGATCAGGGTAGTAGAAAAACACATTGGTCATCCTCTTGTAAGCATACTCAATATCATAATAAGAAAAGAAATAAAATCCCTGTGGTCTTCCGTAAGTCTGGATCAATTGTTGCATATCGTATCCAATTCGATTCGTTTCAATCAATTGAATAATGCCATCACTATCATAATGGAAAGATGCTTTTATCCATTCCCTTTCATCATCTGCAATCAAACGAAATCCATTTCGTCGTTCAATCCGGATTTCAGGAACATAAACATGATCTTCCGGAAGATCAATAATCGGCCTCAAATACCGGAAAGCTGTATCATAAGTTGTCTCTCCAAGGATGATATTCCCCCAGCATGGCAGCATACAAATGTCATCATCATACAAGATTTGGTTCAAAAATTCCTGTGGTTCGTATGTCGGCAAAAGCAGCACTGGATCGGTGGTCGGGCTGGGCATAGGCGTGCTGGATGGAATCCTCGTTGGCGTGGTGGTTGAGGTGAATGTAACCGTGCTGGTCTGTGTTGGGGCGGGCGTGGGTGTTGGCACCGGGGCAGCAGTACACGCGTTGAGCATGAGAAGCAAGAGAAATGTGATGGTGAGTTTTATGATTCGGGGCATGGGTTCCTCCACGGGGTCAACCCCATCCTAACCTTCCCCATTTTGCGAAGAAACCGCAAAACAGGGAAGGCATATGTTGTTCTTGTTTGAAAAGGTGATGTCTAAATATTGTTAGTACGTTTGTAAAGATAATAGCTTTGGCCAGCCTTGTTTTCAAGCTTTTTCAGGAATTCACCATACACCTCCCTCGATTTGCGCTTTTTGCAAATTGGGGGAGGCTGGGTGGGGTTTAACGCGAAGAAATCCCCGCCGCCACCCGCTCAATTTCCCTGACCACAGCGCCCAGATCGTTCATCACCTCACGGTTCCAGAAACGCAGCACACGAAACCCATTCTCTTCCAAAAAAGCTGTGCGTTCATCATCATACACCTTTTGCTCATGATGATGCCCACCGTCCACCTCAATGATCAGTTTCGCCTGTTTGCAGCAAAAATCGACAATGAAAGGCCCGATGACAATTTGACGTTGGAATCGCAGACCCACCACTTTGTGCCGCCGCAGTGCCTCCCACAGCCTGCGCTCAGCTTCGGTCTGGTATCTGCGCAGTTCCCGCGCATTCTCAAAAGACGACGGCTTCCCCATCTCCTACCCCCTCACCTCCCGCACCCTCTCCATGAAGGCATTCACGCGATCGACATCCACCTCATTCCAGATGTAGCCATCGCGCTTGAAGGTTGTGCCGGTGATGCATCCGTCCGCCACAGACAATTGCTCGGCGACATTATCCAGCCTCACCCCTGTGTTGGCAAACACCGGCGTGTCCGGCACGGCTTCCTTGACGATACGCAGCGCCTGCAGCGAAGTCTCCGCGCCGGCCGTCAGGCCGGAGACGCACAGCGCGTCCGGGCGGGTATTGAAGACCGTCGAGCGGGCGATGTCGGCCAGGTCGCGGTCGGCCAGATAGCGCGCCGCCTCGGGCTGGATGTTGAAGAACAGGCGCACATCCTCGGCACCCACGGCGTGCTGATGGCGGATGACTTCCCCGCAGTTGGTGTTCCACAGACCGAAGTCACTGGCATACACGCCGGTGAAGATCTCGCGCACAAAGGTCGCTCCGGTGGCGGCGGCCAGATCAATGGAGGCCGCCGGGTCCCAGAGGACGTTCACACCGAAGGGGATGGTGATATAGAGGTACAACTCAGCGATCACCCGCGCCATGGCCGCCGTGGTCACCGGCTCGACCTTCGTCAAATACGGCAGGCTGCGCTCGTTGGAGAACATGACCGCGTCCACACCGCCCTCCTGCAGGGCCAGCAGGTCCGCGCGCGCCTGCTCCACCACCCACTCCATGCCCTTGTGCGGGTCATAGTCCGGGTCTCCGGGCAGGGCATGCAAATGGCACATCGCGATCACGGGTTTGTGGGCACCAAACAACTCTTTTATCCAGTTCATCGTTTCACCTCGATTCTGATCAAATTTCTTTCTCAAATTTCATCCGATTTCATTTCCCTTTTTTCACTGATTATTTTACATCTGCCTCTCTCCTTCTTTATTATTATAAAAATCTCTTCAAATATCATTATAACAAAAAAAAAATAAAAAAATTTTACAAGTTCATCAAATGTCTTCCCCATCTTCTATATCCCAGCATAGATCGATACACTCTCAGTATTAAGATTTTCTATCATTTTCCCCTGAAACAAAAGAGACTAAACAAATATTGAAATTTTCCTGTTCCCTAAAAGCAACACCACTGTTTTTAATAAGCACCAAAATCTCTTTGTAAAACAAATAAACATCAAAACCTGTTTGCGAGATAATGTCCAGATCAGCAAAGCCAGTATATAGTTCCACCCAAACCTAGTCAAGTGATCCATTACTCATTCATAATATTCTGCACTGACAACCATTTATCTCATCCATCCAGAATTAGATACGTTAGCAAAAATGATGTTACCTCAAACGTTTCATCCCTACCAAAGAGATATATACTTATCACAATAATAAATCCTTATCAACACCAGTCATATACACATCTCCAAGAAAACCACTATATATCCCCATCCCCCATCCCAGATCATAGAAGAATGCAAAAATCATTTCCATCTACATCTTTCCCTACTCTACAGATCCCATAAATCAAATAATTCACTTTTTACCGTACTGGAAAGTAATTCAACGTCAACACATATCTATCTCTCTTCCCGCAGTGATCGTGGCGACTTCAGTAGGAGTCAGACGTGGCCGTGCTGGTTGGGACTGATGTAAGCGTGGCAGTACTCGTTTTCATTGCAGCACGGATACCACAATTAGCATCACTCCAAGAGCGGCCTTCCTTGCACGCATCAATCCCGCAAGGGGACAAATGCAGGCTATGATCTTTACATATAATTTCATTGTTTTTCCTGATCCCTGATTCCCTTCTCTTAATTGTACATTCTACATTTGCAGTGTACATTGTCACACCGGAACTTTTTGCCCTCTGCAGACGTATTAAGGATAGAATACTTGCTACATAAGGAGAACAGCATGAATAAATGGAAAATCACCCTCTTCTCAGCAGTCCTCATCAGCCTGCTGGTCAGCGCGTGCAGTGTTTCACCTGAGGAACCTGCCCCCAAAGCCATCGAACCCGAAACAGCCGCAGCAGAAACCCCAACCGAAATTCCCACCGAACCGCAAGTGATCGAAGCACCAGCTGCCGAGCCAGTACCCGTCGCCGGCTGGCTGGGGAAGGTCGTCTCTGCCCCCGAAGGCGCCCCCTATGAAGACATCCTCGTCCTCTCACCGGAAACAGTGGGCGAACTGGGCATCATGGGCGCCAATGAAGACATGGAAGCCCAAATCCTCGCCCTGCGGGACAAACCCGAACCCGGCCAATTCGCCCATTTATGGGGCAGTCTGGTGTGCGGCGTGGAGGACCACAACGGCTGCCAGATCGTCGTCGAGCGCATTCGCGTCGGTGCCACCGCCACCGACCCCGAACCGGTCGAGAACTGGCAAGGCATCCTCATCCCCGCCGAATTCAACTCCGGCGACAGCACCGTGTTTGTCCTCAAAGGCTCGTATGCCATGTGGTACTCGATCCACTCCAACGACCCCGCCGTTCTGCAGCAGATCCTTGACCTGCGCGGCACGGACCAGGTGGTAAACGTTTCCGGCGAACTGCTCACCGGTGTGCCGGACGTGAACGGCGCGCGCATTCAGGCCAGCAGCATCACCCTGACCGGCGAAGCCCAGGCCGTTGACCAGCCCGACACTGCCAGCCAGGACCCGCGCGCGGACTGGCAGTTCTACCAGGATCCGGGCGGCAAATACACCTTCCGCTTCCCGCCTGCAGCGGACATCATCGTACACGGCATTGAGGGCTTCCCCACCGATGAACTCCCGGACGGAATGACGCCCGATGAGTACATGATCCAGCTCCGCGAGCAGCATCCCGATCCGCTGTGCGTGGAAGTGCTGTATGCCTTGGGGTATTTCACGATCAACTCGCCGGAAAATCTCGAGCGGCAATACACCCCCTGCGGGCGCACCGGCGTCGGCGCGGGCGAGACGCAGGAAAAAAACCAGGTCATTTCCATCGCCGGACAAGAATACACCGCTGAAGGGTTTGAATTCCAGGGCGGCGGGGACAGTCTCGACGCGCACAATGAAACCCTGCACGTGATGCTGGACAACGGCCTGCGCATCGAATTTGGCGCCTTGCCGCGCATTGACGCCACCTGGCAGGATTATTTAATGAAGGGCAAGCCCCTCATTCTGGAGATCCTTGCGGGGATGGAGATGATGCCATAGTCCCAAATTCATCCTGATAAAACTTTCCCCTGTCCTGCCGCACCAGGACGGGGATTTTTTTTGTTGACCACCTGATACCTGCTCCTCCCTGCTTTATGCTATGATGAAATTGTCCCCATTATCCATCTCAGGAGGCCGTCATGTTCACACCCGAAATCATCACATTTATGGAAGAAACTGTCATCCCGCTGCGCCTGGCCTGTGTTACCAAAAGCGGCTGGCCAGTGACGCTATCGCTATGGTATGTGTATCTGGATGGAGCGATTTACTGTGCCACACAGCAGTCCGCCCGCGTGGTGCGCTACCTGGAAAACGAAGCGCGCTGCGGCTTTGAGATCGCCAGTGACCTGCCGCCCTACTGCGGCATGCGCGGCCAGGCCAGGGCGGTGATCGAGCCGGAAAAAGGGGCAGACGTGCTCGAAATCCTGCTCAACCGATACCTGGATGGCACTGATAACCAGCTTGCCCGGGGACTATTATCCAAAAAGGACAAGGAAGTCGCCATTCGCATCGCGCCGGTCAACATCACCACCTGGAATTTCAAGGACCGCATGCAGGATGTAGCCGAAAAGAACCTGTGCAAACCCTGCATTGAGGATTGACCGAATTGCATTGGTGATAAAATCAATCCATGTCCACTGCCCCCACTCCCAACCCGCATCCCGACCTGCCGCTCAATCAGGTCATCCAGGGCAACTGCGTAGACGTCTTGCGCCAAATGCCCGATGACTCGGTCGATCTGGTGTTTGCCGACCCGCCGTATAACCTGCAATTGAGTCAGGAACTGCGCCGGCCGGACCGTTCACGCGTGAATGGTGTCGAGGATCACTGGGACCAGTTCGACGACTTCGCCGCCTACGACAGCTTCACCCGTGACTGGCTGTCCGCCTGCCGGCGGGTACTCAAACCGACCGGTACGCTATGGGTGATCGGCTCCTATCACAACATCTACCGCGTGGGCGCCATCCTGCAGGACCTCAATTTCTGGATATTGAATGACATCGTGTGGATCAAGACCAACCCCATGCCCAATTTCCGCGGGGTGCGTTTCACCAATGCCCACGAGACCATGCTGTGGGCGCAAAAAGAACGCGGCGCGCGCTACACCTTCAACCACCATGCGATGAAATCCCTCAACGATGATCTGCAAATGCGCAGCGATTGGGAACTCAAGCTGTGTGTCGGCAAGGAACGCCTCAAAACGAACGGGCAAACTGCCCATTCCACCCAGAAACCCGAAGCCCTGCTTTATCGCGTCCTGTTGGCGGCCACCCATCCGGGTGAAGTCGTGCTTGACCCTTTCTTTGGCAGCGGCACCACCGGCGCTGTAGCCCGAAAACTGAAACGGCACTGGATCGGGATAGAACAGGAAGCACAGTATGTGACCCTGGCGCGCGAGCGCATCGCCGCCATCCCGGACAATCCTGCCGGGGATGATATCTTCGACACGCCCATCCCGCGCCGCCTGCCGCGCATTCCCTTTGGCACCCTGGTGGCGAACGGTATGATTTCCCCCGGTCAAACCCTCTATTTTAATAGCAAGGATGACATCACTGCCGTGATCATGGCTGACGGCTCACTATCCTGTCAGGGCCAGCGTGGTTCCATCCATCAGATCGCCAGAGGCATCCGCAGCGGTGCCGTCAATGGATGGAAAATCTGGTATTATGAAAATCCCGAGAGCGGCAAACGGCAGCCCATTGACGTACTGCGCCAGCAGTTGCGTGGTGCTGCCAAACCGCCCACGGATGATGACACTCGCCAAATCTACTCAACCAATGGAAAAGAAAAATGACACAAATAAAAGAATACCCCCAAACAACATGGAGCAAAGCAGACCTCTTTCCCGCGCCTGACAGCCCGGAACTGGAAGAAACCTTTGCCAAACTGGAAAGCCTGACTGCCGATTTTGAAAAACGCCGCGAACAGTTGAGCGAAAGCATCGACGCCGCGACCTTCATGGCGATCCTCAAGGAACTGGAAACCCTGACCTACACCTCACATAAACTATACGCATTCGTTGAGCTGTGGTTCTCCGAGGATACCCAGAACCAGAATGCCCTGTCCCTGCTGGCGCGCATCGAGCAATTCATGGCCGGCCTCAGCAACCGCACCCTGTTCTTCAGCCTGTGGTGGAAAGCCCTGCCCGAAGAAGTCGCCAAACCACTGATGGTGGAATCCGGTGAGCTGGCCTACTGGCTGGAAGCCATTCGCCACTTTAAGGACTACACCCTCAGCGAAGCCGAAGAGAAGATCATCAACATTAAGGATGTTACCGGCGCTTCGGCCCTGACCACCCTGTATGCCTCCATCACCAACCGCTACACTTTCAAAATGACCATTGACGGCGAAGAAAAAGAACTCACCCGCGGCGAGTTGATGGTGTATGCCCGCCATCATGATCCCGAACTGCGCGCCCAGGCCTACCAGGAACTCTACAAGGTCTATGGCGAAGACAGCCCCATCCTTGGACAGATCTACCAGAACCTGGTGCGTGACTGGCGCAACGAGCAAATCGACCTGCGTGGATACGCTGCCGCCATGACGCCCCGCAACATGGCCAATGACCTGCCTGATGACGTCATCGACACCCTGCTGGATGTGTGCCGCAAGAACGCGACCCTTTTCCAACGCTTCTTCCGCCTGAAAGCCAAATGGCTGGGCGTGGAAAAACTTCGCCGCTATGATGTGTACGCCCCCGTAGCCGAATCCGACAAGGAATACTCCTACCAGCAGGCGCATGACATGGTGATGGAATGCTTCAACGATTTTGACCCGGCCTTCGCCGAGATGGCCGAGCGCGTTTTTGCTGACGAACACCTTGACGCCGAGGTGCGCAAGGGCAAACGCGGCGGGGCTTTCTGCCTGACTGCCGTACCGGACCTGACCCCATGGGTGCTGCTCAATTATCAGGGCAAGGCCGACGATGTATCCACGATGGCCCATGAACTGGGCCATGCCATCCACTCCATGCTGGCATCTGAACTGAGCGTGTTCACGTCCCATGCCTGCCTGCCCCTGGCCGAGACTGCCTCGACCTTCGGCGAGATGGTGCTGGTCGATCGCTTGCTCGGGCAGGAAACCGATGAGAAAGTCCGCCAGGATATGCTCTTCAACCAGATTGATGACAACTATGCCACCATCCTGCGCCAGGCCTTTTTTGCCATGTTTGAACGCACCGCCCATGAGATGATTGCCAACGGCGCTTCGGTGGACGAACTGGCCGACGCCTATATGGAAAACCTCAAAGAACAGTTTGGCGATTCCATCGAGATTGGTGATGAATTCCGCTGGGAATGGGTTTCCATCCCCCACATCTACAATGTGCCCTTCTATGTATATGCCTATACCTTCGGGCAACTGCTTGTGCTGGCTTTGTACCAGCAGTTCAAGTCGGAAGGCGAGAGCTTCAAGCCGCGCTACATCCAGCTTCTGGCAACGGGCGGCTCCAAAGCCCCGATGGACGCGCTGGATGCGGCCGGGATCAACGTGCGCGAGGCTTCCTTCTGGCAAGGCGGTTTTGATTACCTCGAAAGCCTGGTCAAGCAGCTCGAAGCGCTGCCCATCCCCGAGAAGTAAAAGCTGCCTGATCACAGATCAACCCATCCCGCAGGGCTTCCCCCTGCGGGATTTTTTTGTATCCTCGCCTCTCCAGATCTTCCTGTTTGCCTGATTGACTACTCCCCTAATCCCTGCCCTGGCTGATGTGAAAGAGGTCGAACGGTATCTTAGGCCACACAGAGCCTGCATGGACAAGGGAGACCCATTTCACACATCTGTATTCAAATTGTACACGAAAAGAGGTGCAAAATGAGCCTGCCAATTTTGGGTATCGATGTCTCAAAAGAAAGCTTGGATGTTTGCCTGATCATAGAAAACCAAAGCAAAGATGCAGTTTTTGATAACAACCACACAGGACATAAACGGCTGATCTCTTGGTTAGACCAACACTCCGATCAGGTACATGCCTGTATGGAAGCCACAGGAATGTATGCTTTTCCTGTCGCTGAAGTGCTGTATAACACCCATCACCGTGTTAGTCTTGTCAATCCAGCCCGGATCAAAGCATATTCCACCAGCCTGTTGACCCGCAACAAAACTGATCGCCTTGATGCTGCCATCATTGCTGATTTCTGCCGCACACAATCTCCGCCCGAGTGGCATCCACCCCGAGAGGAACTGCGTGATCTTCAAGCCCTGGTACGCCTGTTGGAGGACCTCGACGGCTACTCGACAAGCTGAGATCAATCGTCTCAAAAGCGGTGTCCGCTCCACGGATGTGGCTCATGTGCTTGAAGATCTTATTGATTTTCTCGATAACCAGATCAAAAGGGTTGAGCAACTCATTAGGTCCCTTATTGATCGAGATGATGATCTCTCACCGCAAAAAGCAATTACTTCTCAGTATTCCTGGGATTGGTGAAAAAACAGCTCACACGATCCTTGGGGAACTCCTTTTCCTGGATTCCTTTGAAAATGCCCGCCAGGTGGCGCTTATGCAGGTCTCAATCCCAGACAAAGGCTCTCTGGCAAGTTCAAAGGTCACAGCTCAATCTCAAAAACTGGTAATGCTCATTTGAGAAAAGCTATGTATTTCCCTGCTATTGTGGCCAAAGGATGTAATCCTGTTATTCGAGATTTCTGTGCCCGCATGAAAGATAATGGCTTAGTCCCAATGGAAGTGATTGTTGCCGCAATGCGGAAACTGCTCCATATGGCTTTTGGCGTCTTGAAGAATGATGCCCCGTTTGACCCTCTTTATGAAATGCGTTTACAAGTTTCTTTACATCTTCCCGTTTCTTCTACTTGACTTTCAAGACGGTATCTGATTGACGAATTACCTGATTCCTTGTCTCCCTTATTAATAAATATTTTACAATCTGCGCGCCGATTCCATGTTATATTTTGTTATATAATAAACTACTGCTATTATCTATTGTTTGAAATTGGACATTCTGCTGCAACGGAGAATAAATACTGGTCAAGTAGACCCCGCGTTGGAGCAGGCTTCCAGTGAACAACTGCTGGCTTGCAAAACAGTCACAGAGGACGGTTCGTGAGGAACCGTCCTCCTTTTAACCATCCCCTGATTGAGTACCTGCTTCCTATTGAAGTATGTAGAAATTGAATAATAAAGCAATCTCCTGCCGCGGTTGGCGGACAGGTCTACCTCAAAGTGGACCTACGTGTGCCCTATCCCTGTATTTCTGCACTTCCTCCCTGAGTTAACGTACCCCTCGTTCCTCAATCCCTGATTACCAAATTACCTGATCTCTGACCGCCTCTTATCTTAACAATCCTTAAGATTATGTCTCTGCCGCGGCCCTTCATCTTATGGTATAGTTTTAAGTTGAAGCACAAATTTTCAACCCCAGGGAGTGACTATGTATTTTGTGATCGAAGGGGTCATCGGTGTGGGGAAAACCACGCTGGCCCGCATGCTGCAAAAATCATTTGATGCCAATCTGGCGCTGGAAGTATTCGAAGAAAATCCCTTTCTAAGTGACTTCTATGGTGACCGGGCACGCTACGCCTTTCAGACCCAAATCTTCTTCCTCCTCAGCCGCTACCACCAGCAGAGAGAATCCATCCCCGCCATGAAAAAAGAGGGGAAGCACATCATTTCCGACTACACCTTCGACAAGGACGCCCTCTTCGCCAGCATCAACATCTTTGGCGATGAATACGAAACCTACAAAAGCGTGCACGCCGCCCTGGCCGAGAAGATCGTCCGCCCGGACTTGATCGTTTACCTGCGGGCCAGCACCGAGACCCTCATGCAGCGCATTGCCCTGCGCGACCGTTCCTACGAACGCAACATGGAAATCGCTTACATCGAGGAACTCAACCAGGCCTACGATGATTTCTTCCTCACAGACTGCAAAACAGACTGCGAGATTTTAACCATTGACTCCAACCAATTGGACTACGTCCGCAGTCCCGAAGACCTGGTCTGGATCGAGAACCGTATCCGCCAAACGCTTTCGCTGCCGCCGTATCAACCCGGACTGCCTCACGTCGGGCAAAACGACTAAGGCTCCCACAGGATAAACTCATGCGTATTACCCGCGACTTATTGATGAAGCTGGCGAAAGCCAAAGTAGCCGAAATGGTCTACAACGACCGCAGTCTGGTGTGTATCTACCTGACCGGATCGATGCTGCGCGATGAGCCTTTGCTGGGCGGGACCATTGACATTGATCTGATGTGCGTCCACCGCAGCGAGCCGCCGGTTGCGCGTGAAATTGTACGCTTCACCGATGAAGTCCATCTCGATATCGCTCATTATGACCAACAGCTTTTCCAGCAACCGCGCGCCTTGCGCAAGGATCATTGGCTGGGTTCTTACCTGTGCGAAGACCCGATCGTGCTGCATGTGCAGCAGCACTGGTTTGAGTTTGTGCAAGCCGGCGTCTCTGACCAGTTCTTCCGCCCCGAGAATACCCTCAAACGCTGCCGGCCCCAGGCCGAAGCTGCTCGCCAGATCTGGCTGGCATTCTACAGCGGACAGGTGGAAGAAGGCCCGCAGCAGTTGCAGCAATACCTGCGCGCGCTGGAACAGGCCGCCAATGCAATCGCCTGCCTGAATGGTTCTCCGCTCACCGAGCGGCGTTTCCTGCTGGAGTATCCTGCCCGCACAGCCGCCATCCAGCGTCCCGGGCTGGCCGCCGGACTGGATGACCTCATCTCGCAAGGCAGCATCCCGCTGGACACCTGGCAAACCTGGTTAGAGGTCTGGGCAGACGCCTATGATTTTGCCAGCCAGGCGGAAAACGCACCTGCCCGCCTGCACCCCACCCGCAAAGCCTATTACCTGCGCGCCATGGAAGCCATGTGGTCCGAAAATGCCGCAGCTGCCCTGTGGCCCTTCCTGTGGACATGGAGCAGTATGCGCGGCTTGCTCCATCCCGGCAACCCTGCCCTGCAAGCATGGCATGAGATCGCCGAAACGCTGGCCCTCACTCCGGCGCACATGGAAGACCGCCTGAATGCCCTCGATGCCTATCTCGATATGGTCGAAGAAACCCTGGATGTTTGGCAGGAACAACAAGGGCTGTAAGCTTTTTTTGCTCCCAAAACCACCAGTAACGCAAAATTTACCCTCAATAAACGGCTTTATAACCAATATTTTCCGCAAAAAGCTGTGGATAAACAGCGGATAACTGTGGATAACCATGATGAACTGTGGAGAAACGCCGCTTTTTTCTCCTTTTTTGACCTCGAATCACTACCCTTTGATTATTATCCCCCGGTGAGGGCGATTCTTTCCCCTCCTATCCACAATCGAGTGGTGGATAAAAAAATGTCTTCAAAACCATATATATAGTGGTCAGTGGTAATCTGTCCCGCACATACAGGGGAGATTTACCAGGACAATTCGTTTCTCCACAGTATCCACACCCCCTACTAAGATTACTAAGACTTTATTCTTTAAATATATGAGGATAAAATGTTTACCACAGCGCGCGCAAAGTGAGCGTTGTTATCCACAAAATAAAAAACGCTGTTTTGAATACGTATGCAAAACAGCGTTACTGAATTATTACCGAAAAAGCTAATTAATTATATCCTTGTCCGCGATCCACTGAATGAGATAATTATTTTTCTTTTTTGCGGAAGAGGGTTCTGCCTGCTGCCCATATCAGTGTGATTGGGATCACGCCGCCGAGGAGCACCCATTTCGCCATCGCTGCATTGCAGGCAAACTGCACCAGTTGAGACGCGTAAGGAGGGCCTTTGGTCAGCAGCACCAGATGCAGAATATTTTCAATGTAATCGAATAATGCGGCCAGTGTTGGGGCAAACCATACAGTTTGTTCAAACGAAGTCTGCTCACGGGAACGGCCAACCCACACCAATAGACCGGTGAAGAGTACGGCGTAACTGATCGGAAAAAGGAAATCGGCCCACATACTATGTTGATAGCGCAGTGCATTTTCCGGACCCCAAATATCCAGCACTTCGTTGAATTGATCGACCGAAGCAGATAACTGCAAAGCCATGTATCCAGGCGCTCCCGCGGGCAGGTGTTGGATGAAAGCTGTCTGGAAGTAAACCATCAACAGGACGACAGCTACGCCTGCTATCAGCACCACGGGCAGTTTGCCCAGTTTTTTGTAGAAAGAAATCATGCTAATTTTCCCTGAAATCTCGGTTTTGAAAAGTATTTCCAGCGTTAAGTTTAGCAGAAAAAGTGAATAAGGGAACAGAAAAATGGCTATTATTTTTGACACAGCAGCATTGCGTCCAGGTGACGATAATGAAATGGCAGTCGGCTGTTTTCCTGATTAACCAATTCCTGATTTCCTGATCATTTTTCCTTCATACAATGATACAATAATGCCGCTGTAAATTGCCTGAAAATTTATCGCAAACATACAATGATACAAATATTGAAACACTTTGCAAATTCATCATGCAGTTGAAATCTCCACAGGGTGAGGTGAGAAATGGAAGTAAACAAAGAGGTGACTATTGAGATTGACCCGGGAGCTTCCGTTCCCATTTATATGCAAATTATTGAAAAGCTGCATAGTTTGATGGTCGCTGGTGTGCTTGCCCCGGGAGACCGGCTGCCGACAGTGCGCCAACTGGCTGGAGACCTGGAGATCAATTTCAACACCGTAGCCCGTGCGTATCGCTGGTTGGAAGAGGCTGGCTTGCTCTCCATGTGCCAGGGACGCGGGACTTTTGTTCTTGACCGACCGCTGGCTGCGTTGGAACGTGAGCAAAGACCGGACAAGGAAAATCTGGAACATTTTGTCCGGCGCATGCTGCAAGATGCCCGCCGTCTGGGATACTCCCCGGCTCAACTGGCGGCAGCAATCACCCGTGTTGGGGAAGCAGAGATCGAAGTGGTAACAGAAAAGAAAGAAGGATCAGGATGAATACAAAAACGACATGGATTGTTTTGGCGATCATCACGGCGGCCTCATTGGTACTCGGACTGGCCGTGTATGGAATGCTGCCAGAGCAAGTAGCTTCCCATTGGAACGCGCAGGGTGAAGCGGATGGTTACAGCTCTGCGCTGTCCGGTATCTTACTGCTCCCTGCTGTTATGGCCGGGACTGCTGTACTGCTGATGTTCATCCCGGCGATCGACCCGCTGAAAGAAAATATCGCCGCCTTCCGCGAAGACTATAACGGCATGATCATTGCCATGACAGGGTTCCTGTTCTATGTGCATCTCCTTACCTTGCTGTATAACCTGGGAGTGAACTTTAAAATGAACAGTATGCTAGCCCCCGGGTTTGGCGGCCTGTTCTTCTGGGTTGGTAATATGATCGGCAAAGCACGGCGCAATTTCTTTATTGGGGTACGCACCCCGTGGACATTGAGCAGTGACCGCGTATGGCAGCGTACGCATGAACGGGCAGCTGTGGGATACAAGGCGGCCGGTGCTTTGACACTGCTGGCAATTCCCTTCCCGCGCTTGGCGATGATCTTCATGATTGGTCCCATCATGGCCGTCTCTCTCTACACCATTGTCTACTCTTATTTTGAATTTCAACGGGAGAAGGCTGAGACGCCCTAAAGACATACCCGGACACAACAATCCACGCGGCCCGAACAAGGTGTTGAATTTCCTGCTCCTATATCCGTTTTCGCAGGTCAGGTTCCTATCCTGCACTTTTTGATGCCAGTCAGGAATCACCCTCATTGCCCCAGGAAAACACCGGTTTTCAGCCTGCGTGAAACGCCCCGGGATATTGCTTCCATAAAGATTTCTCGAAAACCTTGAGAATTCTTTTAACAGAAACGAACTGGCGCATGCATAAACAGGTGCAAACAGGCTGGATATTCACGCAAAATTTTTACTGCATAGCGGTGCGTTTCAATGGGACAGCAGACAGATTTTCCACCCTGTCCTTTCCCAGAGAAAACAATGTTTCACGTGAAACATTGCTGTAATGTTCAATCTGTTGGACATCTGACTGTGCAACGAGAATCAGTTTTATCCGTATATATTATCGGTGAAGAGTCGCCTGTATGTTTCACGTGAAACATTGCAGCGGCTTTTTTGCCGCTCGAATTCAACGTCTAGATGAAAGAAAGATGGTAAACATGGATTCCATTATTGTTGTAGATGATCTGTGTTATCGCTATGGGGAACACCTGGCGGTAGATCATTTGAGTTTTGATGCCCAGCCTGGCGAAGTGCTGGGCTTGTTGGGCCCCAATGGTGCGGGAAAAACAACCACCGTGCGTTTGTTGAATGGGCTGCTGGAACCGGCGTCCGGCCAGTTGAGCGTGATGGGTGTTGACCCGGCTGCCCAGGGCTGCGAATTGCGCCGTCATACCGGCGTACTGACGGAGACGCCCGCGCTGTATGAACGTCTTACTGCCCTTCAAAACTTGACCTTTTTCGGTACGATGGCAGGCATGGATGCGCCTGATCGCGAAGCCCGCATAACAGAATTGCTGGCCTTCTTTGGCCTGTCCGCGCGGGCAGGAGACCAGGTTTCAACCTACAGCAAGGGCATGAAGCAGCGTCTGGCACTGGCGCGTGCCCTGCTTCACCGGCCAAAAATTCTGTTTCTCGATGAGCCTACTTCGGGACTGGACCCCGAAGCAGCCCAATCCGTGCATGACTTGATCGAGTCCGTCAGTACTCAAAATGGACAGACCGTGCTGCTCTGCACCCATAATCTACAGGAGGCCGAGCGGCTTTGTGACCGGCTTGTGATCCTTGACCGCGGGAAGTTGCTGGCTTTTGGAAACCTGGATGAACTGAGGCAGCAGTATGCTCCCGGTTTGTGGGTCAGTATCGGCTTTCTCAATCCGCTGCCCGGTGACGATGCTGTTCTCAAAGAGCTCGCTGCTTTCCCTGGTGTACTGGAGGTTGTATCTGAAACAAATCATACCTGGGCGGTGCGTGTAACGGATAAAGCTGTTCTCCCTGCACTGGTCACAAGGCTGGTTACATTGGGCGCGGCACTGACTTCCCTTGTGCCGCGGCAAGTATCTCTGAAGGATATTTATTTTCAGCTTCAACATGGAATCAGTGGGTTACGAGAGGAGGGCCGAAATGAAGCTTGAAATCCTGAAAGCCATTGCAGCAAAAGATTTGCTGGAAGTCAGGCAGAACAAGGCGGCCTGGATGCCAATGGTGATTGTGCCGCTGATCTTTGTGCTGTTGCTCCCGTTGGGTTTGATCCTTGGGCCGCAGATGTTCAATATCCCGCTGGATGAGTTCCTTGCGGATCCTGATCTGGAAATCTTCCTGGCGAATATGCCGCCTGCCCTGATGAAAACCATGGATGGCCTGAATGCGGTACAGAGCGCAATCGTGATGGGGCTTGGCTACATGTTTGCGCCCATGTTCCTCATTTTCCCGCTCATGTTCTCCACCGTCATTGCCGCCGAGTCATTTGCCGGGGAGCGCGAACGCAAGACGATGGAGGCCCTGCTCTACACTCCGGCGACTGACAGCGAGCTTTTTATGGGCAAGGTACTGGCGGCTTTCATCCCTGCTTTGCTCCTCACCTGGGGCAGTTTCATTGGGTACGCGGTGGTGGTCAATGCTGCTGCGTATCCGCTGTTTGGTCGCATCTGGTTCCCGCTGGCAAGCTGGTGGCCGTTGATGTTCTGGATCGCCCCGGCCCTGGCTGTTTTGGGAATTTCCGCTACAGTCTTGATCTCGATCCGCAACCAGACATTTATGGGCGCGTACCAGTTGAGCGGTTCATTGGTGGTGGTCGTATTGGGACTGATGGTCGGGCAAATTGCTGGCGTGCTTTACCTCAGTGTCGGTGTTGGTTTGCTGGTGGGACTGGTGATCTGGCTGGCGGCATTTGTTTTGACGCGGCTTGCTGTGCGCAGTTTCAATCGTTCCAAACTACTGGGATCATCAGGAGGATAATGCCGGGTGGCATTATCGGCAAGGGAAAAAAGACAAAAACAACCTTGTTTGTCAGGAAAGGGTGAAAAACACATATAATACGTTAATATCCTTTTAATTTTCCTTTAACGTATTAATTCTATACTAAGTATTGTCAGCCGCTCGGGTGCCCCCCTCACTCGAGCGGTTGATACTTTAACCACCCTGGTTTCCCTGTCCAGTTTATCCACCATTTCGACTCTTTATCCACCGAAAATGAGCACTTATCCCCATATATGAGATTGTTTTTGGTTGTTTTATGGTTGTAATTTAGTTATTGTTTCTAATCTGGTTTTAATGTTAAATCTCAGGAAATTTGATATACTATTGTTGTTAGACGCTTGGGTGCCCCCCTCACTCAGGCGTCTGCATCTTAACAGGTTCTTGACTCCCGCAATATCTTCCCCATGTTACAATCAAATATCGCTTAGTAACTCTTATTTTTCAGGAGGTAGAGCCAGTATGTCTATGCCTCATTTTCCCAAAATTATTGCCCATCGCGGCGCACGTTCCCTGGCGCCGGAGAATACCATTGCCGCTGCCCGCCAGGCCGTGAATAACGGCGCCGACATGTGGGAACTGGATGTGAGCCTGACCGCAGATGGCGAGTTGATCGTCCTGCATGACGAGACCCTCAAACGCACCACCAATGTCGAGGCTGTATACCCTCTGCGTGCTCCCTGGAAGGCGCATACTTTCCTGCTGAACGAGATCCGCGAACTGGATGCCGGATCATGGTTTGTGGCCCAGGATCCCTTTGGGCAGATTGCCTCCGGCGCGGTCAGCGAGCAAGATTGCCAGTCTTATATCGGAGAGAAGATCCCTACGTTGGAGGAAGCCCTGCTTTTTACCCGTGAGCATGACTGGCAGGTGAATATCGAAATCAAGGATTCCGGTAATGGACCAGGCCGCGGGATCATTGTGGAACGTGTGCTGTATCTGATCCGCAAACTGGCCATGGCCGAGCGCGTATTGATCTCTTCCTTCAATCATAACTATCTCATCCGCAGCAAACAGATGTCCCCGCATATCAAAACCGCCGCCCTGGTGGCCATGCCTGCCATGTTCGCATCCAGCAAGCTGACCAGGATGCACGCCGAGGCGTATCATCCGCGCAAGGGCGCAATATCTCCGTATCGCATTAAATCGCTGCAGGAGCATGGTTTTGACGTTAATATTTGGACGGTCAACGAGGAACGTGATCTGGCGCGTTACATTGCATGGGGAGTGGATGGCTTGATCACCGACTTCCCGCAGCGATTGCAGGCGATGAAGTAGTGCCGCTCAATATCTACGCCATCTTGCTGGGCCTGGGGGCCTCTGTTGGCTGCTGGCAAATCGTGTGGACGATCCGTCCGTCTGAACGCACACGCTGGTCGACTTTTCTGCTGTTGGCCTTGCTGGGCGCGCTGCTTGGCGCGCGGGGCTGGTATGTGCTGCAGGTGGCGTTATTCTCCGGTCAGTGGCTGCCTTTCTTTGCGATCTGGCAGGGCGGCCTGGGTTGGCCCGGTGCGGTGCTGGGCTTTGTCCTGGTAACGGCAGCATTTATCATTGCCTGGGATGCGCCAGCTGCTGTTATCTTTGACTTGTTATTCCCCCTGTATGTCCTCCTGCCGGTGATGGCCTGGCTGGGCTGCTGGGCAGCGGGCTGCGCGTATGGACCGGTTATGCAGAGGGACTCATTTTTCGGTTTGCGCACGGTGGATGAAGCCGGTGTGATCAGCGAACGTTTTCCCCTCCAATTTTTGGCGGTGCTGCTATTACTGGGTCTGGTGGCCCTGCTGTTGTACTTGCAGCGCCGTTCCCTTCTTCTATATGGACAATTGACCGCAGCGTACGGCGCTAGCCTGGGCCTCGTACTTCTGCTGATGGCTTTCCTGCGCGCGGACGTTCAGCCTCGCTGGCAGGGTTTGCCGGTGGATGCCTGGGCGGCGATGACCTTGCTGCTGGCATCGGTGATCGCCTGGTTTGTCTGCCGGGTACAAGTACAGTAATAAGGAAGGAGAATGAAGGATAATTGTAAGTGTAGCTTAACCACTTCAGTGGTTACAGCCTGCAGTGGGCAACGACTAAAGTCGTTACTACAATCATGTTCTAAGATTGAAAGGATCCTTATGACAACATCCCGCGTATTCCAGATCAACATCTCCGATGGCGGCGTACCCAAACTGCCTGTGCAGTCGGTGGAAGTGACTGCCGACGGCCTGGCGGGCGACCGCCAGCGCAACCTCAAATATCACGGCGGACCTGACCGCGCCGTGTGCCTGTACTCTCTCGATCGTTTACTTGCCCTGCAAGACGGATGGACACCCCGTCTACCCCGGTGCAACAGGGGAGAACCTGACCCTGACCGGCGTGGACTGGGACCAGATCGTGCCCGGCGTCATTAATGCGCATAGGTGAATCGCTCCTCATCGAGATCACCAGCTACGCCGACCCCTGCCCCGACCTGCTGCCTTACTTCACTGATGGCGCCAACCACCTGATGGATCAGGACAAGTACCCCGGCTGGTCGCGGGTCTATGCCCGTGTGCTTAAACCCGGTACGGTCAAGGTGGCGGATGTGGTTGAAATAGTGGGCAAATAAAGGATAATTCCGGAATGTAAAAATTCTCATCCTCTACCACTCCGGCGCAGGGCAGCACAAGGCTGGTGGCCCGTCTGATCGAAGCTGCACTGCGAGGCCGCGCGGAAACGCAGTTTCTTTCGATTGAAATCGCCTGATAGCTATGTCGCTCCTCGATGACTATGATCATCTCGTGATCGGCTTTCCCACTTATCATGGCGATCCCTCCGCGTCCATTCGGACATTTATCGAGCGCCTGCCTGTCTATACACGGCCAAAGAAGATATTTGCCTTCACCACCTGCGGCCTGTATTCAGCCAACACCCTGCGCATTTTCACCAAACAGTGCCTGACAAAAAAACTGGTCACTGTTCATTCGCAGTCATACCGCTGCCCTGCTTCGGACGGGTCGCTGCTGGCACCTCGGTTGCAAGTTGTCTTCCGTTTTGAAAAAGGTCTCGTGGAGAAAGTGAAGGGCGATGTGGATGCCGCCCTGGCCGCCTTTGCCGTCGCGGACTGCAAGACTGCCATCCCGCCATTCAATCTTTTGGTATCCTCAATTATCCCAATAAGCTCGGTGGGCAGCTCTTCAATTTCCCTATTCACACCTTCGAGGGAGCTGTGCTCGAAATGCGGGGTGTGCGTGCAGGTGTGTCCCCACGATTGCTTTGACGTCGACGCGCAGGGCATTCCCCATCATCGCATGGACGCCTGCGAGCACTGCTACCGCTGCCTGCACACCTGCCCCTCCCAAGCGCTTACTCTGCGTAAGAAGCGTGTGGTGGAACGACAGTTGAACAAGCAGTTTTTTGCAGGGAAGTGGGAGGAGTTGGTTGGGCGGAAACGTGGTCCTATCAGTTTTAGAGGTTATCCAGCACGTCGCCAAGCTGTTCGAGGTTTCATTGCGAGCAGCATTTATGAATTATCAGGTACCCGGATCAGCGAGTTTGTGGAGCAGGAATTCGATAACTTTGCCCGTTGTCACATGGAAAAAGTTTTCATTGGTAAAGAGACATACAAGGACCCTTTTTCCAAGGATATTGCTGTTAAGAAAATCATTTGGGATATTGCTTATGAAATTCAAGATCCTTTGTTAAGTGCATTGATTGCCGTTTCTAAAGAGAGACAGCATAACGGCTTTTTTGTAACAGTTTTAGACGGGTACTCACCTGATTCAGAAGCTTATCTAAAACATAAATTTCAGTACCATTGGTATGTTCCTTTCTCTGATATTCATCAATACCGTAATTTGGTTGGTCCGCTTGAAAATGCAGTATATGCAGAAGATGGCTCCTGGGGTGTAATGATATCGTATGGATGGCATAGTTTTCTTGGATGTGATGAAGATGTTTCATCGAGAGTTATTGGAATATTTGCCTGACTTAGATAATCAGGTTCGAAATTTTTTGAAGCATATAAAAAGTACTGAAAAATTTGAAGGCCCGTATGATGAGTGGTTGCCTGCACTACTGGAATCCGTTTATGGGGAGGAATTCTCAAGAGAATTACTTGATGAGGCTGATTTGTGTAATGGATAGCGCATTTTTGTAGGGTGTTGGTAACTACGCGTAGCGGGTGACCGAAGCAACTTCCAGAAGTTAATGGTGCGGTCGGAAAACACGACCACACCCTAAAAAAGCCACTCGCATTACGAGAGGTTTCACCCATTTTGCAATTCAGCAAATTTTCGTTTTCTCGTCTCTGCGTTCCCCTGCTGATATAATCCCCCATCATGAATTTACTTATGAGGAACAAGCACTGATGGGCATCATCCTGGCGCTCATATCCGCCGCCTCCTGGGGGACGGGTGATTTTTTGGGCGGGCTGGCCTCGCGCAAACTGCACCAGTTCCAGGTGCTGCTGTTTTCCACTTCCAGCAGCATGCTTCTGGTGTTCCTGTGTGCCTTTCTCTGGGGGGAGCATTTCCCCTCCGTTCACAACATCATCCTCGCCGTGCTTGCCGGCGTATGCGGAGCGGCGGGCCTGGCAGCGCTGTACAAAGGCTTGAGTTGGGAAATGCTGCTTTGGTTGCCCCTGTGGCGGGTGTGGTTGGCGCCCTCATTCCCACCCTCGTCGGGATATTGATTGAAGGCTTGCCTGGAGTTTGCAGTTGCTTGGGTTTGGATTGTCGATCGCGGGGATCTGGATCGTGTCACGTTCCAATGATGGCAATGCTTCTGGCAGTCGGGATGGCCTGATCATGGCGCTATTGGCTGGCCTCGGCTTCGGCGGTTTCCTGGCATTCATCGCCCAGATACAGGGTGAGCAAGTGTTTGCGCCCCTCGTCTTCTCGAAGCTGGCTTCAGTTTCATTTGCCTTTGTCTTGCTGCGCACGCGCCAACTCCCCGTACCAAAGGTGAAAGCCTCGCCGGTTGCCATCCTCTCCGGTTTTCTGGATGCGGGCGGGAATATCTTCTACCTCTTCGCCACGCAGTTTACCAGGCTGGATATCGCAGCCGTATTGTCCTCGCTCTACCCGGCAGGGACAGTGCTGCTTTCCAGCATCTTCCTGAAAGAGAAATTGACTGTCTTATCAATGGATTGGTGTGGGCGTTTGTCTTGCTGCGATCATGTTGATCACTTCTGGGTAATTTTCTTGCTCCTGCTTTCCCCCGCACCAATCACTCCTTTACATGCTACCGTTATCTTCAAAATTACAATAATTATATCCATTCCCCTGAAAACCAAAAACCCTCTCATTGCGAGAGGGTTCATTCTTCTATACGGTCTGAAAGCACAGTCCATTCGTCCAGCTTTTCGTCCATCTTGCGCTGGACGTCCTCATACGCCCGCTGAGCTGCTGCATAGCAGCCGGGGTCTGTCGGGCGGGTTTTCGAATAGCGTGGTGAGCTCGCCCAGCTCGTGTTCCAGTTCAGCGATCTCGTCTTCCAGCGTTTCCAGCTGTTTCAGCCGCCGGCGCTGGCGGTTGTTCATCCCGCTGGACTTTGGTTTCTGTTTCCTGGTCTTCGTCTCTGTCTGTGCAGTGATCTTCTGCTTCTGCGCACCTCGGCTAGGCTTTTGCCAGGGCTGCCGACGGTATTCGCTGTAGGTGCCTTCAAACACGGCCAGGGTTTTATCTCCGGCTGCACTTCCCAGATCTGTGTGCCCAGCACGTCGATCAAATAGCGGTCATGCGAGACGAGCAGGATGGTGCCGTTGAAGTCCGCCATGATGGATTGCAGCACTTCCTGGGCGGCCAGATCCAGGTGGTTGGTGGGTTCGTCCAGCAGGAGCAGGTTGGCGCCCTGCAGGGCCAGGCAGGCCAGGGCCAGCCGCCCGCGTTCGCCGCCGGAAAGCACGCTTACCTTCTTGAAAACATCTTCCTCGGTGAAGAGGAATTTTGCCAGATATTTCCGCACCTCGGCAGGCAGCATACCCGGTGCGATAGCATCGATCTCTTCCATAAGCGTAAAATCTGGGTGCAGATCTTCGTGGGCCTGGGCAAAGTAGCCGATGTGCAGGTTCGCTCCCAGTTTTACTTCCCCGGAAAGCGGCGGAAGCTGCTCCAGCAGGGTCTTGAGGAAGGTGGTCTTGCCCGCGCCGTTGGGGCCGATGATGGCCGCACATTCCCCACGCAGCAGGGTCAGGTCGGGCAGGGCAAAGAGGGTCTTCTTGTCATCGTGATAACCGATGTGCAGGTCGCGGGTGCGCAGCACCAGATCGCCGGAGCGGTCGCCGGTTTGCAGGTTTAGATGAATGTCGCCGCGAAGCCGTGATCGGTTTGGCGATCAGGGTATCCTTCATCATGCGTTCCAGCCGCTTGCGGCGTCCCTGTGCCTGGCGCGTGTTCTGCCCGGCGATATTGCGCCGGATGTATTCTTCTTCTTTTTCGATGAAAGCCTGCTGGGATTTGAACTCCGCCATGCGGCGCTCGTAGCGCGCTTCACGCTGCTCCAGGTAGGCTGAGTAATTGCCGCGATAGGTCTCGATGGAGGGTGTCATCTCAAGAATGGTATTGACCACCTGATTGAGGAAATAACGGTCATGCGAGACGATCAGCACCGCCCCGGGCCAGTCACGCAGATAGGCTTCCAGCCATTCGATGGCAGCGATGTCCAGGTGGTTGGTGGGCTCGTCCAACAGGAGCAGGTTGGGCTCCGAGAGCAGCAGGCGTGCCAGGACGGCGCGCGTGCGCTGTCCGCCGGAGAGTTTGTTCATCGGCCGGTGGAAATCCTTGTCCACGAAGCCCAGGCCTTCCAGCGTCTGGCGGATGCGGTTATCGATCAAGTACCCGCCGCGGCGTTCGAATTCCATCTGCAGGGAGCCATAAGACTCGATGGCCGTAGCAGCTTTTTCTGAGTCAGCATCGTTCATCGCTGCTTCCAGTTTTTCCAACCGCTGGCCCATTTCGATCAATTCCTGCAGGGCAGCCATGCATTCTTCCCATAAGGTCTTGTCGGAGTGCAGGCGCGCTTCCTGGGGCAGATAGCCCACCGTCAGGTTGCGTGCGCGGCTGACCGTGCCGCCGGAGGGCGATTCTTCGCCCACCAGGATGCGCAGCAGGGTTGTCTTGCCGATCCCGTTTGGTCCCACCAGCCCGATGCGCGCCCGATGCGGGATGCTCAAAGTGACCCCGTCGAAGATATCTTCGGGGCCGTAGGCTTTGCTCAGGTTGCTGGTGGTTAGAAAGGGCCATTTGTTTCTGTTCCTCAGTGTGCGGATTGCGGGAAAAAGTATAACATGGGACGAGGTATCCATTTGGCGGATTAAGAGGCCTAATTTTGAATACTGCCCTGGTACTATACCAATTCATCCTCTAATCCATCCCGTGATTGTAGGGGCGATTTGCAAATCGCCCCTGCGCTGTTCATACCTCCCCCATCTGGCCTATTTTCCGGCCTATTCCTCTTCCTGCCACGCCTGCCCACGACCGTTTCATGGTAGACTTTCATCGCTATGGATGCGAAAACCCTCTCCATTCTGGAATTCCCGAAAATCCTGCAAAGGCTTGCCGGCTATGCCGCGTTCAGCGCGTCAGAGAAGCTGGCGCTGCATCTCAAGCCCAGCATCCGCATGGAAGATGTACAGCGCCGTTTGACCCGCACCCGCGAAGCGCGGCATCTGATCAGCGTGCAATCCAGCATTTCAGTGGGCGGCGCGCATGACGTGCGCCCGCATGTGGAGCTGGCCCAACGGGGCGGTGTGCTGGATGCTGAATCCGTACTGGCGGTCAAGCATACCCTGGTTGCCGCCCGCAGTTTGCTGCGCACCCTTGACCATCAGGAAGAAGACTACCCTATCCTGAAAGAGATCGCCGGGCCGCTCAGCCCGCCGGCTGGCCTGGTGGATTCGATCAGCAAATCCCTGGATGATAACGGCGAGATCCCCGATAACGCCTCACAAAAATTAGCGAATATCCGGCGCGAGATGAAAATATCTCATGACCGGTTATTAACTCGTATGCAGCGCATTGTCAACGACCCCAAAACTGCCAGCCTGCTTCAGGAACCGATCATCACCCAGCGCAACGGGCGCTATGTTGTGCCGCTGCGCGCGGATTTCAAGGGGAAATTGAAATCGGTGATGCACGATCAGTCTTCCTCAGGGGCGACGCTGTTTGTGGAGCCGCTGGTCGTTGTGGAATTGAACAATGCCTTTCATGAGCTGCAACTGGCCGAGAAAGAAGAAGAACGCCGCATCCTGGCGGCATTGTCCGATTTGATTGGGCAGTACGCCGCGGAGATCAACGCGCTGGTGGATGCGCTGGCCGAGTTTGACCTGGCCTTGATGTGCGCCAGATACGCGGATGATTTGCGCGCTTCTGAACCGGAGATGGTGCCCTTCCGCGAGCGCAAGGGCGGCCACCCGGGCAGCACCATCCAGCTCTATCACGCCCGCCATCCCCTGCTGGATCCTGAAAAAGTGGTCGCCATTGATGTGGACCTGTATGAGAAGACTTATTCAGTTGTGATCACCGGCCCCAATACAGGCGGCAAGACGGTTACGCTTAAGACGGTCGGCCTGCTGGTGCTGATGGCCCAGTCCGGCCTGCATATTCCTGCCCAGTCCGGTTCCCGGCTGAGCCTCTTCAAGAATGTGTATGCGGACATCGGGGACGAGCAATCGATTGAACAGTCGTTGTCCACCTTCTCGGCCCACATCACCAATATCGTGCGCATCCTCAAGCGCGCTGACTGGCGCTGCCTGGTGCTGTTTGACGAACTGGGCGCGGGCACCGACCCCGAAGAAGGGGCGGCGCTGGCGCGCGCTTTGCTGGTCTTCATGGTGCGGCGGCGGATCACCAATCTGGTTGCCACCCATTACCCCTCGTTGAAGGCTTTTGCCCATACGACCAAAGGTGTGGTCAATGCCAGCATGGAATTTGATGTCAAGGAACTGCGCCCCACCTATCATTTGAATATCGGCCTGCCTGGCCGTTCCAATGCTCTCTTGATTGCCGAACGTCTCGGATTGCAGGCGTCTGTCCTTGAGGAAGCGCGCGGCAACCTCAACCCTGATGATTTGCAGACCGAAGACCTGCTGGATGAGATCCACCGCCAGCGAGACCGTGCCCGCCAGGCGTTTGACGAAGCCGATAAAGCCCGCGAAGAAGCGGAAGCACAGCGCGCCAAGCTGGCCGAGCGCCTGGCGCGATTGAAGAAGAACGCCTGGATGTGCTGGAGCAAGCCCGCCAGCAGGCCGCCGCTGAGACAGAAGCTGTGCGCGGCGAAGTGGAACAGGTGCGCCGTGACCTGCTGCGTGCCCGCAAGCCGGTTGATGAATTGAAACCAGTGGAAAAGAAGGTTGAAAAGATCGAGAAAGTGGTCGAGAAACCGGTGCGCCGCAAGAAGCCTGAGGTGCAGATGCGCCCGGCAGACCCGGCCACGTTAAAACCGGGCAAAAAGGTGTTTGTGCGTTCTCTGAAGATGAAGGGTGAGCTGCTTTCCATCAATGAGGATGAAGCCGAGGTGCAGTTGGGCGCCCTGCGCATGCGCGTGGCATTGCATGACTTGCAGGTTGGCGGTCAGGCGCAGGCAGAAGGAGACCCTCTCCGCTGCGGGGAGAAAAGCAAAGCAATCGTCTGGTAACACGTCAGGCAGCGAAAACGCCCCGCAGCAGATTTTTCATGCTTCGCCGGGCATCGAGCTTGACCTGCGCGGTCAGCGGGTGGATGATGCCCTTGATGAACTGGAAGATTATCTTGACAAGGCTTTCCTGGCCGGGCTGCCTTCCGTGCGGATCATTCACGGGATGGGCACCGGCGCTGTCAAACAAGCTGTGCGCAAAGCCCTGCGCCATGCCAAACAGGTCAAGACCTGGAAAGTTGGTACGCATGGGGAAGGCGGCGACGGAGTAACAGTCGCTTACCTGGATGTCGATTGAAATGTGTCAGATAGCGAGATAAAAAAAAGACCGGTTGTGTTGTGCCCCCAACACCAACGGTCTTTTTTTGCATGGGGTCCCTGATTCCCACACCTGGTTGTTACTGGTCTATACAATGATAATTGTACGATCATTTTAACATATAAAAACCATTTTTAAGATTAATTTCCGATGAAAATGAGAGCGGTTCCAACATCTTTCTGCAAAGATATTCAATCTTCATCGATTCAAACGGTATAATGAGAATATTCTAATCTTTTATTGGAGCCCGTTTGAAAATTATAAAATCTATATTCCTCTTGTATATTGTTCTGGCACTCTTGCTGAGTGCCTGTTCCGTATTTACCCCGCCGGAGGTAGATCCCTGGCCGACGGGTACGGCAACCGCCCTGCCAACGGAAACGCCAGTCTGGTTCCCTGCCACTGCGACCAATACCCCCCCGCCGCCAGCTTCGCCGGTGCCATCTGCCACCCCCAATCAGTATCCCGGGATTGGCAATCTGATCTTGCAGGATGAATTTCTGGAAGACGATGGCTGGCAGGAATTTCGCAAGAATACCGGCAGTGCGGCCCTCGGCCCCGGCGAATTGACCCTGTCCGTGACCGACGATGATGGCTACATTACGATTTTCCGCAGTTCCCCCACCGTGGACGATTTTTATATGGAAGTGCAGGCCAACCCGCGCCTGTGCCAGGTAACGGATTCGTATGGCTTGCTTGTGCGTGCCGCCAGTGGACTGGATTATTACCGCTTCTCTGTTTCGGCAGAAGGCGCAGGTGCGTGCAGACCGCTTTAAGAGCGGCAATGTGGTTGTTTTGCAGGGTTGGACGCCCAGCGGTCAGGTGCCCCGTGGCTGTCCGGTGTCGCTCAAGCTGGGGGTGTGGGCGGTTGGCGATGAGCTGCGTTTCTTTGTTGATGATGTCCTCCAGTTTGTCATTGAGGATGCTGGCATAGCCCGCGGGCAGATTGGCTTTTTTGCCCGGTCCAAAACGGAGACCGTTCTCTCGGTCACGTTTTCTGATCTTGAACTGTACTGGGTCAACCAATCCTTTTCCGTTAGTACCCCTACTCCTGAGCCGCTGATCATGCTGACAATGGATGCTGAAGAAGGCGGGCATTGAATGCCCAAACCCGATGCTCCTCCGTGCGGGGAGTAACATTTTCAGCTCAGGCTGAGCATATCGGTGATTGGTAGAGAAGGAAAATGCTGCAAATCCGATAATCCCTTTTCCCATCAAGACGCCAATTTGATGTACAATTGTTCTGTATATAGAACTTGATTTTCGGAACGTATAGACTTGAGGAGAGCAAAATGTACCATATGATAATCATTGCTGGAAATCTGGGACGCGATCCCGAAATGCGCTATACCCCTTCCGGCCAGGCCGTGACCAATTTTTCTCTTGCTTCAAATCGCACCTACACCGGCAAAGACGGCCAGCGGGTGAAAGAAACCATCTGGTTTCGCATCACTGTGTGGGGAAAACAGGCTGAATCCTGCAATAACTACCTGCAAAAAGGCGCCAAAGTCCTCGTTGAAGGGCGTCTTAACCCGGATGAAAACGGCAGCCCCCGCATTTGGAACCGCCAGGATGGCACCCCGGCAGCTTCCTTTGAAGTGACCGCGAACACGGTGCGCTTCCTCGACAGCCGCGGCGGTGGCGATATGAATGAAGTTGGCGGTGAACCTGGCGGGATGATGGACAGCGAAGACGAGATCCCCTTCTAGGCGATGACTGAGCAACCAAAACCTGAAAAAAAGCCGCCTCAAAAATTGCAACTTGAACTGCCGCCAGACCTGGACGCTGTTTATGCCAATCTGGTGGGGGTCAGTTATACTCCGGGCGAGTTTGTCCTTGATTTTGGACGAACCCTGCCTGGTCAGCGCAGTTTGAAGGTACTGAGCCGCCTGCTGATGTCCCCGGTCGGGGCGAAGATGTTTTATCGTGCCCTGGGTACCCGTCTGGCGCGTTATGAGGCTGCCTTTGGCGAGATCAAAATGCCGGGCAGCGGCCAATCTTCCCTGGCGGATGAGCTTTTCCGCGGTGTGCAGCCGCCCGAATCGCCGCCTGAAGAATAACACCGGTTTACGGTCGTTGCGAACCAGGCTGTTCCATGACCTGCTGCTTTTGGCAGGCCATGGGGCTGGTTAACCATTGCTTTTACTGGTATAGAAAACCACAGGAAATAAAACAAAAAATGGATAATTTGAACGAAGTCATTGAGCGCGTTCACGAATCTTTTGCTGCACGCACCATAGCGCGCGACCAGGCCTTAATCCAGGCGCGCCAATTGACACGGTTTTGCGCCCACGCTATCCGCGCGATCCACCGTGATGAATTTGATAATGCTGAAGAAAAAATTGGCAAAGCCCGTAAGCTGGTAGAAGCCCTGCGCAACGACCTGATTGAAGCCGAACCCACCATTTATTTTTCCGGCTATGCACAGGATGCGATCAAGGAATATGTGGAAGCCTGCATTACTTTTGCATTGGTCCGCGACATGCCCTTGCCTGAACCTGAGGAACTGGGTGTTGAGTACAGCACTTATTTGAAAGGGCTGGCCGAGGTAGTGGGCGAACTGCGCCGGCGCTGTCTGGATCTGCTCCGCCACGGATATTCGGAAGAAGTCGAGCGGCTGCTGGGCTGCATGGATGAGATCTATGCCGTCCTGGTTACCGTGGACTATGCTGACGCGATCACCTTTGGCCTGCGCCGCCAGACGGATCTGGTGCGTGGCATTCTGGAACGCACCCGCGGAGACTTGACCATCAGCCTGCGGGAAGAGCACCTGATCCAGTCGATGGATGATTTCCTGGAAAAACTTTCCGACAACAACACAGGAACGGAAGGCTGAACACGCCTTCTTTTATTGAGTAAGCCATGCGTACGCCTGATTTCTCCCCTGCCAGCTTTGCCATTGTTTCGCATCCTTCCTTGCCGGCTGCGGCGGAAGAAGCGCAGCAGATCGCGGCGGATTTATCCGCTGTGGGGGTGACGCAGGTTGCTGCGGCTTCGCTGTATGATGATGCGCTGCGACAGCGCATTCAGGACAGGGAATTTGACCTGGTGATCGCCGTAGGCGGAGACGGCACCATGCTGCGTGCCGGTCATCTTTGCGCCCCGTTGAACATCCCTGTGTTGGGGATCAATGCCGGCCGGTTTGGCTTTCTGATGGAAGTGGGGATGGGTGAGTTTCGCCAGTTCATTCCCCGGTTGTTGTCTGCTGAATTCCAACTTGAAGACCGTATGATGCTGCAAGGCTCGTCTGGAACGGGATGGCGAAGTGCTGGACACGCTGGCAGGTGTTGAATGAAGTTGTGGTTTGCCGCGGGCAGCCGGTACGCCCCATTCAAATTGAAGCCTGTGTGGATGGCACCCCTTTGACCAGCTATGTTGCTGACGGGTTGATCGCCTCTACGCCTACTGGCTCCACGGCCTATGCCCTCGCGGCCGGCGGACCGATCATGCCGCCTGAGCTGCGCAATATGCTCCTCATTCCTCTGGCCCCCCATCTTTCTGTTGATCGTGCCGTGATCCTCGCTGAAGGTTCACAGGTGGATTTCATTGTCCGCGGCGGGTATGAGCCTGTCCTCAGCGTTGACGGACACCCTCCCCAGGATGTGACCACTGATGATAAGATTTACATCAGTGCTGCGGATAGCGGGGTGAGTTTTGTCCGTTTTCAGGATGCGGGCTATTTCTACCGCAACCTGAACCGCTACATGAAACAAAATCCGGCAATTGAGAAACAGCCGAAAAGTATGGAGACTTTGTAATGGAACAGGAAACCACATCCTCTACCGAAGAAATTATCCCCTTACATTGCTACCGTCACCCGGACAGGGAGACGATGCTGCGCTGCAATCGCTGTGACCAGCCGATTTGCCCGCAATGCGCAATCCGTACGCCCACCGGTTATCGCTGCAAGGAATGTATCCGCGGCCAGCAGAAGATCTTTGACACTGCCACCCCGCGGGATGTGGTCCTGGCCGGGATCTTCGCCGTTGTGCTTTCGTTGATCGGTTCGTATATTGCTTCGTTTCTGGGCTTTTGGACGATTTTCGTTGCACCGGTGGCCGGAGGCATTACTGCCGAAGCCATCCGCTGGGTAGCCCGCAGACGCCGCTCCAAACTGCTCTTCTGGGTGGCAACCGGCGGGGCTGTGGTGGGCGCGCTGCCTGTCATCATCACCAATCTGCTCTTTTTGAATGTCTATGGTTTGCTCTGGCCGGGTGTGTACACCTTCCTGATTGCCAGCACTGTCTATGCCCGCCTGAGCGGGATCCAACTCAATCGTTAACGGGACTTATGCTTACTGAACTGCGTATTGAAGATTTTGCGATCATCGACCATCTGGAATTGCAATTTGCAGATGGCCTGACCACGTTTACCGGTGAGACTGGTGCGGGAAAATCCATCATTCTGGATGCTATCGAAGTTTTGATGGGCGTCAAGGCGGATGCTACCTTCATCCGCAGCGGAGCGGAGAAAGCCATTCTGGAAGCAGTTTTCCGCATCCCACAGCGCAGCCGCACCGAAATCATGGGCATTCTGGAGCAGGAAGACTTGCTCGATGATCCGGACTATCATCACCTTTGGCCGCGAACTGCGCTAGGCAGGCCGCAACACCGCACGCGTCAACGGCCGCAGCGTGAGTGTGAGCTTGATGCGCCAATTGGGGGGCTATCTGGTCGATATTCACGGCCAGTCGGAGCATCTTTCCCTGCTGAATGTGCGCAGTCATCTAGGATTGCTGGACCGCTATGCCTGCCAGCCAAACCCTGCTGGATGACTATCGTCAGACCTACAAAGCGCCTGACCGAACTGCGCCGCGAACTGGAAAAATTGCGCCAGAGTGAGAAGGATGCAGAACGCCGCGTTGACCTGCTCGATTATCAAATTCAGGAGATCCGCTCAGCCAATCTCGGCAAGGTGGATGAAGACGAACTGCGGCAGGAGCGCTCACGCCTGGCGAATGCCGAGAATTTATCCAGCATGGCCCAGCGCAGTCTGCTGCTGCTGGATGAAGGCGGTGAAGAAGCCCCTGCCGTGACCGATGCCCTCGGGCAGGTGGTTGAAGCCCTGCAATCTGTGGCGAAGATCGACAAAAGCCAGGAGCAGTTGACCCAGCGCGCCGAAGAATTGGCTGTCAACGCCGGTGAACTGGCCCGTGATTTGCGTGATTATCTGGAAGGGATTGAATTCAATCCGCGCCGCCTGAACCATCTGGAAGACCAGATTGATTTGATCAACCGCCTCAAACGGAAATACGGCGGTACGCTCGAAGCCGTGCTGGCTTTTGCTGCCAAATCGGAAGCCGAACTGGAAATGATCACCCACGCCAGCGAGCGCATTGAAGAACTGGAAGCGGAAGAAAGCCGCCTGCTGCCGGAACTGGCGGAGAAAGCCCTTGCGCTTTCTGCCAGCCGCCGTGAAGCAGCCGAGAATCTGGCAAGCGGCGTAGAAGCGCAGTTGGCTGACCTGAGTATGAACGGCGCCCGTTTCAATGTGTCTTTCATGCGTCAGGATGATGAGCATGGGCTGCCCGTGGAAGCGGATCGCAAAGTATCATTTGACGCCACTGGCATTGACCGTGTGGAATTTCTGATCGCCCCGAACCCGGGTGAGGGATTCAAGCCACTGGTCAAGATCGCTTCCGGCGGGGAAACCTCGCGCCTCATGCTGGCCTTGAAGAACGTTCTTGGCCCAGGCCGACCATGTTTCCACCCTCATCTTTGACGAGATTGACCAGGGCATTGGCGGACGAGTGGGTGCCGTGGTCGGCGAGAAGCTGTGGCAGTTGGCCCGCCAGCATCAGGTGCTGTGCATCACCCATTTGCCGCAGTTGGCGGCCTATGGTGACCGGCATTATTGCGTACATAAGGAAGTTGAAACCGGGCGCACCACCACCCGTGTTTCTCTCTTGCAGGGCGATGTTCGCCTGAACGAGCTGGCTCTGATGCTTGGTCAGGTCAGTGATGTCAACCGTGTTGCCGCTCAGGAAGCCCTGGAGCAGGCTCACCAGCGGCAGCAGGTTTTGCAGCAGTAAAGCAATGTTTTCCTGATTTATTGTAGACCTGGTCTAACGACTTCAGCCGATCCACCAAAGAAGCTGAAATTTCAGGTACTACTTTGGTGGTTATAGCTTTCCATCTTTCCCTTCAACACGTAAACGGAGTTTTCATGCCTGATCCGATAAAAATCACCATCCTGCATACCAATGACATGCATGGCCGCCTGGAAGCAATGGGCCGCCTGAGTACCTACGCCAAACAGCTCAAAGCGGACTTGCAGGCGCAGGGACGTCAGGTTTTCTTGATGGATGCCGGTGATGCCGCTGATCGGCGGCTGGGTTTTTGTGGCGTGACCAAAGGAGAGGCTTTTGTCCCTTTGCTGAACGCCATGCACTATGATGTCCAGGCTTTGGGCAATGCCCTCAGTCTGACCTATGGCCCGCGGGCTGTCACGGCTTATGCCGCCCGGGCAGACTTCCCCGTGCTGGCTGCCAATGTGCATGGCGCGGGTGGGAATCTGATCTCTGGAATGAGGGATACGGTCCTCTTTCCGCTGGAAAACGGCCGCAAACTGGGCGTGATTGGCCTGACCGTGGCCGATTTTGCCTTTGTTTATGATTTGTTTGGCCTGAAACTGCTGGATATGGTCCCGCTGGTGAAAGAGAAAGCGGCTGCTCTGCGCCAGGCAGGCGCGGATGTGGTGGTGGTGCTTTCGCATATTGGCGTGAAAAAAGACCGCGAACTGGCCAGAGCCGTGCCGGAGCTGGATGTGATCATTGGCGGGCACAGCCATACTGCCCTGCCGCACGGAGAAGAGATCAGGGGCGTGTTGATCGCCCAGACTGGGCAATATGCCGATAACCTGGGGCGCATTGACATTTGCCTGGATGCTGATACCGGCCAGGTGCTGGAGTCGCTCCGCTGAATTGTTGAAAGTACCGCAGGAGATACGAGCAGGACCCTGCATTGCTGGAGGCCATCGCTGCTGCCGAAGAAGAGGCCCGCGTGTACCGATCCCGCCCACTTGGTAAATTGCAGCAGGCTTTGAAACTGGATCATTTTGCCGAGTGTGATATGGGCAACTGGGCGGCCGACGTGCTGCGCGAACGCATGGACGCCGAAGTGGGTATTGTTTCCGGCGGCTTGTTCCATACCGGTCTGGAGGCCGGCACGGTTACCCTGGGCGCGCTGGACGCGGCTTGCTTCACCACCGCCAACCCGCAGCTTTCCCTGGTTACCGGCGCGCAGCTCGTGGCTGCCCTGGAGCGCGGGCTGGATGAGGAATTCAGCCATTATTATCACGGCAGTCACCGCGGCACGCCAGTTGGTCTCCCCCAGATCAGCGGATTGCAGGTCGGCTTTGACCTCAACGAACCGGTGGGCAGCCGTGTCAAGCTGATCATTGTCAACAAGCAATTATGGGAAGCGGACCAGGAATACCGTGTGGCGCATACCGATGCCGAAACCTCCCCTGAAGCTGGCTATCTGCACATTGACCCCTCGCAGACGATCAGGACCGAGGTGCCCACCATCCTGCGCGAGGCACTGGAGGATGACCTGAAGCGCCGTTCGCCGCTGCCCTTGCCCGAAAGGGGGAGATGGTTTTAGTTAATGTAGAAAGTGCAATTCATAATTCACAATGAAAGCTTCAGGTAGTATCATCGCGTATCCTTCGGGGCATGACTAAGGGATCTGTTAGGTGATCGCGGCGATCTCACCGCTGGCTCGGAAGTTCCATAGTTTCTTCGACAGTAAGACTTATCGCAAGCAGAAGTCATAAATGAAACGTAACACTTGATTCTCAGCCAAAATCCCCGATCAGGCATTAAATGTTATAATCTCAATCAATGAAACGGCAATTCTGCCGGTATGGATTGAAAAAACAAACATGAACAAAAAACTTCTGTTTCCTTTTTCGTTGCTTTTGTTGGGCCTGGTGCTGGTGATGGCCGTAATGCCGGTCAGCGCGCAGCCTGCTGCCCAGGCTTTTTACCAGACCCCCACCCCCGGCCCGGATAACCGTGTGGTCTACATTGTCCAGGCAGGAGATACCTGTTTGCGGGTATCGCTGCTGACGGGCATTGAGCTGGGCGAGCTGCGTACACTTAATAACCTCGATGAGGAATGTATGCTCTCCGAAGGGCAGGAGCTGGTGCTGGCGATCATTGAACAGCCGACTGCCGCGCCGGAGGTTACGGCTACCCCAGGCCCCGCGCAGCCTACCCCCGAGCTTTTCAATGGCACAGGGCAGATCTGTGTACTCCTCTTTGCTGATGTAAACGGTAATGCCCTGGCAGAACCGGATGAAGGCTCGATTGCCGGCGGCGCGATCAGTATCAGCAACACCACAGGTGATGTTTCTCTGACGGATATGACCGACAACAGTGGAGAGCCAACCTGCTTTGACGAAATTCCCGAAGGCGAGTTCAACGTCAGTGTTGCCCCGCCGGAAGGGTATAATGCCACCACGGCGATGAATTACCCCCTCAAATTGGTGGCCGGTGATTCTTCGGTCCTCGACTTTGGCGCGCAGATCAGTTCAGCTGCGGTGCCGGTGCCAGTCAGCGAAGGCGGCCGGTCCCCTGTGATGGCGATCATCGGCGGCGTACTGATCCTGGGCGGCATTGGCCTGGGTGTGTATTTTGGTTTGTCACAGCGCAAGCAGGAGCCGATGGGGTAACCATCTTTTCTATTGTTCCCTATTCCCCGTGGTGGCTATCGCCGCCGCGGGGATTTTTTGTGTATTGATGCTGCAATGGAAAGAAAGCATAAACTGAAAACCGACCAGAATATTGGGGATACTCTGTGGTCATGTCAGGCGGGCATGGCCCCTCATGCCATGACAAAAATACCAACATTTTCGCGCCTCCCTTGAACATCCTCTTAATCAGTTTCCCCCTTCGTTGTGGTAGAATCTCAACGACTAAATTGATGCTTGATTAAAAGGAAGAAAAATAACTGATGGCAAAAGAAAAGGCTACATTTACGGTAAAAAAGGGGCTGGCGCAGATGTTGAAGGGCGGGGTGATCATGGATGTGGTCACGCCCGAGCACGCCAGAATTGCTGAAGAAGCTGGCGCAGTGGCGGTGATGGCGCTGGAACGTGTTCCTGCGGATATCCGTGCGGATGGCGGCGTGGCCCGGATGAGCGACCCTGAGATGATCCTGGAGATCATGGAAGCGGTCAGCATCCCGGTGATGGCGAAGGCCCGCATCGGTCATTTCGTTGAAGCACAGATCCTCGAATCCATTGGCACTGACTATATTGATGAGTTCAGAAGTCTTGACCCCCGCTGATGAAGAGCACCATATCTACAAGCATGATTTCAACGTGCCCTTTGTGTGCGGTGCCCGCAACCTGGGCGAGGCCTTGCGCCGTGTTGGCGAAGGCGCGGCGATGATCCGCACCAAGGGCGAAGCCGGTACCGGTGACGTGGTGGAAGCCGTGCGCCATGCGCGTACCGTTTTCGGCCAGATCCGCCGTTTGCAGAACATGCCGGTGGAAGAAGTGATGGCATTTGCCAAAGACCTGGGCGCGCCTTACGACCTGATGTTGGAAACTCGTGAGTTGGGCCATTTGCCTGTGGTCAACTTTGCTGCCGGCGGCATTGCCACCCCGGCGGATGCAGCATTGATGATGCAATTGGGCGTGGACGGCGTTTTCGTTGGCTCCGGTATCTTCAAATCCGGTGACCCTGCCAAACGTGCCGCAGCCATCGTCAAGGCCACCACACATTTCAATGACGCCAGGATCCTGGCTGAGATCAGCCGCAATCTGGGTGAGCCGATGGTGGGCATCAACGTCTCTGCGCTGCCGGATGAAGATTTGATTGCCGGGCGCGGCTGGTAAGCAACAGATGAAAATCGGAGTTCTGGCTTTGCAAGGCTCGTTTCTCGAGCATCAGCAAATGCTGGAGCGGTTGGATGTCGAGGCGGTGCAGGTGCGCTTGCCGGAGCAGCTTGATGACCTGAGCGGGTTGATCATTCCTGGCGGGGAATCAACCACCATGGGCAAGCTGGCGGTGCATTATGGTTTCATGGCGCCGCTGCGTCAGTTTGGCGCCGAAAGGGCCATCTGGGGCACCTGTGCCGGGGCGATCTTTCTCTCGAAGGATGCGCGCCGCGACCAGCCGCTGCTGGAGTTAATGGATATCACTGTCCAGCGGAATGCTTTTGGACGGCAGGTGGACAGTTTTGAAACTGATCTGGACCTGAGCCCGCTGGCATTGTCCAGCAATGGGGCAAAACCCTTCCGGGCGGTGTTCATCCGTGCCCCATTGATCGAATCGGTGGGTGGAGAGGCGCGTACCCTGCTAACCCTGCCTGAAGGCGGAATTGTGGCTGCCCGGCAAGGGCGGCTGCTGGCGACTTCTTTCCATCCTGAATTAACAGTTGATGATCGCATCCATCGTTATTTCCTGGAGATGGCACGATAAAGATACGTCCTTTTGCATGGTTTGATCTTTATACGTTATATCGCAACCGGCGTCAGGCGCTGTCATTGGACAGCATCAGTGCGCTGGTGCATGGAAATCCAGCCAGCCTGACGGCCATGCTGGCACAGCTCTATGCGGCCGGGGGAGTGTATACGGCTGTGGCACAAGGGGATGATGATGGACAACCGCAAATCGGGCAGATCCATCACGTTCCGGGAGAGCGTTCTGCTCGCCTTTGTTTTTAATGGAACAGGAGCCATTTGACGAGGCCGCTGCCTGTGCCTTGCTGGAAAATCTTGTTGTCCAGGCTGGTGAATGGGGGGCAGTCAATGTGCTCTCCGCCGTGAATGAAGCCGAAGTTGTTTTCACCAGTCTGCGCCGTGTTGGTTTTGCTGTTTACAGCCGTCAGGAAGTGTGGCGCGTGCCGGACTGGCAGCACGATGGCGCTGCTCAAAATGAGTATGAATGGCAAGAAGCCACGCCGCTTGACAGGGAACCTGTGCTGCGGTTGTGCCAATCTTTGCTGCCGCCGCTTGTGCAGCGCGCCGAAGAACATTTCTCTTATTGCCCGAAAGGGCTGGTCGTGCGCCGGGAAGATCAGGTGCTGGCTTATGTGCAAGTCACATCCGGTACGCAGGGGATTTGCCTGCTGCCCTTGTTTCACCCGCAGGTGACGAATATTCGTCCTTTGCTGATTGATTTGACTGACCGATTAAAGAGTATGATTTTATCGCCCCTGGAGCGTCCGATATATTGTCTGGTGCGGTCATACCAGGCTGGCCTTTCCGGAATATTGGAAGACCTCGGTGCTGAAAAACTGGATGAGCAGGCATTATTGGTGAAGCATCTTGCCATCCGGCATCGAAAAGCGGTGCAGGACATGCAATTTTCAGCGATTGACCGCCGGGCGCGGCCCACATCACCGTTGGTGCGCCAGGTAAACTCGCCAAAGAAGATGGATTGAAGGGAACATGGAACAACGAATAACTGATGATATGGATAAATTGCTGGCTGTGCTGCCGCCGCAGCTTGAAGCGGCAGTCAATAAAGCAGACAATTTTGATAGTTTGATCGAGATCATTATGGATCTCGGACGAATTCCGACGGCTCGCTTCCTCGATCATGAGGATGAATTGAGCGAGCAGGAAGTCACGCGCACCGAAATTGACCATGTGGTGGAGAAGATTGGTGATTTCGATGCTGACAACCGTGCCGGGCTTGAGCGCACCCTGCACCGCATTTCGGCATTGCGCAACCGGCATAATAACATTGTCGGATTGACCTGCCGCGTGGGGCGTGCGGTATATGGCACGCTGGACATCATCCAGGACCTGGTTGAATCCGGCAAGAGCATTCTCATCCTCGGCCAGCCCGGTATCGGCAAGACCACCATCCTGCGTGAAGCAGCCCGCATCCTGGCCGAATCCAAACGGGTGGTGATTGTTGACACCTCCAATGAGATTGGCGGCGATGGGGATGTTCCTCACCCTGCCGTGGGCCGCGCCCGCCGTATGCAGGTGCCCAAGCCCTCTCTTCAGCATGAAGTGATGATCGAGGCGGTGGAGAACCACAACCCGGAAGTGATCGTGATTGATGAGATCGGCCGCGAGCTGGAAGCCCTGGCTGCGCGCACCATTGCCGAGCGCGGTGTGCAGTTGATTGGCACCGCCCACGGACGCACGATTGAGAATTTGCTGATCAACCCTACTCTTTCCGATCTGATCGGCGGAATTGAAGCAGTGACCCTTTCGGATGAAGAAGCACGCCGCCGCGGCACGCAGAAAACCGTGCTGGAACGGCGCTCGCCGCCCACTTTTGATGTGTTGATCGAGATCAAGGAACGGAATTTCTTTGTTGTCCACCCGGATGTTACCGACGCAGTCGATGCCCTGGTGCGCGGCTATACGCCGCAAACCGAAGCACGCAGCCGCACCAAAAGCGGCGAGATCAAGATCGAGAAATCCAAAGCATCCAACGTGCCCCGCGCAGCCAGCCAGTCAGCCGCTGGCAGTGGGCTGCGCCGCCCCGACGATACAGGCAAGAACAAGAACAAAAATCGCGCCCATGAGAAATCTTCATCCTCCCGCAGCAGCCGCAAACCAATGCTGAAACCGGTGCGTCTGTTTGCTTATGGCGTGGCGCGCAACCGCCTGGAACAGGCATCGCGGCGGTTGGGTGTGCCGGTGGTGATGGTCAAGACTGTTCAGGAAGCGGATGTGCTCATCACCCTGCGCACCTATTACCGCAACCGCCAGCGCACCATCCTGGATGCTGAAGAGGGCGGCATGCCCATTTATGTGCTGCGTTCGAATACCACCACGCAAATGGAACAGGCTTTGGTCAGAAATTTTCAATCTGGCTGTAGAGAATGGCACCGGCACCAATCAGAATCAGGAAGCGTTGATCCGCGAGACCCAGGCTGCGATTGAATCCGTTCTCAACGGCCAGCGCTGGATCAGATTTACCGCCTGCGTCGTCTTCTCTGCGCCGTATTCAGCACGAGATGGCCCGACAGGCAAATCTTGTTTCACATTCTTATGGGCAGGAGCCGAACCGGCGCGTGCGCATTTATCGCGACTGAGGCAAAGGGGAACACATGGCAGAAAAAACAACACAACGGGGTGTCTTCATTACATTGGAAGGCCCGGATGGCAGCGGCAAAACATCCCAGATTCCCCTGCTCGCCGAGTATTTGAGCGAAAAAGGGTATCAGGTGGTTCCCACCCGCGAGCCAGGGGGAACGCAGATCAGCGATCAGGTCAAGGATGTTCTGAAAAGTATGCAGAACAAATCCATGCATCCGCGCACTGAAATCCTTCTGTTTTGTTCAGCACGGGCACAGTTGGTAGAAGAAGTCATCCGCCCCAGCCTGGCAGAAGGCAAGATCGTGATCAGTGACCGCTATGCTGATTCGACCCTCGCTTATCAGGGTTATGGACATGGCTATGATCTGGCTTTGTTGCGCAGTTTGCTCAATTTTGCCACCGGTGATCTGTGGCCGGATTTGACCCTGTACCTTGACCTGGATGCCGAGGAAGGACTGAACCGAAGGCGCAGCGGCGGCGATCAATGGGACCGCCTGGATGATTATGCCCTGGCATTTCATCAGCGCGTCCGTACAGGGTATCGCAAGATGGTGGCCGCTGACCCACAGCGTTGGAAGCTGATCGATGCTTGCCAGTCGCCCGCTCAGGTGCAGGCTGATCTGCGTCAAACGGTGACAACATTCCTGGAGAAGCACAGATCTTTATCGTAAGATGGTGAGCGTATTGGGTAGGTTTTTTCTGCCTGGACTGCGTCAGAATACCACAGATTTCGGCCAATCCCAAAGAACAGCAGATGCTGTTATACTGGATAAATGTGCGCTGAACCCCTGTTCAGGGATTTTGTAAGCAATCAACACGCACTGCATGGCAGTTCGCGCACTGCGTGAAAATGACGAAAGGTATTGAACGATGAAACAACGAAAATGGTTATTTGCTTTATTGGTAATGGCGCTCGTGCTTGCAGGTTGTGCTGGCGGAAAAACTGAAACCCCGGAAGGCGCTCCTGCAGCTTCAGAAGAAGCGGCTGTCTTGCCTGAGGACGTAGTTGCGGCAGGTCCGGTTACCCCGGCTGAGTGTGTGGTGCTGCCGCCTGAAGAACTGGTCGATGCACCCGTTGTGCCGACTGGTTGTGGAAGGCGAGTATGTGTACGGCAACCCGGATGCTGCGGTCAGCGTGATCGAATACAGTGAACTGCAATGCCCCTATTGCAGCCAATTTGAACCGGTTGTTACCGAACTAAATGAAAAGTACGGCGATGATGTCCGTATCGTTTTCCGTCACTTCCCCCTGACCAGTATTCACGATAAAGCCATGCTGGGCGCTCAGGCACTGGAAGCTGCCGGTAAACAGGATACCGCAAAATTCAACGAATTGAAGAATTCAGTTGTTTGCAAAGCAGGCTGAATGGTCAGTATTGTCAGTTGAAGAATTTGAAGCCTTGTTGAGCGAAGAAGCTGCAGCGCTTGGTCTGGACGTTGATCAATTTGCTGCTGATCTGACTGCCGAAGAGACCGTTGCTGCAGTGGAAGCAATGCGGGATGGCGCGCTGGAAGTTGGCATTAATGGCACCCCCACTGTATTTGTTGACAGTTTCATGTACGCCGGGGAACGTGATGCCGAGAGTCATCTATGCGATGACCCAGGCCATTCTGGCTGCCAAGGAAGAGTATGGCGAAGAATATATTAACAGTCTGCCCCGGGTAGGATCTCGCGGTCCCTGAGGATATTCAGACTTTGGTGGATACCTACGAAGCGCTGATAGCTGAATATGGTGAGGAAGGCGTAAAGAAATACCCGCTTTCACTGGCTGGCAGCATTGACATTTTCGATGTCATCATCAAGTATGTTGACCTTAAGGATGCCGCATATACGCAATGTCCCGAATTGACCATTGACCGCAACAAGCAATATTTTGCCACTTTGGAAACCACGCAGGGCGATGTTGTCATCGAGCTTTATCCTGACAAAGCCCCCACCACGGTCAACAGTTTTGTTTTTCTGGCGAATGAAGGCTGGTTTGATAATATCGATTTCCACCGTGTGATCCCTGGATTTGTCGCCCAGACAGGTGACCCCAGCGGCACCGGCCTTGGTTCCCCCGGCTACGCATTTGGCAATGAAGCTAACGATTTGCTGTATGACGGTCCCGGTGTGGTGGGCATGGCGAACAGCGGCCCGATACCAATGGCAGCCAGTTCTTCATTTCCTACGATGCGCTGCCCCAGCTTGACGGCGGTTACACCATTTTTGGCAAGGTCGTTGAAGGCATGGACAATTTGATGAATTTGACCGCGATTGACCCGCAGCAAGGCACCGTTGCCGAGCCTGATGTGCTCCTGTCTGTGACCATCGAGGAAAAATAAACTTTCGAATAGACTGATAAAGGATGGTGCAATGCGCCAATGGCGTAGCATTACCCTCGTAATAATGTTTTCCGTGCTGCTGGCGGCCTGCAGGCCGCCAGCAGCATCGGATGGGCTGGACTTGATGCCCAACCCGGCCACGGTTGCTGCTCTGGGGAACCTGGACGAGATGAATGAAGGCCCGGCCACCTGTCAGGTGGTTGGCGTTTTTAATGCTTTTGCCCTGTATGATCCAGTCAGTGAAAATGATTGGCGTATGGGTCCGGCAGACGCGGTGGTCACGATCATCGAGTACAGTGATTTTCAGTGCCCATATTGTGTAAAGCTGGAAAAAAACTTGCAGGACCTGCAAGCCGCCTATCCGGATGATGTGCAGTTGGTTTTTCGCCATTACCCCCTTAAATCCCACGATAAATCTATCCTCGTCTGCCCAGGCTACCGAAGCGGCTGGCCTGCAAGATCTGAAATATTTCTCCAAAATGAAAGACCTCCTCTTTGAGAAGCAGGCGGATTGGACCAATCTGTCTGACCGCAGTTTCAAAAGCTGGCTGGAAAAAGAAGCCGCAGCGATGGGACTGGATGTAGATCGATTTATGCAGGATTTGGAAGAATCCGGAGATCACCGCCTGGCTGGAAGCATTGCAGGCGCAGGAAATCCCTGCCCTGGAAGGCACGCCATTTATTGTGATCAATGGCGGGGCATACAAAGGTTTTTGGGATGTGGACAGCCTCAAGCTGATCGTTGAAACATATAAAGAGATGGCCGCAGAGATTGGCCGTGATCGGTTGGCTGGGTATCCTTCGATCCCGATGACCGACCCCGCAGCGCTGCGGGAAGCGCTGGATCAATACCGCAGTATTGAGGAAATTCTGATGGCCCAGACATTTGCTGAATGTCCTCCTGAAGTGATTGATCCTGAAAAGCAGTACCGGGCGACGATTGTCACCGACAAAGGGAACATCGTTATGCAGTTGTATCCTGAAGCGGCGCCTTTCGCGGTCAACAATTTCGTCTTTCTGGCGAATCAGGGCTGGTATGACAATATCATTTTTCACCGCGTGCTGCCTGGTTTCATTGCCCAGGCAGGCGACCCCAGCGGTTTGGGCTGGGGCGGTCCGGGGTATGCTTTTTCGGATGAAATCAGCCTGCTGGATTTTGACCAACCTGGCATGGTGGCGATGGCGAATTCCGGCCCCAATACCAATGGCAGCCAGTTTTTTATCACGGATAAAGAGCTTCCCAAGCTGTATGGCTCCTATACGATTTTCGGGCAGGTGATCGAAGGCATGGATGTGGTCCGGGCGCTGACCCCGCGCGATCCCGGTGTTGAAGGCGAATTGCCCGCTGGTGATGTGATTTCAACCATCCTGCATTGAGGAAATACCGTGAAGCAGTCAGGCAAAGTGACTTTCTACGCCATTGCAAAACTTCTGCTGGCCGGTCTTGGCTTGATGACTTTGATCACCGCAGCAGTTTCTGCTTTTGTGTTTGGGTTATTTTCAGTGATTGTTGACGGCGTTGAAAGCATTGGGGCGTTTTCCATGCTGGCTTTGTCATGGAATGCCGGACTGATGTTCTTGCTGCTCATTCCGATGCTGGTCAATGTTTTTCTGGTTTTGCTGGGCAAAGACCCGCTAGCCTGGCCCGCCCGCCTGCACATGAAAGCTTCAACCGTAGCGCTTCTCGCTGTGGCCGCTGCTGTTTTGGGCGGGAACTTTGCTTGCCGAACAGATGGATCTTGCCTGGATACTGCTGCCTCCCTTGCAAACTCTGCTGGTTTTCATCCCGCTTTGGTGGCTGGTAGAGACGGGGCTGCGTTTCCTGAAACTGAAACACACCCATACGGAATGGTCTGTGATCGGCGTCAGTATGCTAATCACGCCTTCGCTGATGGTGTTCATTGAGATCCTGGTTTTGGGACTGGCCTTTGTGGGGTTTCATCATCTGGGCAGCCACGCAGCCTGAAGTCATGGCTAGTCTGCAGCAGTTCGGTTTACGTATAGCGAATGCTCCTGATTGATAACCCTGAAGTTCTGGACCGCATTTTGACGCCCTATTTGCAAAAACCGGGGGTGATCACCGGTGCGCTCCTCATGGTCTCCGGCGTGATCCCTTTCATCGAAGAGATCTTCAAACCGCTGGCCTTGTGGTTCCTGATTCCCCGCAAGCTGACCCCGCGAGAAGGCTTCGCCCTGGGCATGGTCTCGGGCGCTGTCTTTGCGCTCATCGAGAGTCTGGGCAATCTGGTCAATCCGCTGGCCGATATGTGGTCAACGGTGATCCTGGGACGGCTTGGCACAGGCTTGCTGCATACTCTGACCAGCGCACTGGTGGGTTGGGGAATTGCTTCGGCCTGGACGCACCGGCGGGTCTTGCGGATGCTCCTTGCTTATCTGGGGGCTGTAGCGCTGCATGCCGTTTGGAACACTTTTGCGCTGTTGATGGGGTTCTCGCCCCTTGTGGTTCCTTCTGCCGGGCTCCGGCCTGTCTGGGGTGTATACACAGGTAGGGGAATTTGCGCCATACGTGCTGACTGTGCTGTCGGCCCTGATGCTTTTCCTGCTGGTTTCACGCAGCCGCAAGTTTGGGACAGGAAACGATAGAAGAATATACCTGCCATTCCGGCAGAAGAATGATATGGAACAAGAAAATGAAAGAATCAACCTCGACGTATAATATGCGGACAAGGCTTGTCAAGCGCATTGTTCGTTTTTTGATGCGCATTGTCTTCAGGATCACGGTTGAAGGGGGAGAACATGTTCCTGAAAAAGGCGGCATCATTGTCGCTTCAAATCATCTAAGCCGATGGGATATCCCTTTGTTAATGATGATCCCCAATCGTCTGGACCTGACAGGCTTGGTGACAGATAAATATCTTGAATATCCCCTTGATTCATTGGTTCATCAATCTGGTTGGGGGAATCTGGCTGGACCGCACGCGGGCCGATTTTGCCGCTTTCCGCACCGCGATTGAAGCATTGGATGCGGGCCAGGCACTGGGCATTGCCCCGGAAGGAACGCGCAGCGACACCGGCGCATTAATTGAAGGCAAGCCGGGTACTATCTTGCTGGCGATCAAGGCGCAGGCGCCGGTGGTACCGACTGCCCTGTTTGGTACGGAATCCGCAGCAAAGAATTGGTGGAAACGGCCGCGCCTGACGATCCGTTTTGGCGCGCCTTTTACCCTGCCGCCCCTCTCCCGCGAAAACCGAGAAGAGCAAATGCAAACCAGCACGGATGAGATGATGTGCCGGATTGCCGCCCTGCTCCCTGAGAAATATCACGGGGTATATGCCGGACATCCGCGCCTGCAGGAATTGCTGGCAGAGAACAAATAGAGCGTTTTTATCTAGAAGCACAAACCGGCCTGGAAAAGAGGCCGGTTTTATTATTTGGCAATAAGGGGGAATCTTTGCGGTTCCCAAACTGGGATTATCGTTTTCTTCAACCACCGCTTGATGGCGGGGGCGGGGACGGCGGTTCCAGATCCGAAAGTTCTTTTATATTGCGCAAATCCTGAATCGCTTTCCAGCCGCGGATCAGGCTGAACAGGATGTAGGCATGAAATGCGGCACTGATGTACTCCTGGATCAGTACCAGGATCAACCCGTCAACCACATACAGAATTGTGCCGACGAAAAAGGCCCATTTCTTTTTCTTTCTGGTCAGCAAACCGAAAACAACAAACAGACCAGAGAGGAGCAGGATCAGCGTCATGGAAAGGCCGGAGACCATGTTGGCATTTTCAAACATGCCTTCTTCAATGAGCACACGGTTGATACCATCTACGATCTGGGTCACCCCCAGGCCAAAGAGAAAATTGATGCTGCCATCCATCCGGAAAACGATGGAATTGAGAAGTGAAAGTCCGGCAATCCAGAAGAACCAGCGGGAGCCGGAGCGATAGACCATGTCAGCACGCAGGATGGTGTTAAAGGTTTTGGCATCGAAGAATGTCGGGGTGTTTAATACTGCCGACGATTGCTCATCTTCGCTGATCTCCCCTCCCACAGCGGCCAGCAGCCCTTGCAGTTCTCTTTCGATGGACTGGGCATTAACACTGTCTGCTTCAATCTTCCCGGTGAGCTGCCAGTCCAGCTCAATTTTTGTTCCTTCCCCCACAGAGGACAGCAACACAAGCGCGGCGGCATGTGGTGTGCTGCTGCGCTCAAGGTTCAACTTGTTGGGGTCAAGACTGGTTAAGGTATAGCTTTGTTTTTCAAAGAATTCCAGCAGTTGGGCGCGTACCATGCCCAACGATTCTGGCGAATGGATTGTATGCTGCATCTGGTTGTCTTCTCCCTTAGGGTGCTGCCTGCCTGCATTTTAGCACAGATTCGATCTGTTCCAGGGCAGTCTCCCGTTCCGGGCTGTCGGGTGGTATGTTGCGAATGCGATCCCAGGTGGCGCATAAAGCTGGTTCCAACTCGGCGGTGAGCTGCGCGGCATCCAGCGTGCGCTGTTGGGCTGCTTCCCAATCCCCCTGGCGGGCAAAGGCTTCAATGAAGGGAATCCATTCGGTACCATTGCGCGGGCTGAATCCGCCTGCTTGTGCTTCGGCGGCCAGCTTGATGATGGTATCCCATTCCCCAAACTGGCGGGCCAGGTCGGCTTTTTCAAAGTAATAGCACCAGTCCAGCGGCTGACGGCCATAGATTTCAACAGGCAGCACGGCATCGTTTTGCCCTGAAGGCAGGATCTGATCCATGTGCTGTGGGCCGGTCAGCGCCCACATATCATCGTCATAATCCGACATGCGCGGGGCCAGCTCGTAAATGGGGTCCATCACACGCAGGCAGCCGCGGGAATGGTTGAAGGTGATCGGCAGTCCCTGAGAGGTATTGCTCTCGAAAACCAGGTTGCGGTCGGTGTACAGGATGGGCAGGTCTTCCTGCATATCGGGGAACACGTTGCTTCCCAGCCAGCGGGAAGTGCTGATCCACCAAATCGGCAGGGCTTCGGAGGAGAAATCATCGGAATAGATGTGATTGATCGCATAGCCGGGCGAATAGAAACCCACATAGCTGAAGGAAAGCTCCGGCGTCAGGATGGCTGTGCCGTCTTCCATATTCGGCACGCGCCAGACAAGCTGCTGGTAGTAGTCCTGCTGGATTTCCCAGTGCCGGCGGTACTGGTCGATGGAGCGGAAATGGGCGGCAATGGCAATCCCGGCCAGGAAGGAGAGCAGGATGACCCGGCGGGTCTTCTTCTGGATGGCCCATTCGATGAGGCATACCACCACGATCACCACGCCGAACATGAGCGGCAGCGAAAAACGGTCTGCCCAGCTATTGAAATACGTCATGCGGTCTGTGGTCCAGATGGGCAGTCCGCCAAACAGCATGGCTGCCAGGCCCAACACACAACCCTGCAAAATGAAGTGTGTCTGTTCGCTATCTTCACCGGCTGTTTCTTCAGGCGTGTTTTGCAGGAATGTCCACCCGATCATTGCGGCGGCGACTCCCCCCAGCACCCACGAGAAGAGGCTGGTAGCGCTGTCCAGGCTGATATTCTCCGGGCGGATGGGATGCAGCCAGGCAAACAGCCCGACGTTGAGGCTGTCTTTGATAGCAATTTCCAGCAGATTGATCATTTCGGTGACGGGCTGGCTCTTCATGCGCATTAACAGCAGGGGCGGGTTGGCGTCCAGCAGCGGGAAAAGCTGCGCGGAGAAAACAAACCGGATCAGGATGAAAATGGTCAACGGCAGCAGGTACGGTGCCCAGTATCGCAGCACTTTCAAGGCGGTGCGGGGCAGTTTCTCGCCTTTTTCGCGCATCAGCATCCATAAGATGACGGGGCGCACCAGTTCCAGCCCGAAGAAGTATTCCATCGTCAGGAGTTGTGCCAATGAGAACAGTACCCCTGGCAGGGTATATCGCCAGTAACGCTGTGGTCGTTTGACCGACCAGATCATTAATCCCAGGGAAAAGGTGAACAAGGCATAGCTGATGAAATGCTGGCTGTACGCCACCGATACTGGCTGCTGACTGAAGCCCGGATAGACCGCCAGCAGCAGGGCCATCCAGCGCACCTGCTGCAACCGGGCTGGCCACAGTCCACGGAACGCCCAGCAAAAACCCAGCACGCTCAGCCAGCGCACCAGCAGGGTGAACAGATGCCATAAGATGGGGCGCATACCCAGCACCGGTACCGTGACCAGATACGTCCATACGGACAAAGGACGGTCGTAGACAAAATGATCCCAGAAGGCGGAAGGCGTCCCCAGTTTGGATAAATAGACTACCTGCCAGTCATCCCAGAAGAAACCGAGTTTGAAGATTTCCAGATCATAGGTGATGAACATGACCAGCAACAAAAAGGCGGGGTAAAACCAAGAATGTTGGAGGATGCGTTGGAAAAATGCTTTGATTTTCATGGATAACCTGTTGGCATCTTGCTATTCTTTGTTTTGTAAAATATCGCAGCGATCCCCGTCTATCAGGCTCAAAACAGCGAATATAGTGATTCAATTCTGATTGGGATTTGACTTTCTGGTTCATACTCTCTAAAATAGAATCATACCATAGCAACCAGACACAATTGAAAGGAGGTGACCGTGCACACAGAATTCTGGTGGATACTTTTAGCCATCGCTGTGTATGGGGTGATTCATTCCTGGCTGGCTTCCGGACGTACGAGAAAGCTGGCGAAACAATTTTTTGGGGAAAAGGTTTACCGGGCATACCGGTTGGTTTTGACCCTTTTTACGGTAATTGGAGGACTTGGTTTGATTTATCTGGTGGACACATTGCCAGATGTAAAGATTTACACGATGGGCACACCCTGGATCCTGATGACGGTACCCGTGCAGGTATTGTGTTTTGCGGGCGCATTGGCCAGCCTGGGGCAAACGGATATCCTGGATTTGACGGGTATCCGGCGATTATTCCGTCCAGAAAAAGAGCAGGAGCAGGCTCTTGTGATTAGCGGGATGTATTATTGGGTTCGCCATCCGCTTTCTCTGTGTGTGGTGTTGTTTGTGTGGTTGATGCCTTTGATGACATGGAATATTCTGGCGTTCAATATTGGCATAACGGTTATCATCACAATTGCTGTTCTGCGGGAAGAGAAGCGGCTGCTTAAAAAATTTGGTGTGAAATATGCCGAATATCAAAAAAGGGTGCCAATGTTGATCCCGGGGATTTGGCTAAAACGCCCCGGCAAAGAGTAATGTTGAGATTGTATGTTGGGTGTGTCATGACGACTTCAGTCGCCATTAATGTTTGTTTTCTTGATACGGGTAACGATTTCAGTCGTTACGATTGAGATGAATTGATATAGGGGTGAGGCGTGCCGCTGCTTTGGCTGTCTGTGGCCTTCATGGTGGGAATCATTATCGGCAGCACTTTCAGCCTGGGCTGGCTGGTAGTGGGGATGGGTCTTCTGCTGGGACTTGGCGCAGCATGGTTGGAGCGCCGCTGGTTAGCGCGCGGCAAGCCAGCAGCACGTTGGCAGAAAATCAGCCCGGTGCCGGCAGGGTTTCTTCTGGCGGCAATCATGTTCGGTGTATATCGTTACCAGGTCAGCATCCCCGTGCTGGACGGAGGCTGACCTGGCTTGGTATAACGACGTTGGTGCGGTGCAGATACGGGGGTGGATATCGGCGCCGCCTGATGAACGTGACAGGATTGATATTATCGAGATCACTGCCGAAGAGATTGCTGCCTCAACAAATGATGACCTCAAAATAAATGATATTGCAGTCGAGGGGAAGCTGATTGCTATGGTGCGTGCCGGGCGCGACTGGCAATATGGCGATGAAGTGCTGCTCACTGGCCCGCTGGAAACCCCGCCGGAAAATGAGGAATTCTCTTACCGGGATTATCTCGCGCGGCAGGGCATTTACAGCTATATCGGTTATCCGCAGATGAAAAAACTGGGCAGCGGGCGGGGGAATCTATTGATGAAGAGCACCACAGCCCTGCGTGATCGGGCGTATGAATTCATCAACAGTTCCCTGCCCCAGCCGGAGGCTTCTCTTCTGGCGGGTATTTTATTGGGCATTGAAACCGATATTCCAGCCAACGTAGAGGATGCCTTTCAGGAAACCGGCACCACCCATATCATTGCCATCTCCGGTTTTAATATTGCCATTTTGGCAGGATTGTTTATCAGCCTGTCTTCCCGTTTTTTTCCAAAACGCTGGGCACCGTGGATCGCGCTGGCGGGGATCAGTTTCTATACTGTGCTGGTAGGGGCTGCGCCACCGGTCGTGCGCGCAGCGGTGATGGGTGGTGTGGGACTGTTTGGCAAGATGTTTGGCCGCCGACAGACCGGTGCCAACTCATTGACCTTTACCGCCGCGGCGATGTGCCTGTTCAACCCTGATTTGTTATGGGACGCGGGATTTCAGTTATCTTTTGCCGCCACAATGGGCCTGGTTTTATACGCCGATCCCTTGCAGGCGTCCTGTGAGCGGTTGGCGGAACGCTGGTTTTCGCAGGAAACGGCCCGTCGGATTGCTGCGCCGATCAGCGAGTATTTCCTGTTCACCCTGGCAGCACAGGTGACCACTTTGCCGATCATCGCCTGGCACTTCCACCGCATTTCCCTGAGTTCCATGCTTGCCAACCCGCTCATCCTGCCGCCCCAGCCGCTGGTGATGATCGGTGGTGGACTGGCGGTGCTGCTTGGGCTGGTCTTCCCCTGGTTGGGCAAACTGGCGATGGGCCTCACCTGGCCTTTGCTGGCCTACACCATCCGTACCGTGGAGCTGCTGGCAAAGCTGCCGCAGGGTTCGCTTGGATTGGGGCAGGTCAGCGTTTGGGGGATAGCAGGGTTTTACCTTCTTCTGCTGGGGTTGACCCTGGGATGGAAGAAGCTCTCCACCCCCCGGCGGCTTTCCATGCGCTGGATGGCTGCTTCACTGGTTGTGCTGCTGGCGGCTGCCCTGGCCTGGCAGTCGGTGTTCACGGCACCGGATGGGCGTCTGCATGTTACGGTGCTGGGCGTGGATGAAGGCCCGGCGCTGCTGGTGCAGGGATCGCAGGGGAATATTGTGATGATCAACGGCGGCGCGCGAGCCAGCCAGCTCAGTGATGCGCTTGGCAGGCGGCTGCCGTTTCAACGGCGGCGTCTGGATGGTTTGCTGCTTGTGCCTGGTTCTGCTTCCTCATTGGAGGGGCTGCCGGAAACCCTGGCTCGTTTCCCGGCACAGGCGGCTTACATCAGTGGAGATCTGGAGCAGTGGCAGGTAGGGCGAAAGCTGGTGGACGATTTCTCTGCGCGGGGTCTGCCTGTGCATGATCTGGCTGCTGGCGAACACCTCCTTGTGGATGAGGAAACCGCGATACATGTTCTGGCGATAACCCCCAAAGGGACAGCCCTGTTGATTGAACAGGGAGCATTTCGCATGCTCATTCCCAACGGGGTATCGTTGTATACCTTGCAGATGCGGGGGCACACACATTCACTTGGCGCCATCCTGCTGTGTGCGGCCGACCTGGAGATGCAGTCCCCTGCGGACTGGCAAGGGCTGGCCCCCGGGGCGATCATCCTTGCTGAGCCAGTGCCCGGCGTTCCGGTTGAACCGCCCTGGTTGAATTTGGGGCCGCACCTGTGGCTGGAATTGACCACCGATGGGGAACAGATGTGGGTGAACGCTGGCAAATAGCGGGTCAAAATCGTTAGAAGATGAGCAGAATCAAAAAAAAGCCCCTTTCCCAATTTTCGGGAAAGGGGCGCTGTAGACGTGGAGAAAGCTAGAACGGCAGATCCGGTTCTTGACTTTCTTCTTTTTCTGGCTCATAGGGCATCTTCTGCAGTGCGCGCTCGTGTACCTTGCCCCAGGTGGGGGTGGGGTTTTCAGGCTTTGTGGTACGGTGCTCTTCTTTGCTGGTGCTGTAGGCCAGGTCTTCGATAATCTCCGTCACTTCGGTATTCGGCGTGTTATGGTAAACGGCCTGACCGATATTGATGGATCGCGTGAAGGGTCCGGGGGTATAGGGAACGACGGCTTCGAAATCGATCTTTAAGGCTTTCTCAATCTTGCGCTGGTCCAGCACGGAGACATCAATGGTCTGGTTCAGCACCAGTTTGGCCTTTTCCGGCGGATACCCCAGCTTCTTGTACACACCCAGGGCTGCATCGGCGGCGCGGATAGAGGCCATTTCAGGTGCCATGGGCACCACAATGATGTCAGATTGATCGAGCATGAACAGGGTTACTTCACTGAAGTCGTGCGGCAGGTCGATGATGATGTATTCATAATAGGGCCGTAACAACTGAATGGCAGTATCGACAAGTTCGCCTGTCACCATTTCAGCCGAGATCGGGGTGGATGGCCCGGCGATGAAGTGAATGCCGGTGGTATGCATGCTGACGATGGAGCGCAGGGCGTCATAATCGAGCTCTTCCGGGGTCAGTTCAGCGATGTCGGCCCAGGTACGTTTCAGCGAGGCATTCAGCATCAGGGCGATCTGCCCGGCAGTGAGTACGCCATCGATCAGCAGGGTGGGTTTATCCCATAGTGCCCGCATGGCCATCGCGGTGTTGACTGCCAGGCTGGAACAGCCAATGCCACCCCGCAAACTGTGGAAGGCGATCATCTGTCCCAGGTCTTTTTCGTCTTTTTCCAAATCCTGGGAGGACTTGATCTCTTCCAGCCGACGCACCCATACCGTCACCCGCGCAACCAGTTCGCCAGGATCAAAAGGTTTGGTCATGTAGTCATCCGCGCCGGCTTCAAAGGCGTGCAATTTTTCGCTCATCTCTGTCTGGCAGGTGAGCATCATGATCGGGGTGTGGGCAAAGCCCGGTTCGCGCCGAATCCGTTTGACAACTTCATAGCCATTGATGTCCGGCATCAACACGTCGGTAATGATCATGTCGGGTTTCAGCGCGGTAGCGGTCGCCAGCCCCAAACTGCCGTTATTGGCAAAGGTGAGCTTGTATCCTGCCGGTTCCAGGGCATGGGCGATCATTTTATGATAAATTGGTTCATCATCTATTGCGAGAATATGGATAGGCATTAATTTTCTCTCTTCTCTATTAAAAATCTGATACCTCTAAACGACTATAGATCATTCATCAACGAGGTGTGGTAAGTTTTCAATTCATTGATCGCGTTTTCAATTTCTTTGACCTGGCTTTCGATGATCGAGTCTTTCCTGGCATTGGCGGCATCAAACATTTTTTCACAGGCGGTTGACAACCGGATTGCGCTGAAATTCTTGGCAACCCCTTTTAGATTGTGGGCAAGAACGGACAGATTTTCATAATTTTTCCCATAAATCGCATCTTTGAATTCTTCTACTTTTTCATTTGATGATTTCGAGGAACACGCCCAGCAGATCAGTGAAGAAGGCCATGTCGTGGCTGAAACGCGGCAAGGCATTCTCAAGTTCTACGGGGTCAGTATTTTTCGGCAGAGCAGGCTCAGGGGGAAGCGCATCAGTGATTTTTGCTGGCTCAGGCCGGACAGGTTCGCCTTCGCGGATGTCTCCGCGGGCTAATTTGTCGATCATATGAGCAGTCACCTGAGGATCCAGCGGTTTGGGCAGATAACCATCCATCCCTGCGGACATGCAGCGCTGCTCATCACCAGCCATGGCGTGAGCGGTCAGGGCGATGATCGGGATGCGCTGGTTGGGGCCGGGCGACAGGCGGATGCGGCGTGTGGCTTCCAGGCCATCCATTTCAGGCATTTGCACATCCATCAACACCAGATCAAAATGTTCTCTTTCCAGGCGCTCGACGGCCAGTTTGCCGTTTTCTACTGCATCCAACTGGTAGCCCTGTTTGGAGAGCATGGAAACCACCAACTCGCGATTGATGCTGTTATCTTCGGCGATCAAAATGCGGATGCGCCGCCGCTGCAATTCTGATAACGTCGTGGTGCCGGATGGCAGGCGGGCGGTGAGGGTTTTCCATTCTTCTTTGAACCCAAAAACACTGAGGATCGTATCGTGCAACATTTTTTGAGTGATTGGTTTGAGAATGTAGCCATGCACACCAAATTCACGCAGCCGGCCAGTCCCCAGTCTTTGCGCCAGGGATGTCATCAAGAGGATGCGCAGGTCCTGCATGGCCGGGTCTTTGCTGACCATTTGCAGCACGGTGCGGCTTTCGGTTTCCGGCATTTGCATGTCCAGCACCAGCAAGCGGTATGGCTTGCCCTGTGCAATTGCCTCTCTCAAAGCTTCAATTGTTTGTCTGGCATCGGACGAGGTTCCTGTTTGGGCGCCAAATGTTTCCAGCATGCGGGAGATGAAATGGCGATTGGCAGCAGAGTCATCAGCTACCAGTGTGCGAATCCCTTGCAATTTCTTTGGGAAGCGGGTTTGCACGATGGGTTTCTTGTCCTGTTTTTGGAAGACAGCAGTAAAGTAAAAGGTACTGCCCTCGTTCACCTGGCTCTGGATCTTGATCTCGCCGCCCATCAATTCCACCAGTTGGCGGGAAATGGACAGCCCTAAACCGGTGCCGCCATATTTGCGGGTGGTTGAGCCATCTGCCTGGATGAAGCGCTCAAAGATGGCATCCTGCCGTTCCTGGGAGATACCAATCCCGGTATCCTTGATCGCAAAACGGATGGTCACAGCTTTCTCTGTTTCCTGTTTCATTTCTGCGAGGATCGAAACTTCACCTTTCTGGGTGAATTTGATCGCGTTCTCGGCCAGGTTGAAGAGTACCTGGCGCAGGCGGCCGGGGTCGCCGCGCAGCATGGTAGCTGTTCCGGGTGCCACCAGACCGGCGATTTCCAGCCCCTTTGATTTGGCGTGGCCGGCGAGGGTATGGATCACGTTCTCAACGACCGACCGCAGTTCAAAGTCGATGGTTTCCAACGACAGTTTGCCGGCACGGATGCGGGAGAAGTCAAGAATATCATTCAACAGGCGCATCAAAGCCTGTGAGCTTTCGCGGGCATTGAGCAGGAAGTGATACTGTTCATCATTCAGCTCGGTGTCCAGGGCGAGGTTGATCATCCCGATCACGCCATTCATCGGGGTGCGGATCTCGTGGCTCATGTTTGCCAGGAATTCGCTTTTGGCCTGGTTGGCGGCTTCGGCTTCACGGCGGGCGGAAACCAGTTCGGTGATATCCAGATACAACTCCAGGATGCCGACCATTTCGCTTTCCACCAGCACGGGCACGCCCAGCATTTCCACGTCGGCCATGGTGCCGTCTTTGCGCGTGCGCTGGCCGATATATTTGACAGTATTGCCGTCGAGGATCGTGCGCGTGTAGGCCAGGGCTTCGGCAGTGCCGTTGGGATCATCGCTAAAGAGCAGATCAGGGCCATGTTCGATCAATTCTTGCTGCGTGTAGCCGAAGAGTTTCTCAAAAGCCGGGTTGCAGGAGAGGACGTTTTGCTGCAAGTCCATGGTGGTGATTGCAACCGGGCTGTGGTTGACCAGCGCCTCGAGGTATTCCTTCTGCTGACGGACGATCGCTTGCGCTTTTTTGCGGGCCGAGATGTCGCGGATGGTGTAAATCGTGCTGGAGACATCATCCCCTTCAATCTTGACCGAATATTGCGAGATATCGTACCAGCCCTCTTTGCCAGGCAGGCGGGTCTCGCCGCGCAGCATTGACATGTCACGGCTGCTGCCAGCCGAGCTGCCGAACAGGACTTGCTCAATGGGTTTATTGATCACTCCCTGGAAGGTCGTCCCCAGCCAGCGCACCGCAGAAAGATTGGCGCGGGCGATGCTGCCATCCTGGCGGACCACAAAGATGGCATCCTGCACGGTGTCGAACACGGTTTCCCATTCTTTTTTACCGCGGCTGATAACCTTTTCCAGTTGGTCAAAGTCGGTGTTCTCGGTGCGCAGGGATTCGTTTTCCAGAAGGACGGTTTGCGTTTCTTGTCTGACTTTTGTCAGCGGCTTGCCCAACTGGCGCATAAAGATCCCCAGCCCAATCGGCGAGGACAGGACGCCAAAATGAAACGGGCGGGCTGTGAGTTCCTGCCAGAGCAGATCTAAATGTCAGTTTGCCATCTACACTGGATTTAAACAGGACAAAATCGAGCAGAATACCCGCCAGGCCGATTAATATTCCCCAAACCATGTAACGATTGGCATGATCTTTAAACCAGTTGATCAATTTCTTCATACCAAAACCCCTTAACCCTGCAATTGCAGGCTTTATGATGCAGTCCCCTGTTTTAATGGTGAGCCTGCGAAAGTTCCCGTTTGTTCCATATTAACGGGGTATGACTGGTAATTATTATACATGCAAAGCAGTACCGGGAGCGCATATAAATTTTGTAAAATTACCCCCTGCACTTTGCGCGGTTTACGCCGGTTTCGACCGTACTATGGGCGGCTGAATACCAGGGTGTAATAGCCGCCGTAGGTGCTGGATGCGCTGTATACATACCCGATGCCAATTTTCGTAAAGGACGAGTCGAGAATATTGTCGCGGTGTATCTGGCTGTTCATCCACCAGTCGAAAGCGCCCTGCGGGGTGCCGCCAAAGGATGGATTGCCGACGTAGATGTTCTCGCTGGCGCGGGTGTAGGTCATGCCTTCAGCCTCTATGCGCATATACCAGGTCGAGCCGTCTGAACCGTTGTGGCCGACGAAGTCCTGACAGGCCATGTCGGCGCTGTGGCGCACCGCTGCCGCAGTCAGTTTGCTGTTCAGGGTGAGGGTGCTCAGCCCCTGCGCGGTGCGGGCATTGTTGATCAGGTTCAGCACCTGCGCTTCTGCATCTGTCTGCCGCTCGTAGTTGCAGCTCCCCGTTGTGGTGGTCGTAGTGGTGGTTTGCCCTATGCTGCCAGAAGCCTTGACACCAATCTTGACCCACAGCAAGCCTTGACCGGTTGTCCCCACGCCGAAGGTCTCATTGTTGTCGGCTTTGAATTGCCAGTTGCCTGTGTAAGCCCCTGCTCGTTCGGGGGCGGACATCTCGACAGAAATGTCGACGATTTCACGGGGGGCGGCAGCGGGGATCGGGTTGCTCGTATCCGCACCCATCAGGTCGCCATAGTCGTAGATCAGCGTGTAATTTGTCCAGGTGCAGGTGCCTTCATTGCGCACCCGCCAGGTCTTGGTGAATGTTTCACCCGGGTCAAAAGATGTGCCATCGGGGATGGTGACATCATCGTAAAACGCGGCCTTGTTGATGCAGTCCTTCTGCGGGTCGGGCAGGCTGGGAGGGGTAGCAATCGGCTCGGCATCCGCTGCGGCAGTGGGCTCAGCCGTTGGTTCCTGGGCTGGCGTTTCGGTGGGCTGCGCTTCGGGCTGGACTTCAGCGCCAGGGGGAGTGTACGTGGTCTGCGCCGCGCCGGACCGGATCGTGATCGGGCCGTCCGGCAGGGTGCTGGTCATAATGCTCACCAGGCGTTCAAAGGGAAAGGACCCGCTCTGGCAATCATCGCCTGCCGTGAACTGGGTCTGCGGAACGATCTCTACCGTGCTCCCCGTCTGCACGATTTTGTCTTCGGTGATCGTCAGGCAGTTGTTATCCGTGTGTCCATGCACGATGACGATCACCAGTCCTGCCCCGGGTTCCTGCGGCAGCACTTCCAGACTATCGATGGTCAGGGTTGCGCTGGCGGCAGGCGCAGCCTGTCCTCCGCATCCCGCGGCGGTCAGGATCAGCAAAAGAATGAATAAGGAAAAGATCCGCTTCGTGGACATGACTTCCTCCAGTCCGAGTCACCAGTCAGCCTGTACCATGCAGATTGTATGCCATCAGGTGATATCGCTGTATTGATTATAGAGAAATGCGGGGGAAGAGTCAAAAAGGAAAACGTAGGGCCGAGGCACGGTGTTCAGTGCTTTGCTGAATGGTTTGCCAGAGCTGTTTAGGATTTAAATAAATGAGAGCCAGGGATGCCGCCCTGGCTCTTTATTTGGAGAAGAAAAGGAGAAATTGCCCTTTTCGGACTGCTATTATACCGAAACCAGGGAGTTTGTATGACAAATGGTCATAAAAAGGACGTGTATTTCCTCCTGATTCCGGCTGTTATTTGACTTTCCGCAGTACCCGACCCCACCAGGCGGGGATTTCGATGTGCAGGCTATCACCCTCGGCCTGGAATACGTCGCCCGGGTTGAGCAGGTCTTCCCAGCGGCCGGAGAGCTGGCAGGTAATCCCGGCGGGGTCATCGGCGCTGTTGAGTGCCACCAGCACGGTTTCATCCGCGGTCTCGCGCAGGAAGGCAAGCTGTTCGTTCTGCACGAAGACTTCACGATAGCTGCCATGCCGGATGGCCTGGGAGGCGCGCCGTAAAGCGGACAGCCGGTGAACGACCGGTGCCAGCCCGGATTCGGGCGGCTGCTGGCTGACTTCTTCCGCTTTCAGTGCGGGGCGCAGGGCGGCATCGCTGTATTCACTGCGCTGGCCGGGCTGGCCCCACTCGCTGCCATAATAGATGGAGGGAATGCCCGGCATGGTGAAGAGCAGGATGTGCAGCGGGTACAGGTGACCGGGGACTTGAAGGGTGCTCGCCAGGCGGTTGACGTCGTGGTTATCGGCGAAGTTGTAGAGCATCAGGTCGCGGTAAATGCCGCCCTCGCCGAACTGGCGCTTGAGGCTATGGGCGATCTCGAAATAGTTACGGTCATTATGGCTGGAATACAGCCCTTTGTAACATTCGTAGTTGGTGACCGAGTCCAGGGTTTGCGGGTTGGCCCACTGGTTGTAATCGCCATGCACGATCTCGCCCATCAGCCAGAAGTCAGGACGCAGATTGCGGCAGTGGACGGACAGTGCGCGCAGGAAGTCCATGTCGACCACGTCAGCGGCGTCCAGACGAATCCCGTCGATCTGGTAGCGCTCGATCCAGTCGGTGACGGCCTGCAGCAGGTGATCCACCACGGCCGGGTTTTTCAGGTTGAGCTTGACCAGGTCGTAATAGCCGGCCCAGCCTTCGTAGGTGAAGGGATCTCCGCACGGGCTTTGCTCGCCAAAGCGCAGGTTGTGAAACCAGTCTTTGTACTGTGAAGCTTCGCCGTTTTCACACACGTCATGGAAGGCCCAGAAATTGCGCCCGACGTGGTTGAAGACCCCGTCCAGTACGAGGCGCATGCCGCGCCGGTGAACTTCGGCGGAGAAGGCGGCCAGGGTTTCGTCGGTGCCCAGGCGGCGGTCGACGTGGAAGTAGTCCACGGTGTCATAGCCGTGGGCGGTCGATTCGAACACCGGCCCCAGGTAGATGGCGTCCGCGCCCAGCCACTGGATGTGGTCCAGCCAGCCATAAAGCTGCTCCAGGCGGGGCACGGGGGTGGAATGGAAGTCATTGCGCTTGGGTGCGCCGGTCAGCCCCAGGGGATAAATATGGTAGAAAAAGCTTTCTTCTGCCCAGTTTTTCATTTGTTGTACTCCTTGTTAGATACCCATTGGTATCGTGCTGCGATTAAAAATTTTTGGGCGGTTGGCCCGTTGATGTTGTCATTGCGAAAGCAGCGGAGCGACTGTGGCAATCTCCAAGTCAGTGGGGGAGACTGCCGCGTCGGCTTTACCCATACTGTTACCGCAGCGAGGTAACGTGCCGGCCTCCTCGCAGTGACAAAGCAGTCTCACGAATAGATCCCGTGCTGGAACTGGTGGACAGCTTTGTAAACCAGCTCGTCGTTCAACTCAGCGTGGCCGGCATAGGCAAAGCCCACATAGGTGTTGACCATGCCCAGAAAAGTAGCGGCGTATGCCCTGTGGCGTCCGGCCATGTTGCCGTGATCATGGACTGCCTGCTGGAAAACATCCTCCAGCAGAAGATGCAGCTTTTGCCAGCTTGGCTGCGCCGCCTGTGCAGGGAATGCTGTCCGGCGGGGCAAAGGTCAGCGAGAGCATCAGCCGGTAGAACTGCGGGTGCTCAAGTGCAAACGCAAAGACCACGCGGGCGAAATCCTCCAGGGTTTTGGTCAGGTCGCCGTCGTAGGGCAGCACGTCTTGTAAATTGTGGAAGAGGGGCGCCATGCGCTCACGCAGCAGGGTTTCCAACAGGCCGTGCTTGCTGCCGAAGTAGTGATACAGGGTGGGTTTGGTTACCCCGGCTGCGGCAACAATCTCCTGCACACCGACAGCGTTGTATCCCTGGGCGGTGAACAGGCGCAGCGCGCAGTCCAGTAATGTAGTGCGGTTGTCCATCAAAAAATCCTCGATTTTAAACGTTAAACAACGAGGAGTATACCGAACGGTATAGTTGATTGTCAAGAGCGGATTGATTTGTGGTATTCGAAGGCTACTTTGCCATCAGTTGCCTTTTTGTTTCGTCATCGAATTTTTCCAGCGCATATCGGAAGGAAACCCTGGGCATTCTCTTTGCATTTTTGGAAAGGTACTGTGCGACCAAAGCGGGTTCTTTCGTTCCATAGACTTTCAGCATCCATCCATATCCCTTCAGGACCAGATCGTGATCATCGTTCATCAGGGCGTCAGAAATCTTGAAAGGTTCTATTTGTGCAGCCATGTATTTATTGATGGGATAGATCAAGCTCACTGCCGCGGCCCTTCGCATCCAAAATTCTGGCCGCTGCACACCATGCCAGTATTTTTGGGAACAGGTGGTTATTTTGAGCCAATAATGCGCCAAAAGCATGCGTGCAAAAATCGTCACAATCTCCCCACCCTCTAACGTATCGCATTAGCCAGTTTTCAAATCTATGAAACGTATCGGGCGTGTAATGTTTTCTCTCTTTATAGGCAATGTCATAGGCTACAACCCCGAGTGCCCATTCCCTTTGCTCCAGCAGGTTTTCACACAAATCCAGTTTTTCTGCGAAGGAAAGCGGTTTTACGCTCCGATATACATACGCACTGATTTTTCTTACATCACTGGTGATTATTTTCCCGTTTTTGTTTTTTACAAGATCAAGCTCGTGATGAATAGTTTCGATGATATTTTCCATGGCTGCCATTCCCTGTTCAAAAACAGAGGTAGAGAGGTTGGCTGTATGTTGCATGCCGCGCGCAGTTATTCTTCAACGGCAGTTTCTTCTTCCTCAGCGGGTGCCAGAACAGCGATCGCCGCCGGGTCGGAATCTGCGGTGACGTCAACGCGCACGCGCTCTCCTTCCAGATAAGGATTGAGCTGCACGGTATATACTTCCCAGATGCCGGGGGAGGCGGGCAGCACAAAACTGCCGGTGTTGCTGGACAACGCCTCCGCGGTGGCGCCGTCACTGCGGGTGGCAAAGACGCGCACATTGGTTTGGGCTGCTCCACTGGCGTCCTGCACTGTGCCGTTGATGTGGCTGCTTGCGGATTCATACACAAAAACCAGCGGAGAGGTTGCAGGAAGCTGCACATAGGCTGACCCGTTGTAGAGGAAGTATTCCACCACATTGCAGTTGCCATCCACGATACGGCTGTCGCAATCTGTGCCGATGATCTCCACCAGCCACACGCCAACCGTGTCCGGCGGGAAGAAGGTGTAGAAATAACCGTCGGCATTGCTGCGGGTAACAAACTGCACCGCAAAGTCGAATAGCTGGGCCGTGACCTGAACCTGCACGCCGTTGATCGTCTGTCCGTTCTGGTCGATGACCTTGCCGTTGATCGAGAGGCTTTGCGGGGCTTCCAGCAGAGGCAGGGTTGCCAGGTCCCCGTCCAGGGTAAGCAGCTCTGCGTACACCCAGCCGGTTTGTCCATTCTCGTCCTCAATTTCCACCCAGTCATTGCCGGGGGCTATGCCCAGAGCAGTCACCTTGCTCCCCAACGGGAGGGTGGACAACACCTCGAACAGGGTGCCCGGTCCGCTGCGCAGGTTGAGAGAATCAACATTGACCGTTGCTGCCAGTGGCTGACGTTCAATCGGTGCGGGCGTGGCAGTGAAGGCTGGCTGGGGTTCGTCAGCTTCTGGCGTGGGGGTGGGCGGCAGAGGGGTAGGCGCATCTGCGGGGTCTGCGGCAGCCGGGGCGGTGGTTGGTGAAACCGCTGCCGGGGCAGGCGCCGGAGTGGGGGTGCAGCCTGCTGCAAGTACCAATAGTCCGATTATTATCACAAAACGCATCGGGAAACTCATCCTGCCCTCCTTGTACTCATATCGATTAAACAACCTGATTTCATTATACGATTTTTCGGCCTGTTGTGAGGGGAGATCAACACCAGATTGCGCCTGCGTTGAAATTAAATCAAAAATCGCAATTTCCCTGCCCCTCTTCCCAAAACCATGCTATGATGGTATTTAGGTGGAGGAGAGGCTTTTGCCGGCAGCTCCTCAATTAATTGCGGTATAATTGTGGGAATTTGACCCAGGAAAGGGAGTAAAACATGGCTTTGCAAGGCGATTTTTTGGCAGTCATCCTCGGTGGTGGTCAGGGGAGTCGTCTATTTCCATTAACACAGCAGAGGGCGAAGCCAGCCGTGCCGATTGCTGGTAAGTATCGTTTGATCGATATCCCGATCAGCAACTGCATCAACTCTGGAATCTATCGCATTGCCGTGCTAACGCAATTCAACTCCGTTTCTCTACATCGTCATATTGCCCGCACCTATTACTTCGATGCTTTTCATACGGGATGGGTGCAGGTCTGGGCCGCTGAACAAACCACAGAAAGCAAGGATTGGTATCAGGGTACAGCTGATGCGGTACGCAAACAGCTTGAAGAGATCAAAAGCACCCGCGCCAGGCATGTCATTATCCTGGCTGGTGACCATCTCTACCGCATGGATTACTCGAAAATGGCCCGTTTCCATCAGGAAACAGACGCAGATGTGACCGTGGCAGTGCAGCCTGTGCTGGCCAGCGAAGCATTCCGCTTTGGCATCCTGAAGCGTGACAAATCATTGCGCATCTCGAATTTTGCCGAAAAACCGACCGACCCTGGCGTCTTGCTGGATATGGTCAGCCGTGATGATCCCGAGCGGCCATATTTGGGTTCGATGGGTATTTATGTATTCAAGACAGATGCCTTGATCAACTTGCTTGAAAATCAAGAAGCACAGGACTTTGGCAAGCACATCATTCCTGATGCGATTCAGACTCACAAGGTTTACGGGTATGATTTCACCGGCTACTGGGAAGATATTGGAACGATCCGCTCTTTCTACGAGACAAATCTGATGTTGACCATGCCCCACGCGGCTTTTAATTTTTATGATCCTGATCAGATCATCTACACCCGCGCCCGCTTTTTGCCCAGCAGTAAGGTTAAGAACAGTAAACTGGAAAATGTAGTAATTTCTGATGGCTGTTTGATCTCGGACTCCGAGATCAAACATTCATTGATTGGTCTGCGCAGCGTGATCAAAAGTGGAACAAGGATCATCGATAGCATTCTGATGGGTGCCGATGATTATCAGCGCCAGGACAAGGATGATCCCAGCCAGATGCTTGTATTTGGGATTGGCAGCGACTGCCATATTGAAGGCGCGATCATCGACAAAAATCCCATCTTTGGTCACGGGGTAACGATCAAGCCTTTCCCGCCAGGAACTGAAATAGACGGTGAGGGTGGAAAGTTTCATGTACGGGATGGCATCGTGATCATCCCCAAGAACACTGTTTTGCCGGATGGCACCTACATTGGGCCCGAAAACAGTCAACAAGAACAGGTGATTCAGGGCGAAGCCGGTTAGGTTTGCCTTTTCGTTATTTTTTTATATCTAGGAGACGTTATGACACATCAAAAAGGAAGCGGTTTTCAGGATTTGCCAGAGGATATTGTTGTATCCTGGCATGCAATGAGCCCTACCCAGGTGCTTGAAAAACTGGAAACGGCGGAAAAAGTTGGCCTAAGCTCGGAAGAGGCGGCGGCACGAGTTGAAAAATATGGTTTGAATCAGTTGGAAGAAAAGCCGCGCCCCACGTTTTTTGCGATGGTGATCGATCAATTGAAGAACTTTATTGTCATCATGCTGATTGTGGCGGCAGTGATTTCTTTCTTGCTTGGAGATACGATTGAGGGCAGCGCCATCATGGCCATTGTGATCCTCAACGCTATCCTGGGTGTGGTGCAGGAAAGCCGCGCCGAAGAAGCGCTGGCAGCCTTGAAACGCATGGCCGCTCCGGAAGCACAGGTGCTGCGCGATGGCAACCGGATCAATTTGCCGGCCCGCGAACTGGTGCCTGGCGATATTGTTTATCTCGAAGCTGGCAATTTCATCCCCGCTGACCTGCGCCTTCTGGATGCTGTCAATTTACGCATTGATGAAGCCGCATTGACCGGTGAATCTGTGCCGGTGCAAAAAGTAGCGGTAGATGTCTTTACCGAAGATGCCGGACTGGGCGACCGCAAGAATTCGGCTTTCATGGGCACCACCGTTACCTACGGCCGCGGTCTGGGTGTGGTGACCAGCACCGGGATGACCACCCAATTGGGTTTGATTGCCGGCATGCTGCAAAGCGTGGATGAAGAACAAACTCCGCTGCAAAACAATCTTGATCAATTGGGCAAAACCCTCGGTTATGCCTGTCTGGTTGTGTGCGCATTGGTGTTTGGTGTTGGCCTGGTGCAGTCGATTGGCGCCATTGACGTAGAAGTGATCACCGAGTTGTTCATGGTGGCCGTCAGCCTGGCGATTGCCGCTGTGCCCGAAGGCTTGCCCGCTGTGGTGACCATCAGTCTGGCAATGGGGATGAGCGAAATGGTGAAACGCCACGCTTTGATCCGCCGCCTGGCCTCCGTGGAAACCCTGGGCTCCGCTACCGTTATCTGCTCTGACAAGACCGGTACCCTGACCCAGAACAAAATGACCGTCACCCGCGTTTGGGCAGACGGAAAGATGATTGAAGTTACCGGTGATGGTTACAACCCGACCGGCGATTTCTATCTGGATGGCAAGAAGATTGACTTAAAAGATTATCCTGCTGCCCTGGATACGCTGTGGGCCGGTGTTTTGAACAATGATTCCGAACTCAAGCAGGTGACCGATGAAGAAGGACAGAGCGGATACCGTTTGATTGGCGATCCCACCGAAGGTTCCATTCTGGTGGCTGGTGCAAAAGCTGGCATGTTCGCCGACAGCACGAACGAAAATTACCCGCGCAGTGCCGAAATCCCGTTTGACTCTGACCGCAAGCGCATGGTTACCGTGCATCAGGTCGCCAGCCCGCAGCCAGAAGATACTTATATTCAGGCAGAAGGTGCTGATAAGGAATGGCACGCCGTTGCCGTGAAAGGCGCCCCTGATGTGGTGCTTGGCTTGTGCAATTACTACGAATCGATGGACAACAAGTGGGAGCCTCTGGACGATGCTGCCCGTCAGCGCATCCTGGCTGCCAATGACAGCATGACTGGCGAGGCGCTGCGTGTGCTTGGTCTGGCTTACCGTTTGCAGCCCACCGCCCCGACTCAGTTTGACAGTAATGAGTTGGAAAAAGAACTTTGCTTTGTGGGTTTGGTCGGTATGATTGACCCGGCTCGCATGGAAGTCAAACCCGCTATGGCGAATGCTGCCGGCGCTGGTATCCGCACGATCATGATCACCGGCGATTATCCCAACACGGCCAAAGCCATTGCCGAAGATATTGGTTTGCTGCGCCCCGGTCACAAAGTGCTCACCGGTCACGATTTGAATGAGATGAGTGACGAGCAGTTGAAGACCGAGGTCGAATTGACCGACGTGTTTGCCCGTGTTTCTCCGGAACACAAGATGCGCATTGTCGACGCCCTTAAGTCCAACGATGAAGTGGTTGCGATGACTGGCGACGGCGTCAATGACGCCCCGGCCATCAAGCGCTCTGACATTGGTGTGGCGATGGGTATCACCGGCACCGACGTGGCAAAAGAAACTGCTGATATGGTTTTGACGGATGACAATTATGCCAGTATTGTTTCGGCCATTGAACAAGGCCGTATCATTTACTCCAATATCCGCAAATTCGTTTATTACCTGATTTCCTGTAACATGGCCGAAATTCTGATCATCTTTGTGGCGATGTTGATCTCGGGCCGCTCACCGCTGACAGCTATTCAATTGCTGTGGCTGAACCTGGTGACCGATGGTGCCCCTGCTCTGGCCCTCGCCAATGAAAAAGGCGACCCGGACATTATGGAACAATCCCCGCGCCCGTCCAAAGAGCCGATCATCAATGCGCGGATGCGTTCAGGTATTGTTGTGCAGACGATTGCGATCACCGCAGTCACGCTGGCGGCATACTATATTGGTCTGGCACAGGATGCGATGCATCTGGAAACTGCCGAGACAATGGCCTTTGTGACCCTCAGCGCCTCTGAATTGCTGCGGGCATTCACCGCACGGTCTGAATTCTTCCCGATCCTCAAGATCGGTTTGTTCACCAACAAGTGGATGAATTATGGTGTGGCCGCATCGATGGTTTTGATCCTGGCGGTGATTTATGTGCCGTTCCTCAACCCGATCTTCAATACCATTCCTCTGACCTTTGCGTCGTGGGCAATTATTCTGCCGTTGCTGCTCGTCCCGGCCCTGGCCGCGGAAATCACCAAAGCAGTCATGCGCAGCAGGAAAAAGAATGCAATAGCTGCATAAGACAGACTGGTTATACAGATTACACCACCTCCCGCAGATTTTCTGCGGGAGGTTTTTTCTTTAAGAGATGTAGGTATTTGATCTTAACAGCATAATCGCAATCCCCCTCAGGTTATAAGATCTTCCCATATGAACATGACCTGATTTGTGCTTGTCACGCGCGCGAATAGGAAGTTTGTTGTACCTCAGGTCTGATGACATTTTCCTTTCACCGATCTACTATAAAAGACAACGGATAAACCCCCGTAAAAATTTAGATGTTAAGAGGTGGAACGAAATGAACATATTAATGTTATATCCTCGCTTTCAGGACACGTTCTGGAGCTTTCAATATGCTCTTGAATTTTTAGGAAAGAAGGCTTCGTCCCCGCCGTTAGGGCTGGCGACTGTGGCAGCCATGCTGCCGCAAGAATGGAACAAGCGCCTGGTTGATATGAATGTGCGCGACCTCAAGCAGAAAGATCTCGCCTGGGCAGATATGGTCTTCCTTTCAGCGATGAATGTGCAGCGCAAATCAACGCAAAAAACGATCAGCCGCTGCAACGAAGCTGGTGTGCCGGTGGTGGCTGGCGGCCCGCTTTTCACAGGGGAATATGAGCAATTTGATGGCGTGGATCATTTTGTGCTCAATGAAGCAGAACTGACCCTGCCGCCATTTCTTGGCGATCTGAAAGCCGGCACTTTGCAGCGCGTGTATCAAACCGACCAGTTTGCTGATATGAGCCAGACGCCTGTACCGATGTGGGAACTGGTTGACTTCCGGCCGTATGACTCGATGGCGATCCAGTTTTCTCGCGGCTGCCCGTTCAACTGCGATTTTTGCAATATCACTGCCTTGCTGGGCAAACAGGTTCGCACCAAATCTGCGGAACAGATCATCGCCGAACTGGATAAGATTTACGCGCTTGGCTGGCGGCGCGGCATCTTCTTTGTGGATGATAATTTTATTGGCAATCGCAAGCTGCTCAAGCACGAGATCCTGCCTGCCTTGATCGAATGGCGCAAGGATAAGGTTGGCTGCTCCTTTATTACCGAGGCTTCGATCAACCTTGCTGATGACCATGAATTGATGGACATGATGGTCGCTGCCGGGTTCAAATCCGTTTTTGTGGGCATTGAAACCCCGGATGAAGCCTGTCTGGAGGAGTGCCACAAATCCCAGAATCGCAATCGCAATTTGCTGGAAAGTGTCAAAGTGCTCCATCGCAAGGGATTGCAAGTGATGGGTGGCTTCATTGTGGGCTTTGATAGTGATACCCCTTCCATCTTCCAACAGCAGATCGACTTTATTCAACAGAGCGGGATCATTACTGCCATGGTGGGGCTGCTGCAGGCGCCTTTTGGCACCCGGCTGTATCAGCGTATGGAGGAAGAAGGCCGCCTGCTTGGTGAAATGAGCGGTGACAATGTGGATGGCGGCACGAACATCATTCCGCACATGGATATGAAAACGTTGACGGAAGGCTATTGGGACATCCTCAAAAATCTGTATTCCCCACGGCCATTTTATGAACGGGTAAAAACATTTCTGAGTGAATATAATGTGACCCAGCTTCGTTCAAAGCTTCAGGCGGCGGACATCAGGGCGCTGTTTCGTTCGATTTATCTTTTAGGGATTGTCGGCGAAGAGCGCCGTGATTATTGGAGTCTGGTGTGGTGGACGCTGCGGCATTTCCCCGAGAAATTCGCTCTGGCAATCACTTTTTCGATCTATGGCTATCATTTTCGCAAGGTGATGGAAAACCATGTGGCGGTTGCGGCGGGGTAAGCACAATAAAAAGTAGGGTGCGTTCGCTTTTGAACGCACCAGATATCACCATTTTTTACTTGTCATACAATCCTTGCCGGGCATTGCGCCGGATGGCCAATAAGTCGACGGCCATTTTCATCGAGTCCTGCACCAGGCGCACCCGGCTGTCGGCGTCAAAATACCAGGGGATGGGAACTTCTTCGATCTTGTACCCCATACGGCGGGCGATGAAGAGGGCCTCCACGTCAAAGGCCATGCCGGGCATGGTTTGCAGGCTGAAGACTTTCTCGGCAACTTCGTCGCGGAAACATTTGAAGCCGCATTGCGTGTCCTGCAGTCCCGGCAATGCCAGCACGCGCACCAGAGTGTTGAACACCCGCCCGATGAAGTGACGGTAAGCCGGTTCGTCATAGCGCACTGCGCCCTGCGCTTCGCGGGAGGCGATCACCACGTCGATATTGGTTTGTTCGGGGGGAATGAAACGGTTCACTTCTTCAATGGGCATGGACAGGTCGGTGTCGCAGATGAAGCGGTATTCGCCGCAGGCTTCCAGCATACCGCGTTTGACCGCCAGGCCTTTGCCGCGCGCCTCTTCGTGAAATACACGCAGGTTCTCGATGCGGGTTTCATATTCCCGGGCGATTTCCAGGGTGCGGTCGTGGCTGCCATTTTCGACCACGAGGATCTCGGCAGCGTAGGACTGCTTTGCCAGGAAAGCGGAAATCGTTTCCAAGGCCCGTGGCAGGCGCGTTTCCTCGTTGTGAGCGGGGATGATGATCGAAAGTAAAGGCTTGTTCACTGTTCCTGTTTCCTTGATGAATCCCGTCTCGAAAAAAACAGACCGCCGAGAAATTTCGCTCGGCGGTCTGTTATTCAGTCGGGGTGGGCGGACTTGAACCGCCGGCCTCCGCGTCCCAAACGCGGCGCGCTAGCCAACTGCGCCACACCCCGGCGGACTAGAGTATAATCCGAATGTTGTTAACACGTCAAGGAAGAGAGACCGCCAGGCATTGTTTTCATCAAAAAAATCACCGAGCATATTCTCCGCAAAGACTTCGATCTTGTCACAGCCGCCATGGCTGTGTTGTTTTGTGTGCCTGATTGTTCTGGCTGGTTGCCAGACGGTGTCCGTGCAGCCAGCCGCCGTGGAAACGGCAATACCTGTGCCGTCTGCCACACCCACTGTGATTGCCACGCTCCCCCCGCAGCCGAGCGCAACCCCTGCTGGCTGTCAGGAAACCACAGGCCGGTTGGAATGGCACGAGCTTCCTGCTGGTACGGCGCCCTATAGTATCCCGTTTCAGGTCTATTTGCCGCCATGCTATGACCCGCAGGGGGGCCCATATCCTCTGCTGGTGCTGCTGCATGGGCAGAGTGATACCGGCGAGTTGTGGATGCGTATGGGCATCCAGCCGCTGGCGGATGATTGATCAACAATGGTGAAGCTGCCGCCTTTTGTGATCCTTATGCCTACCGAAGCCTACTATTTACAGGACTTTCTCGAATCCGTTTTCGATCAGGCCCTGATTTGCTGATTTGCTGCCCTGGATGGAAGCCAACTACGCGGTTTCAACCGACCGCAACTGCCGCGCTTTGGGCGGCATCTCGCGCGGGGCGGCCTGGTCTGCCTTGCTGGGGATCGAAAATTGGGAGCAGTTTGCGGCCATCGGTACGCACAGTGTACCCAATGCGCCGTACAGCGAGGTGCGCCTGAAATTCTTGCTGGATGAGATCCCCGCTGGCAGCGTGCCGCGCATCTGGATGGATACCGGTGACCTGGATCGTTATCGCAAGTCTGCCAAAGAATTTGAGGAATTGCTCACCCGCCGTGGCGTGCCGCATGAATGGCATCTCAATGAAGGCGCCCACGAAGAGGCGTATTGGCAGGCACATCTGGAAGATTACCTGCGCTGGTATGCGTCGTCCCTGGTGGGGGTGTGTGGAGTAAGGCTGGCAAAAGTTGGATGTGAGTCAGCAACTGGCGAGGCATTCAGCAAAACACTGAATACAGTATCTCGTCACTTCGGTAGCAGGGTCGGATATTTACATCTGAAAGCCCTTCCTCATCCCTGATTGACTACATGCTTTTCCATTTTCTTCTTTGCATGAATCCCTTTTTCCCTTATAATCCCTTTCATGAGTTTAAGCCAAAAAGAAGTTGAACATATTGCCAAACTGGCCCGTCTGACCCTGACCGATGAGGAGAAAACCCTGTACGGGGAGCAGCTCTCCGCTATCCTGGAGCATTTTGACGCATTGGAAAAGGTAGATACCGATCACATCCCGCCGCTGGCCAGCGTGCTGGCTGCACAAACCGGCCTGCGCGCGGACAAAGCCCATCAGGAGCTGGACACAGAAACCCTGCTTTCCAATGCCCCCCAGGCTGAGGATGACCAGTTCCGTGTGCCGCCGGTGAAGGGGGCTGGCGCATGACCGTGCTCACCGATTGGACCCTCAAAGAAGCTCTGATCAGCCCTGCGCAAGGGACAGGTTTCCAGCCAGGAGCTGACCGAGGCCAGCCTGGCGCGTATTGACGCACTTGCAGCCCGAGTTACATGCTTTCCTGGCTCTTACGCCGGAGATCGCCCGCAGACAGGCGGACGAAGCCGATAAGCTATACGCAGCTTTTCGTAAAGATAACCGCAAACCCGTGCCCGCCTTTGTTGGGCGTACCGCTTGCGGTCAAGGATGTGCTTTGTCAGCAAGGGGTGGCCTGCACCAGCGGCTCACGCATCCTTGAGAATTTCGTCCCCCCCTTTGATGCCACCGTCGTTGCGCGCTTGAAGCGCGTCGGCGTGGTCACGGTGGGCAAGACCAATACCGATGAATTTGCCATGGGCTCCTCTACCGAGAACTCAGCCTATGGCGCGACTGCCAACCCCTGGGATACAACCGCGTGTTCCCGGCGGCTCCAGCGGCGGCAGTGCCGCGGCCGTGGCCGCCCGCCTGGTCCCGGCGGCCCTGGGCACCGATACCGGCGGCAGCGTGCGCCAGCCCGCTTCCTTCTGCGGGGTGACCGGCATCAAACCCACCTATGGGCGCGTTTCGCGCTATGGGCTGGTGGCGTATGGCTCGTCACTGGATTCCGTGGGCGCGTTGGCCCGCACGGCGGAAGACCTGGCCCTGCTGTTGAAAGTCATGGCCGGGTATGATCCCAAAGACGCTACCTCGCATGACCGCCCGGTGCCGTCCTTTGACATGCCCGCTGAGGCAGATTTGAGCGGACTGCGCGTCGGCGTGCCGGCGGAATATTTCATCTCCGGCATTCAGCCCGAGGTGGAAAAAGCCGTCCGTCAGGCTGTGGCAAAGATGGAAGAACTGGGCGCCGAGGTGATCCCGGTCAGCCTGCCGCACACGGAATATGCCTTGCCGGTGTATTACCTGATCGCCCCTGCCGAGGCTTCGGCCAACCTGGCGCGCTTTGATGGTGTGCGCTATGGCCTGCGCGTCCCCGCCGATGAACTGATTGATATGTACAACAGATCGCGCGGCGCCGGTTTTGGCCCGGAGGTCAAGCGGCGCATCATGCTCGGCACCTATGCCCTCTCGGCAGGCTATTACGATGCCTATTATGGCAAGGCCCAGAAAGTGCGCACCCTCATCCAGCAGGATTTCGTGGATGCTTTCGAGTCCGTGGATGTGATTGCCGCACCGGTGGCCCCCACAACGGCCTTCCGTCTGGGCGAGCACAGCGGCGACCCGCTGGAAATGTATTTGCAGGACATCTTCTCACTGCCGGCCAACCTGGCCGGGGTGCCCGGTCTGGCTTTGCCGGTTGGTTTTGACTCGCAGGGGCTGCCGATTGGCATGCAGTTGATGGGCCCGCATTTTGGCGAGGAGACTCTGCTGCGAACAGCCCATGTGTACCAGCAGGCCACGGACTGGCATCTGCGAAAGCCAGATATAGATTGATATTTTACAAACTCCCGGCGTGAAAGCTGGGAGTTTGTTTAGAGGTGCAACAGTCCCGCTTCGGCTTACCCGTATACGGGGATGATATGTCGATCCACAAAGGGAACACACCTGCCCTGGATGTTGGTGCCAGGGTAGTGCAGGCTCACTTTGCGCTACATAACCATGAGGAGACATAGACCATGTTTGAACAGTTACCTGCACAGCTTGATGAATTGATGACCTGGAAGTGGGAGCAGTTCGCGCCATATTACGAAGAACTGAACAAGCGCTCTCTGAACGCCGACACGTTGGAACAGTGGATGCAGGATTGGTCGCTGATTGGCAAACATGCCAGCGAATTGTATAACCGCATTTATATTGACTGTCATGCAATACAGCGGATAAGGAAATCGAGCAGCGCCTGCATGATTTTATGGATCATATCTTCCCCGCATTGGAGGCCGCAGAACAGAAGCTGAAAGACCGCTTGCTGGACAGTGGGCTTGAGCCGGACAATTTTGACATTCAGCTTGCCCGCATGCGCGCGGACCGTGAGCTTTTCCGCGAGGAAAATCTGGCCCTGCTGGCCGAGGAGCACAAGTTGGCAAACGAATATGACAAGATCATTGGCGCGCAGACAGTGGAATGGGAGGGAGAGGAAGTAACCGTTGCGTCATTGACCCTACAAGCCAGGGACGCCGACCGAGCCGTGCGCAAGAAAGCCTGGGATCTGGAGATGGCCTGCCGCCTGCAGGACCGCCAGGCGATCAATGAAAACTGGCAGAAGCTGCTCAAGCTGCGCCTGAAAATTGCCGCCAATGCGGGTTTTGATAATTACCGTGAGTACCGCTGGAAGTATTTGAAGCGCTTTGATTACACCGCCGCGGACAGCAAGCGTTTTGGTGACGCCATTGAGGAAGTTGTCGTGCCTGCCGCGCAACGAATTTATGCCCGCTATTGTGAAAAATTGGGCATCGAAAGCCTGCGTCCCTGGGATCGCTATGCTGATACCTCCGGCCGCCCGCCCTTGAAGCCCTTCCAAACGATCGAGGAACTGCGCAGAAAGGTATCGGTTGTCTTTCATCAGATTGACCCGCAGTTGGGCGGATATTTTGATACATTGGTTGCCGAAGATCTGCTTGATCTGGATAACCGCAAGAACAAGGCCCCCGGAGCGTACTGCACAGAACTTGCCCTGACAGACCGTCCGTTCATTTTTGCCAACTCTGTTGGCATTCATGAAAATGTGCTGACCATGCTGCACGAGAGCGGCCACGCCTTCCATGTGTTTGAATCCAAATACCTGCCTTATCTGATGCAGTGGGATCCGCCCATGGAGTTTGCCGAGGTGGCTTCGATGAGCATGGAATTCATCGGAATGCCGTACCTGACTGCTGACAACGGCGGCTTCTACACAGAAGAAGAAGCTGCGCGTGCCAATATTGAGAATATTGAAAACAGTATCCTCTTCTGGCCCTATATGGCTGTCGTCGTATTGTTCCAGCATTGGATTTATGAAAATCCCGAGCAGGCTATGGATGCGGATCAGTGTGATGCGGCCTGGGGACGCTTATGGGATCGCTTCATGCCCGGCGAGGACTGGAGCGGCCTGGAGGATGCCAAGGTGACCGGATGGCACCGCAAAGGGCATATCCACGCCATGCCTTTCTATTACATCGAATATGGGCTGGCCATGCTGGGGGCGGTGCAGGTGTGGCGCAATTCCCTCAGTGACCAGAAGCAGGCCGTAGCGGATTACCGCAAAGCGCTTTCCCTGGGCGGAACCCGCTCTCTGCCGCAGCTTTTCAATGCAGCTGGCGCCAGGCTTGGCTTTGATGCCGCTATCCTCGTGAGGCGATTGACCTGATGGAAGGTACTTTGAACGACCTGTACGCAAAGATTGGATAGTATCTTTCTGCCGACCCATTTTTGGGAAAAAACAGATTGAAAGTTTGTTGGTGCGGTCAAAATCAGGATCGCACCATTTCATTATTATGATGTACAATTGAATGCAAATCCTCAGGGATTGATCTCAGGAAGGTGAAACATGGCAAAATCAATCAAAATTGTGATCCCGATGGCTGGGTGGGGGACGCGCATGCGTCCGCATACCTGGAGCAAACCAAAACCCCTTATGCCCATCGCTGGCAAAACCGTGCTGGATTATGTGCTCGATCAGTTTGACTCGATCCCCGCGGCTTTCGAGAAGGAATTCGTCTTCATTGTTGGTCATCAGGGCGAGCAGATCGAAAAATACATGCAGGACAATCATCCCGATGTGAAAGTGGATTTTGTGCTGCAGGAAGAAATGCGCGGCCAATCGCATGCCATTTATCTGGCCCGCGAACACCTCAAGGGTCCGATGTTGATGGCTTTCTCGGATACCCTCATTGAAACGGATCTGGCCTTCCTTGCGGACGAAAGCTGTGACGGTATGGCCTGGGTGAAACCCGTGCCCGACCCGCGCCGCTTTGGTGTGGCCGAACTGGGCAGCGAAGGACATGTCGCCCGCTTGATTGAAAAACCGCAGGACGTGAACAATAACCTCGTTCTGGTAGGCTTTTATTATTTCCGCAGCGGGGAAGCCTTGATTGCTGCCATTGAAAAACAGATGGCGCGCGGCACCTCCCTCAAAGGTGAGTACTACATCGTTGACGCGATCAACGTGATGCTGGAAGACAAAGTTGATTTTCGTGTCAAACGGATTGAGACCTGGCTGGATACGGGCATCCCCGCCACCACGCTGGAAACGAACCGTTTCCTGATCGAAAACCGTGGCGATAATAGTGCCGACTTTGCTGATCGGCCCGGGGTGGTCATTATCCCGCCTGTCTGCATTCACGAAAGCGTACAGCTTGAGTCGGCAGTCGTTGGACCGTATGTCTCCATTGGCAAAAATTCCCGCATCACTGATGCCGTTGTTCGAAATTCCATCATCGGCGATGAGGCCGAGATCAGCGGTGTCGTTTGCGAAAATTCATTATTGGGAAACAAAGCCTATGTTGAAGAACAGGTCAGCCATCTCAATGTAGGTGATAATTCCCGTTTGGTTAAATAACTGTCATTGCGAACAGGGTCATGACCCGGCCGCAATCTCTATCCCTGTGATCAACAGGTGATCCTTATTCTGTCAGGAGGAATAAAGCATTAATGGGCACAACCAGCAATCGTCGTGAATCCTACCTTGCCTCGAAAGTTTCATCATTGAAGCCTTCAGGCATCCGCAAATTCTTTGATATTGCCGCCACCATGAAAGACGTCATTTCTCTGGGGATTGGCGAGCCAGACTTCACCACCCCCGACCCAATTCTGGAGGCTGGCCGTCGCTCACTGGAGCGTGGTGAAACCCATTATTCTTCAAATGCCGGGATTTTTGAACTGCGTGAAGCCCTCACTGATCATCTTGAGAAGATGTATGGCGTGACCTATAACCCGGCCAGCGAAGTCGTCATCTCCGTGGGCGGGTCGGAAGCGCTCTATCTGGCAGCCACGGCCTTGCTGGAACCCGGTGAGGAAGTCATCATTCCCACCCCTTGCTTTGTGTCCTACCAGGCTGAAGTGGAACTGGCCGGCGGCGTGGCGGTGGAAGTGCCCAGCCTGATGGAAGACAATTTTGTCCTCAACCCGGCCAGGATCGAGGCCGCGGTTACCCCCCGCACCAAAGCCATCCTGATCAGCTATCCCTGCAACCCCACCGGGGCCGTCGCCGAGCGCGAAACCCTGCTTGAGGTGCTGCGCATCGCTGAAAAGCATGACCTGATCGTTATCTCGGATGAGATCTATGACCAGTTGGTGTATGGCGACCACCAGCATGTGTGCTTCTCAGCCCTGCCCGGCGCATGGGAGCGCACCCTGCTCCTCGGCGGCTTCTCGAAAGACTATGCCATGACGGGCTGGCGCATCGGCTTTGCCGCCGGCCCGGCTGACCTCATCATGGGGTTGGTGCGTATTCACCAGTACACCATTATGTGTGCTCCCACCACCGCTCAGGCGGCAGCCATCACCGCCCTCAAGGAAGGCCGTCCCTACGTGGAGGAAATGGTCGCTGAATATGACCGCCGCCGCAAACTGATCGTCAAAGGCATGAACGAGATTGGCCTGCCGACCTTTGAGCCCAAAGGCGCATTCTATGCCTTCCCCAAAGTCTCCGTGACTGGACTGAGTGATGATGAATTCGCCAACCGACTGCTGAAGGAGGAGAGCGTAGCTGCTGTGCCCGGCTCGGCTTTCGGCCTCGGCGGCGAGGGCTTCCTGCGCTGCTCGTATGCCACCGCCTATGACAAGATCGAGGAAGCATTGATCCGAGTGGAGCGCTTTGTGAATCGGTTATAAAGCATTGCTGGATCAAGGAACAGATTATCAACCGCCCGAGAATTTTCTCTCAAGGGCGGTTTTTTTATCCGCAGGTTGATCACTTTTGCCTCGCAGTGCTGAAATCAGTACAAAAATATATTGAAAACCCGATTAATTATTTGTACAATTTAAGTACCGACTCAGTTCATCCTCTTGAGAACTTCACAGAAAGGGGGGTATCTGAAACGACTATATTTGATATGCAACACCTAAGTTCATCCTAGAGCCAAGATATCACTACTGTAATCAATTTCATAGAAGAAAACCAGACTTTGCACAGCTTTGATTTACCGGGTGATTCTCCCGAAGCCTGCATGGAATTAGGAGCTCCTGGGGGAGCAGGGAACTCCTTAGAACATCATCAGAGATTTCTTAAGATTCCCATCGCTATTTTAATTCTGTAGTATAGGACGAATTTAAGGAGGAGGACATGAAACGCGGCACAATTTGTTTTGCCTGTGCCCTGGTTTTGCTATTGCTTTTGGTGGGATGCGGGCCTTCAGAAGAAGAGATTATGCAAATGACCGCTGCAGCAGCGACTGCCACCCCGGAACCGACACCAATCCCATACGATGTGACAATTTCAGTCAAGGACACTGATGGACAGCCAGTCTCTGGCGCAGCTTTATCAATGGACAGCGACGAATACCTTACTGATGCCAGTGGGCAAGTTGTGCTATCAGATTTGCCAAATGGCTCGTTGAATTTAACAATGCTGGTACCGGGTTATTTTCCACTGGAAGAGACTGCTGAAATTGAGCGGGGAACAAACCAGCTTGATTTAACCCTGGAACGTGATCCTGACGGGCTGCTGGCAGAACGCGCATGCGGTCCCGGTGAATCTTTGTTGTATATCGAAGATTTTCAGGATGGAAATGCTGCAGGTTGGGATCTCATAGAACTTGCTACGCCAGGCTGGGCAATTGTACCCAATCCAGATCAACCGGATGATATGGTGATTGCTGCAACAGAAGGGGCCGGATTTACTACGCTGGCCGGCTTTGAAAACCCTGGACTGGATAATGCTGTTTGGCGATTTCGATTCCGCTACGATGGTGGTGGAGAATCTCATATCAACTGGCGTTTTGCCCCTGCTGAGACAGACACGCGCTATATCGTAAATCTTTCAGCAGGCAATGCCCGCCTCGATCGTTTGATGGGGAATCACGTAACAGTTGGAGAGGCAGGCACACCGGCTGGTGATGCATGGCATTTGATGGAAATCAGCTATTTTGATGGCACGGTGGCGGTGTACATTGACGGGCAGGAAGGGATCAGTTGGACAGACTCCAATCCCTGGCAAGGCGGGACAGTTGGCCTCGAGCCTTACCCGGAAGGTGGCGCCACTTTTTACTACGATGATATTTCTCTGTGCAGTTTGAGTGAGGAATTTACTCCCCTTCCACCGCCTCAAACCGGCATTCAGTTGACACTCGATGTTGTAGACCAGGATGGCAACCCTTTGCCGATGGTGACAGCCTATGTTCCTGAAATGAGTGCTTATGCTGCTCTGGCAAGCCAAATAACCGACGATGCAGGGGTGGCTGGGTGGAGTGACTTGCCCGGTGAGGAGATAACTTTACAACTTTCTGCTTCAGGATACGATCCAATCGAGGAGGTAGTGCCTCTGGAGGCTGGCGAGAACAGCCATAGTATCACAATGACCCGTGATCCCAATGGCTTAACGCTGGGTGCTGCCTGCTTGCCTGGCGAAACGGTGCTCTATCTGGATGATTTCCAGGATGGCAAAGCCCAGGGTTGGGAAGTGATCGATGTGGGTGTCCCATCTTGGTCAGTGATCGCAAATCCGGACAATCCCGATGATCTGGTGATCGCGGCCACTGAAGGTGCCGCCTTTATCAACTACAAGGAAGCGCCCGCAGATGGCTTTAATAATGCGATCTGGCGTTTCTGGTTCCGCTATGATGGGACCGGTGATTCGCATATCAACTGGCGCTTTGCACCGGAGGGCGGTGACAAGCGGTATCTTCTTGCCATGCGGCCTAACGATGCCCGGCTGGACCGTTTGGCAGATGATGCCCATGTGACGATCCGGCAAGTCGGGTATCCCCAAAAAGGGGAATGGCATCTCCTTGAGATGAGTTATCTTGATGGAGAAGTGGCTGTATTTCTGGATGGCAAGCAATCCGTGACGTGGACAGAGACCAACCCCTGGGAAGGAGGCACTGTCGCTCTGGAACCTTATCCAACAGGGACTTCGGTTTTCTATTATGATGATATGTCCATCTGTGGGTTGAGCGAACCAGCGCAATCTATCCTCAGCCTTGAGGCTGAGCAGTAGACGATGAAACAAAGCCCTGGAAGGCTCAGAACCTTTTCAGGGCTTTGTTTCTTTTCATTGCCAGTTCGATGAGTGCTTCATGAAGCGGTTGTAAAGCATCCTGTTGATTTTGAAATGCGATTCTGGCTTCCCGTGAGCAATAAAACACGGGAGGTCATCTTATTATCCGCTGTTTAGATTTAAGGCAATTCTGGTCAAATTCAGATACAATATTTTTAGTAAACGTATATAGAATATTAAAGGAGAGACCATGGCGAAAACTCATCCCAAACAAACTCCAAATAAACTGCGTAAAATTTTATTTGTACTCGTGGGCATTCTCAGCTTGTTTTTGTTGATGTATGGTTTTATTGCTGCGGCATCTCTTACCGGACGGGAAACCATACGCGTAGATGGACTAGATCGGAAATACCGAGTATATGTTCCCTCATCTTATCGTGAAACAGAATCCATGCCGTTGGTTTTGGCTTTGCATATGCTCACAGGCTCTGGCAGAACGATGCAATGGATCACACATTTTAATGCAATCGCAGAGCAACAGGGTTTTATCGTTGTTTACCCGGATGGATACAAGGCTAGTTGGGCAGAGGGTAGCAATCTCTATGCCGCTGATCAGGCGCATATTGATGATGCAGCTTTTATTGATGAATTGATTAATTCGATAGAAGACCAATATGCAATAAATCGAAATCAAATCTTTGCCACTGGTTTTTCATCTGGCGGATTAATGGTGCAGCGATTGGGCTGCGAAATGGCAGACAGGTTTTCTGCTATCGCTATTGTTGGCGCAACATTACCTCAGAATGTTTTTGAGGACTGCAGTCCTCAGGAGCCGCTTCCGGTTTTGATGATCCATGGCTCTGATGACCATGGGGTCCCGTGGAATGGAAATTTGGAGTATACATCGGTACCCGCCACAATTGAATTTTGGGCCACGCATAATGAATGTAACAGCAAACCGGCGAAAGAGCAGGAATTAGATCTGGTTGGTGATGGTACCCATATTGAACGTGATACCTATGTGGATTGCCAGGAAAATGCGACTGTTGTACTCTACTCGATTATTGGCGGAGGACATACCTGGCCTGGTGGAAACAAACCTGCCCAGTTATGGGGGCTTAACGGAAAAATCAGTGCCAATATGGATGCGAGCACAGTTATCTGGGAATTTTTTGAACAAACAAGTCGATGAAAACCCCCTTTAAATCGTTGGTGAAAAGTCAACTGTTCTGGCGTTTGTGCTGCTTTCCAGCCTGAGCCAGGTGAGCTAACTATGCCCCTCCTTACCGTCAATTATTCCGAACCCCTTGTCTCGCTGGTCAAAGAAGGCTTTGACAGCTTTGATGGTATCGAGATCGGCCCCTGGTTTCCCCCGGAGGAGATCACGGGATTTCGCCAGTTGTTCTCCGGCATGCCGTTCTATTTCCATGCCAGCAGTGTGATGACGCCAATGCGCAAGGACCGGCATTTCCCGGAGCGGCTGAAGGAATACCTGGCCTGCACGGAAAGCCCCTGGCTGTCTTATCATATTGAGCTGCTGCCTTTGCACATCTTCCGGTTGAGCCACCTGGGGCTGCGTCTTCCTCCACCGGAGGCAGGGAAGATCACCCGGCAATTCATCGACACGCTGGCGCGCGTCAGGGAGATCGCCGGCCTGCCGATCGTGCTGGAGAATTTACATTCCATTCGGGGGAAGCGATATGACTACGCGGCCAGCCCGGAGGTGATCACCGAGATCGTGAAGGAGACGGATTCCGGCTTCCTGCTGGATATTGCCCATGCGCGGGTGGCTGCGGAATACCAGGGGCAGGAAGTGCATGCCTATATCGAGCGGCTGCCGCTGGACAGGCTGGCGCAGATCCATGTGAGCGGTGTGCGGGTGAGATATGGGCGTATCCATGATGCCCATGAATCCATGGGCGAAGAAGACTATCAGTTATTGCAATGGGTACTTGGGATCCGTTCACCACAGGTGGTCACGCTGGAATATTTCCGGGAGAAAGAATCCTTGCGGGAGCAGTTGCTGCGGCTCAAAGAAATGCTTGCTGAATAAAAACATCTCCCGCGAATTTGAACTCGCGGGAGATGTTTTTTTATAACAGGTCGTGACAGATTTTCAACCGGTTCCTGCAATCTATCTTATCCTGCCCGAATGACGCTTCCACAGAAGAGGCATTCCACCGTTGATTTGTCGATTACTTTCACTTCGTCGGGATGCACCCGTGCCCCGCAAGCGGGACAGGTAACGGGGAAGGTCGGCTTTTCTTCCGGGGCGGCTTCCCGGGCGGCTTTTATGGCGGTCTCTTCTTTTTCCGGCAGTCTGGTTTTGAGCCATGCCTCCATCCCCCGGGCTTCTTTCTCATAGCCCAGTTCGTCGAGGATGTTCACGCTGCGCCGGCCAAACTGGTACAGTTCGCGCCAGCGTGCCTGGTCAGCCAGGATGCCCAGGCCGCGCTGGGTGATGGACATGCCTCTGACGACTTTGCCCGCGATGAGCAGGGCCTTGCCGGACTGCATGAACAGCATTGGCGCGCGGGGGAGGCCGCGGTCATAGGCGCCTACAGCCAGCTTCTCATACAGGGCTGCGGAGTTAATATAATTGCCATTGGAGAAAAGCCGGTTGGCTCTTAACAGGGTGGGATGCACCTTTCTGGCGGCTGGATTGCGGTGGTCAAATCTGCGCGGGGGCAGGGGTCTTCGTGGTCTTCGGGGGGGCATGGTCAATCTCCTTCGTTTACTGATGATCAAGACGCTATAAGTATACCTGCATTGTGTTTAGAAGTTGTTTGGGATTTGATGCAATGGGGAAGATCAACCTGCCGTAGGGACAGTTGATTTGGAGGGGTAGTTGGTGCGTTGTGAACAAACCCAACGCGAGGGAGTAATTGATCTTAATGAGAAAACCTGTCTCCAGATCAACTGTTGCCGGATTGACGGGGCACTTCCCCGAGTAATGATAAAATGTATCCAGACTGCGCCCCAGTGGGCGCGGTGAATTTATATGTGTGCCCTTCGACAGCAGGGCACGGTGAGAGTGCTTTATGGAATACGAAGTAGTGATTGGGCTTGAAGTCCATACCGAGATGTTGACTCGAATCGAAGATGTTTTGCGCCTGCCCGGTGCTGGACTATACCCAGGCCGCGCCCAACATCGCCGTGTGCCCGGTGTGCGCCGGGATGCCGGGCGTGCTGCCGGTGATCAACCAGAAGGCGGTTGAGTACGCCGTGCGCGTGGGGCTGGCTCTGGAATGTGAGATCGCGCCGGTGAGCATCTTTGCCCGCAAGAATTATTTCTACCCCGACCTGCCCAAAGGCTACCAGATTTCCCAGTTTGAAGAACCGCTGGCCAGCAACGGCCGCCTGAAGATACAAACTTCGCAGGGCGAGAAGACCATCCGCATCCTGCGCGCCCACCTGGAAGAGGACGCCGGCAAGCTGACCCACATGGAACGCGACGGCGAGACGTACTCGCTGGTGGACCTCAACCGCGCCGGGGTGGCCCTGCTGGAGATCGTCACCGAGCCGGACATGCGCTCGGTGGAAGAGGCGGTGGCTTACGGCCGCGCTTTGCGCGACATCATCCGCTATGTGGGAGTCAATTCGGGGGATATGTCAAAGGGCGTGATGCGCTTTGAGGCCAATGTGTCCGTGCGCGAGAAGGGCACCGATGTGCTCAACCCGCGGGCCGAGATCAAGAACCTGAACAGTTTCCGCGCCATGGAGCGCGCTGTCACCTATCAAATTGAGCAGCAGATCGCCAAGATGGAACGCGGCGAAATCGTGGAACAGGAAACCCTCGGTTGGGATGAAGCCCGCCAGGAGACCTATTCCCAGCGCAGCAAGGAAGACGCGCATGACTATCGTTATTTCCCCGAGCCGGACCTGCCCCCGCTGGTGCTGGAACAGGCCTGGATTGAGGAGATTGCCGTTTCTCTGCCCGAGCTGCCTCAGGCCAAAGCGGCCCGCTTCCAGTCGCAGTTCGGTCTGACGGAAGTGGACGCCAATGTGCTGGTCGGCGAGCAGGACATTGCCAATTTCTTTGAAGCCGTGCTGGCTGCTGATCCCTCCCTGCCGCCCCGCCTGGTGGCCAACTGGATGACCGGCGAGTTGTTTGGCTGGATGAATACCTGCGGCGAGACGATCGATTGTTTGAAAGTGACGCCGCTGGGGCTGGCAGATTTGCTGGCGCTGCTGGAGAAGGGCGAGATCAACGCGCCTACCGCCAAGACTGTGCTGGCTGAAATGCTGGAGAAGGGTCAGCCTGCCGCGGAGATCATCGCGGCCAAAGGGCTGCGCCAGGTCTCGGATACGGATGCCATTGCGGAGATGGTGCGCGGCGTGCTGGAGCAGAACCCGAAAGAATTGGAGACGTATCTGGCTGGCAAGGACAGCCTGTCGAACTGGTTCTTTGGTCAGGTGATGCGCGCAGCCCGCGGCAAGGCCAATCCGCAGGTGCTGCGGGAAGAGCTGATGCGTCAGTTGGATGCTGCCAGTGATTTGTCTGACAAAGTTGTATAGATGCGTTGACGGACATCATACCGAATCATTGAGCTTTATCATATTGACGCTATGTTGATTCTTTGATACCTTTATAGTATGGAATTGTCGGTGGAGGATATCGTGCGGCATTTAGCCTGCATATTCGATTGACATGGAGCGGACACACAACCGGTGTGTCCGCTTATTTTTTTATGCCACCGATCAAATGGCACCCTTCAAATCTTTTTCTAGTCTTTAGACAGGAGAAAAAACAGGAATGGCATCTTCAACCAATGCATTTGAAATGGCACAAAGCCAATTCGACCATGTCGCTGAGCAGTTGCAACTGGATCCGCCGGTGCGCGAATTCCTCCGCTGGCCGATGCGGGAATTTCATTTCCGCATCCCGGTGCGGATGGATAATGGCACCATGCAGGTCTTCGAGGGTTTCCGCGTGCAGCATAACGATGCCCGCGGCCCGAACAAGGGCGGCATTCGCTTCCACCCGGCCGAGACGATGGATACCGTGCGTGCTCTGGCCATGTGGATGACCTGGAAATGCGCCGTAGCGGATATTCCCCTGGGCGGCGGCAAAGGCGGCGTGATCGTTGACCCCTCGACCCTTTCCGTGACGGAAAAAGAACGCCTGGTGCGCGGCTGGGTGCAGCAGATGTGGAAGAATATCGGCCCACGGCAGGATGTTCCCGCGCCGGATGTCGGCACCACCCCGCAGATGATGGGCTGGATGATGGATGAATATTCCAACCTGTCCGGGCAATATACCCCCGGCGTGATCACCGGCAAACCGGTGGGCGGCGGCGGCTCGCTGGGCCGCACCGAGGCGACCGGTTTTGGTGTCATTTACACCGTGCGCGAAGCGATGAAGCACCTCAAGCTGGACCCGAACCAGATGCAGGGCAGCCATCCAGGGCTTTGGCAATGTGGCCCAATATGCAGCGATTGGCTTTGTTGAGATGCTGGGCGGTAAGGTGGTGTGTGTTTCCTATTGGGACCGCGATGACCGCAGCCCTACACCGTCAGCAAGGAAGATGGTGTTGATCCTCACTTCCTGATGAGTATCACCGACCAGTACGGCACGATCGATAAAGAGAAGGCCATTGCGGCCGGATACAAGATCGAAGATGCTGATGCCTGGATCAGCAAAGATGTGGATGTGCTTATCCCCGCAGCCCTGGAAGGCCAGATCAACGCGGAAACGGTGCAGACCATGAGCAGCCGGGTGAAGATCATCGCCGAAGGCGCCAATGGCCCCACCACCCCCGAAGCTGATGAAGTCATCAAGGAACGCGGATCTTCATGATCCCCGATTTCCTGTGCAATGCCGGCGGCGTGACCGTGTCCTACTTTGAAGGTGTGCAGAATGATATGAATTTCTACTGGACGCGCGAAGAAGTGCTGGAAAAAGAAGACACCAAGATGACCCAGGCCTTCAACAGCGTGCTGGAGATGTCGCTCAAGGCGAAAGGTCTACATGCGTGATGCGGCCTATATGGTTGCCATTGACCGTGTGGTCAAGGCGATGGAGCTGCGCGGCTGGATCTAGTCGTTTGGATTGAATAAAGATCACCTCCCGTGGATATCGTCCACGGGAGGTGTTTGTTTTGTAGAGGTGCAGTACCCCATCCCCATTTTGCGGTTTCATCGAAAAATGGGGATGGTTGGGATGGGGTGCTTTGGTTCTCGCAGGCCACACGGATGGATTGGCAGGGAAATACTTTGTTCCGTGAAGCGAGGAGAATTTTACATTTGCTTGACGCGGAAGGGATGCCATCCACCTACTTTTTGGTGATCTAAAACAACCCTGCCAGATCCGACAAGGCTTTTTCGGCTTTCTGCTGGCGGCCAAACACGAGGCGGCCAATGCTCCCTGCTCCTAGCGAGGAGGCTCCCTGAGCTTCGCAGGCCGCTTTCATTTTTGCGATGGTTTGCTTGCAGCCCATGGAGGGCGGAAAGAAGCCCGTTGCCAGGTAAGCAAAGGGTTTGCCTGCCAGGGCGGGTAATTGCTCCAGGTATACGGCCATGGGCGGGGCTGGTGTCCCTCCCCACACTGGCGCAGCAAGCACCACGGCGTCAAAATCGTCCAGCGCAGGGGGTGATTTCAGGGTGGCTTCAGCTGATCCCGGTTTGACCTCTGAGGTGGTTTCGATCTTCTTCAGGGCAGCTTCATGCCCGGCGGCGGAGAGTTTCTGCGCCAATGTTTCTGCTGCGGCCAGGGTTTGACCGGTATATGAATAGACGATGATGCCAATCTTCATGTGGATCTCCTTGCTGATTTTCCTATTTCACTTTGATCGTTACTGGCAGATAGCACAGCACGGTATCGCCGTTGACAATTGCCCAGTTGGCGGTATAGGTGCCTGCCGTGTTGGGCGCGACCATGTCCACCACAAGGGTGATCGTGCCGTCAGGATCCACTGTGCTGGGCAGGTCGAAAGCCTTGCCGTATTTCTGCAGCTCGGTGCCGCTTAAATGTTTATAATCCACTGAAGCTTTGTCCCAGGCTTCGGTCCCGGTGTTCTTGATCTCCCAGGATGCGTCAAAATCTGCACTGAGCGGGAATTCCGTATACGCACTGGGAGAGGTTTTCACTTCGCATTTGTAGGTTGCTTTTGGCGTCGCGGTGTATGCTACGGTTCCGAACGATGTGTTTTCAAAAGCATTGTAGGCATAATACCCGTGGTTGCTGTCCAGGCGGATGGTGAATTTGTCGACATCCTTGAATTCATCCGGGATCATGGATGTGAAATAGATCGTTCCGCCATAACCTGAGGCGATTGAACCGACCACTTTTTTGGTATTGTTGAAATCGTTGAAGTGACCGATGCGGATGGTGAAGATCTGATTGGCGGGGAAGTTCTCGGTCTTTACGCTGACCGCCGTGTTTCTCTCTACCGCCAGGATGGTGATCTTTGGATTGCCGCCGGGCAGTTGCGTGCGCGTTGCCGTACGCGTAATGGTGGGCGTTGTCGTGAGGGTTGGTATATGGGTATTGGTGGGCACATTGGTGAGTGTGGGGTGCACGGTATGGCTGGGGGCGACCGTCATGGACGGGGCCGGGGTTTCAGAGACCGGGATCAGGGGAGGCGCGTCTTGACCCGCTGCAACGGCAGTCAGCGCAGACTCCGTGCGCACGGCATTGACGGTTTGCTCAATGTTTGGCGTGGGGGCTGCTGTGCTCATGGCTGGCAGGCTGCACGCCGCGATCAAAAGGACACAACTGACAAGGAAAGGGATTTTGAGTTTTGACATTTTCATCACCTGTTATTGGTAGGGCGGATCGGAGGATCACAGTTTTATTGTACGTTAAATTGGTGCGTTATATTTGAATTTACGGTTAAAATCACGCTGGGTTGCAATCGTACCTTTACTATAAACGATTCTCACCCTTCACAGGTTCCTGAGTTTGCAAAAATCCACAGTTTTCCACAAAAAAGGGGGATTTATCCACAAGCAGCCATACCTTTTGCGGGTTTTCTCCACCAAATTCAACATCTTATCCCCTGAGAATCACGGGTTATCCATGTTTTCTGCGCAGCTTTCTACACAACACAGGGGTATTCATCCCCAATTCTATCCGGGTTATCCACAGATTTAGGGTGCTTTTCCACAGAGATTTCCAGGAATCTGCTGCTCCCCTGCTTCTCCACGATTCCTTCAGGTTTATCCCCTGCGAACCAGCTATCTTCCACAGGATATCCCCACTTATCCACAGTTTTTCCCGCGTTTATCCACGGGAATGAACACATGTTCGGGAAAAAGCATGGTGATTGCGGATAGCTTTCCCCAGGAATTCAGGTTTCTCCACTGGTGGGATATGCTTATCCACAGTTTTGGGGCACTTATCCACAGATCGTAGACGTTTGTACTGCTGAAAGGCGGCTTCTCCGGAGCAGAAAAGCTCTCCTTTCAAGATGCTGTTTGATCAGTTCTGGCTTTTGGCTCGATAATCAGGACTTGTGATATTGGGGATACTTGCTATAATGTCTGAACATCAATTGGGAGGTTTCTTTCCGGCTGGCCGCGCGGTCACGGGGCACAAAGAGAATCCCAGTAATTATTCAATTTTTGAAAGAGGTTTTAAAATGAAGCTTAATCAACCGAAAGTCGTTACCTGGTGGATCGCTGTTGGCCTTGGCGCCGTTGGCCTGATCGCTAATTTTGTTGCTATTCCTGTTTTATCTGCTTTGTCCTTCTGGCTCGTTTTGGCCGGTCTGGTTCTTCTGGTTCTGGCAACATATCTCAAAGGTCTCTAAACCGTTCAATTTGGTCGGTTGTTGCCCAAAGGCCAGCCCCGCCGGGCACAGCCTGACCATTATGAAGCACGGAAGAACGCCGTAATTGCGGCGTTCTTTTTTTGTTGACACAGGCACCTGCACCCGTATAATGAATACGAGATGCGTTCCACAAATTTATTATTCCAAGGATAAGCCATGATTGAAACCCATCATTTGAATGCCCTGCGAAAAATCTGTGCTCGTTTGGAAAACAAGAACATCTTGTGGGCCGTTACAGGCAGCCTGAATATGGTGCTGCAGGGGATGTCAGTCAAGGCACATGATATTGACCTTCAGACGGATGAGGCCGGGGCCTATGCGATGGAAGCGCTATTCCCTGAATATGTGGTAGAGCCGGTGCGCTACCTGGCATCCGAGCGGATGCGTTCCCATCTGGGAAAGCTTGTCATTGATGGTGTTGAGGTTGAGATCATCGGTGGACTGAAAAAATTGCTGCCAGACGGGACATGGGAAGCGCCGGTGGATGTGGCAGCGCATAAATGCCTGGTTGAGCTTGATGGGATGCAAGTGCCGGGGCTGGCCCTGACATACGAGTACCAAGCGTATCTGACGATGGGCAGGCTGGAGATAGCTGGGCTACTGCGCCAGTGGCTGGAGAAGACAGGCGAGGCCTGATACGGCCAATTGTCAGGAAAGGGAAATGATCTTGAATAACTTTTGCTGGAAGTTGACAGGCTGTTTGTTGTCAGCTGCGTTGTTGGCAGCGTGCACGACTACAAAGCCTGCACAGTTAACAGCAGCACCGGTGGCCGCCACGGGTACGGTTGTTCCGACAAAGGCATCAGTAAAGCCCAGCTCCGAGCCGACGATGGGACCGGTTGAGGATGAGATTGATCTTTCGGCACGTTACCTGTTCTATCTGCATGGCAAGATCATCGAAGATCAGGGACTGCCGGCAGTGAGCACTTCGTTTGGGAAGTATGAATACGAGGCGATCCTTGAAACCTTACGCGGGTATGGTTTTGTGGTGCGTAGCGAGCAGCGTGAGAAGAACGCAGATGTTTTGGTGTATGCGGAGAAGACCGCCGCGCAGGTAAGAGAACTACTGGATGCGGGTGTGCCGCCTGAAAATATCACCGTTGTGGGGGCTTCTAAAGGGGCAGGCATTACACTATATGCTTCTAACCTGTTGAAAAACAGCGAGGTTAATTTTGTGCCAATGGCGATTTGCCATCCAGATGTAGTATCGGAGTTAATCTGGAATGAGGTGGCCATTTACGGGAACGTATTGTCTATTTATGATTCAGCAGATGATTTTGCAGGTTCCTGTAAGGAATTGTTCGCGTTTTCCGGGGGCAAAGGTTTGTCTAATCATGGTGAGATTGTTCTGGATGTGGGCTCCGGACACGGCATACTCTATCAGCCATTGGACGCGTGGGTCCTTCCTGTGGTTGCGTGGGCGAATAACCAGACTGAACTCGCGGAAGTCAGGCCGGAGTTTGAGAGATATTTTGCGGGCAATCCGGGCGCATTTGTGTTATATGACCTGAAGGCTGATCACTATATCCGGCATAACCCCGGGCGCTGCGCGGAGCGGTTTTTGCCGGCTTCCACGTTCAAGATCCTCAACTCGTTGATCGGGCTGGAGACAAACATCATCCCGGATGAAAACTACGTCATCCCCTGGGACGGCACCGATTACCATGTGCCCGCCTGGCACCAGGACCATACCCTGCAAACTGCCATCCGCAATTCGGTGGTTTGGTACTACCAGGAGCTGGCCCGCCGGGTGGGTGAAGAGCAAATGCGCGCCTGGGTCAAAGCAGCAGACTATGGGAACGCTGACATCTCCGGTAATCTCGATTCATTCTGGCTTGATGGCGCGCTGCGCATCTCGCCGGATGAGCAGGTTGAATTTTTGAAGCGGCTGTATCTGAATGAACTGCCTTTTTCGCAGCGGTCAATGGACAGTGTCAAAGAGGTTATTGTGCTGGAAGAGACCGACACCTATAAATTGAGTGGCAAGACCGGATCTGCGATTTGGGTTGAGATCTATCAGGGCTGGTTTGTGGGGTATCTGGAAATGGATGACAATGTGTATTTCTTCGCCACCAATTTTGAGAGTGACGATTCCAACGGCTTTGCAAATGGCGAAAACGCGAAAAAGATCAGCCTGGAGATCTTGCAGGAATTAGGATTGCTGCCATAGTCCAGCGTTATTCGATCGGGAGAGATAATATGCACCTGCGAGCGACATATCCAACACCGGAACACCAGGCTGCCGCAGAAGTGATTACCACATTCTTCAGTACCAGCTTTGAGGTGGAGGCCGTGCTGCTGGTGAATTCCTGCGCGCGGCAAAGCAACCCGTGATAGTTGTCTCGACATCGTTGTGCTGGCGAAACCGGAAATCCTGCATACGCAGTTAGCGGCCATTGAGTCCGCCTGGGATAGATTTGAGCAGACGGATGCCGCCATCACGGCCATGAAGCAGGTCGGCAAGTATTCAGTGGTGCATCCAGATTTCATTGATGGCGTATTTACACCGCAGGAACGCAACGAGGGGGGCGGGCCGGATGGTTTTGAGCTGGAGATCGGGAACTTCCTGGCGTACAGCGTACCACTGTGGCAGGGCGGTGAATACTATGCGCATTTAAGGCAAAAATGGCTGCCCTACTATGATGAAGAATTGCGCCAGCAAAGGCTGCGCATGGTGCGGCAGTATTGCCTGAATAACCTGCATCACATTCCGTTATTCATTGAACGAGGTTTGTATTTCCAGTCTTTTGACCGGCTCTACAATGCGTACCGCGAGTTCCTTCAGGCTTTATTCATTGCGCGCCGCACATATCCAATTGCGTATGACAAGTGGATTGAAGAGCAGCTTGTTGATATATTGGGGCTCCCCGCGTTATATGACCGGGTATGTGGTCTGTTTGAAATCAGCGAGTTTGCCAGTACCGAGATTGCGAATAAGGCAAAAGAACTGGAAGAGATGTTGGCAGAATTTGCGCCGCAGAAAACTTTTTCGTAAAATTGGACAAAAATGGTATTATATAGTCAATCCTCATTATTGAAAGGAGCAAAAAATGGACCTCGGAAGATTTTCAGTAAGTCTGGCAGTGAAAGACATGGAAAAGAGTCTGGCTTTTTATCAGGCGATGGGCTTCAAGGTGGTGGATGGCGGTCATCTGAATGAGGCTTTTCCCGACACAGATCAAACCAGTTGGCGCATTCTTTCCCACGACACCACCAATATCGGCTTGTTTCAGGGCATGTTTGCAGACAATATTCTGACCTTCAACCCGGTAGACGCGCGCAGCATCCAGCGCGCCCTCAAAGAGGCAGGCATCCCATTGATCCAGGAAGCGGAGGATGGCGAGGGCCCGGCCTATTTCATTCTGCAAGACCCGGATGGCAATCAGATCATGTTTGATCAGCATTAGGTAGAAGGAGTGTTTTCCCGTTACAATGTAAAATGCTGTACGATAATTGGAATTGAGGTTGCGCCATACTATACATCAGGAGGATGCCTTGCATATCGACAGGGATGAATTAATGCGCTTGACAGAAGAATACGGTGGAACTTGGGGCATCAGTCATGTTAGGCGGTTATTACAGTTGATCTCCATCATTGGCGCGGGACAGGAATATGATGAAGAAGCGGTTTGGGTAGCGGCTCATTTGCATGATTGGGGGGCATATCCCAAATGGGCTGAAAAAGGTGTAGATCATACCGTGCGCTCCCTTCAGGTGGCCGAGGCATTCCTTAATGAACGAGCGTACCCGGAAGAATTAAAGGCGCTGGTTCTGGAGGCGATTCAGTTTCATCATCTTTGCGGGCCAGACCGGAGCCTGGAATCTGTGTTGTTAAGCGACGCTGACATCCTGGATTTCCTCGGGGTGGTGGGCGTGATGAGGGATTTCTCCAAGAATTTCAAGGACATGCGCAAGGCGTACAAAACGATACAGGGCCGCAGAGAGAAACTGCCCGGAATGCTTTGTCTGGATAAATCCAAATCGCTGGCTGTTGAGCGCATTCGTCAGATGGATGAACTGCTGGAAAGATTTGAGCAGGATTCCTGGGGGTATTTCTAGGAATGAAAATGCCGCTGGAAATCCCAGCTTTCATGCTTGCTCCCTGCGGGGTGAACTGCGCAGTGTGCTATGTGCATCTGAAAAAGAAAAAGCCCTGCGAGGGCTGCCGGGGCGCGGACGGGAGCAAGCCCAACCACTGCCGCAACTGCGAGATCCAGGCTTGCGCCGCCGGGCGCGGGTTGGCGCTGTGCGTGGATTGCGAAGACTTCCCCTGCGTGTTGATCAAACGCCTGGACAAAAGCTACCGCAAGCGTTATCAACTCAGCCTGATCGAGAATGCCCAGCGTTTCCGAGCGGTGGGCGGAGAGCAGTTCATGCGCGAAGAGGTACTCAAATGGACTTGCCCCGACTGCGGCGGGGCTATCTCGCAGCATGACCGCTTCTGCACAGAGTGTGGGAAGGGGATGGAACCTATAGATGGTAAATAAATTTCTCAGGAAGAGCGTGCCATTTTTCTTCACGCCTTTATCAAAACCGGTGGAGGAACAGCGCGCAAGAGCAGAGAAGATGGCCCGCTTTTTCCGGCTGCCCAAAGGGTTGCAATGCCAGTCCGTGGATGTGAACGGTGTGCCTGCCGCGTGGTTTATCCCTGAGACGGCAAGGGACGGGGTCATCCTCTATCTGCATGGGGGCGCCTATGCGCTGGGCTCAGTCAATACCTATCGTGATCTGGTCAGTCGTTTGGCAAAGGCTGCCGGGGTAAAAGCACTGGCGATTGACTACCGCCGGGCGCCGGAACATCCGTACCCTGCCGCGCTGGAAGATGCCGTAGCTGCGTATCGCTGGCTGTTGGGGCAGGGCTTTGCGCCCGCGCAGATCATCATCGCCGGTGATTTGGCGGGTGGCGGCTTGACCCTGGCGGCGCTGCTTGCCCTGCGCGATGACGGGCAGCCCCTGCCGGCGGGCGCGGTGTGCATTTCCCCATGGGTTGACCTGGCCTTGACGGGCCGCTCGATGCAGGAGAAGGCGGATGTTGAACTCGTGCTCGACCGCGACAGCCTGGCGAAGTTCGCTGCTTTGTATACAGATGGACAGGAAGTCACGGATGCACTTATCTCCCCGCTGTACGCAGACCTGACTGGTCTGCCGCCGTTGTTGATCCAGGTGGGGACGGACGAGATCCTGCTGGACGATTCGCTGCGCTTCACCCAAAAAGCCGAGGCGGCCGGGGTGGATGTTGAATTGACAGTGTGGGAAGGCATGTTCCATGTCTTTCACATGTTCCCGTTCTTCGCTGAGACAGCGGAGGCAGTGACGCAGATCGCGGAATTTGTGAGTGGGAAAATTTGACAGGGGGATTGAGAGGGCTATAATCAAAATCAGGACATACTTTTTGAAGTGAAGGGTGATGATGCAATGGAAGAAAATGACAAATCGTTTCAACAGGAACTGCATTTGGAATTTCTCAAAGCACTCCATGAAGAGAAAGTTAAAGACTCAAGAAGCGCGAGCTAATTATGTTTCTGCAAAGTTTGCATTCATTACTGGGTTGTTTGGACTTGGTGCTTTGCAAATTGGCGGGGTAAGCTTTCATTGGCTTTTGTATTTCATTCCTTTAGTAGCCATTGGTTATGATTTATATATTCGAGCAGAGGATTTGAGTATCAAGAAAATTGGCACCTTTTTGCGATCCGACCCACAAGCCCAAACTGCGGAAAGCGAAAAAGCCTGGGAACGGTTTTCGGCACAATATCGAGATAAGCTTGCTCAATTGGCCACGTCGCTTTTCACTTTCATTATTCTTATTGCAGCTGCGGTCTATATTTACTTTCAGCAAAGCGCAACGCAGATGGGTGTATTTAGCCGTTCATTTCGCGTGGGGTTTATGATCTGGTTTGTCGTTTGTTTTATTGGAGTTGCTGGATTATGGATTAGTAACCGAAAACAAATCCAGAAATTGGATGGAGATTGATGATTGCTGCATCGCAGCATTTGCTTGAGGTGGTTTTAGAGATCTGATTAAAATGTCCCCTGTGAATTTTCACAGGGGACATTTTATTAGCTTTTTGGGAAGCTTGCTTTATTTGTGAATTTCCGCCGCGGTTGCCAGCACCGCTGCCGTCCTGAAGATTCTGGGGCCATCTTTCATTCTGCGGCACACAATCCGCTGACAGGCAGGAGCCGTCCTGGATTCTGGTCTGCAAGCGGGTTTGGAGCTGGGTCTGGAGTTGGATCGCAGTGCCATCGCAGGTACCATCACAAATCCCATCACCCTGGCCCATGCCGGTGCCGCCCATCGGCCAAACAGCATGGAAATCTTCCTGCGGCTACGTCCATGGACATGGCGATATCATAAGCGGTCTCGCCAGCGGCCAGACGGGCTTCGATTTCCTCGGCGGTCAGGCCGGTCAGATCAACCAGTGCGGCAACATGATCTTCATGGTTGAGGTACAAAGGCTCGTTGATGACGGGTTCAACGTCAGCTGGCACTTCCGGGGGAACTTCTGCCTGGGCAAAAACGGCGCCGGTGAAAACGAACATGCTGACGAATAACTGCGGCCAAAGTGATACCGATAAATTTCTTTTTCATTTCAAATCTCCTTTTCATAAGGCGGAATAGTGGTTTTTTACGATCACTTAATATGACGCCGTTTTGCAGGAAAGGTTACGGTGGGGTTTGACAGGTGGGATAGTGCGAAGGCTATACTGGAAGGTAACAGGATGCATGGTTTGATATCTTGTATTGGCAACGCACCGTTTTGGATCTAGTTCGGAGGTTATTGGTGCGGTCGGAAAGTGCAACCTCACTACAAATATTTTATTCCCTCAATCCCTGATTATTACTAAATCCCGAATCCCTCATCTTTCAATTGACATTTGTTCTATTAAATCCTATAATATTGGCAGGGAATTACGCCATCGCCAGGAGTGCTGCATGTCACCACGCGCTTTTCTTCTTATCATGTTGCTCATCACGGAAATAGGAATGCTGCTCATGGCGGCATTGTTTTTAAGCGGCCGCCGCGGTCTGGGCTGGCTGGATTATTTAGCCTGGGCGCTGGTGGCGCTTGCTGCTGCCGGTGATTGGGCCTTTGCTGGTGATCGCTTTTCGACCGGGCGTGCCGCGCAATGCGCCGGCCAGGGAGGAGGGGCATTCACCCGCAGACCCTCCCCGCCGCCTGCGGGTGGATGATCCGTCAATGATGTAGGAAATGAATGTGATTATGCAGGGGTGATTCATCGCATGTTAGTGGGCGATTTGCAAATCGCCCCTACATTTTTTTACCACTTGGCGTGATGTTCTTCGGCAAAGCCGACCAGATCTTCAATGATGATTGAATCCCCATCATCCGTGACCAGTGTGCCGCGGTAGCGGCCGAACATCTGGTGTACTTCGCTGTTGAGGACTTTCAGGTCGGTCTTGGCCACGCGTTCATAGAAGGGGGTGAAGACCAGGTCCAGGCGGCCGTCTTCATCTTTCATCCGCCAGGGTTTCATGAAGTGTTCGGAGTCATATTCAAATTTCAGCGTGCCCAGCTTGTGCACCACCCCGTCCAGGATGAAGGCGTTCTCGCTGGCCGCGGAGGTGTCGCCGAAGCCGTAGCCCATGTTCAGGCCCATGGTGCGCCCGTCCGGCAGGGTGCCGGAAGCTGCTGGCCCACAACCAGAAGGAGCTATAGGCCCACACGCCGCGTCCCCAGTCCAGTTGGCCCAGGCAGGTGTCAGGCGTCAGGGTGTGCTCTTTTTCACCGTAGCGCACCCAGCCGCAGGCGGGCATGCAGTTGATCTTGCGGTTGTAGTAGAAGCGCTGCTTTTCGATGGGGATGGTGATGGTCATTGACTCATGGTCGGGCGGGCAGGCCAGGCGAAGGTCTGCCGACAGCGAAGTTTTGCCAAACTGCGGCCAGTTCACTTCCAGATGGCGTGCGCCGTCTTCCACGCTGAATGTCAGCGAGACTTTGCCGTTGTCAAATTTGCTGATCCCGTCCTGGCTGTTGCGCGGCAGCGTGCACGCCCTTGCCGAAGGGGACGATGATGGACTCTTCCTGAAAAGTGGCAGTGTTGAAATCCAGCACGTAGGCGAACATCATGCCCATGTAGCCGATGTCGGAGACGGTGAAGGAGAAGAAATGGTCGGGGGTGAAGATGGCGTAATAGTCCCAGCGTTTGACGCGCAGCGGCTGGAGGAATTTCAGCGCGTAGAAATTGGCGTTTTCCAGGTTGCAATCCAGCATTGGCTGGCGCGACCAGCCGGCAGTGGTCAGGCTGCCATCGGCGTCCAGCAGTGGAGCCAGGGTTGAGGATCTCGTGTTGGGGTGTGGTCATTGTTCTCCTTATTTGTCGGCGAGGATCTTTTGTAATTCTTTCTGTATCTGGTCAAATTGGCCTTGCGCCTGCTGGAGCAGGCCGGGAGCGTCCGCCAACTGATTTTGGCGGGCGGTGATTTCCAGGTCCTTGCATGTCTGGGAAAAGGCAGTTGCGCCCAGATATGCGCCGGAGCTTTTCAAGGTATGGGCGGCGACTACGCAGTTATTTCTGCATCTTTTGCTTCAGCGCATCTGTCATTTTCTGCATGTCTTGCGGTGCTTCTTCCAGAAAGATTTCGATCAATTCGCGCAGGGTTTCCATGCCCTTCCTCGCCAAACTCTGCCAAAAACTGGGTTGTGATATCCTGGTCCAGTGCGGGCTTTGGGTCGGTTTCTTCTGGCTGGGGCCAATCCGGGGCTGTGTGTCCGTGCGCAGCATTTCGCAGCGCCTGACGCAATTGCTCTGAGCGCATCGGTTTGCTGATGTAGTCATCCATCCCGGCTGCCAGGAATCGCTCCCGGTCTCCCTGCATGGCATTGGCTGTCAGGGCAATGATGTACGGCTGGCGGTGTGCGGGCAGGGATTCACGCAGAGATTGGGTGGCTTCTTCCCCACTCATTTCGGGCATTTGAATGTCCATCAGGACCACGTCATAATCCTGCCGCTGGAAGGCTTCGAGCACTTCCAGACCATTGGCGGCCATGTCAGCGCGGTAGCCAAACAGTTCGAGTACCTTGAGGGCGACTTTCTGGTTGACCAGGTTGTCTTCGGCCAGCAGGATGCGCAGCGGATGTTGCTCGGCCAGCAGTACCCTATTCCTCATCAGGCTGCATTTGCTGCTGCATGGGAACCGGTGATTTTGAAAATACATTAGCCAGGGTATCAAACAGACGGGAAACCTTGATGGGTTTGGTGAGCAAAGCTGTGGCGCACAGATTTTGCAGCGGCGAGACCGTAGAGCCTAACGGACTCATAATGATTACTGGTGTCGCCCTGGTTTTCAATTGCGTACACAATTCCTGCAGCCCTTTGATCTCATCCGTTTCAATCAGTGAGGCATCAATGAATGCGGCATCAAAAATCTGCATTTCCTGCATCACTTTTTAACATTGTCTTCCGAGTGGATCAATTGAACCTGTATGCCCCATTTGGACAGGATCTCGTTCAGGAATTGCTGATGCGGAGGATGGGTTTCGATGACCAGGATTTTCTTGCCGACCATCATGTTTTCGTAGTCATGCGGAATCAGAGAGCTTTGTTGAGGCGCTTCTTCCATTTTTATCCAGAAAGAAAAAGTTGAGCCTTTTCCTGGTTCGCTTTCTACGGTCATGCCGCCATCCATCAACTCAGCCAGTTGTTTGCTGATCGCCAGGCCCAGACCAGTGCCGCCATAGCGGCGCGTGGTGGAACCGTCCAACTGGCTGAAGGATTGGAAGAGCGCATTTTGCTGCTCAACGGGAATGCCGATACCAGTATCCTGCACTTGAAAATGCAGCTCATGCAGGCCGCCGGGTTGGTACTTGGAAAAAACAGACAGGGTCACACTGCCTTGTTCAGTGAATTTGACCGCATTTCCCAATAAATTGACCAGGATCTGGCGCAGGCGGGTGACGTCACCGATGTAGTCAAAAGGCATTTGCGTATCATAGGTGCAGGCCAGTTTCAATCCTTTGGAGGCTGCTGCGCGCGCAACCAGGTCAATGGCTTCTTCCACGCAGGTCAGCAGGCTGAAATTTTGCTTTTCCAACATCAATTTTCCAGCCTCGATCTTCGGAAAAATCGAGGATGTCGTTGATGATGGTCAATAGCGCGTCGCTGCTGAAGCGAATGGTTTCGACGTATTCCATTTGCTCGGCGGTCAGGTCGGTACTCAATAACAGGGAGGTCATGCCGATCACCCCATTCATTGGGGTGCGGATCTCGTGGCTCATGTTGGCCAGAAATTGTGATTTGGCTCGTGTAGCCTGTTCGGCGGCTTCTCTTGGCCTGTCTGATCTCGGTCACGTCACGGCCAACGCTTTGTACTTCGATCAGCATTGCCATTCTCATCAAAATCTGGCGTAATCATGCCATTGGATCCAGCGTTCTTCCCCTGCCACATTGGTATGCGGGGTGAGCGAAACATAGTGTTGGGTTTTGCGGCGAGATAAGCAGCAATGATCTCCTGAATGAAAGGCTTTTTCATCTTCTTCGATAATGTCGATGAAGCGTGTGCCTAATCAACTCATTCGCAGTGTATTGCCAAAAAAGCGGCAATACGCCGGGTTAACATAGGTCAGGGTAGTGTCGGGCAGCCAGCGGTCAATCAATTCATCCTGGTTTCAATGATATTTTGATAGCGTTCCTGGGTGGTGAGCAACTCTTTTTCAACCTGTTTGCGTCGTTCAAGCTCTTCTTTGTGCCGGCGCAGCAGTTGACTGAGAACACCGGTAGCTGTACCAAAGAAGACCACCAAAAAAGTTCCAGAAAGGCTGGCCGGGTTGAAGAAATGTTCCCTGCGTCCGGCAACCAGTATCAATAGAACAACTATTGACAAAAAAGCCGAAAAGGCCTGCCAGAAACCCGCCTTCTGGCCCCAATATCCAGCCAAACGTGACTGCCGGAATAATACTGAAGATACCTGAGACATAGCCCAAAAAGGGAAATGCAAGAATAAACCCGGTAATGTGGATCAACCAGGAGAAGATCAACAGGAAGAGGTTTCGTTTTGAAAGAGATTTCATAATTCTAAAAAGAAATTTCTGTGCCAAATGAAGGGGCTTGATTTCTTTTGAAAAACTACGCTTTTACATATTATACGCTGAGAAAGGAGAAAAGTATTTTGATCCGGGGGATGAAATGCGGAGTGAAATAAATTGACGTAAATTCTGCGTTAATATATAATGATTTTATCGCTTTCAGATTTATTTATTCATTTTCCCCAAGGAGAAAGACAATGAAAGATTTATTTAAGGTGAACACCAGAACCATCGTTGCCACCGGGCTGGGCGCAGCAATTTTTACGCTCTTATTCATGTATGTCAAAGTTCCCTCCCCTATTCCCGAGACCAGCTTCCAGACCGCCTATGGCGTGAGCGCACTGTTCGCCACCCTGTTTGGGCCCATCGCCGGCGCATTGATCTCTTTCATCGGCCACGCGCTCAGCGATGCCATTCAGTACGGTTCCCCCTGGTGGAGCTGGGTCATTGCCAGCGGCGTTTCCGGCTTCATCTTTGGTTTTGCTTTCAAGCGCACCAAAGTGGAAGAAGGCGAATTCAAGGGCAAAGATATCCTCACCTTCAACATTGTCCAGGTCATTGGCAATGTGATTGCCTGGGTTGTGGTTGCTCCTGTGCTCGACATCCTCATTTATCAGGAACCTGTTAGCCTGGTCTTCACCCAGGGCATTACCGCCGCGATCATGAATTCAATCAGCGCTGGCGTCATCGGCACCCTGCTGCTGGTTGCTTACGCAGCCACCCGCACCAAGAAGGGCAGCCTCAGCAAGAAGTAGAGGCATGTCTTTAATGTAGCAATAAAGCTCAGACTTTTCATATCTGTTGAGTCTGAGCTTTATTATTCAATACTGGAATTCTATGGATTTACAACCAATTATCGAATTTACTGACTTTACATTTCAATACTTCAGCCAGGCTGAACCCACCCTGCATGATATTAATCTTAAGATTTATCCCGGGCAGAAAATCCTCATTGTCGGGCCCAGCGGCAGCGGCAAGAGTACCCTCGGGCACTGTCTGAACGGGCTGATCCCTTTCTCCTACAGGGGGGAGATCCAGGGCAGCCTGAAGATCAACGGGCGGAAACTGCCACCTCGATATCTTTCAATTTTCCAAGACGGTCGGCACCGTTTTGCAGGATTCGGATGGCCAGTTTGTCGGGCTGACGGTCGGCGAGGATATCGCCTTTGCCCTGGAAAATGACAATATTCCCGGTGATGAAATGCACCAGCGGGTACGCAGTGTGGCGCAGATGGTGGATATGGAGAACTGGCTGGCTTCCTCGCCTTTTGAGCTTTCCGGCGGGCAGAAGCAGCGCACCTCCCTGGCAGGCGTGATGATCGATGATGTGGATATTCTCCTGTTTGATGAGCCGCTGGCCAACCTGGACCCTGCCACCGGGCAAGACTGCCATTGAGATCATCGATGATATTCACAAACAGTCCGGCAAGACGATCCTCATCATTGAACACCGCCTGGAAGATGTGCTCCACCGCGATATTGACCGGGTAATCGTGGTCAGATGACGGGCGCATCATTGCTGATATGGATGCCCATGCCCTGGTGGCTTCACCTGTCTTGCAGGAGACCGGCATCCGCGAACCGCTGTATGTGACCGCGCTGAAATATGCCGAAGTAAAGGTGACCGGGGAGATGCAGGCGGGGCATATCGAGACACTCAAGACGGAATTTTCGCGGGATGCGCTGCAAACCTGGTATGGGCACATTTTGCCGCCACCGCAGGTGGAGGCACGCCCATCTATTCTGAAGATGGAGGATATTTCCTTCTCCTACGATGGCATCCGTCCGGTGCTGGCGGATATCAATTTCGATATTCAGGAAGGTGAGATGGTTTCCATCGTCGGCAAGAACGGCGCTGGCAAATCGACCCTGTCCAAACTGCTGTGCGGCTTTGAGAAAGAAGACAGCGGGCGCATCTTCTACCGCGGTGAGGATATCAAGGACAAGTCGATCAAGGAACGGGCAGAGATCATTGGCCTGGTGATGCAGAACCCCAATCAGATGATCTCCAAGCCCTTGATCTATGATGAGGTCGCGCTCGGCCTGCGCCTGCGGGAGGTGCCGGAGGAAGAGATCAACGCCCGCGTGGAAAAAGTGCTCAAGATTTGCGGACTGGCCCCGTTTATCGATTGGCCCATTTCAGCCTTGAGTTACGGACAAAAGAAGCGCGTGACCATTGCTTCCATCCTCGTGCTTGACCCGAAGATCCTCATTCTGGATGAACCCACCGCCGGGCAGGATTTCCGCCATTACACCGAGATCATGGAATTTCTGGTGGAGATCAACAAGCTGGGCGTGACGGTCATTCTGATCACGCATGACATGCACCTGATGCTGGAATATACGCCGCGCGCCATCGTGCTGGCTGGCGGGCGAATGATCGCTGACACCGCCGCTTCAGTGGTGCTGACCGACGCGCAGGTGATCGCGGAAGCCAACTTGAAGGAGACTTCGCTGTTCGCGCTTTCTCACATGGCCGGCATCGAAAACGGCACGCAATTCGTGCAGGGCTTTATTGATTATGAGAGGAGGTTGAAGAACCGATGAACATGAAAATGAAGCTCTTCTCCTATAATCTCGCCGATACGTTCATTCACCGGCTTTCGGGTCTCACCAAACTGATCTGTTTTCTGTTCCTCACCTTTGCGGTGATGTATTCCTACGATATCCGCGTTATTCTGGCTGTGATGGTGTTTTCCATCCTGTTGATGCGGGCAGCGAAGATCCAGTTTTCACAGATCCGCCTGATGGTTATTTATGTGCTCATCTTCATCGCCACCAACGCGGTCATCTCGTTCTTCTTCTCGCCGGAATATGGGACCGAAATTTACGGCACGCAGCATGAGTTTGCCAATGTCTTTGGCATTTCTCTTACCTATGAGCAGTTGTTTTTCCAGGTGACCAAGATGTTCAAGTACGCCTCGGTTATCCCGCTGGGGATGATCTTCCTGCTCACCACCAATCCCAGTGAATTTGCTTCTTCGCTGAACGGCATTGGCGTCAACTACAAAGCTGCCACAGCGGTAGCGCTCACGCTGCGCTACTTCCCGGATATTCAGCGGGATTATCATGATATTTACCTGTCCCAGCAGGCCCGCGGGCTGGAGCTTTCGAACAAGGCGAAATTCATCGACCGCTTCAAGAATTCCCTGCTGATCGTTATTCCGCTCATCTTCTCCACCCTTGACCGGGTGGAGGTGATCAGCAACGCGATGGACCTGCGCGGATTCTCCAAGAGCAAGACGCGCACCTGGTACGCCGCGAGAAAACTCACCCGGCAGGATGTTCTGGCACTGGCTGGTTTCCGCGCTTGATCTTCCTTGCCACCGTGTGTGTCTCCATTTTTATCAATCACAGTCGTTTCTACAACCCGTTCATTTAAAAGGAGTATGCAAGATGAAACCGATACTGGTATTTCAAACCGATTTTACCTATAAGGAAAGCGCTGTCTCTGCCATGTATGGCGTGGTCAAAAGCGTGGACCGCGAACTGGAGATCATTGACGGCACCCACGAGATCCCGCAGTACGACACCTGGAGCGCATCTTTCCGCCTGTACCAGCCGATGAACTTCTGGCCGGAAGGCACTGTCTTTGTCTCGGTGGTGGACCCCGGGGTGGGCACGCCGCGCAAGGCCAGTGTGGCGAAAACCGCCAACGGCTATTACATCGTCACTCCCGATAATGGCTCGCTGACCCATGTCAAAGCCTGGATCGGGATCAGCGAAATGCGCGAGATTGACGAGAGCGTCAACCGCCTGCGGGGCAAGAATACTGAAAACACGAATGTCTTCCACGGGCGGGACGTGTTCGCCTATTGCGGCGCCCGCCTGGCCAGCGGCATCATTGACTTTGAAGGCGTCGGGCCGGCCTATCCGGTGGAAGAGATCATCACCCATCCGCTCCATGAGCCTGTGCTGGAAGATGGCGTGGTGCGCGGAATCTTTGATATCGTCGATCCCAATTTTGGCAACCTGTGGACGAATATCCCGCAGTCCCTGTTCACCGAAGCCGGTTTTGTCTATGGCGACACGCTGAACATGACCGTCCGGCATGCCGGAGAGGTGGTGTTCCAGGAAAAGGTGCCCCATTTCCAGTCCTTTGGTTTTGTGCCCAAAGGGGACTATGTCATTTACACGAATGAATTAATGAAGGTCTCCCTGGCGGTCAGTCAGGGCAGCTTCATTGAGCGATCGAAACTAAGTTATGGCGCTGATTGGGAAATTGAATTCAGCAAGTGATGCGAGATCCCCGCTCCCGAATTTCGGGAGCGGGGTTTTTATAACTCTTATGCTTGTACCCACCACGGCTCTGATACCCTTCCAGCCTGCGCCAATCCTCACCGTCCAAATCCATCACATCCCCACTAAGTAAATCCTGCCATTCCCCGCTGAAGCCCAAAGCGGCGGCGATCCAGCACGGCCGTTTGCGGCGCGGCGCTCAGGTTGGTGATGACACAAGGCCATGGTTCCATTCGGGGCGATGCGCATCAGGCCCAGGCAGGCATCCCCGCAAGGGAGGCCCACCTGTGCCCCCCACGGGCTGAAGGCGGGCGAAGCAGCGCGGGCGCGCAGCAGGTTGCCGTGAGGCCGGGGAGGTCGTGCCGGGTCTGTTTCCAGAGCAGGCAGGCCGGTCAAGGACAGCAGGATGGCATGGGCAGCAAGGGCGCGGCGCTGGGCCATCTCCGGCGGAAGGGATTTTCGCGGTGGCAGTTAGAGCGGCCAGGAAGGTGTGCGGTTGGGTTTGCTTTCGTCAAGGGCTTTTTGCAGGGCCGCGAGCTGTTCGGTCTTGAGCACTTCCGCTGCCAGGGGGGCAGAAAGCGCATTTGGCCAGGTCAAGGCGGTGCAGGAAGCTGATGTCGGTGATGGGCAGGCGCAGGTCATTGACCCAGGCTTGCAAGGTGTCGCTTTCTCCACGGGCAAAGGCATCCAGCAGCAGCCAGGGCAGTTCGCCGGTCTCGATCAGGTGGGCGGCGTTTTCTCCGTTGCCGAAGTAGGGCGCGCGCACTGCCAGCGGGGCTTCAAGTTCTGCGGCGACGAGTACGTTGGGATTTGCCATGAGCATTGCGGCCCGCAGGAAGCCGAGGATGAGCACATTCTGCGGCTGGTGCGGAGGGTCTCCCCATGCGCGGCTGATGTTTTTCAGCCGGATCAGGCGTGCGCCTGCTTGCACATCCTCCAGCAGGGATTGGGTCACTGCAAGGAGTGCCGCGGGTCACTGGTAATCCGGTGCGGGCTGGTCTGATAGGCCGGAGAGCAGATCAACGTCGTGAATCAATAAGTCGCCCGGGTTCAAGCCGTGTCTGCGGGGGCGAAGACAGGGCGATGCTGCTTTCGTCCAGGGGAGCAGCTGGCGGGGGCAGGGGATTCCGGCAGCATCTGGCGCAGGGTTTCGCCTGCGGCCAGCCCCTCATTGCGCCGTAGAGCAGTTGTCAGCAGGCATAGGGATCAGAACATTTGCAGGGGCTCATGCTTTTCTCTCTGGGCATGGGACTGCTTCTGCATCCCAGTGGATCTTCTCGACCTGGGTGTTTTTGGGAATATAGTCGAAGATCTCGTGCAGGCTGACCCCGCGCGCGCAGCAGATCAGGGCGGCCAGCGACAGGCCGTGTGAGGCGACCAGCACTTTCTCCTGCGGGTGACGCTGCGCAATGCGCGTGGCGGCAGCCGTCATGCGCGCAGCCACTTCGGCCACGGTTTCGCCATCCCCCGGCGGGCGGGTGTGAACCGGATCTACGCTGCGCTGTGAGAGCAGTTCAGGGTATTGGTCTTTGATGTCCGTCCAGAGCATGCCTTCCCAGTCGCCGTGGCAGGCTTCCACCAGATCTTCATCAATCTGGACAGAGAGCCGCAGCCGCTCCGCCAGCACTTCGGCGGTCTGGAAGGCGCGCTGCAAGGGGCTGGCATACAGGGCGGCAAAGGATTGCCCGTCCAGGGTGGCGGCCAGGGTTTGCGCCTGGGCGATGCCGGTGTCGTTCAGCAGGGTGTCTGAGTTGCCTTGAAATCGTCTGACCACGTTCCAGTCCGTTTGACCGTGGCGGACGAGCCATAATTCTGTCATAAAAATGCTCCAGGGTGTTCGGTTTGAACAGCAGACTTTTTTAGGGCATAAGTATAACACCAGGCGATTTAGGGTATCCTTATTGATAAATAAGGAATCCCTGTATTGGTTGTGTACCTGTTGACTAATCAAGATAGAGTTTGTAAGATGATTATAAATTGGAAAATGGCTTGTGCTGTTATAGATGTGGATATCATTAGAACACTTATACGGAAGAGAAGGAGATAGAGAAATGGCATACTTTGTTAATGAGGAATGTATTATGTGCGAAGCATGTATTGAAGAATGCCCGGAAGAAGCGATCACAATGGGTGACGATTCGGCAGTCATTGATCCGGAATTGTGCAAGGACCATGCTGCCTGTGTGGATGTCTGCCCGGTAGATGCAATTCACAAGGTTGAAGAATAGTCCAGACCTGGTTGTTTTGACCTCAACAATCCCTTTCTTCTACGAAGGGGATTGTTTGTTTTTTATGTGATATTCAAGAGATTCTTATCTCGTTTTAGGGTTGCCTAATTTAAAAATTCCTGATTGACTAACAATAAAAAGCTACGTATGATAACCTCGGTTCGGCGCTTTGGCCGCGACCTATGAATAACCTGTATAGATAAGGGAGAAGAACAGTGGCTTATATTATTGACCCCGATGAGTGCATCGCCTGCGGTGCCTGCGAACCTGAATGCCCCAAAGAAGCAATTTCCGAAGGCGACGGTGTCTACGTGATCGATCCTGAATTGTGTGAAGATTGCGGTGACTGCGCAGATGTCTGCCCGGTAGACGCACCTCATCCTGCATAATCACGACCTCGTTTTACGGTCCAAATCCCCTTTTCATTGCGAAAAGGGGATTTTTGTTATGTGGCTCACCGTGTTTAGAGATGATCTTTTTCTCCACAGGGAGGAAGGAACCGCCTGATTTTGCTCATCCTGCCGCGCTATGGTTTATAATTTCTAAAAGCAGAAATCATTCTCATTTATCGCAGGGGTCATTATGAAAAAATTCATTGCTGTGGCAGGGAATATCGGCGTGGGGAAATCTACCCTGGTGGAGATGTTGGGACAGCATTTGGCGTGGGAGCCTTTCTATGAACCCGTCACAGAGAATCCATATCTTTCCGATTTCTATCAGGATATGAAAGCCTGGGGATTTCATTCTCAGGTGTTTTTCCTTAGCCATCGGCTGCAAATTCATCATCAATTGGTGCAGTATGCCGGCTCAGTGATCCAGGATCGCAGTGTGTATGAAGATGCCGAGGTGTTTGCCCGCAATCTGTATTTACAGGGCAATCTTACCAGCCGGGATTTTCAGACCTATCAGACGCTGTACCACACGCTGGCTGAGTTTCTGCCGCCCCCCGATCTGGTCATCTATCTGCGTGCTTCGGTGCCTACCCTGTTGAAGCGCATCACCCAGCGTGACCGGGATTATGAGCGCACGATCAGCCCGGATTATCTGCGTCAGTTGAACGGTTTGTATGAAGATTGGATCAACAATTTCACCCTGTGCCCGGTGCTCACCGTGCCAGCCGACGATCTGGATTATGTTGCCCATTCCAGGCATTTTTCCCTGATTGTAGACAAGGTGAAAGAGAAGCTGACGGGCAAAGAAGTGGTTGTCTTCAACGCGGATGAGGTTGCCCAGGCCAACGATTGAGTATTGCCATGCTGGACAGAGTATGATTGCAGCACCCGGCATAGAATCCCGATTTTGGATAATAAAAAACAGCGTGAACAAGCGTTCACGCTGTTTGGTTATGACGTGTTGAATTATCCCCTGTAATTTACCGCAGGCCTGTCTTTGCTGGGCAACAAAGAACTATCGGGGTTCAACGATCAATTTGACGGCGGTGCGCACTTTGCCATCAATATCTACATCCACAAATTCAGGTACGCATACAACCGCGATACCGTCCTCTGCCAGATAGCCAGTGGCAAGCACAAGTGCCTTGACAGATTGGTTGACTGCGCCGGCACCAATGGCCTGAACCTCGGCGTATTTGTGTTCCCGGATCACGCCAGCAATTGCCCCTGCTACGGCAGCGGTGCGAGAGTTTGCTTTCACTTTAATGATATCCATTGTCCCTCTCCCTGTGGATTGCGTAAAGGATCTTCATTGGGGGGCTGAAAGGTATAGTTTCTTCGTGTTCAAATCAACTTAAAGTCATTGTACAGGATTTAGCAAGCATAAGCAAGCGGATTAATAGGCCGAAGATTTTCCTATCCAGCCCGTTTCTATCGATTTTTTGCTGCTCTCCACAATAGATTGCCTTGCTGCTCTGATCCAAAATCAAAGTACAATGATAGAGCTTTGATCCTCAATTCACACACAGGAAAAAACACATGAAACCTTTGAGCCTCCCTGGAAAAGAAAAACCGTATTTGATGGCGCACCGCGGCAACCGCGTCCTGTGCCCCGAGAACACCCTGGCTGCTTTCCGACAGGCATTGCAGGACGGGGCGGACTTGCTGGAAACAGACCTGCACCTGACGGCTGACAACGTCTTCGTTTGTATCCATGATGATACGCTTGACCGCACTACCAATGCCGAAGGTCCGGTGAAAGACAGAACCCTGGCGGAGCTGAAAACGATATCAGCTTCATATGGGCGTCCGGAATTTGTTGATGAACGCATTCCCACCCTGGCTGAGTTGGCTGCCATCCTCCCGCCGGATGTGGGTCTGGCCCTGGAATTGAAGATCGATGATTTCCTCCAGCCCGAGGTGGGGCGAAAACTCTCGGAAGAATTAAAAAGCCTCGGTATTGATGACCGCTCGGTGATCATATCCTTCTCTTTGGAGCGTTTGCAGGCTGTGCAGGCGGTAGACCCGGACATCCCTGCCGGCTGGATCACGATGACGGGGCTGCGTCCGATCAAAGGGGTGCAGTTGCTGGGGCCATTTTGGCCGCTTTTGCTGCTCAACCCGGGCTATATTCGTCAGGCGCGCAGCCGTGGGCAGATTGCCTGCCCGCTGGATCTCGCATGGCGAAAAACGTATCCGCTGGTACCGCCGCTTGCAATGTGATGTGGTCATGTCTGATGATCCTGCCGCGCTGGCAAAAGCTATGGGCCGATAAAACTTGCTCTGATACAGCCGGGTGATTTGCACCCGGTGCATCAAATTCCTTGTTCTTTTTGAACCGGCATTGTTCTGGTACAATCAGGCACGCTTTATCTTAAAGAAAGGCATTGCCAGATCAATGTCCATTAACAAGGTTGAAAAACTGGCCGGCACTGATATCCAGCAGGAAACCAATTCAGCGTTTCAGACAGGGCGTGTTTTAGCTGTAACCAGCGGGCATTTGACCCATGATCTGTTTCCTGCATTTCTTTCTCCCCTGCTTCCCTTACTTATCGAAAAATTGAGCATGACCCGTGCCGCGGCCGGGGCTTTAATGCTTTTCATACAGGGCCCTTCCCTCATCCAGCCTTTGGTTGGCCGCCTGGCAGACCGGGTGAATCTGAAGTATGTGGTCATTCTTGCCCCGGCGGTTACTGCTACGGCAATGAGCCTGGTTGGCATTGCGCCAACCTATGCCTGGCTGACACTCTTTCTGACCATTGTCGGGATTAGTTCGGCGATTTTCCATTCTGTTGGCCCTGCGCTTGCCGGCAGTTTTTCCGGCAATCGTCTGGGAAAAGGGATGAGCATCTGGATGGTGGGTGGCGAGATTGGCCGCATGTTGGGTCCGCTGTTGATCGTTGCGGTCGTGTCGACCCTGACCCTGGAAGGTTCTGCATGGGCGATGATTGCCGGGTGGCTGGCTTCGTTTGTCTTGTACATCTTGCTGCGCGATATTCCGGTTGCTTTGCCAGCGGCAGCGGATGGTGTTCAGGACTGGCGGGCGGCACTGCGCGAAATGAACAGTATCATGCTGCCGCTGATTCTGCTGGTGGTGGTGCGGTCCTTGATGATGAATGCCATGCAAATTTTTCTTCCTACATATATGACGGAGGCTGGGGCCGGTCTGTGGATGGCCGGAGCGGCAGCAACAATTTATTCTGGTGCAAGCGTGTTGGGTACGCTGCTGGGTGGGTCGCTCAGCGACCGGTTGGGCCGTCGTCAGGTATTGATGATCTCTCTGATCACTACGCCTCTTCTGGTGTTGGCTTTTTTGCGCAGCGAGCCTATTGTATTGCGCATGCTGCTGCTTTTTGGCGCTGGTTTGATGACAGGCCCCGCCACGCCGGTTGTTCTGGCTGTTGTGCAGGAAAAGTTTCCTGAAAAGCGTTCTTTTGCCAGTGGCATTTATATGGCCGCCAGTTTTGTGATCCGCTCACTTGCCTCGGTTTTGTTGGGTGCATTGGGTGACTGGTTTGGTCTGGGGACTGCCTTTACCATCAGTGCAATTGTCATGGTTTTTGGTATTCCGCTTGTGCGTATGCTGCCCAAAAAACTTGAAATGGAGGAAAATGGAACTGCTGCCTGAAATCCGCTCCGCAACTACGGGTGATGCCTCTGTGATGGTACAGGTTAAAAACTCACCTGGCCGAATGAAGAAATTCGTCTGAGCCAGTTGGAAGTAGTGTTGGCAGATGCGGCGCATGAGGTCTATGTTGCCGATGTGCAGGGAGAGGTGGTTGGTTTTGTGGATGGGTTTGCCACCCGTGCTGCAAATCGTGATTTGAGGTGGGAGATCGACCTGCTGGCTGTGCATCCAGATTGGCGGGGCAGGCAGTTGGGGAAAAAACTGATTCTGGCCTGCCTGAAAGCAGGGAAAGAACGCGGAGCAGACTTTGCGCGGGCCTTGATCCAGACAGAAAATCGCGCCAGCCAAATCAGTTTTGAGCGTTGTGGCTTTCAATGCCAGCCGGAAATGTTGGGATTGTTCACCGCTCCACCTGCTGAGGGGGTATTTTCCCCGGATACAGCGGACGGGCATCTGCTGTTGGTGAACACGATCAATTATTTTGGCTTGTGGCTGGAAGAAGATCACCGCGAAAGCAGTCTTTGCGCTGCACGAGCCGCCAGTTGGAGGCAAAATGTGATTTTGTGGGTACTCTTGTAATTCAGGCGGATTTGTCTGATAATGAAAAGATGAATGAATTGGGGTTCACCAAAATTGGAAATTATCAATGGTGGACATTGCCTTTTGAGGCGAACCAGGACCATTCATAATCCGCATCCGCATGTTTATTTGGAATAATTTGAGCCATTTTACGATTCAAGAAAGGTTAGGTACAAAAATTTGAGCGATGACCCCGTGCGGATATGCTGCTTATCCTCGGCGTATGACCACAAACAAAGTTATTTTCAACTTTCTTTTTTATTATCTATTAGGAGAAAACGATGTCTGAAATGAAGAAAAATGCGTGGAAGCCAAAAGCTTCTGCCCGAGAGCGGCGATCCTGGTATTTTTATGACTTTGGCAATTCAGCTTATGCTGCCGTAGTTTTGTTGGCTGTTTATTCGGCTTATTTTAAAGGGGAAGTGGTTGGCGGTGCTGAGGGAACCCGCTTGTGGGGTATCGCCGTTGGCATCGCCATGCTGCTGGTGGCGCTGACTGCACCTGTGTTGGGGGCGATTGCAGATTATGCGGGCACCAAGAAGAAAATCCTGCTTTTCTACACCGGTATGGCCTGTTTCTTTACCGCGATGCTGTTCTTTGTGCAAAAAGGCGATGTTGTCATGGGGCTGATTTTCTTTATTGCAGCAGAATTTGCTTATCGCAGCGCACAGGTTTTCTATAATTCACTGCTGCCTGACATTGCTCACCTGGATGAGATGGGACATATCTCCGGCAACGGCTGGGCGATTGGTTCATTGGGCGGGATTGCGTGTTTGGTGGTTGTGCTGGCTGCCATTATGCTGATTGGCGGCAATCTGGTCGTCCGTCTGTCCTTTGTGTTCACGGCATTGTTCTTTGCCGCTTCGGCGGCACCCTCTGTTCATGTTCCTGAAGGAACGGTCAGAACCGAGGAAACTGCCAAAAGGCGAAAATTATCTCAGCCTGGCATTCAAGCGCATTGGCGATACGTTCCGCACGGTGAAGGATCACAAGCAATTCATTCGCTTCATCATTGCTTTCCTCATTTATAACGATGGCATTATGATGACGATGAATTTTGCGGCCATCATTGGCGCTGTGTTGTTTGGTATGGAACAGCAGGAATTGATCATCTTCATGATCGTGGTGCAGATCTTCAGTGTGGCTGGTGCCTGGGTGTTTGGCAAGATGGCTGGCAAAACGGGTGGAAAACGCGCTTTGCTGGTTTCGCTGGTGTTGATGATCCTGACCGTTTTGGTCCTGATGATCGTCCAGAGTGTTCCCATGTTCTATGCAGTTGGCGCTATGGCCGGCTTTGCATTGACCGGTGTGCAATCGGTCAGCCGTACACTGGTTGGGCAGCTTGCCCCTCCAGGAAAAGCCGCAGAATTTTACGGTTTTTATTCGATGGCAGGACGCACTTCGTCCTTCATTGGACCAACCGTCTATGGCTGGCTGACTGCTTTCCTCGCCTTCCGCCTGCAAGATCGCGGTGTGGATCGTGTGTTGGCAGAACAAATGGGCACGCGCAATGCGGTCATCTCGATTGCGGCATTCCTCCTGATCGGCACCTTGATTTTGTTGTTTGCCGTGAATGACCCCACCCGGGTTGGCCGCAAACAGGAAGAGGAAGTGGCTGCGGTAGAGTAATCTGCATTCTGGATGGAGCTACTTTTAATTCTATTGGTTGTATAAGAGGTGTTTTATGACACAAGTCGATATTTCAAAATATCCCTGGCCACGACGGCGATTTATCCGCGGGTTGGTAAAGCCGATCCTGGCTGTGGCTTTTGGTACTGCTTGCTGATGTTAAGATTGAAGGCATTGAAAACTTGCCGAAAAGCGGGCCTCTGCTGGTGGCGGCCAATCATTTCAGTTTTGTGGATCCGCCGCTTGTGATCCGCGCCCTGCCCTGGCAGTTGGACTTTGTGGCGGGTTTCAGATGCCGAATGCACCGGCCACTGTAACGGCTTTGCCAAGATTGTGGGGATATTATCCCGTTTTTCGCGGGCGATCTTCACGAACGGCCATGGTGGCGGCGCAAGCCGTGATGGCTCAAAATGGCGTGCTGGGCATTTTCCCCGAAGGGGGAAGCTGGGCCACTGTGCTGCGTCCGCCGCGCCCTGGCGTGGCTTTTCTGGCCGCGCGCACCAAGGCACGCATCCTGCCTGTTGGCCTGGATGGCTGTGATACTCTTTTCCCCAGGCTTCGCAAGGGAAAACGCGGCAAGATCACGGTGCGCATTGGCAAGCCTTTTGCCCCGGATGATGTTGGCGCCCGCACCCGCGCTGACCGCGCGAAAATCGACGAACTTGGGCATGAATTGATGCGCAGGATTGCTGAGCTGATCCCCCCTGAGCGGCGCGGGTTTTATTCCGATGACCCTGCTATTCGCGAAGCAGCCAGGGGAACAGAGATCTATCCCTGGGACGATATGCAGGAAGGGTAAGCACTGGCTTCATCAATCTAACCGGCACGATTTTTTGTGCCGATTATTTTTTTTACAAATTCCAGTCACAAAAACTCGAAGTATAACGATTTGTGAAACCATGCTACAATTTTATTATGAGTTTTGTCAATTAGTTTCAACACAATATTATGTTGGAGGGGTTATGGCGAAATTGAGTTATGTTGAAGGAATTGGCGAAGTCTATGCAACAAAATTGAAAGCTGTTGGCGTGGGTTCCACTGACAGTCTGTTGAAAGCTGGCAGTACGCCAAAAGGCCGCAAGGAACTGGCCGAGGCCGCCGGAGTGAGTGACAAGCTCATTCTGGAATGGGTCAATCATATTGATCTATTCCGCATTAAGGGCATCGGGCAGGAATATGCTGACCTGTTGGAAGAAGCCGGCGTGGATACCGTTCCCGAGCTTGCCCAGCGCAAACCGGAAAACTTGTACGAAAAGCTGGTGGAAGTTAATCAGCAAAAGAAACTGGTGCGCGTGCTGCCCAGCACAGTTAAGGTGCGCTCCTGGGTGACCCAGGCCAAGAGCATGCCACGCGTGATCCAGTATTAACGCATCACAAAACTCATCGCAGTGTGAAAAGAACGAGAATCGTTTGATCCATCCCGCAGGGTTATGCCCCTGCGGGATTTTTTTGCTGCCTCTGGCAGATCCGAAGTAAGAATCGCTCCTCTGCAGGGTCTATAAAGTAGACAATACCCCACATTTGGAGGTGGATCATGAAAGTTATCTGGGAAGGTGTTGTATTGGCAGAAAGCGACGAGACCGTCGTTGTGGAAGGGAATCATTATTTCCCGCCGAATTCTGTAAAGCGCGAATTTTTCAAAGAGAGTGACTTGCACACGACTTGCCCCTGGAAAGGGCTTGCCAGCTATTACAGCATTGAAGTCAATGGCAAGCAGTTGAAGGATGCGGCCTGGTATTATCCAGAACCGAAATCGGCAGCCAGCCAGATCAAGGATCATGTTGCTTTTTATCGTAACAAAGTGCAGATCGAATCCTGATTTTGGTGTTGGACTGAACCACAAGAATTTGCTACAATAATGAAGCGCCGGACACGGCACGTGTCTGGCGCTTTGTTGTGCCTGTTCGGGTCATCCTCTTGCAGACTTAGTCAATGTTCCAAAGGGAGTTCTATCATGGAACACGAAAACATTTACCATATCACCGCCCGCACAGATTGGGATGCAGCCCGCCAGTCGGGGGAATATTGTGCTGACAGTCTTGACGACGAGGGATTTATTCATGCCTCCACCCAGGAGCAAGTGCTGCGAACGGCAAACCGCTTTATCATGGGCAGAACGGGTTGGTAGCTGCTGGAAATCAATGCCGCGAAAGTGAAGGCTGACATTCGTTATGAAGACCTCTCTGGTGAGGGCATGTTGTTCCCGCATATCTATGGCGCTTTGAACGTGGATGCAGTCAGCGGCTGGGCGATCTTTGCACGCAGGAAGACGGTTCTTTTTACATTCCAGCGCGGTTTCAGGCAGTGATATAATCTTTTCTGGAATTGTGAATCATTTTATGTGATTGAAAGGAAAAAACATGAAACAGTGGAAAACCCCTCCGGCAATGCAGATTGACCCCTCGAAGGAATATACCGTATTGATGGAGACCAATAAAGGCACGATCGAGCTGGTGCTGTATCCTGCCAATGCGCCCAAGACCGTGAATAATTTTGTGTTCCTTGTCCGTGAGGGATATTACGATGGCATCAAATTCCATCGCGTTATCCCCGACTTTGTGATCCAGGGCGGCGACCCGACCGGTACCGGCATGGGCGGACCTGGGTACAAATTCGAAGATGAGTGCAAGGGCAACCCCCTCAAGCATGGTACGGGTTGGATGTCGATGGCCAACGCTGGCCCCAACACCAACGGCAGTCAGTTCTTCATCACCCATTCTCCCCAGCCGCATCTGGATGGCCGCCATACCGTGTTTGGCAAGGTCGTCAATGGCATGGATGTTGTCAACGCGATCGCCCAGGGCGATGAGATGGTCAAGGTTACCGTCAGCGGGGACTAGTTTGCAGCAGTAGATCTTTGATGAGGCTGTCCTGTATGCTTAATGGGACAGCCTTTTAATGCTTTGTAGTTGTAGGGTGTGGTCAATGTTTCTCTTGACTGCACCATTTTCACCAATGGAAAGGTGGTGCGGTCGATAAACACGACCACACCCTGCAAATTTTTGTCCTTGTGGGTTTTCGACTTCATCAAATGAGAAAATTTCAGGAGAAGCAATATGAAACGAGAAGAATACACTGCGGCCAACCGCCAGGCATGGAACGAAACTGCCCCGGTGCATGCGAAAAGTCAGATGGAGGGGTTGTTGAAGAATCTGCATGACCCGGCTCATTTGTGTCTGGATGAAATCGAACAGGGCTGGCTGGCGAAGGCGGGCGTGCGGGGAAAAGACGTGGTGCAGTTGTGCTGCAATAATGGTCGTGAGTTGATCTCCATCCAGCGGATGGGAGCGAAGCGCTGCGTGGGTATTGATATCTCTGGGGAATTCATCGCCCAGGCGGAGCAGTTGAATGCTGCTGCTGGCACAGATTGCACTTTTCTAGCCTGTGACGTGTATGATGTGCCAGCGGAATATGATGCTCAGTTTGATCTGGTGTACATCTCGATTGGCGCGTTTGGCTGGCTGCCCGACCTGACGGGATTTCTGGCGGTGTGCGCCCGTCTGCTGCGCCCCGGCGGACAGTTGCTGATCTACGAAATGCACCCCATCCTCGACATGATCGATGACATGCCCAAGCTGCCGCCGAATTTGGGGTATTCCTATTTCATGACAGAACCGCTGGCTGAGGATGACGGGCTGGATTATTATGAGGGACAGGACTATGAGTCCTCAACCAGTTACTGGTTCCATCACAAGCTGGCGGATATCATCCAGGGCTGCCTGGACCTTGGTTTCAGATTGACGAATATTGCCGAGTACCCGCATGACATTTCGGAAGTGTTCGCCTATCTTGAGAAAATGGAAGCGCGGCTGCCGCTGAGTTATGTGCTTTTGGCACGGTTGGGAGGAGAATGATGACGGATAACAAGACCAATTGTTTGATCCTCATCCCGGCTTATAACGAAGCGGAACGCTTGCAGCCGGTGGTGACAGCTGCTTTGCAGCACGGCCCCGTCCTGGTGGTCGATGATGGTTCTACTGATGATACCGTGCGGATTGCGCAAGCTGCTGGTGCAGAAGTTTTGTTGCAGTCTCCTAACCAGGGCAAAGGCGCTGGGGCCGACATGGACATCGGTTAGCGCCCATCTTAGGGCAGCATGTAGTGACCGCGCTGGTCTTGGAGATCTTCCTGGATTCAAGACGGTCGCGCTCCAGCATATACAGGAAATCCGTGTTGCCGCCAAAGTTCAATTGGTAAGTGCTGTCCAGATTCGACGCCGCGATCACGAACAGGCTGGTCAGCACTCGGTGGATAATGGTAGCGCCCACCTGGCTTTTGATTTCATCGCCAAAATAGGCAACTTGGTTCTCTGAACCGCTCTGCCCAATATTCGGAACTGGAAATGAATACCGGGATGGCGTTCACAATGGCGCAGCCAGCATCCAGGACCTGTTCGACATACCATTTGGTGGCCATTTCGGAGCCAACGGGGAGGTAATTGACCACCACATCGGTTTTGGTGTCTTTCAGAATGCCTGACAATATCATCGGTCGGCCCAGGAGCTTTTTCGACGAATTTCTGTCAGATATTTCCCAAACCATCGTGGGTCATCCCGCGATAGACCGGCGCATTCAGTTTCGGGACTTCAGAAAACTTGAAGGTGTTATTGGGGTCAGCGAATGGCCTCCGATACATCTTTGCCAACCTTGGTGTCCACGCCATCATCCAGCCCTGGAAGCATACGGTGAAGTTCCTGAAATTAGTGATGCGTACGCGGCGGAGCAGGTAACCCCCTCAACTCCATCGAAGGACTTTGTCTGGTGATTATACAGGGAGTTTGCGATTTTTTTATTTGATCCTATTGACATTGAAGCACCAGCCTCTTTACATAAAAATGAGTGAAAGTTTATCGCAGGAAAATTTCGGCCACGTATCGTTGGTTCCTGATCTAATCCTCCCGCCAGCTTCGCGGCACCCTCCTTCAAGGAGGGCAAAAGCAGTTGAATAACAGAAATGGGTGCGAAGCCGCCAGAAGTGATTTTTTCTGTATAATCAATATATGAATACAAAACTGTACCTGATGAGCGATGGGGATGCGTACGAGAACTCGGCGCCATCCTTCGTTGAAGCAGCCGGCGGAGAAAACGCCGTCATTGCGTTGTTGCTGCATTCCCCGGAAGTTGAACGCCTGCTGGGTTTCTATGGTCCTCCTCTGGAGGCCGCCGGCGTGAAGCAGATCTTGCCGGTTGGGCCGGACTGCTTTGGCCGCCTGGACAAGGCACGCGCTGACGGCTGCCCTGGATGCGGCCACAGCTGTGATGGTGGGCGGCGGCGATACGGAGATCTATTGGCGTCTGTATACACTGGACCTGGTGGGTGCTGATCTGCGCTCGCGGGTGCAGGCTGGCATGGTCTATGGCGGTTTGTCCGCCGGGGCAGATATTGCCACCCAGATTTGCGCTGTTGCGCCGGAAGATACGGCGGATGGGGCGGCCATGATCAAGCAGGGCTTGAACCTGCTGCCGGACTGCCTGACGATCTCGCATTTTGAGCCAGAGAAAAGTCTGCCTTTTACGGTGGAAGCCATGCAGGTTTCCGGCGTATCCCGCGCATGGGGGCTAAGCGAAGAAGCTACGGCTGTCTTTGTCGACGGACGCCTGGCGGAGACGATTGGCCCGCCAGTGCACCTGGTAGAGCTGCTGGACCGTGAGAGCGGGGCACACCATCTGACAGAATTGACAGAAGAAAACGGCGGATGACGGTTAGTAATTGGCAGCGCTGGTTATTCTGGTTGATCCTGGGTGCTTTTTCGGTTTTCTTTGCCGAGGTGTTTGCCACCAGCGACCCGTTTGTCTTTTTTCATTTCTTCGGCTTGCTGGGTGTCTTTCCACATTACACCTTGCACGTGCTGGTGCTTGCGCCGCTGGTGATCCGTCTCGACCGCCGGGTGCGTTTTGGTGCCATGTTCCTGGCGGGAACCCTCTTTGGCCTGTATGAAGCCTATATGACCAAGGTGTTATGGTCGCCCCCCTGGAACGAGGAAGCTTTCCGCATCGGCGGTGTGGCGGTGCTGACCAGCGCCATGCTGGTCTTGTTCTGGCATCCTTTCTTTTCATTTCTGCTCCCTCTTTTTGTGGCAGATCATTTGCTTCTTGATTCTGACCGCTTGCAGCTCAGTTTGCCAAAACGCATCCAGCGCATGCTGCAAAAGACCTGGTTCGTGCCCGTGGCGGCTGTTGCGGCGGGAATGCTGCATGGGTCGCGTCTGGGTGGAGTGGTGAATGCATTTATCTCAGCGGCATCGACCAGCGCTGTGCTGCTGGTGCTGTTATTTCTTTGGGACCTTGGTACGGGTGCCCAGCAGTTTGACCTGGCCGAACTTTTGCCGCGGGGCAAGGTGTGGTGGGTGTGTTTGCTATTGCTGTTGGGATATTATGCTGCTTTCGGGATGACGATCAATCCGGAAAAATTACCCGGCCTCGGACCGCAGGCTGTCATCTGGGGCTTGTATGTGTTGTTTGGTGGCTTGATGTGGCTCATCGTACGCCAGTCACCGCCGGAACCCATCGTGCCTGGTGATGATGAGGTGCTCTGGGAAGCCCGTCAAACAGCCAAGCGCTGGCTGCCGTTTGCCTTGATTTTCACTGTGGCTTCCACGATTTCAGGTTTATTCCTCACCTGGGCCGGAGAGTTTATCCTGGCGCTGGTGTGGCTGTTGGGAGTATTATTCGGATTATATTGCCTGGGCGGCGCAGTGAAACAGGCATTTTCAAAACAGGAGTAATCATGCGGCATATTATTGTTGTTCCCCATGACCCCGCCTGGGCGGGGATGTTTGAGGCTGAAGCGGCACTGCTGCGGCCTGTGTTTGCTGATAATTTGCTTGCCCTGCATCATATCGGCAGCACCTCGATCCCGGGGATTCGTGCCAAGCCGATCATTGATATGCTGCCGGTGGTGAAAGATATTGCGGCGGTGGATGCGCTGAATGCGCAGATGGAGGCGCTGGGTTATGAGGCGATGGGAGAGTTTGGCATTTCCGGGCGGCGCTATTTCCGTAAATCGACGGATGGCGTACGCAGCCATCACGTGCATACATTCCAGCAGGGGAACAGCGATATTGCCCGCCACCTGAATTTCGCGGCCTACTTGCGCGCGCATCCTGAGGATGCGGAGCGTTACAGTCGGTTAAAAATTGAGCTGGCAAAACAATTTCCACATGATATTGAGGGGTATTGTGACGGCAAGGATGCATTGATCGCTGAATTGGATGCGAAGGCTTTGAAATGGGCGCAGGGGCAAGGTTGAGATATCGTTAATCTATACGCATTTTCTGTAAAGAGGAAGAGTTGAAAACCAATCTTGTTTTGCATACACATCGTTTGACACTTATTCCCCTTTCTGCTGCTCAGTTGAGCCTGGCTTTGCAGGATGAGAGTGTATTGGCAGCAGACCTTGGCCTGTCGCTTGTGCCGGAGTTGATCACGCCGCCTGTGCGCCATGCGATCACGATCAAGTTGGGCAAGATGGCGGATGCCCCTCCCGCTGACCTGGCGTGGTATACGTATTGGTTGATCGTGGTGGAACAGGATGGGAAGCGCACGGGAGCAGGCATGGTGGGCTTCAAGGGCGCGCCGGATATTGCGGGCAGCGTGGAAATCGGCTATGGGATTGACCTTGCTTTCCGTGGCAAGGGCTACATGACGGAAGCCGTACGAGCGATGATCGACTGGGCTTTTCAACACAAGCAATGCCGGGTGGTTACGGCCTCTGTTGTTTTGAAATCCAATCCAGCTTCCAGCCGTGTGTTGCTGAAGGTGGGGATGACGTTGAGCGATGAGGATCAGGAGACTTTTAGTTATCAACTCAACAAGGAAGACTGGGAAGGATAACAGGGAAAGCAAGCAGGACGCAAAAAAACAGGCGGCTCCAAATGTGAGCCGCCTGATGTGATTTACTTTACTCAACAAAGTTGAGCGTTTTTTCAGTATAGAACCCGGTCTGATCATTCAGAGGATAGAGTTTGATCGTGGCGGTCACATTGCTGCCGATCATCTGGAAGTTAAATGCGCCGGAGGTTACATACCCCACCTCGCCAGGTGCAATGGGATCCTTGAACAGGGATATACAAGAGCTTGCGCTGCCAAAACCATTGGAGCTGTTGTTCGTGGTTTGATTGCCTGAAATATCCTTTGCGGTGATTGAATAGGAATTGATGTTAATTGTGCCGGTGTTTTGCACGCGGAATTTCAGGTAATACTTGCCATTGCAGGCTACTTGTGCGGTGTAAGTGACCGTGGCTTGAGGAGTGATGATCACCAGGGGGGTGATGATCAGAGGGGTGATAATAAAGATAAGGGGCACTACTTTGATCTCGGTCCAGAAAGGGTTGGTGCCGCTGGCACCGATGCCAAACACATCGCCGTCTGACCCTTTGAGTTTGAAGTAGCCTTTATATGTACCGACACTTCCAGGAGCCGTCAAGTTGACAGAAACATCTACTGTTTGGCCTGGAGAAACTGTTCCTCCTGTCAACACGACTTCATCCGGCGCCCCCATTCTGTCACCGTGGGAGAAGATCAATTTGTAACCGGAGGTCCAGGTGCAAGAGCCAGTGTTTTGCAGCCGCCAGGTTTTCACAAAGCCATTGTTCACGTGAACCTCGCTGCCATCCGGATAGTTTACATCACTGACGAAGCTGGCCCGGTTACAGGGGACGCTGGTCACGGTTGCTGTTGGCGTGAAAGTGGGGGTGATGGTTGCTGTCGGGGGTGTTGTCATGCTGGGTTCGGGCGTGAAGGTTGCCGTTCCAGCAAGCGGTTGTGCCTGGGGCGGATCCTGGGGCTGTGGTTGGCCTGAATTTTGTTCAGTCATCTGGGCGGCAACGGTTTCAGCCACTGCGGTAGACTGCTTGTCCAGATCACTGAGCGCTGAACTCCCGGGGGGATTGCAGGCCAGGGTCACAAGAGTTAATATGGCAATAATCAGGATGAATTTCTGTGCTTTGTTCATTTGCTTCCTCCCTTGAGAGAAACGGGCACGGACGATGGCTGCATTGATTGAGTTTCTGGTTGACGGTGATGGGGGCAAAGGTGATTCGCGATGGGAGCGTATATCAATTATAGGGATAGCAGGCTTTGTTTACAAGTTATGATTGATGTCTATATGATGACTTAGGCGGCTCAAACTTGAGCCGCCTGATAAATTTAAGCGACTATTCGACAAAGTTCAGGATTTTCTCCACGCATTCGCCGCCCAGGTTGTCTTCGGAGCAGACCTTGATGGAGGCAGTCACGCTGTCACCGATCATCTGGAATTTGTAACCGTCGGAAAATGCAAAGGCGGAATGGGTTGGGGTGAGTTCAGCAACCGCTATCGACAAACAGGCGGACGTACTGCCAAACAGGTTGTTGGTATTGGAGAATTCTTCATTCGTTGAGTGATCCTTGATCCAGACGGATGCAGACTTGATGGGAATGGTGCCGGTGTTTTCGATGCGGAAGACGAGCATATATTTGGTTGTTCCACCGGTAACGCATTTTAATTGCTCTCGGTAGGAAACATTGGCTTCCGGTTTGGGGATGATCACATCTGGCGTGTCGGGGAAAACTTCCATCTCTACCCAGAAGGCGGTGGTACCACTGGCGCCGATGCCGAACACCTGGCCGTCCGAAGCCTTCAGCTTGAAATAGCCTTTGTAGGTACCCTGATTGCTGGGCGCTTTCAGGTTCACTGAAACATCCACCGTCTGGCCTGGGGCTACGGTACCGCCGGTCAGGACGACTTCGTCCGGGGCGTTCATGCGGTCGCCGTGGGAAAAGATGAGTTTGTATCCTGATGTCCATGTGCAGGAGCCGTTGTTTTGCAGCCGCCAGGTTTTGACAAAACTTTCGTTCACCTTAACATCGCTGCCGTCCGGATAGGTTACATCACTGATGAAGCTGGCCCGGTTGCAGGGGATGCTGGTCGTGGTTGGTTGCGGAGTATTGGTGGGCTGTGCGGTGCCCGTTGGTTGGGGTGTTTCAGATGGCTCAAGGGTGAAGGTCGCTGTGGCTTCTGCGGCAGGGTCACCAGGTGCCAGACTGCCGGCAAGCGCGCCAGAGGCAGCAACCGTTTCAGCCACAATCGTTGCCTGTTGATCTTCTTCGCTGAGGACTGCTTTATTGGGGGCATTACATGCCAGCGTGATGAGGACGAGGATAGAAATGATCAGGAATACTTTCTTTGTTTTCTTCATTTGTTTCTCTCCATAGATAGCGGGATCAGAGAATGGAAAATTTCATACAACTATTGTCTAAATTATAGACATTATGATTTTTCTGCGCAAGCCAATAGTCCTATGTAAAATGATAGCGAGATATGGGCATGTTTTCAATCCTGATGCGTTAATAATCAGATAAGAAGATAAGAATGGGCTTGCCCATCCTTGACGTACTCGCGTTATAATAAACAGATATGGCTTTCGCTTAACAGGCGGGCTTGTACAACCAATGACTATCATGAAAAATTTTACTCAACGAAAACCGGTAATGAGAAGCAGGATACTTTTTGTTTTGCTGGCAGTATGCGCCTTGCTGGCAGGGCTGACCGGCCCAGCCGCGGCACAGGAAGGCCAGCCAGGCTGGCGTTTGCTGCCCTCTGCCCCGGAGACAGACCAGTTTCCCGCAGATCAGTTTTTATTTTGAAGCCTACGATGAAAACAATATCGCCGTCCCGGATTTGACTGCTGGTGAGGTAACCGTTATCGAGAACGGGGCTGCTTTACCCGTAGACAGCCTTGAGCGCGTGGAACCCGGCGTGCAGGTGATTGCTGCGTTCAACAATGCCCCGCAGTTGGCGAATGTAGTTGGCGGGGCAACCTATTTTGACCGTATTCGGCTTGTGTTGCGGGATTGGGCTGTTCGCCAGCCGGCTGGCTACTCCGGACGATTTCAGCATTGCCACAAATTCAGGCATGCTGGCAGTGCGGTTGGAAGAACCCCAGCAGTGGGTCAAGGCCATTGAGGATTTCCTGCCTGACTTGCGCGAATCCCAGCCCAGCGAGATCAGCTTTTCACAGGCATTGAATCAAGTGCTTGAATCCGGTGATGATCCGCGCATGAAGCGCATCATTTTGTATATCACCACAGTACCCTCTGAAGCGGAACAGGAAGCCCTGCCGAATTTGGCAGAGAGCGCGGCCCAGCTTGGGGCGCGGGTCTTTGTGTGGCTGGTGGCGACGCCGGACGCGGTGAATACACCGGCAGTGCAGCCGCTGCAGCAAATGGCAGCAGTAACCGGCGGACAATTCTTCCTTTTCTCTGGCAAAGAAGAACTGCCTGATCTGGATGTTTACCTTAATCCTATTCGTTTCCAGTACCGCGTTACCTATACCTCCGGCATCATTCAGGATGGCACACAGCGACTGGCTGTACAGACGCAGCGGGAAGGATTGGTCAGTACCAGCGACGAGCAAAGCTTCTGATTTCACGGTACTGCCTCCAAATCCGATTTTCCTCTCTCCGCCTGTCGATATTCTACGTTCCTGGCAGGAACCGGAAGACGGCCAGGGGGATGCATATCTGGACCCGCAGTTGACATCGATCCCGATTTTGATTGAATTTCCGGACGGACATCCCCGCCCGGTGGTGCGCACCCAGCTCTATATTGATGGTGAATTGCAGGCCGAGAATACCCAGGAGCCTTTTGATGTCTTCCTGTGGCCGCTGGATGTATATACTGAAAACCAGCGTGTGCTGCTGCAAATTCGCATGGAAGACAGCCTGGGTATGCAGGGCGCCAGTATTGAGACGGCGGTGCAGATCAGTGTACAGCCCAAAGAGACCAGTTTCGTCGAACGTTTGATGACCCGCCGCTGGCCGTTGATCCTGGGCGTGGTGTTACTGGCTGCGGTGATCCTGCTATCCGTATTGTATTTTGCCCGCCGGCGCAACGTGGTTAAGGAAAAGCGCGAAGAACGGCGTGCTTACCGTGATCCCCTCACCCAGCCTGTGCCAATCCGGCAGGTAGAATCTCCCCAGGCAAAACCAGCGGAGCAGCCGGCTGAATCTTCCCGTGATAAAATAGGGTGGGCTTTTTCAAAGTTAAAAGCACCGGCGCGTCTGGTACGTTTGGATGCAGAGGGAAAAACGGTACGCGGTGGAACGATCCCGCTGGATAAGGACGAAGTTACTTTTGGCAGGGACGCCAAACGGGTAACTGCCGCGATTGAAAACCCTTCAGTCAGTGGGCTGCATGCGCGTTATTTCCGGTCTTCTGATGACCAGTACATGCTGGCCGATGCAGGCTCCGTGGCTGGCACCTGGATTAATTATGTCCCGGCTTCTATGGAAGGGGTATCCATGCAGCATGGTGATTTGATCCATTTTGGCAAGGTCGCGTTTCGTTTTGAAATGAGTAACCCGCCAAAACAAAATAGACTGAGAATAGTGCCTTATGAAGATGAATCATGAAGAAGATTGAACAGGCGCATCTTCCCATAGCAGCACAAACCCACCCGGGCATGTCTGGCAAGAATAACGAGGACAGCTTCGCGGTCTCTGCCTGCGTTAAAGATGACAGCCGCAACACCCCCGTAGTGCTTGCTGTGCTTTGTGATGGTATTGGCGGCCACCGCGCCGGCGAAGTTGCTTCTGAAATGGCTGTCAATCGCATCAGTCAACGGGTGGCTGAAAGCGATGGCAATCAAATTCTCGAAACGATACGCCTTGCAATTCAAGAGGCTGGACAGGAAATTTACGAACATGCCCAGGCAGATGAAGAACGCCACGGAATGGGCGCAACCTGTGCCACAGCCTGTATTGTCGGCAATCGATTGTATACTGCCACCGTGGGGGATTCGCGTATTTATTTGATGCGCGGGCAGAATATTCTCCAGCTCAGTATCGACCATACCTGGATCCAGGAAGCACTGGAAGCCGGAATTATGACACCCGACCAGGTGGAAGGTCATCCCAATGCCCATGTTATCCGGCGCTATCTGGGGTCTCCCAATGCGCCTGATGTTGATCTGCGTCTGACCCTGCGTGAGGGCGAGGCGCGTGAAGATGCCCTTGCCAATCAAGGGCTGCCGCTTTTGAATGAAGATATGGTCCTGCTGTGCAGCGATGGTCTCAGCGATCTGGTACGAGCGGATGAAATTCTGAACGTTTGCCATAGTTACCCGCTGGATCAGGTGCCGCAGGCATTGATTGATCTGGCAAACGCGCGCGGCGGGCATGACAACATCACGGTTGTGATCACCAGAATGGTGGAAGCATATGCTTCCAAACCAAAGCGCGGTTTGATGCGTACGTCCATTAACTGGAAGTCGCTCGCTGCGGCGGCACTGATCGTGATCGGGTTAGGCATGGTGCTTGGTTTGGTGGTTGGCGGTTGGCTGTGGCTTCGTGACAGACAGAATGGGGACCTTGACCCTGCCCCTGGTGTGGAAGCGACTCTGCAGCTTACAGAGGGGATTGAACAGGGAACGCCTGTACCGGGGATCGATGTTCAGCCCACTGTGGGTGAAGAGGAAATTGTGCTGCCTGCCGAGATTGACGATGGCCCCACCCTGACCCCCTGGCCCACACATACCCTGGAGGTTTCGGCGACGCTGCCGGTGATCCCATCGCTCACCCCTGCGCCATAGTCCTATACTTTAGGATAAAAACAGAACGCACGCTGAACAATTCAAAGCGTGCGTTTTTTTGTTGTGTAGCGATGTTTTTACTTTAGATAGGCTTCCATATTGGTGACAAAATTTGCCACGTCGAGCGGTTTGGTGAGAAACCCGTTGCAGCCGGCGTCAATCGCTTCCTGGCGGTCACGCGGCAATATGTGAGCAGAAACAGCCACCAGAGGGGTTTCTGCAATGTCCGGGTTGCTGCGGATTCGCTTTGCCAGATTCCATCCGTCAATGCCGGGGATTGCCAGATCCAGCAGCACCAGGTCTGGTTTATTGCTGTTGACCAGATCCAGTCCTTTGTGCCCGTCTGAAGCAGTTAACACTTTGTAGTCAGCTTTGTTCAACAGGAACTTGATCAGCTCCATATTATCGTCGTCATCTTCAATGACCAGGATGAGGCCTTTGGGCATGGCGTTTCCTTTCATGAACCAGTGTTATGATAAGACTATACACAAAACTTCTTCACCCGTCAAATAAAACAAGGGATTGATTTATTGCCCGGTTATGAAACAGATTTGGTGAACAAAATGTGGTTCATTATGCCGGGTTTTCCTCCCTTGAACAAAATCAGGATTGCAGTATAATCCAAAACATGAAAAAAATACTGGTATTTGCACTTTTGGCCGTGTGGCTGGTCTTTATTGCCAGCGCGGCGGCTTATAATTTGCCGCAAACCCGCCTGTGGGTAGAGTGGCAGGTGGCCAAAGTACAGGCCCAAATTAAATATTCCCTCAATCCACCCGAGGAGTCCGTTTTTGTGCCGGAGGCTGCTGCTGTGGAAGGTGAAGCAGTGGTTACCCCGATCGCACCGTCTGCGACGTTGCCGCCAACGGTATCCCCAACCGTGGTTCCCACCGAACCAGGGCCGACCCCAACGCTGGAACCCACCCCAACCGCTACGCCGGAACCGACGCCGCTGCCGGTAGCGATCACCCTGCAAGGGGTGCGCTATGAAGACCAGCACGGCAAATGGAGTTACTGCGCGCCGGCCAACCTCTCTATGCTGCTTTCATATTGGGATTGGGAAGGGGATCGCGATGTCACCGGGCCGTATCTGAAGCCGTATGACCGCGACAAAAACGTTATGCTATACGAAATGGAAAGTTTTGTTGAAGAGCAGACCGAATTGGATGCCCTGGTGCGTGTCAATGGTACATTGGATCTGCTAAAAACCTTTCTGGCTGAGGGCTTTCCGGTGCTGGTCGAACGCGGTGTCTATGAGCGCGACTTCCATGGCGTGGTTACCTGGATGGGACATTATCAGGTGTTGACCGGCTACAATGACCAGGCAGATTACTTCCTGGCGCAGGACTCATATACAACGGCCAATTTGCAGGTAAAGAGCGAAGAGCTTAATAATGGCTGGCGCTCATTTAATTATGCGTATATTGTCGCTTACCCCCCGGAACGGGAGGCAGAAGTGTTGAATATCCTTGGACCGGACGCGGATGAGGAGCAGAATTATTTCGCGGCGCTGGATCGGGCCAGTGAGGATATTCTCACCCTGGAAGGGCAGCAGCTTTTCTTTGCCTATTTCAACCGAGGTTCTAATCTGGTGAAATTGCAGGATTATTTCGGCGCGGCGCAGGCCTATGATCAGGCTTTTGCCCGGTATGCTGACCTGCCGGAGAACGAACGACCGTGGCGCATGATGTGGTACCAGACCGGCCCCTATTTTGCCTATTTCTATGCTGGCCGCTATCAGGATGTGATCAATCTGGCGGACAATACCCTGGAGATCATGAGCGAACCGATCCTTGAAGAGACGTACTATTGGCGGGCACAGGCCAAATGGGCGCTGGGCGATGCCAACGGCGCGGTTGAAGATTTCCGCAAGAGCCTGGAATACCACCCGGGTTTCCCGCCTACGGTGCAAAGCGCAGCCATGCTGGGGATTGACTTATAAACACAATCTGAACAGAAAAAAATAGACCTGCTTGTTATTTGAGCAGGTCATTTTTTGTGTTCGATGGTTTTATTCCAGCGGCAGGATTGCTTCAGCGATGCTGCGCCATTGGCCAGCGTGCCATTCGAAGTGCTGTACAGCGTCACCGGGGACGAGGCTGCCCTGTACGTTCTCGTGCTGGCTGTCGCGGAAGATGCGGTACGACGAAAGCAGGGATTGAATCTCTCCGGATTGAGGACCAGGGTCGTTGGTGGTGAAGGCCATCGTGACCAGCAGTTCCGCGTCCGAGATGCCGTCAATGCCGTCTTCTGCTGTATCCGCAAAGGGGACTTCATTGGCGATGACGGCCGCATCAAACATCAGGTAGGCTTCTGCCGGTTCGGGCGGCATTTGCCATACCAGGTCTGCGGAGAGGTCCGGCAGTACGGCCACCACCGTATCTACATTTACAGGAATATAGGGACAGGCGGCGTAGGGCGCGGCGATCTGGTGCTGGTATTGGGTGCGGATGATGGATGTAATGCTGTCTGTATAGTCCACTCCCAGGGTCTGGCTGAGATCATACAGGGTGGTGGAGGTCAGGCTGGCGACGGCGCATACCCCGGCCGCCCACAGTTTATTGGCCCCGTCAGCATAGCGCAATGTATCTCCGCCGCGCAGGCGGATCAGGTTGTTAAAGGAATAGCCATCCTGCGCCTGGAAGGCGCCATTGTCGCCCTGGTATTCGGCCATGTAGGAGATGGCGATGAGGATGTTTTCCAGCTTGTTGGGGTAGATGGTGTCACGCCCGCCAAAATAGGTGGCATCTGCCAGTATGCCCTCCTCCGCTTTTTCGATATAGCTGATGTCCGGCAGGTATGCGCCGCTGGCGAAATCACGTACCCCGGCGGAAAGGATGACCAGGCCGAGGAAGGGCTGCCCGCCCACCAGATGCGGCAGGACAGCGGCCTGTACTTCCAGCGCGGCATTTCTCACCCGCATCGGATTGGTGGCGCAGGGCGTATTGTTCGCCAGTGCTCAGCAGGAGGCCAGCCGGTACTTGCAGCAGGGTGATGTCGTGAGCGGTGTCATATTGATAGTCACCGCTTTCATCATTTTTTATCAGGGGGTAGATGATGACCAGTGCCCTTCTCGCTGTGCGCACGGTCATTTTTTCATCTGACAGGCGTTCCACTTCCAGGGTGTCCGCGTTGAGGAAAGCCGCCGGGTCAAAGTCAACGGGCAGGATTGGGCATTGGTTCCGCTGTGGCGGTGGGGAGGATCGTTGGCTGAGCTGTGGCCGTGGCGGTGTTTGTGGGTTGGATTGCAGTGGGTGCGGGCTGCTCTTGCGGGAGTTGAGGGCGCAGGATGCGAGCGTGATGAGGGCCAGACATATGACCGTGCGGCGAATGATACCAGTATTCAAAGAATTCCTCCGTGATTCGCTTCTACATTAAAATTACATTAATTTCTCCAATTGTAATCGAAAAATGGGCTAACGAGATCAGGCAACCAGTCAATCAGGAACGGGAGAGTTTTTTCCTGATTGACTGATTGACGGAGTGACCTGTAGACGTTTTGTAGGTATAATCATTGCGCGATGAATGAGAGACTGCATTACACCTTGGAGGTAGCCGACTGGCATGATTTGAATGACCTGCGGCAGATTGAGAAAGAATGTTTCGGCGATCAGAGCTGGACATTGCTCGATCTGATTGGCGTGTTGACCATCTCGGGCGTGGTGCGGGTAAAGGCTATGCATGATGGCGAGATGATCGGTTTTGCGGCTGCGGAATCCCGGGCGGCCGAGAACACGTCCTGGATCAGCACGATTGGTGTGCGGCCGGAATATCGCCGGAAGGGGGTGGCGGCTGCGCTGCTGGCGGCCTGCGAGGCCAGGGTCAGCATGCCGCGCATGCGCCTGTGTGTGCGGACGTCCAACTGGATGGCGCTGCGGCTGTATGAGGAATGCGGCTACCAGCGGGTGGGTGTGTGGCAGGACTATTACGCAAATGGTGAGGATGCCCTGGTGCTGCAGAAATATTTGTGAAGAAGGCAAGCAGTGGATCATTATACCAATCAACAAAAGCATTGCCAGAATAGGTTTTCCTGATTGATTGACGAGCTACCCAATTATCAAATTCTTGGTCTACCTGATGAACTGATTAACCGGTTGCCTGATTGACTGATTGACTTTGCCTTTTTTATAACAAATTCAAGAAATTCCCTTGACCTCGCACGGGTTTCTGGTAAACTCTGAACGTATGCGAAATGCATATAAAAATTTTAAGAAAGGAGACGCGTATATGAGCATGATTTTGACCTATCGTAACCTCTTTGGCAGCACTGTCGCTGCTCTGTCTGTTTGCGCGCCTCCAGGCGGAATCCGCTAAGTTATTTTTCTTAGACCGATTTCTCGGCCACAGGCGCAAAACACAAGCCCTGTGGTTTTTTGATACCAATGGCACCCAATCTGAATCCAGGAGATCAGAAAGCCACAGGACTTTTTCAAAGCCTGTGGCTTTTTTATATCGTATGCAATTGTAATATTTTGAAAGATCAGAAAATAAAGGAAAAATGACAATGTCTACCTCAGACTTGATAAATTATTTTGAAGATTTGGATGACTTTGACCAATTGGAAAACGGAAAGCAGAGCAGCGATGATCAGAAATTTGAGCCGTGACCAGAAGAAGCAAAAAGCGCAAACCGCAGTACCCGCCAAAGCAGCACAGCGGGATGCCGGGCAGGATTTCGAGTTCAGTTATCAACGCCTCACGTCACGAGCGTGAGTGGATCATCGACTCGCTGGGTCAATTTCTACCAGATGCACTGGTTTGATGATGTGCTGCAATTGATCAAGGGCGGCAAGGAGGCTTCGGTTTACCTTTGTTCGGGAATGAGACCACCCGGGTCAGCCATCTGGCGGCCAAGGTCTACCGCCCGCGGCGTTTTCGCAACTTGCGCAAAGATCATCTGTACCGCGAGGGACGGGAACAACTGGACGAGAACGGCAATGCGATCACCGATGATGGCATGCAGTATGCCATGCGCAAGCGTACCCAGTATGGCAAACAGCTTCTGCATACTTCCTGGATCGAGCATGAGGTCAAAACGATGCAAGTGCTCAAGCAGGCCGGTGCGGATGTGCCCGCCATTTTTGCCAGCGGGAACAACGCCATCCTGATGAGCTACATCGGTGAGGCGGAAATGCCTGCTCCGGCATTGAATGAAATTGACCTGGATCCGGCGGAGGCCCGCCAGTTGTTTGAGCGGGTGCTGGCAAATATTGAGATCATGCTGGCTCATGACCGCGTGCACGGCGACCTGTCGGCGTATAACATCCTGTACTGGGATGGGGAGATTACCCTGATTGATTTTCCTCAGGCGATCTCACCCAACAGAGAACCGCAATGCCTGGTTCATCTTCCAGCGCGATGTGACCCGCGTGTGCGAATATTTTGCACAGCAAGGGGTACCGTCTGATCCCCTGGCCATTGCCGAAAGTCTGTGGCGAAAATACCGCCACAACACCATGCCCGACATGGATCCGCATTTCCTTGATGCGGAAAGTGAAGACGACATCGCGCTATGGAAGCGTATGAAGGTAACTTGAGAAGTACCGCGTTCTGCAGGATGAAGATAAGCTGGATGGAGCAGCAGAACGCGAGAGAAAAAGGAAGGACATCATGTTTCGCATTCGCCCATTTGAACGGACGGAAATAGAAAATAAAGCCGTAGCAGAGATCCAGTCTGTTGCGTGGTCCAATTGTTTGAACAGTGTCGCCATGTGGAATCGCACGGATTCAGCGTGCGCGATCCGCGCTCTCTGGTGCAGCGTTTTGTGGCTGTTGATCAGGGTGATATTGTTGGGTTGGCAGTTTTGATGGAACCCGAGCATCGCGATCGCTCAGGGGAAATATAGCTTTTCGATTGCAGTGCGCCCTGACCAGCAGGGCAAAGGCATTGGCAGCGCCATTTATCGCCGCATGATGAGCGTGCCTGGAAGGACGCCCGGTGATGCAGTTGGCTACCGGCACCAGCGAGGACAATCTTAACGCGTCCGTTTCCTGCAGCGATATGGGTTTCGCCAGTCCATGCGCGACCCGATCGCCAGCCTGGATGTGGCAGGTTTTGACGCTGCACCGTTTGCCGGAATCTGGGAGCGGATGGCCCGCCAGGGCATTCAGGTGCTGCCCTTGACGCGGGCTGCCCTGCGTTTTCCGGATTGGCAGCGCCGCATCTGGGATCTGGATTGGGAGCTGAAGCAGGACCTGCGTTCAATTGTTCAAACCTGGCGCGCTCGCCTTTTGAACAATTCCAGCGCTCCGTGCTGGGCCGGCAGCTATTTCAATCCGGCATCCTGGTTTGTGGCGCTGGACGGGGATCAGTGGGTGGGTATCTGCCGTTTGATGGACTTGAAGGGGAGCCGGACACGCTCTATCACGGGTTGACCGGTGTGGTGCGCAGTCACCGCCGGCGCGGTATTGCCACGGCGTTGAAGATCAGCACGATCGAATATGCCTGGCAGTCGGGCGCGCGTTTCATCGAAACGGAGACGGAAGAGAACAGTCCCGATCCACGCGCTCAACCTGAAACTTGGGTTTGATACCACAGCCTGCCTGGCTGCGTTTGAGAAAAAAATTCCGATGGCAAATTAATTTCCGATAATCAGCCCTTGCCCAATTCTAGAAGAAGTCTTTTACTGTGGCAGTTTCTTTGGTTTTTCAGTGATGTAGTTGTGAACGGATAATGCTTATCTGATCCCCTCTGTCGTGATAGCGAAGCTCCCTTTCACGGAGCTATTCCCTTCCCGCAGGCTGTTTTCCAGTTCCTGCAAATCAACCCGGGCGGTCAGGTCCAGGGTCAGCGGGGTGACGGAGACTTCGTGGGTGTGGTACAGGGTATAGGCATCCGAGTCATTGGGCAGGGTGGAAAAGTCAATACCGGTGAACTTTCCGCCGATCTCGCCCCTTTCTTCCCAGCCGCCTTTGCGGCGCAGTATGGGCTGGTAGACGCGGTGCAGAGAAAGTCGGGTAATATGCCAGGGGGTTTCTGGTGTGACATTGGAGGGGGTATTGATGTTGAGAACATTGGCCGTGACTGGAAACCGATTCTCCAGCAGCATACGGGCGAAGCGGGCAGTAATTTGCGCGGTTGCACGGAAGTCAATCTCGGGGGAATTGCTCAGATACATGTCGGGGTCCAGCAATTGCTGCGAAACCGCAATGGCAGGAATATTCGCTGAGGCGGCTTCCAGCGCTGCGCCCACCGTGCCGGAGAAATGGATGATCTCGCCGATGTTCTCGCCGTAATTGATCCCCGAGACGACCAGGTCCGGCTTTTGGGGGAGGATCTCCAGCAGGGAATGCTGCACGGTTTGGGCAGGGGTGCCGCCGACGGCGATACACAGTCCATTCCTGGCCGCGGACGGTCAGGGTTTGTTCCCGGATCGTGCCTTTCGAAGTGATAGGGAAACTGCGCCCGGTGCCGGATTGCTGTTCCTGTGGGGCGGCGACGGTCACATAGCCCAGTTCGGAGAGCGCTTCGGCTGCGGTCCACAGGGCAGGCGAATCAATGCCGTCGTCATTGGTCAACAATATTTGATATTTGTCTGATTTCATGTTTTGATTCTTACCCCTATTTTATTTCCCGGAACGGATGGATTGACCCAGGGCGTTCAGGTCAATGCGGGCCGTCATGTCGATATTCATTGGGGTGAGGGAAACGATGCCTTCCATGCGGATGGCGTTCAGGTCAGAGCCGGGTTCCGCCTGGCCGGGTTCAAGGTGCATGGGTACGCCATCTGTCGTGGCGGGGGTGTTGCCAACTGCCGCCGGGACGATCGATTTTTATTTCAAAACAGCGCAGACGTGAATGGCGGGTGACCTGCCAGGGGGTCGCGGGGGTGGCGGCGAAGGGCACTTCCAGCTTGAAGATGTCCACGCCGTCCGGCAGCCCTTGCTCCAACAGGTAGCGGCCAAAGAAGGCCGTAAAATAACCGGCGGACGAAAAATCCACGTCCTGATCGTGGTCGTAATAATTGGCGGTCTCGGCGGCAACTGCAATGAAGCGGCCAGGGTGGGGATGCCAGCTGAAGCGGTTTCAAAGGCCGCGCCCATCGTGCCCGAGATGGTCACACAATTGCCGGCGTTCTCGCCAAGATTGATTCCCGAAACGGCGAGGTCGGGTTTGGTGGGCAGGATCTCATACAGGGCGTGGATCACTACCTGGGCCGGAGTGGCGCCCACGGCATATCCCTTGATCTGGCGGCCATTGGCGAGGGTCAGAGTTGTTCTTCGATGATGCCGTCGGAACTGCGGGAGAAGCTGCGTCCTTTGCTGGTTTGCTGCACGCGCGGGGCGACTACGGTGACTTCGCCCAGTGTCGGAAAGCGCCTCGGCGGCGGCCAGCAATCCTGGCGAGCCGATGCCGTCATCGTTGGTGAGTAGGATTTGGTAGGGTTGAGAAGACATGAAAGGATTTTCCTTGGTATTTTGTTTTGAGAGCAATTGAACCTTGCTCAGTGATTTTACCCTATCGGGCTTGACGTTAATATAGAAAAAGAGGGTTTTTCAAGAAATTCTCTCCCAAAAACATATCAATTTAATCCAATATTAAGTATAATAAGCAAGCGTGTATTTTCATCCCAAAACACAGCAACCAGTATTGATGAATGGGTTGAGAAGATAACAACAGGATTGGGAAATTACAGGTAAGTTGCACGCAACACCGGGTAGTTTATTGTAAATAAATGTTTATCGCTAAAATTTCCGTCAGCAAATCGCTGCGCGGAGGAGATTTGTTTTTGTAAATTCTTTTTTCGTTTAAACGCATCCTTCAGCGGATGGAGTAATAAATAGAGAAGTAGATCCCAGGAGATAGAGAGAATGCACAAAAACTTACGCCGAAGTTTTGACCTCTAATCCTCATTATTGCAATCTTGTTACTTCCCTTGGGGGAATTACATACCGAAGCCAAAGCGGCTTCCACGATTTTCATCAACGAAATTCATTATGATAATACAGGGACGATGTCGGTGAAGCTGTTGAGATTGCCGGCCCGGCAGGGACAGACCTCACTGGCTGGAGTTTGGTAGCCTATAACGGCAGTGGGGGAGCAGCATACAGCACCACCAATCTGAGCGGTACGATCCTCGATCAAGACAATGGCTATGGAACGCTTTCTTTTTCATATCCTGTCAATGGTTTGCAAAATGGTTCCCCGGACGGGATCGCACTGGTGGATGATACCAACGCGGTGGTGCAGTTCCTGAGTTATGAAGGGTCTTTTACTGCTACCGATGGGCCTGCAAATGGCATGACCAGCACCGACATCGGCGTGTCGGAGCTTGGCAGCGAACCAGTTGGTCAGTCCCTGCAGATGACAGGCGGTCCCGGTATGAGCGACAGTGATTTCACCTGGGCCAGTGCGGGGACGGCAACTTTTGGCGCAGTCAACACCGGGCAGAGTTTTGGTACTCCGCCACCTTCCATTGTGATCAACGAATTGCATGCAGACCCGGCTGGCGATATTACCGGCGATGCCAATGGCGATGGCACGCGTGATGCCGGTAATGATGAATTTGTGGAAATCGTCAATACTGGCGGGACTGATCTGGATGTCAGCGGCTGGACGCTCAGTGATGGAGTTAGTGTGCGCCATACGTTCCCGGCGAACACCATTATCCCGGCAGGTTGCAATATCGTAGTTTTTGGCGGCGGCACGCCCACGGGCACATTTGGTAATGCTGTTGTGCAAACAGCCTCTTCGGGTCAGGTTGGGCTTAACAATGGTGGTGATACGATCACCATCAATGATGGCACCAGCGATGTCGTCACATATGCTTACGGCAGTGAAGGTGGGAATGACCAATCCCTGACCCGCGACCCTGACATTACCGGCAGCGATCCCCTGGTGCAGCACAGCACGGCTACTGGCTCTGGTGGCGCACTTTTCTCACCTGGCACAAAAATTGACGGCACAAACTTTTCTGGTTGTACTGTCTAGCGACACAACGCCCCCAACCATGCAAACGCTCAGCCCGGCGGATGATTCCACTGGCGTGGCGGTTTCGACAAATCTGGTGATCAGCTTTGATGAAAATGTTCAGAAGGGGACAGGCAATATCACCATCCATCTCGCTTCGGATGATTCTGTGGTGCAGACGATTGACGTGACGGATGCCGCGGTCACGGTCAGCGGGGCAGATGTGACCATCGATCCGCCGTCGGACCTTGCGGCAGCACGGCATTACTACGTCAATATCCCTTCCGGTGCAATCGAAGATATCTCCGCCAATGACTATGCAGGCATTACCGATGCGACCACCTGGAGCTTTACCACGGCAGCGGCTAGCTCCCCACTGTGATCATCAATGAAGTGGACGCGGATACAGCTGGAACAGATACCGCTGAATTTATGGAACTTTACGATGGCGGCACAGGCAATACTGCGTTGGATGGTCTGGTGGTGGTTTTCTTAATGGCAGTGATGACCAATCCTATACCCCCGCGATTGACCTTGACGGCCAAACGACGGATGCAGATGGTTATTTTGTGATCTGCGGTGATTCAGCCAATGTTGCCAATTGTGATCTGGATGTTTCGCCAGCAATCGGACTCATTCCAGAATGGCGCGGATGCGGTAGCTTTGTTTGTTGGGGATGATACCGATTTCCCGAATGACACCCCGATTACTACCACGAATTTGCTTGATGCCATCGTGTACGATACCAATGATGGGGATGATGCCGGGCTGCTGGTTCTGCTTAACGCCGGTGAGCCGCAGGTGAATGAGGAGACAATAACAATTCAGATATGGAATCAAGTCAACGCTGTCCCAATGGCACTGGCGGCGCAACGCAATACAAGTTCCTATGCCCAGTTCTATCCGACCCCGGGTGCAGAAAATATTTGCATGAACGTTGCCACCAATATGATCATCAACGAAGTGGATGCAGATAAGCCAGGCACCGATACTGCCGAGTTTTTGGAACTCTACGATGGCGGCGCAGGCAATACTGCATTTGGATGGTCTGGTTGTGGTTTCTTATAATGGCAGTGATGACCCATCCTATACTCCGGCGATTGATCTTGATGGTGCAAACGACGGATGCGGACGGTTATTTTGTGATCTGCGGCAATGCAGCCAATGTTGCCAATTGTGATCTTGATGTCAGCCCGGACCGGACTGCATTCAGAACGGCGCGGATGCTGTAGCATTATTGCATTGGTGCTGATACGGATTTTCCGAATGATACCCCTATTAAACAACGATATCTGCTTGATGCGATCGTGTATTATACCAATGATGGCAGATGATGCTGGTTCTGGTTCTGCTTAACGCTAGTCCTGCCCCAGGTGATCCTGATGGCACTGGCACTATAAGGCTGGTTGAATCGCAGTCAACCGCTGGTCCTGATGGCACTGGCGGCCACGTAATACCAGCACTATGTCGCAATTTCTTCCGACTGCCGGTACAGTCAATGTCTGCATGCCAACGCCATCGACCTGGAACTGACCAAGACGGTGGATGACAACAACCCCGATGAAGGGGACACGATCACCTATACCGCTGACGGTTTCCAATGTCAGTACCACACAGGCTGCCACCAATGTGGTCGTGCGGGATTATATGCCAGATATGCCTGCTGAAATATCCGTCCTTGACTTTGGGCCATGCAGTCAGGGTACACCAGCACCTTCAGGCTCTAATGTCGATTGGACGGTAGGCGATCTGGCAGCCGGCGCATCAGCCACCTGCCCGATCCAGGTTGTTGTAGCCGCTGGAACGGACGGCACTTCGTTTGACAATGCTGCTGAAGTATGGTCTGTGACCGAGACCAATGACAGCGACTCAACGCCCGGCAACCTGGGCGCTTCACCTGCTGAAGATGATGAAGCCAGCGTGACAGTCCAGGTGGGTACGCCGGCGGCTTGCGGTACATGCTGCCACACTCATCTCTGCCATTCAGGGCAGCCGGTGCTGCCAGCCCCGAAGATGGCAATGTCCACACCATTGAAGGTGTGGTGGTAGGCGACTTCCAGACCAGCGCTGGTTTGAGTGGTTTCTTCCTTCAGGAAGAGGACAGCTGATGCGGATGGCAACCCGGCCACCTCAGAAGGTATCTTTGTTTTTGACGGCGGCACTCCCGCCTGGGATGTGAATGTGGGCGATGTGGTGCGCGTAACCGGTACTGTGATGAATATTTTGATTTGACAGAGATCACCAGTGTGACGCAAGTTTTGCACTGCGGCACTGGCTCAGCATACGGCGGCCACGATCACTTTGCCTGTTGCCTCTCTGGATGTGTGGGAGCAGCATGAAGGCATGCTGGTCACTATCCCGCAGACCCTGTATGCCACGAGCAACTATACCAGGGCCGCTATGGCGAGGTGGATCTTTCCATCGATGGTCAAGCTGGATAACCCCACCAATGTGGTTGCCCCTGGCGCGGCAGCAATTGCGCTGAAGGACCTCAACGATCGCAGCCGCATCCAGCTTGGATGATGGCAGAACGGTACAGAATCCCGGTCCGGCGCCGTATATTGGCGTAGACAATACCCTGCGCACGGGCGATACCATCCCCAGCCTGACGGGTGTGCTCAATTACGACTTATGGAGCTTATGAAATTCATCCCACTGTTCCGGTTTAATTTCACGCGGGTGAATGCCCGTCCGACCACGCCGCCGGCATGTGGGCGGTACGGTGAAGTTGGCGAGCTTTAATGTGCTCAATTACTTTACCACCCTTGATACGGGCAGCCCGATTTGCGGCCCGGCATCCAATCAGGACTGCCGCGGCGCAGACACATGCGACGGAGTTCACCCGCCAGTACACCAAGATCGTTTCGGCGATCACGGCGATGGACGCGGATGTGATTGGCTTGATGGAAATTGAAAATCATCCCACCGATGCTGCTTTGACTGATCTGGTGAACCGCCTGAACGCTTCCGCCGGTGCGGGCACGTATGCCGCTATCAGCACGGGCACGATCGGCACGGATGCGATCAAGGCTGCCTTGATCTACAAGCCGGCCACGGTGACACCGCTGGGTGGCTTTGCTATTCTGGACTTTTCGGTGGATGCGAGTTTCATTGATACCAAGAACCGCCCGGTGCTGGCACAGACCTTTACGGATATTGCCTCCGGCGAGCGTTCACGGTGGCGGTCAACCATCTCAAATCCAAAGGCTCGGATTGTGATAGCCTTGGTGACTATGACAAGGGCGACGGCCAGGGGAATTGCAATGATACCCGCACCAGCGCGGCCACGGCCGAAGTAACCTGGCTGGCTGGCGACCCAACGGGCAGCGGCGATCCCGATTTCATCATCATCGGCGATCTGAACGCCTACGCCAAGGAAGACCCCATTACGGCGATCAAGAACGGCGGTTACACCAACCTGATCGAGCAATTCCTCGGTGTTGGGGCTTCATCTTACCAATTTTATGGTGAACATGGCACCCTGGACCACGCCCTGGCGTCGGCTTCGCTGACCGGGAAGGTTACCGGTGTGGCCGAGTGGCACATCAATGGCGACGAGCCTGCTGCTCTGGATTATCAGGATTACAACCAGGCTACCTCTTCCAGCCGGACGCTTTCCGCGCTTCGGACATACCCGGCGACGGTAGGTATCGCAATGGGTGCAACGCCGCCTGTGGTACTCTTTGGCGCGAACACGGTGCCCGGTGGTGCATCGCTTACTTCTGGCCCGACGCAAGTCATGGTCGAGTTCAGCAAGGACGTGCTCAATGACGGTTCGGCGGGTGCGGCTACAACCCGGCCAATTACATGCTGGTTGAGTTAATGGGTGACGGCTTCCAAAATGACTGCGCTGGCGGCCCGAATGCTGCGGACCTTTCAATTCCGATCAACAGTGCCTTTTACACCAATACAGCCGGTTTTCAACGGTCAACATCAACGGCGGCGTTCCGCTGCCAGTAGGAAGCTACCGTTTCTTAATGTGAAATTCACCTCGATCACAGACCTTGCCGGGCTGGAACTCAATGGCGGTTTGAGAGATACAGTGATCAGCTTCACGGTTGGCTCGGCCAGCGAATTGCCCGCCACCGGCTTCCCGCAGGGTATGGTTACCCCGCTGGGTGCAGCCTCAGGATATGCAGTATACCGAGACCGTGATGATGCTCGATATCCCGTCTCTGGGTGTGAGCACACCGATCGTGGGCGTGCCGATCAATGAAAATGGTTGGGATATCACCTGGCTGGGCGGCAACGCCGGCTATCTGGCTGGCTCGGCATTCCCGACCTGAATGGCAACACCGTCATCACCGGTCACGTGTGGGATGCCAACAACCAGCCGGGTCCTTCGAATGTGAGGCAGCTCAATTATGGGGATACGATCCAGATCCAGGCCTGGGGCTGACCTACACCTACCAGGTGCGCGATACGAAGCTGGTACGGCCGTGGCAGATCAACTCGGTCCTCAAAGAGAAACCTATGACTGGGTTACCCTGGTCACCTGCGAAGACTACAACGACTTATCGCAGAAATGCTGCCCGCCGTGTGATCCGCGCAGTACTGGTGGATGTGCGGTAGAACGATAGTTGAATAACGAGGAGCCGGGCGGATACGCCCGGCTCTTTTTTTGTGCTCTCACCTGGATGTTATTCATCAATATCGATGATGATGAGTTTGATCAGCTTCAGAATATTGATCAGGCGCACATCTTTGCGAATGCGAAAATTATCAGGTGTCATTTCCAGATACTTTTTGAGCACCTTGATTTTTAGGTACAAATTCTCGAAAAGTTCTTCTGTGGTCCAGTCAATATATTTTTCGAAGAAGGGGATCCCGGCAGTGGATCCGGCTTTCACTTTCCCTCGTTTAATGGATAAATTTAAAGTTGCAGTCCAGGGCTTTTTCCAATTTATCAATTTCCAAATGCTTGATGACCTCATCTGCCGTTACTTCATCTGCGCGGTGTAACTGGATCAATTCAGCATTTGCCTTCATCTCAGGATTAGTCCTGTTCCAGACCTTTGGTATTTGCGGCTTGCTTATTGATCATCTTTACGAAGGCGGGAACGATCTCGATCACGCCAAGGATTGCTGTAATCATATCCGTCATAGTTTGCTCCGTTTATTTGTTGTGGAATGAACAAAGCTGTACTGATAATATGATACCTGATTTTGTGTGTTGTGATTGCTTTGTGAGGAGCTCGGAATTTTTCCTGGGAAAGAAATATGCCAGAATTCGATAATTGCTGGATAGAAAGAAATACCATTGAAAAGAAAAGAACGCGCGATAATCATCGCCAGGGTTTCCTTCATGGAACAGAACAGCTCACTGTCTATTCTCCACTAAAACGATCAACTTATGTAAGATTATGCAGGGTAAGAGCGACTAATTATTAGATTATTGTGGTTCGAATGACAAACATAGTCATCCGGCCTGGATAAAATTTACTGCGGAAAAAGAAATAATAATAAGAGAAAGTAATGAAAGATCAAATTCAGATAAAAAACCTGCTTTTGCGGACGATCATCGGTATTAATGAGGAGGAACGACGTAACCGTCAGGATGTGATGATCAACCTGACCTTGTTTGCTGATACGCGTCCAGCTGGGAAATCCGATGAAATTGCCGATGCTGTCAACTATCGCACTATTACGAAGCGAATTATCGCACTGGTAGAAGGATCCCGTTTCTTTCTGGTGGAAAAGATGGCAGCTGAAATCGCTGATTTGTGTTTGGAAAATCCACAAGTAGAAAGTGTGCGCGTTAGTGTAGAAAAACCAGGTGCGTTGCGTTTTGCCCAGTCTGTGGGGATCACCATTGAGCGAGGCAGGAATGATGTCTGAAAACACCCTGGCCAATCTGGCATATTTATCTTTGGGCTCCAATATTGAACCGGAACATAATCTACCAGAAGCGGTTGCACAGCTGGCCCGGTTTGGCCGGATCAAAGCTGTCTCATCGGTTTGGCAAACCGCTGCAGTTGGGTTTACTAACCAACCGGATTTTCTTAATGCGGCCGTGATTCTGGAAACAGAATTTTCCGCAAGGACCTTACGTCAGCAAGCAATAACGCAGATGGAAACTTCCCTGGGCAGAGTCCGGACAGAAAACAAGAATGGGCCGCGACCGATTGACATCGATATCATGCTTTTCAATCATGATGTGGTTTCCGTTGGTTCGCGCCATATTCCTGACCAGGAATTGCTGGAGCGCTCCTTTGTTGCCATCCCAATGGCCGAAATTGCGCCAGATTATGTGCATCCTGAGACCAAAGTAACTTTAGCGGAAATCGCTCTTCAATTCAATCCAGCGACAGAGGCAATCATCCGCCGAGACGATATTGAATTGTCTGGAGCAAGATGATTTAAAAAGCAGAAAAAATTATTGGTGATCTCCTTGTTAAGTGTTGCTGACAGACTTTTCATCGCAATACGAATGCAGGAGACAATCAAATTCTAAAACCAAAGAAAAGAGAGTTGATATGGATACAATGAATTTCACATATTTAGAAACTGCAACTGAAATCAATCCAAATACTGATGGCAATTATGATAACGAAAATGCGCATCACGCCGCGATAAAGACAGCCGTTCACGGGATATTATCGAATATTGGGGAAGATCCTGAACGAGAAGGGCTGGTGAAGACGCCTGATCGGATCGCTCGTATGTATGATGAATTAATGGCAGGGTACACCATTGATCCCGTCAAGATGATTAATGGTGCCCTTTTTACTGTAGATTATGATGAGATGGTTATTGTTAAAGACATCGAATTTTATAGTATGTGTGAACATCACATGCTTCCCTTTTATGGCCGCGCACACGTAGCTTATATTCCTGATGGTAAAGTGATCGGCCTGAGCAAAATTCCGCGCATCGTTGATATGTTTGCCCGTCGTTTGCAGGTGCAGGAGAGAATGACAAAACAGATTGCAGAGTTTATCAAAGAAACCCTCCATCCGAAAGGTGTTGCTGTGGTTGTGGATGGTGTACACATGTGCAGTATGATGCGGGGTGTAAAAAAGGCTGGCGCGAGCATGACCACAAGCGCAGTTTTGGATGTCTTTAGGGACAACCCTAAAACGCGTGCAGAGTTTATGAACCATATCAACGGCCATCGATCGATTGATTGATGCAGAAACCTGGCACAATACTGCGATTTGTCGATCTTGTAAGGCATACTGGTGTATTACGATTTGCCTGGAAGGAGGCTAAATGGATCAGTCTATATTGCAACTCTATCCCCTTCCTGCGCTGAAAGGGAACTTGAAGGGCTCTATCTTTCACACGATCTTCGGCAGTATGCCCTGAAAAGTGGACGCGCATTTGTATATGCCAATTTTGTAACCAGCATGGATGGGCGTATTGCCGTTCCCCGTTCCAATGGGAATGGGATGGTGGTTCCTAAAAAAATCGCCAATAAACGGGATTGGCGCTTGTTCCAGGAACTGGCCGCTCAGGCAGATATCATCATCAGCAGCGGGCGCTATTTGCGTGACTGGGCTGAAGGCCGTGTCAGGAAATTCTTCGTGTGGATGATCCTGAATATGCCGATCTGAAAGAATGGCGGCTGGCGCTTAATTTCTCCCCCCAGCCTGACATTGCCATCGTCAGCAATCGTTTACATTTTCCAATTCCAGACGTTTTGACGGCGGGTGGTCGTAAGGTGTTCGTGTTCACGAAGACAAATCCTGACCTGGAGCGTGTAAAGGAAATTGAAGCCAAAGCAGGACAGGTGATTGTTGCTGGTGAAAGTAGCGTCGCAGGGGACCAGATGGTGCAGCAAATGGTTCAATTGGGTTATCAGACCATCTATTCCGCGGCAGGGCCAAAAATTCTACATATGCTTCTTGAGGGCGGTGTCCTGGACAGATTGTGCTTAACCCAGGCAAATCGTCTTCTGGCCGGACGACCCTATTCCAGTATCGTGGAAGGAGAGTTGTTTAGAAATTCCTGTTGATATGCAGATCAACGAAAATCTATTACGATCCGCATGGGATTGGATGGTGCAGGACAACTCTTCACATCGTATCAATAGCGCCTGAACGTCATTTTCAAAAAGATTTGTGTATGAAAAAATCGCCTTGATGCTAATTGCGTCAAGGCGATTTTTGCGCAAGAGTCTCACCGCGGAAATTCGGATTCGAAATGGGACGCTACAGATTATAATGAGGAGTCGGTGCGATGGAGACGACCATGACGTTAAAAGTTATTGTTCATGAGACCAGAATTTTTGTTACAGGATC
>CAVWEE010000013.1:0-87635 GCA_963753895.1 uncultured Chloroflexia bacterium | reverse complement strand
AAATCAGGGGTCAAACAATTCGTCAATTAGTGATCAGGGAGCAGGAAGTCTTCAATTTGCGGGAATTGTGATTCCTTGTCATAAAATTTACCACCGCAAACAAAATCTTCATATGTCTCCTCTATTTTGCAGTCTCATCGCAAAATGAGGGAGGGTAGGAGGGGGTGTTGTACCGCCCGCAAGCGCTACGACCTATAGGCATTCTTGTTCATCAAAAATCTACCCCCGGATCGCTTCCCCTGCCGCACTCAACTTCTCAATCAATTCATCCGTCAAAGGCTGATGCAGCACCTGCGCCACTACCGTCGCCCAGCCATAGATGAAATACACCCAGCCGTCCTCCACGCGCACCTTGCGCGCCTCTGTTTGCGCCAATGCCTGGTGCATGAAGTCCCGCTCACCCCGGTAGTTGAACTCCCAGGCAATGCCATTCACCGGGAAAAGTCCCGCATCCGTGATTGGCGAACCGGGAATATCCTTGCCCATACCGGTGGCATTGACCACAATACTGTAATCAGGCAGAGCGCCCATGATCGCATCATTTTTCACGGGGTCATCATTGACGATGTACATCATCTCGATATCCGTCCCCAGGCTTTCCACCATCTGGCGCATGTGATCAATGCGGGGCTGGCTGCGGTTAACCACCGTGATCCGCTTTGGCCGGTCAGCCGGATCTGTCCTCGCGCATCAAATGCAGCACCGTCGCCAGGGAAGAACCGCCCGCCCCCAACAGCAGCACCTCGCCGCCTGTACGGCCAAAATAGCCAGGGTCAATGATCGCGTTCAGGCTCTGCCCGGCAGTGATGGGGTCAAACGCATGGCCCTCCAAACCGCCCGTCCGTCTTCGACATGCAGGAAATTTCTTCGGTGATCTCTGCCAGGTCATTGAACCCGTCAAACATCTCCCGCGCCGCAGCGAAAAGATCCATCTTGTGCGTGGTGATCAGCCCGCCAATCGAGTGGGGATCATATTTGATCTGTGCCACAATCCGCCGGTACACTTCTGGATCATCATGGATCTTGCAATCCACGCCTTCCAGTTTCACCTCGGGACGGCCAAAGATCTCCATCCACAGCGGAAAAAGCTGATTGATCGATGATTTACCAGTCGTTACGCCCACAAAATAGAATGTGGGCTGCTCTTTCTTTACAATCTCGTATTGGCTCGTCATCTTCACACCTCAGGCACGCGCTTCGCGTACAGCAGCCATATACTGGCGGGCCAGGTCGGTGATCTTGTCAAACTCGCCAGCCTCGGCAAATGCCCGCGGGCACAGCGATCCCCCTGCACCCACAGCCACCGCACCCAGCAGCATACCACTCGGCAATATTTTGAATCCGCACGCCGCCTGTTGGCATCATGGGAATATCCGGCAGCGGGTCGCGGATGGCCTTCATATATGCAGGGCCGCCCAGCGAACCAGGGAAAAGCTTCACCACATCAGAACCCAGCTTGCGGGCATGAAACACCTCGGAAGGCGTCGTTGCTCCCATCATCGTTGCCAGGCCGGTGGCCGTCATCGCTGCCGCCAGCTCATCATCCGTGTGCGGGCTGACCAGGAAACTGGCACCGGCATCCATTGCCTGTTGCGCATGTTCCACCTTTGTCAATGTCCCCATCCCCAGCACGATCTTGTCGCCATATTTCTGATGCAGTTCCTTGACAACAGCAGGCGCATTCGGCGTCGAGAAGGTCACCTCAATGCCCAGCACGCCGCCCGCCACCAATGCTTCCACCATCTTCACCGTTAACGCTTCCGAAGGCCCGCGCAGCACAGCCAGCAACCCCAATTCTTTGATTCGTGATACTGTATTTTCTTTACTCATTACATTCTCTCCAATTCCTTCTATCGGTCAACTTTTTTTGTCCCTCTTGTCAAAGGGGGATGCTGCGAAGCAGCAGGGGGATTGCCTTCAGGCACAAGTATTTCCAAACATATTGATGGAGATATATGACCAGGCAAACGACTTCTCTTTCTCATTGCTCCACATAATACTACTCATTTATTCAGACAACCCGGTAACGAGGTTCCTCACCCCGCAGCACAGCCAAACAATCATTCAACGAAGCCCAGCCCATGGCGTTTGTTGCGCCATCGGTATGCGCGCCCATGTGCGGCGTAACGATCACCCGTTCATGCCGCAGCAAAGGATGGTCTGCAGCGGGAGGCTGCTGCACAAAGGCGTCCAGCGCGGCACCCGCGATCTTTCCGCTTTCCAGTCCTGCCAGCAGCGCATCTTCATCCACGATCTCACCGCGGGCAGTATTGACCAGATAAGCGCCCTCTTTCATCTTTGCGATAAAGTCCGCATTGACCATGCCGCAGGTCTCCGGCAGGGCGGGCAAATGCAGGCTGAGAAAATCCGCGCGCGCGATCACCTCATCCTGCTCACACATTTCCACCTGAAACTGCGCCGCCGCTTCTGCGCTGGCATAGGGGTCATACGCCAGTACGCGTGCAGCCAAAACCCATCAAACGACGGGCAAGCTGCTGACCAATCGCGCCAAAGCCCAGAATGCCAACTGTTTTCCCTTCCAGGGAAGCCCCGCGCAGACGCGGCCATTCACCCTGTCTGGTCATCGAAATTGCCGTATTGATCTTGCGCGCCAGAGTCAGCATCAGTCCCAGAGCCAGTTCGGCCACCGAGCCGGAATTCGCCCCCGGCGTATTCGTCACCACAATCCCCATCGCGCGCGCCGCGTCCAGATCAACCGCATCTACGCCCACCCCGTAACGCGCCACTACCTGCAACTGCTTTGCAGCCTGCAAAGCAACCCTGTCGATCTGATCTAGCCCGGCAATGTACCCGTCCACGTCCGGCAGCAGCTTCACCAGATCATCCGAAGACAATGGCTTGCCCGTCGTGTTATAGACCACCTCTTTTACCGCGGCCTCAAGCTGCTTCTTCAGTTCAGGGTCCTGGCTGCCAAACGAAGTCGGCGTGACCAATACCTTGCATTCCTTCAACGCTTTTTTCATCATCCGCCCCGCTTTTCGGGCGCAACCCAGCGCGGATTATCGACGATCTTCACGTCCCCGTCCACATTCAGCACCAGCTTTCGGAATCCCTGGAACTCGATCGTGCCATAGTCATGCCCGGCATCTCCCGGATATACAAACAGCAAGACAAGGTCTTCGTCCATACTGGTATTTACTGAACGGTGTGCCCAACGCGGCGGCACATACAGCACCGATCCAGGCGAGAACGGCTGCACGTCCCATTCCCCTTCCGGCGTTTCCATCACCATTACCCCCTTACCCTTCAGGCAGTAATACACTTCTGCGGTCTCCAGCAAGGAATGAAAATGCCCCTTGGTCATAAAAAACTCATTTCCCACCAGACCGGGGTGAATCACGGAGACGCCATGCAGCAATTCCCCCGCCGTCTCAGGCCGCTTGAATTCGTAAACCTCATACAACAGCAAATTGTCTTCTGCCAGGATGTCATCCAATGCTGTTGTATCTTCAAACTGCCCTGTCATAGAAGAAAGTCTTCGTTCATAATGATGATCCCAGCGGTTCGGCAATCCAGTCATTGCAGAAAGGTTAAACGTATACGGTTTATTCTTCATCGCAATCTTCCTCGACAACTTGTAATTACAGGTTAATGACTCCATTTTATGACAGCACGCTCATAATGTCAAGCGATTAAAATTCATAGTAGAATTGGACAATTGTCCAGACAGTCCCCTATGCAATGAGGCCTGCTATGCTCCCCATCCAGCATCTCGAAGCCAGCGCATTCGCTGCCGCAGAAACCTATGCCAACGTCCATCGCGGCGAAGGGCCATTTTTCCCTGATCTCCACCCGACTGTACGAACAGGCTCGTGACTCCATTCTTGCACACATGGGCCTGTCTGCCCGCACGCATATCGTCCTTTTCTGCACATCCTACCGCGCCCAACAATTACGCGAGTTTTTATCCCCCGAAGACTGGACTTGTATCTCCAGCGCCGACCTGCATCTGCCGCTCGGCATCTGCGCCCTGGCCGTACGCAAGGGTGCCCTGAATGACGAAATCCCCTTCCAGCCCGGTGGCGGGGCAGTCAAGCTGGTCTCCACTGACAGGGTGGTATGGGCTGACGCTCCAGACCGCTTTGAGGCCGGCACCCCTGCCATCCTGCATGCCATCACCCTCGCCCGCGCCGCCCAGCTTACCGCACAATACGGCCAGGGCTGCTTCCGGCCAGATGCGCGCACACTGACCCTCGACGACATCCTTTTCAACGATCCCCTGCTGGACCTGGGCGGCGAAGAGCTGCTTGATGCACTGCGCGTGACCCTGCTGGGCGTTGAACTGAAGATCCCCACGACCGGCGACAGACACACCTACACCCAACTCGACAACGGCGCCTCCACACCCACCTTCCTGCCCATCTGGCAGGCAGCAAAACGCACCTGGCAATCCGACCCGGAAGTCCAGGCGGAGCTGGTCAGCAAAGTAAAGGAAATAACCGCAGACTTCTTCCATGCTCCGCTTGATGGTTATGAGACCATCTTCACCTCCAACACCACCGAAGCCATCAACCTGGCGGAAGCTTTGCTGCCGGTACACGGCACACAAGAAACACCCAGGATCATCATCAACACGATCATGGAACACCATTCCAACGAACTCCCCTGGCGGGATGCCGATGGTGTGAAACTCATCAATCTGGGAATTGACAAGAACGGCTTTATTGACCTGAATGAGTTAGAAAACTTGCTGCAAGAACACAATGCGGGCAGGTCACCTGGCGCTACCTCGCTGGTCACCGTATGTGGGGCGTCCAATGTGCTGGGCACCTTCAACGACCTGGGTCCCATCAGCGAACTCGCCCACCATTACGAAGCGCTAATGATGGTGGACGCAGCACAGATGTCCGCCCACCATCCCATCGACATGGTGGCTACAGGCATTGACGCGCTCGCCTTCTCCGGCCACAAGATGCATGCCCCCTTTGGCACCGGCGGACTGATCGTACGCAGAGACCTGCTCCCTGCGGAGGACGAAACCCTGAATCTAATGCGCCAATCCGGAGAAGAGAACACTGCAGGCATTGCTGCCCTGGGTAAAACCATGCAGTACCTGAGCAGGATCGGCCTTGACCTGATCGCTACCAAAGAGCAGGCCCTCGTCAAACTCATCCTTGAAGAATTTCAAGCCGAGCCGCGTCTGCGTCTGGCCGGGATCAAAGACCCGCACTGCGAGCGCATCCCCTGCCGCGGAGCTGTCTTCGCCTTCGAAATACAGGACATGCCCTACAACCTTGTCGCCCGCTTGCTGGCCACCCGGGGCGGCATCGGCGTGCGCACTGGCTGCTTCTGCGCCCACCCCTTCGTCAAGCAGCTTCTCGAGATCAATACCGCCCGACAGCGTTTCGCAGATTTCGCCATCGAAGTCTTCCCGCGCATCACAAACAAGGTCGTACCCGGCTTCGTGCGCGTCAGCTTCAGTCTGGAGAACACCGAGCGGGACGTGTACCACCTGATGGCAACACTGAAAGACATCCTGGCAAACACCAACACTTCACCATTTGAAAAATTCCTCGCCAGCACGCACAACGGCACGCCCTGGATTCCCCAGTTCAAGATCGATGAATTTATCGCCGACAGGATGGAAAAGGTCTTTCCGCAGGTGTAATTCCACCTCCCGCAGGTTGGTCTGTCTATTTCTTCTCTGGTTCATACAAACCATCTCATCCATAACTCAATAACCAGGACTTCCTGCGGGAGGTTCGCCCACTGCTGGCAAGGAACCTCCCACAGGGAATCAAGCTGTAGAAAAATCCCTTGAACCAATCTAACAAAGACTGAAAAGGTTTTTTCTAAACCAACCTGCGGGAGGCAGAAAACAACCCTACGGCCATGGAATATTCAACCCTGAAAAAAGAGAGTCAAAGTCAATCGGTTCAATCACACCGGTCACCTGGCCTAGAAGAAACACAACAGGAACTATGCTACCCATCACAGCGAAACCAAGAATTTCTATACGCTTTTTCCCCACTCCATTTTCACTATCCAACTTTTCATTCTTCTGCACTTGCCCAGCTTTTTCCCCCAGCATCATCCAGGCTGCAAATCCCCACACCCCTGCAAAATACAACACCCAGAAGACCGCGACCAAAGGGTAATCCCAGGGCGGCAAAAGAATGAAGAAACAGTTTCCATAACCACCGATCAACTGAAGCACGCCCCAGACAAACATGGATACCGTTGAATAGATCAGAAATTTCATCGTCGCGGAATTCATCTTTTTGCTTATGAATTTAAGATACAGAAAATTGAATAAATTCGCAGCAATTGCAAAAGCAGGAAAATAGCGAATCATCAAAAAACCAATTTCGTTCATCATCAACAACCCCTTCAAAAAATGAAATTCTTCTCTGAAACGATTATAGACCCGTCCTGCATTAAATACCAAACACCGGCTCTGTCAATGAGTATCCAGAGCCGATGTTATATGAAATTATAAACTTAAAGGGAAAGCTTCAAATTCAGAGCGGAATAATCCGTCGTGTCTTTCTCTTCATCCAACCAGGTGCGGATGCGTTCCTGCAAGGCATCGCGCACCGTGCGGAAAGAAGCCAGGATCTCGTCATGGTCGCCTTTTGTCGACTGCCGGGTCAGGGAAACCCCAGTGCAAATGCACCCCGGAACCAGGGAAGCGCGGGCAGTTCTTGTTGGCGTTATCACACACCGTGATCACAAAATCAAATTCCTTTGTCAGGAACTGGTCCTGGCTCTTGGAAGTGTGCCCGCTGATATCAATGCCGATCTCGTGCATGGCTTCAATTGCAAATGGATTGACCTGCGTTGCTCTCGTCCCGGCGCTGTATACGTCAATGCTGTCGCCGGCCATGTGGCGCATCAGCCCTTCGCCCATCTGGGATCGTGCCGAGTTTGCCGTGCAAAGGATCAATACCTGTTCTTTTTTCATACCAATTATTATCTCCTGTCTGTTTATTTGGTCTTGACTATTGTACAAGGAAAAGATGGCCGCCAGGTTAAATCTGATTTAACAACCGGTTAACTATTTCAAAATTAGGACAAATATAGTCTTGAATTAAAGCCTCGGTCTCTGTACAATAATAACAGAGGCAATATTCGTTCCCCTACCTGGAGGTAAATTATGAACCGCGTCATGCATTTTGAATTATCGGTACAGGATGCTGAAAAAGCCATTCCGTTTTACAGTGAAGTCTTTGGCTGGAAGGTCGAAAAATGGGATGGCCCCATCAATTACTGGCTGGTCACAACCGGCGAAGAAAAAGATCCCGGCATTGACGGCGCTATCATGCTTCACGAGAATCACTTTCCCCCCACTGTTCTTGTCGTTGACGTTGATGACATTGACCCCGTACTGGAAAAGGTCAAGCAAAGCGGCGGCGAGATCATCCTTCCCAAGAGCCCCATCCCGGGCATGGGCTATTCAGCCTATTTCAAGGACCCGCAGGGTGTGACCATGGGCGTATATCAAACTGACAGGTCTGCCAGTTTCTAGCGGCTCATCCCAGCCTATCAAATACAAAAGACCTCCCGCAGTGCAGGATGATTGCAGGAGGTCAGTGTTTCACTGGGGGGACAATGCCTTATTTCTCAGGCTTCCAGGCGTAGTGAATAGCGTCGAATTTGCAGTTATCCACACACATCCCGCACAGAATACACTCCACGTTGTCAATCCCGCCTGCCTGCACCATTTCTCTTACTGGCAAAGTCATCTGGCACACGGTGTTACATTTGCCGCATTTTGTGCATTTGTCCGTGTCCGTCTCCAGATGCAGCATGGGCAGATGCAGGACCTTGCCGATCTTTGTTCCGACAATATTCAATACACCGAAGGGGCACAGATAATGACAGAAGGCGCGCTTTCCCATAAAGAAAGCTGGCAGCAAGGCAACTGACAGCACCATCACATACAGGATCACCCCAAACACACTATCAATGGAAACATAATTCTCGGTCATATAAAACGGCTGCACCGAATATATCCCACCGGAGGAGATCACACCGAACCCGATCACACCAACCCAGGCAACAGCGATGGGATACTTCAAAATCCGTATGTGCTTCACCCGCACCAGCGGCTTGTCGCCCATGGCGTGCAGTGTCTCCTGACCTGCACCCAGCGGACAGAAATAGCCGCAGCCTGACCGGCCAAAAATGAGCGAGGTCACAAACCATGTCGTCCACAGCAGGAAGCTGAAACTGGCGATGCCCTGCATGGCAGCGTCAATGATCAGGTATGGGGAATAATAATTGATTGTCAGGGGGAAAGCGATCAGGAAGATAAAAAGCAAAGTACGTCGAATTTGTTGTCGTCTGGTCAAGTTGAACTCCTTCATCAATACAGATTTCTTACCAATAAGCGATGGACTGACCACATCATTCTACATATTTATATACGCAATTCTGTAGAATAAGTATCAACTCAATTCACGTAAGTAACACATTTATCCAGGTAGTCGGGAGATTGTTGGAAATACAAGCATCCGCGCTTTCGCCGCATGGGTTGTATTGATATTCCCCAATGACCTAAACCAGCACGCGCTGCGGGGGCAGTAGTTGAATTCACTATGGATTTAATCGGGCAGCATCGAAAAAGTCAACTATCCGAATTTCGTAATCATACCGTTGCGTAACAGGTCCACCACAATGCCCGGCTCCTTCCACTACCCAATAGTCCTTCGGTTCATTTGCTCTCTCATAATACTGATTTATCCGGTATTGCTCGTATCCATCTTCTCCAGCCGCGATCAGCATCAATGATCGTGGAGAAATCCGTGTGACAGCTTCTTTTTTAACGACATAGCCGCAGATGTGCCACTTCTCCACTCCATAAACTCGATAAAAAGTGGATAAATAGGCCATCCAATCCAATCGGTAACTTCATAAGGCGGCCAGGCGTCAACCGCAGTAGTGTAAAATGCGCCATCAGCAATGACTGCCTGAATATCTTCAAACCTTGCACCGGCTCCAATTGCTATCTCAGCCCCTGTTGAGCAACCCCAAACACCTATGCTGTCAAACTGAACATCACTACGGGAATGCAAAAACCCGATCACTGCTTCTAAATCATCCACGTCGCGCCAACCCCATGTTTTCACATCTCCTTCACTCTCACCACTGGCTCGCTGATCGTACATCAATACACCATACCCATTGGAATAAAGCATCTCTGCTAACGCCAAAGTGCTGGTTCGGTCGCCGCCATACCCATGCAGCAATACAACAGCCGCGCCATTTTGTGAAGGAATATACCAACCGGATAACTCTGTCCCATCTGTTGTCGAGATACTCACAAATTCATACTCCGCAAAGAAATCAAGTGGAGAACCGCAACATATCTCATGCTGTGATGGGCTGATTGCCGCCTTGGCACTTATCCAGGCATAACCAGAGATTGCCATAACATAAACAACCACCAACCCAAAACTAAGTAATCGTACCCAGTAGACAACCTTTTGTTTCATTATCAGATAACCCCAATATTCTTCGTCTAAGCGATTGTTCATTTGCGATGAAACTATAACCAGAATTATTCTCACTAACGCGCGGGTACATGCAATTTGGGACTGGCAAGGTTTAATTTCATCATCCTTAGCTATTCGAGCACTACTCTCCGATGATCTTGACCAGAATACGCTTTTGGCGGCGGCCGTCAAACTCGCCGTAGAAAATCTGCTCCCAGGGCCCGAAGTCCAGACGGCCGTTGGTGACCGCCACCACCACCTCGCGCCCCATCACCTGGCGTTTCAGGTGCGCGTCACCATTATCCTCGCCGGTACGGTTATGGCGGTAATGGCTGATCGGCTCATGCGGGGCCAGCTCTTCCAGCCAGTCCTCATAATCCTGGTGCAGTCCGGATTCATCATCATTGATGAATACCGAAGCGGTGATGTGCATGGCGTTCACCAGCACCAGTCCTTCTCGTATCCCACTCTCGCGCAGACAGTCCATTACCTGTGGGGTGATATTGATAAATGCCCGCCGTGTGGGGATCTGCATCCACAATTCCTTGCGAAATGATTTCATTGGGGTTCCTCCTAATTCAAGATAAATAAATTGTACTGGAAAATATGGAAAAAGTGATCAATCCAATTGGAAATTCACTTGCTCAATCGCAACGATTTTTCCTTGTTTCACAAGGTATAAAACTCTCATTGCACATGAACTCACCATTTGCCCTCCTTGTTTTTCGCAAGAAAAACGGGGAGGGTTAGGGAGGGGAACGCCTTTGCATGACTTTTTCAATCCAAACAAGTCTTTAACATATTCCTGACAGGTTCTTTACATGCATTTTGTATCATCAAGCTGCGCCAAAACTAAACTACCGAGGAAAATATGAAACGCTCTTTATCCCAATCTGTAATCTTGATTGTCCTCCTGTTGACCGCCTGCACCGGAACACCGGAAGCAACCCCCACCCCAACCAGTATGGTGAACGAGATATATACTATCGTTGCACAGATCATGGAATCCGAAGCCACGCCTGTTCCCTCCACGTCAACGCCAGCCCCAACGGCAACGGCCATACCAAGCCCCACTAAAGAGATCAAAAGTCCCCCCTCCGCTATCCTTCCACAGGCTGCATCCTACAGCAGTAGTGTCTGCGATAGCGCTGTTTATATCTCTGATGTGACTATTCCAGACTATACAGAAATCACTGCCGGTGAGAGCTTCACCAAAACATGGTCCTTGCAAAACACCGGCACATGCGCCTGGACTGAAGCCTACACAGTCAATTACATCAGTGGTTCCAGCATGTCCGGGGTATCAACAGCCATTGGGCAAAGCGTCGTTTCCGGCGAGACAGTGGAAGTATCTGTTGAACTCACCGCCCCCACAACGGCAGGCACCTACACCGGTTACTGGCAGATGGCAAACGCCTCCGGTACATCTTTTGGCGCATCCTTCTTTGTCCTCATCGTTGTCCCGGATACGGTGACCAGCACACCCACCGTCACCTCGGCATATACTGCCACCGTAACAACAACCGCCACCGCAACAACAGCCGCTACCGCAACAACAGCACCTGAATCAACAAGCACCCCAACCGCCATCGCGACCGCGACCAGCACGGTTGAAGTGCTCACTGAAACAGATTAACATAAGCAAGAAAAAACCACCCGCAGAGTGTAATCTGCGGGTGGAATGATAATACTACCCCAAAGCTTTCTCAAACGCAGCGACCGTCTTGCCCACCGCGGCATCATCGATCCAGTAATGCAACACCAGACGCAGCAACCGCGGGCCTGCAGCCGAGGCCAGCACGCCTTGTGCCTTCAGGGCTGCCACCACTTCGGCATCGCTCATCGACACCTCATCCGTCAGGCGCACAAAGACCATGTTGGTCTCATGTTCCTTCTTCTGCACGGCCAGCCCGGGAATCTTTGCCAGCCCAGCGGCCAGCACTTTCGCCCGCCGGTGATCTTCCGCCAGCCGTTCGACCATCTCGTCCAACGCGACGATGCCCGCCGCAGCCAGCACGCCCGCCTGACGCATGCCGCCGCCCAACTGCTTGCGGATGCGCCGTGCACGGTTGATGAAATCCTTTGAACCGCACAGCACCGACCCCACCGGCGCGCACAATGCCTTGCTCAGGCAGAAAGTGACCGAGTCAACCATCCCGGTCAGTTCATTCACTGGCATGCCCCAATAAACTGCCGCATTGAACAACCGCGCCCCGTCCAGATGCAGAGCAAGGCCGTTCTCATGCGCCAGGTCAGCCACTTGCTGGCAATATGAAACCGGCAAAGCAATACCCCCGCAGCGGTTCTGCGTATTTTCCAGAATGACCAGTTTCGTGGTCGGGAAATGCACATTCCTGCCGCGAATGGCCGTGCGAATGTCTTCCATCCGCAAAGTGCCGTCTTCCTGGTTGGGAACGGTATGAGTATGCACCCCGCCCAAAGCCGCTACGCCGCCAACCTCATAAATGAACGTATGCGCCTTGTCCCCCATGATGACCTCATCCCCGCGTCCGCAGTGCGCCAGCACGGCGATCAGGTTGCCCATCGTGCCGGAAGCCACAAACAGCCCTGCCTCCTGGCCCAACATCTCTGCAGCCATCTCCTGCAAGCGGTTGATCGTCGGGTCTTCCCCATACACATCATCGCCCACTTCAGCCTTTGCCATCGCCTCCCACATTGCGGGGGTGGGTTTGGTTACCGTGTCAGAACGCAGATCAATGAATGTCATAGTTTCCTCCATGATTTAAATCAGCCATTGTACATTTTATAACCACTGAAGTGGTTACTGCGATTATTCCGTCAATTCAATTGCTTAAACAAAAGAGACCTGCCTTACCCGACAGCCCTCTTCATAAAGCCTACTCCAATGTGTCAAGCACCTTCTGCAAATCCTCTGGCAGCGGCGCATCAAACACTGTCACCTCATCCTCCCCCGGCAGGCAGATTTCCAGATGCGCGGCATGCAGAAACTGTCGCTTGACCGGCAGGGTTTTGTGACGATATCCATATAACGAATCACCCACCACCGGGCAGCCAATGAAACCCATATGCACGCGGATCTGATGGGTGCGGCCGGTATGAATATGCACTTTCAACAAGGTGTGGTTGTCAAACTGCTTCTCGGTAAAATACTCGCTGACCGATTTTCGCCCGCGGCTGGCAGACACCACCGCCATCTGCTTGCGCTGGGACGAGTCTCGTCCAATCGGCGCATCCACCCGCCCGCTCGGCGTGGGGGGCTGTCCATCCACCAAGGCCAGGTAGATCTTCTTCACCAACCTGTCTTTAAACTGCTTTTGCAGCCATTGAAGGGCGCGGTCATTCTTCGCCAGCACGATCAGGCCGGATGTGTCTTTATCCAGGCGATGCACGATCCCCGGCCGGTGTTCACCGCTAATCCCTTCCATCTCGGGTGCGTGCGCCAGAGCAGCATGCACCAACGTGCCGGTCTCATGCCCGGCAGCAGGATGCACCACCATTCCGGCAGGCTTGTTGACCACCATCATGTCTTCGTTTTCAAAGATAATGTCAAGAGGAATATCTTCGGGAATCAAATCAGTGGAAGCGGTCGGCGGAACCGTTACCTGCACGCTCTGCCCGGGATCCACTTTATACCCCGTCTTGGTAACCGCTTCTCCACCCACCAGCACCAGCCCATCACGGATCAGGGCCTGCAGCCGAGAGCGGGACAGATCCGGGATCTGCATCACCAGGATTTTGTCCAGACGGAGAGGGGATTCCCCTTCATAGGGAAAGGAAAACTGCTGTGCTTCACTCACGAAGAGACCGCCTCATCCATAGAAGCACTGTCAGGAACCACCATCTGTCTGTCCCTCTTCAGCAGCAGCTTCCAGTGCGGCTTTCATTTTCTCGCGGCGTTCCTCAATGAACATATCCAACAGCAGGATGCCCACGCCAACCGTGATACAGGCATCCGCCACATTGAAAACCGGGAAAGTACCAACGGACACAAAATCAACCACATATCCCAATGTCAAGCGGTCAATCAAATTACCAATTGCGCCGCCCAACTGCATGCTCAAAGCCAAACGCAGCGCCCAATCCGGGTTGGGAATCTGAGTATAGTAATAAATGATCAATGCCGAAACAATAAATGGCAGAATGGTGAACAAGGTGCTCTGGTCCTTGAACATACCAAACGCCACGCCAGTATTCTGCACAAACACAAAGCGGAACCATGAGATCGGCCATTCTCCCGGCCGCCACATTTGATTCAGGGGAATATTCTTCAATACAAGGGACTTGGTCCATTGATCCAGCACAAGAATAACCGCCACGATCAACACCAATGATCCGTAATTCTTTAAGATTTTCTTCAATCCAGCCTCCACAGTGAAATATCCTCCCAATTGTAATCTATTTCACGGCTGGCAGTACGGCGTATTTTGGTGAGGAGGAAACTCGGGATTAGCTAACCAGGAATTTGGGATGTGTCAATCAGGAATCTGGCAACCAATGATCAGGAAAGCTCCTCCTGGAACGATTAGTGTCCCTAATCACCCCAGAGCTGTCAAAGCGATCCAACTTACAATCTTCCCTTCTGTTACCGCCCGCAGCTGCTCCACAAAATCTCCCGCCTGTGAGAAATGAATTAGATGTGTAGCACACCCTCTGCTACAATCACTGGCCCCAAAGCCCATCTGCCGGCACGGATGCCCCCGGCAGGGTCAACAATGCCTGGCTCCAGGCACATTCCAGCGGCATTCTCCCCGCGGCTATTTCCTCCTGCACCACATAAACACCCCCACTGACCACTGCCTGCGTGCGCAGATAGTCAATATGCCAGTGCGGGCGCTGCGCCGGACGCAGGTGATGCCGCAGCCGTGCCCGCAATCCCCCCGGCCCGCGCGCGCTGCCCATGTACACGTACTCCCCCGCCGGGAAGTCAAACACGCCCAGCTTACCAATGGTTAGCTGGGCAGGCGCTGACAGGGTCAGAAAGAGAGCGTATGTTCCGGGCAAGGAGGGAAAGCCATTATGCATTGGCAACTTCTTTCCATCTATGTAGGGGCGAATTGCAGTGTAGGGGCGATTTGCAAATCGCCCCTACGACACAATAAATCACAATCATCAATCAGGCTGGCAAAATGCCAGCCTGATGAAATTCATTCAAACAATCAACCTATCCCGCTTTTTCCACAGCGACGGTGATCTTCTCATCACCGAATTCAGCCTCGGCAGAAGGCAGGTCCTGCGGCGCCTTCGCTGCCAGCAGTTCCACCGTCAGCGTCTCGCCCATCAGGTACTCTTTATAAAGCTCAATCGCCTCAGCCAGTGCGGGCGTTGCCTGATAATACAAGCGTATCCGGTCGGAGATATCCAGATCGGCCGTCTTGCGCAAATCCTGCACGCGGCGCACCACTTCGCGCGCCAGACCTTCCTGCACCAGTTCCGGGGTCAGCTCGGTCACCAGGGCTGCCAGGTAGGCACCCTCGGAGGCAACTTCAAAACCGCTGCGGGCATTGGCGCGTACTTCCACCTCATCCGGCAGGATCTCCAGCATTTCACCGTCCACCTCAACCTGGATACTCTTGCCATCCAGCAACTGCAATGCAAAGGCTTCGGGTTCCAACGCCAGGATTGCCTTGCGAATCCCAGGGAAACGGCGGCCATATTTCTGCCCCAACTGCTTGGGCAGCGGGTTGAGCGCGTAATCCACTGCATCGGCCGCCTTGTGGAGCGAGCTGATCTTCTTGACATTCAATTCATCCTGCAGCAGGTCAGCATACTTACCGATCGCTTCGCGTTCTTCGGCGTTACCCACCGAGAAAGCCACCTCAGCCAGCGGCTGGCGTACTTTGATAGCCGATTTATTGCGGGCAGCATGCCCCAATGAAGCCAGCTTCATCACAAGCGTCATGTGCTGGTTAAGTTTCTCATCGATCACGTCAGCGTCAAAGCCGGGCCACTGTGCCAGATGCACCGATTCGGGGGCGTCTTTTTCCACACCGCGCACCAGGTTCTGGTAAAGTTCATCAGCCAGGAAAGGCATCGTCGGAGCGAGCAGCTTGCTCACCGTGGTCAAGGCCTCATACAACGTGGCGTACGCGGCCTGCTTGTCGGCATCCGCCTCACTCTTCCAGAAACGGCGGCGTGAGCGGCGCAAATACCAGTTCGACAACTGTTCCACAAAAGTCTGGATCGGGCGGGTAGCGCCGAGCACATCATAATTTTCCAATGCATCGGTCACATCCCGCATCAGCGCATGCAGCGCCGAGCGCAGCCATTCATCCAGCGGACTGTAAGCCAGTTCAACATTTGCATCCGGTTTCCAGCCATCCAGATTGGCATAGGTCACAAAGAAGGAATAGGTATTCCACAGCGTCAGGGTAAAGTTGCGCACCACATCGGCCACCAGATCCTGCGAGAATCGCCGTTCCTGCCCGGGAGGGCTGGCCGTGTACAGATACCAGCGCATGGCATCGGCGCCGTGGGCATCAATCACATCCCAGGGCGCGACAATATTGCCGCGCGATTTGGACATTTTGTGCCCTTCGCCATCCAGGATCAAGCCCAGGCAGATCACATTCTTGTAACTCACCTGGTCAAACAACAACGTGCTGATCGCATGCAGCGAATAGAACCAGCCGCGAGTCTGGTCAACCGCCTCACAGATGAAATCCGCGGGGAACTGCTGCTTGAATTCTTCCTCATTCTCAAATGGATAATGCCACTGTGCCACTGGCATGGAACCCGAGTCAAACCACACGTCGATCAATTCCGGAACGCGGTTCATTGTCCCGCCGCAATCGGAACACTCGAATTGCACATCATCCACATGCGGGCGGTGCGGGTCAAGATCGGTCAGATCTTTCCCTGCCAGGTCGGAAAGTTCTTTTCTCGAACCAATGCAGACTTGCTTATGGCAATCCTGGCATTCCCACACCGGCAGCGGCGTGCCCCAATAGCGTTCGCGGCCCAGCGCCCAGTCGATGTTATTCTCCAGCCAGTTGCCAAAACGGCCGTCGCGGATATGCTCAGGATACCAGTTGATCTCCTTGTTCAATGCCACCATGCGGTCTTTGTACTGGCTGGTGCGGATATACCAGGTTGGGCGGGCATAATACAGCAGCGGAGTAGAACAACGCCAGCAGAAGGGATAAGTATGGGTGATCTTGCCCACATGGAACATCAAACCGCGCGATTCCAGGTCCTGGATGATGAGCGGATCCGCATCCTTGACAAACATCCCCGCCCAGGGACGCACCTCTGAAATGAAGCTGCCATCAGGAGCGACTGTCATCAACATCGGCAGGTCTTCTTCGTGAGCAACGTCCATATCCTCGGCACCAAACGCCGGGGCGATATGCACCAGACCAGAGCCGTCTTCGGTGGTCACATATTCAGCCAGCACAATATAATGAGCCGGCTTGTCTGTAGGCAGGAAAGTAAACAGCGGCTTGTAGCGCAGCCCTTTTAGCTGTTTGCCCTTCATCTCCTGCACGATCTTGTACGGCGTATCGCCAAAAATGGCCGGCAGCAGATCTTTTGCGAGGATCAGCCGCTCGCTGCAGCCATCGTGCATTTCATACTTCAATCTTCACATATTTGACATCAGGATGGGCGGCCACGGCCACATTGGCAGGCAGCGTCCAGGGGGTCGTCGTCCACACCAGCAGGGAAGTGCCATCCTCATCCATCAATGGCATCCGCACGTAAATGGACGGGTCTTCGGCTTCTGCATAGCCCAGCGCAACCTCATGGTCGGATAAACGGCGTGCCGCAGCGCGGGCAATAAGGGATCACTTTGAAACCCTGGTAGAGCAATTCCTTGTCCCACAGCTGTTTAAGGATCCACCACACCGATTCAACATACTCATTTTTATACGTAATATAAGCTTTTTCCAGATCGACCCAGATAGGCAATACGATCCGTCAGTCTTTCCCATTCCTGGATATAAGTAAAAGCCGATTCTCTGCACAGTTTGTTAAATTTGCCAATGCCATAGTCTTCAATCTGCTGCTTGTTGGTGAAGCCCAGCTTCTTCTCGACCTCAATCTCCACCGGCAGACCATGCGTATCCCAACCGCCGCGGCGGCTGACATGGTAACCATTCATCGTCTTGTAGCGCGGGAAAATATCCTTGAAAGCACGCGCCAGCACATGATGCACGCCCGGCTTGCCGTTGGCAGTCGGAGGCCCTTCAAAGAACACATATTCCGGGCCGCCTTCGCGCGTGGTCAGCGACTTCTGGAAAATATCCTGCGATTTCCAGAAACGAAGCACGCCCTCTTCCATCAAAGTTACGTTAAGTTTGGGTGAAACGGGTTTGAACATCCTGCCTCCTGATCTTGCTCAATGATTATTAATCTATCATCCTGTTATTCATCTTCATCCAGCGAAGCAGACACCGCGCCGGGTTATTAACAAAAAAATCTCATCCCTCAACAGGGACGAGAAGAAACTCCCGCGGTACCACCCCGATTTTCGCATTCGCGAACACTCGTTCCGGCGCATCTGCCAGATGGCAGAGAAGCCAGCACCCCGTTAACGCTGGGTGAGTGCGGCGCACTTACTGGCAGGTCGTGCCTGCGTTCAGCTTGCGGCTCCGGAAGGATTTTCGGCTGTTGGCACTGACCCGGCTCTCACCATTCCCGGACTCGCTGACAGCAGCAAACCAACCTACTCGTTTCCATCATCGCTTTTTCAAGACTTCCGAATTATCCCATGAAACCTTAAAAAAATCAACGGCGAACAATTGCCCCCTCCCTTTTTAACGCATGAAATGCTTGACTTCTTTTTTTGCATTGCTACAATATGAATATGAATTTTGAGAAACAGAGCTGACATTTTACGCATCAATGCAAACAAGTGAATGCTTTGCAGATATCCAGGCTATTCAGTCATCGAAGACCCCATTCATTTCAAGACAACACACTTTCACCAATCCCGGCTCAGGGCACAACGTTGCGAAATCTACTGGCTAAACTAATTTCGCTTTCGGCAGCTATCCGTGTTTTTTTGTGCTTGGCTTACAAGATAAGGAGTTTAAATCGTGAAACGCTTCTTTCAAAATAAAATTGTTTGGAAATCTCTGGCCTTCTGGGGCGTCTTTATGGCCCTCTATTTCTTATATAAATACTTCCCCAATCCTGTCTTTGCCATTTTTTGCGGTATCACCGAATCCTGTTTTCAACACTTCAAAGCCGGTTTCATTTCCTACTTGATCGTCAACCTCATTGAATATGGCGTGAAGCGCCGCGCGATTGCCGATCAAGATAAATTTATTTATTCACGCATGACAGCAACCATAATCCTTCCCTGGATCATGTTCCTGCTGTGGTACATCGCCCCTGCTGTGTATGGCCCCTGGCCTAACAACACCTGTGAGATCATCTATGCCAACATCATTACGATTCTGGTAGGCGTATTCACCGTCATTCTGGAACAAGGCCTTGAAACCGCTGCATTTCAAAAAAGCGCAAAAAACGGTTTTGATTATTCTCTTTTTGGTTTCGATCATGCTCTATATCGTCTTCACCTATCACCTTCCATGGGCAGATGTGTTCGTGGAACCAGATTGGCGTTGATGTATACAATACCGTCTAACATAAAAAGCGGCTGAGGTTCAGCCGCTTTTCCAATATAAATTCTTTACATTGTAAATTGCCCTAATCCACTACCCCATAGAATAGGGGCAGCGGCTCGCAGGCCGTGTCGCTCCATTCCACAGCATCTTGTAATCGCTTGATGGCCTGTGCCATGCGATCCGCATCATTGGCATGCACGGTGAACAAGGCTTCGCCTGCTTCCACGCGGTCACCGACCTTGTGATGCACCATGATCCCCACCGCAAAATCAATCGGATCGCCCTTCTTGGCCCGCCCGGCGCCCAGCTCAACCGATGTCTCGCCAACTTCTTTGGCTTTTACAGCCTTCAGCCAGCCAGACCGCGGCGCATTGACCGTTTCAATCAACGTCTGCTTTAGGCAGCTTATCGGGATGATCCACATAGCTCACATCGCCGCCCTGCTCACGCACCAGTGTGCGGAAATATTCCAGGCCGGAGCCATCCGCCAAAGCTTTCTCGGCCATCTGGCGGGCTTCCTCCAGGTTTGCCGCCCGGTTACCCAGTACCAGCATATGACTGGCAACCACCAGACAATGCTCGCGAAAGTCTTCCGGTCCCCCGCCTTGCAGAGTTCTCGATCGCTTCCAGCGTTTCAAGGGCATTGCCCACAGCCTCGCCCAGCGGCTGGTTCATATCCGACAGCAAACCCACCACACGGCGGCCGCTCAATTTGCCAATCGCAACCATGATCTCGGCCAACTGGCGGGCATCAGCCAGGTTGGTCATGAATGCCCCCTCGCCCAGCTTAACGTCCAGCACGATCGCATGCGCGCCAGCGGCGATCTTCTTGCTCATCACCGAAGAAGCGATCAAGGGCATCGAAGGCACCGTGCCGGTCACATCCCGCAGGGCATACATCTTGCCATCTGCCGGGGCCAGGTCGTGGCTTTGGCCGGTCAGAACGATCTTGTACGTCTTGAGCTGGCTGAGGAATTCTTCCTCTGACAGGTCTGTGCGATAGCCGGGGATCGATTCCATCTTGTCCAATGTGCCGCCGCTGAACCCCAGGCCGCGGCCAGACATCTTGCCCACCGGCAGCCCGCAGGCAGCCACCACCGGCCCCACCACCAGCGTGGTTTTGTCCCCCACACCACCTGTGGAATGTTTGTCAATGGCGATCTCCACCGCTGATGACAGATCCAGCGTCTCGCCAGAAGCAGCCATCGCCAGCGTCAGATCTGTGGTTTCTCTATCCGTCATTCCGTTCAGCAGTACAGCCATCGCCCAGGACGAAGCCTGATAATCAGGAATGCTGCCATCGGTGAACCCTTCGATAAAGAAGTTGATCTCTTCGGTCGTCAATTCCTGCCGGTCTCGCTTTTTCGTAATAATATCCACTGCACGCATGTTTGCACCTCATATCGTTGGTGTATTTTTGCAAAGCCTCTTGTTTATTGTAAGAACAATTTTATTATAATCCAGGAAAACAGGGAGCAGGGATTGATTGATCAGTGATCAGAATTCAAAAAATCAGGCTTTCAGAATCCCCTGACATTGCTCTCTCCCTGTAACTCAAAAAGCTGTGCCGCCCGCGGGATTGCCCGCCAACTGCACAGCTTTCTGATCGTCTTCATCCAATCTACTTACTTCAATGAGATCGTTACCTTGCGATATGGTTCTTCGCCCACGCTGCGTGTGACCACATCGGCATGGTCGCGCAATTCCAGATGGATCAAACGCCGCTCATTGGAGGGCATTGGTTCCAGCGTCTGGCGGCGGCCGGACTGCACAGCCTGGTCTGCCATACGGCGGGCAAGCTGGCGCAGTTGGCGTTCGCGGCGGATGCGGTAACCCTGCACGTCCACGATCAACGGAACCCAGTGTCCCAGTTCCTTGCCAACGATCAGGTTGGTAATGTATTGCAGCGCATTCAACGTCTCGGAACGGCGCCCGATCAAAATACTCAGGTCATCGCCAACGATATCGAGCAGCAAAACAGGTTCGTCCTTGTCTTCTTGATTATCGATATAGCTCGCTTCGACCTTTGCGCGCACTTTCATCTTTTCCAGCAGACCTTCCAACACCGTCCTGGCGATCTGCATGATCATCTTCTGTTCGTCGCCCAGGTCAACACCGGCGCCATCGGTTTTAGCGGCTTTCGATTCAGATTCTGCAGAGGCATCACCATCTGCCGAAACGACTTCTTCTTCCACTTGCTCTTGTTCATCGTCTGTGATGATCCGCAAGCGAACACGTGCCTGACGGTTTCGTAAACTGAACAGACCGCCTTTGCCACCCGCATCCAAAATCTCCACCTTTACCGCTTCGCGGGGCAGGCCAAGTTGGTCACAGCCAATGGATATTGCTTCATCCACGGTGGGCGCAATGATTTCCAAAGTTGTATCTTCTTGTGTCATAAGTCTCCCTCACCTTGCTATTGAACCTACAGGCTTATTTTTTCACTTCTTCCTTTTTCTTGAAGAAATTCAGATTATCCCAATTCAATCTTCCCAACATCGCATACTGGATGATACCGACAACACTGGAAGTAAAGAAATACAGTGCCAGGCCAGAAGCCAGTGTATATGCCAGATAGCCCATCAACAAGGGCATGTACAATGTCATCATATTTGACATCGCCGCAGCTTGCTCATTCCCTTTTGAGGGGGGAGGAGCCATCAACTTGCTCTGCATGAAGGAAGCAATCACCACCAACACAGCCAGTACCGGAATACCGAACTCGATGCCAGGGATGAAAACCCGCTCCGGCTGGCTCAAGTCCATCCACAGGAACTGATTGTTCAGGGGGATCATTTCTGACAAATTGCTCACTGCCGGGTATATAAACCGGGTCAGATTGAGCAATTCTATCGGTGTACTCGACAAGGAGCGGATCACAGCCTGATATAAACCAATGATCACAGGGAATTGAATCAAAGTCGGCAAACAGGAAGCAAACGGGCTGATGCCCAATTCCTGGTACAGCTTCATCTGTTCCTGCGATAATTTTTCTTTGTCGTCTTTATATTTTTCCTGCATCTTGATGTAACGCGGATCAGATTGCAGTTCCTGCATGGCCTGGGTGCCCTTCAACTGCTTTACTGTCAAAGGGTGCGTCACCAGACGGATCAGGATGGTGAAGAGAATAATGGCCAGGCCAAAATTTCCCACCAATTGTGTGATCAGTAGTAATGCGTTAAGAAATGGAGCAATGATTATTGTATTCCACATAGTTTCCTCTTTATTGGGCCGGAGTAGACCAGCGTTCGTTGCCGTTCGCAGGGTCAAGCGCGATCATCAAGTCTTCGCCATTGGAAACAGCCACCAGCACAAAATCTCCGGCTTGCACCAGACCTGCCTGAATTTCACCGTCCACGGGATGCGACCATTTCTTGGTGCCATTGAACCCCACCAATTGAACGCCGATTTCCTCAATGCCAAACGCCACACCATCTTCCAGCAGAGCACCCGAGCCAATCACAGGGCCATCCACGGTGATCGTCCACTCAACAGCTCCGCTGCCGGCATTCAGAGCATAAATATTTCCGCTCAAATCGCCAAACATGACCTGGCCTTCATGCACAATCGGGGTACCCCAGACAGCGCCTGTTGCTTCAAATCGCCACAGTTCCTTGCCAGTCGGAGATACAGCAATCACATCCTGGGTCATTGTACCCACAAAAAGATTGCCATCTTCATCCAAAGCAGGGCTGGCAACCATCGCGCCGCCCGTGTCAAATGACCACTTCTGGCGGGCGCCATTATCGCTGATCTCCAGCGCATACAGGGAATGATCCATCGAAGCCACATAGACGGTTTCGCCGTCATAGATGGGCTGTGCCCAAATTGCCTCACTGGACAGGTCAACCGTCCAGTCTGCCGTGCCGTTGCTGTTTATTGCATACAACTTACCACCAGCCGAAGGCATCAGTGCCAAATCATCTACCAGCAAGCCGGGAGCAATGAACCGTTTTTCGCTATCGGCGAATGTCCATTCCTGGCTGCCGGAGTCCGCATTCAGGCCATGAACAGTATCCTGATAGTCGCCTGCAATCACCAGACCATCCAGCACCACCGGAGGAGCATAGAAGGTCAACACCTTGTCAGCCTCAACCGGATATTGCCAGATCTGATTGCCATTTTCCAGTTTCAATGCCCGCACAAACTGGCCTGAAGAAACATAGATCGTCTCACCATCAACGGTGAAACCCGGCCAGCTTGAAGCAGCAATCCTGCTGCGGCCGCCTGAACATGAACTCAGCAAAACGCTGGCAGCCAGCAACAAGACAAGCAATGTCCAACGAATGTTCTTTTGTTTTGTTTTCATTATTGTCATTTTTATCGTTTCCAATTCAGCAAAGTCCTGTCCACTCAGGGAACAGGATCGTAACCGCCATCATTGAAAGGGTTGCAACGCAAGAATCCGCCACGCGGACAACGCGCCGCCCTTCCATACGCCATATTTGTAGATTGCCTGATAACTATAGTGGGAACAGGAGGGATAAAACCTGCATGTATCTCCGGGAATTCCCGGGGAAATGACCTTCTGATAAAACCGGATCAATAACAACAGCGGCCAGCGCGGTGCCATCCAAAATGTAAATGGCAGGTCCCGTAGTTTTGGTTCGCTGGCATAAGCATCATCTTCACTCATTTGATTTTTCCAGCAAATTCGCCTTAGTACAAAGCTGTTGAAGAGCAGTCAAAAGATCCTCAAAAGGGGCTTCCTGCGAAGGGGCACGAGCCAAAATCACCACGTCCCATCCTGGTGTTCAAATCAGGAAGCAGGATATCCACACATGCCCGAATGCGCCGTTTCGCCCGATTGCGGTTGACTGCATTTCCGACGGCGTGGCTGGCTGAAATGCCAACCCGCACCTGATCCATCTCATTCGGTTGTACAATCAATACCACAAGCGGGTGGGCATAAGATTTTCCTGTACGCCGCACCCGCGTGAAATCAGTTGAACGGGTCAGGCGAAACCTTCGTTTCACCCTTCCAATTGTCCCATAATCAGAATAACATTGCCCATATGCATCACGCAATCAACTCAATCCGTGCCGTGACCGGCACGGTTCACTTTAGAAGTTATTGCGTTTGACGTGATTGTTGGCTTTCGTGGCCAAATTGTGGCGGCCGCGAAGACGACGGCGCTTCAAAACATTGCGCCCATCGGAAGTCGACATACGTTTTCGGAAACCGTGCACACGCACGCGTCGTCGCTTCTTCGGTTGATAAGTTCTCTTCGGCATAAAAATTCCTTCCTATTCCACTTTCATTAAAGTGTGACAAAAAAATACTCCCATCCGAAAAAAACAGTGACCAGGCGATTTGTGTATCTGGTGATGGGAGGGATTACTCTCCCATCACCACATAAACTGACCCGAATCACTTCCTGTAATTGCCGGAGGGGGCCAATACCCATAGCTGAAAAATTATACCGCAACGATGCATAACGGTCAAATCATTTTTATACAAGATTCTTATCAGAATGACGGGGATTAGAAAATCTCTCAATCAGGGATCTGAAAACCCGTCAACCAGGGAATAGCGGCAGGAACAAGTCTACCCTAACGGGTATACTATCCGCCCTGTCCGCACCCTTGCGACGCAGCACCGAATCCATCACAACGCGCCCTTCTCGTCCTCACAATTAGGATATAATATATCTGATTTATATAATGAAAATCTATCTTCCAATAGAAAAGGAAAAGGAAATGACCGAAACAATCCAGAATACCACCCGCATCGCCATTGTAGGCGCAGGGAACGTGGGGGCAACCTTTGCCCACACCCTCCTGCTCAGCGGCCTGGCCGCCGAGATCGTGTTGATTGACCAGAACAAAGCCAAAGCCGAAGGGGAAGCCATGGATCTCAATCACGCCGTCCCCCTGACAGAACCCGCCCGCATTTGGGCTGGCGACTATGCCGATTGCGCCGGTGCGGCAGTCACAGTGATCACCGCCGGCAGCGCGCAGCGCCCCGGAGAAACCCGCCTTGACCTCCTGCAGCGCAATACCGCCATCTTCCGGCAGATCGTCACCGCCGTTGTAAAACACAATCCAGACGGCCTTCTGCTCATCGCTACCAATCCGGTAGACATCCTCACCTATGTGGCCTGGAAGATCTCCGGCCTGCCTGCCCAGCGCGTGCTTGGCTCAGGCACCATCCTTGACACCGCCCGATTCCGCTATCTCCTGTCAGATCACTTCGGGGTGGACTCGCGTTCCGTACATGCCTACATCATCGGCGAGCACGGCGACAGTGAAGTACCGGTATGGTCGCTGGCTAACATTGCCGGCATGCGCCTGCCGCTGTATTGCGAAAACAACAACCTCAACTGCGATCCCGATGTCCTTGAGAAGATCTTTGCCCAAACCCGCGACGCTGCGTATGAGATCATTGAACGCAAAGGCGCAACCTATTACGCCATTGCGGCCGGGCTGATGGTCATCATCCGCGCCATCCTGCGCAACCAGAACACCGTGCTGTCCGTCTCAAGCCACATTGAAAACTACTATGGCATTAACGATGTTTACCTCAGCCTGCCCACCATCGTTGATCGCGGCGGCGTGGAACGCATGCTGCAGCTGGAATTGAACGAAAAAGAGATCGCTGGCCTGCAAAATTCCGCCCGCATCCTCCGCGAAACCCTCGATCAGCTTTCATACTAAGAAAACAAGTTGGATTGTTTCGCCTTAGTCATCCCCTCCGCAAATGAATTCATCATGCTCCTCCCTTATTTTGCAGTCTTCATCGCAAAATGAGGGAAGCTGGGAGGGGGTGGCTTTGCGTGAGATGTTCTTCACTCCCCCACAATCTCCCCAACCATCCGCTTCTCCCCATCTTTCAGCAAACGCACATCCTGGATCTGATTCCACACCCTCACCGGACTGAACGCTTCTACCCGCAGGTATTGCCCGGATAACCCCGTCATCAACCAGCCGTCATCCACTTCCCGTGCCGCTTCCCACAGCACCGAAACCACCTGCCCCAGGTACTGCTGGCGGTACTTTTTCCCTGACTCTTCCAACACATCGCGCAAAATAGCATTGCGCTCTTTGCGAATCCTTACCGGCACCTGATCTTTCATCCGCGCCGCCGCCGTACCCGGTCGCGCCGAAAATGTGAACACATGCCCGGCGGCGAATTTCATCTCGCGCACAAAAGCCAGCGTCTCGGCAAACTCGGCCTCATCCTCTCCGGGAAAACCGGTAATGATGTCCGTTGTGATCGCCATCTGCGGACACACTGCCCGCACGTTCTCCACCAGTCTGCGGAAATCCCGTGGCGTTGTCTTGCGCACCATGCGCTTCAACGTCCCCGCTGAACCAGATTGCAGCGGCAAATGAAGATGCTGGCACATGCGTTCGTCCTGCCAAAGATCGAAAAATCCCTCTTCCAGTTCCCACGGTTCCAATGAAGACAATCGCACTCGGGGCACATCCGTTTCCGCCAGCACAGCCGCCAGTAAATCACCCAGGGACTGCCCATCAGCCAGATCCTGCCCCCAGGCCTGAATATTCACCCCGGTCAGCACCACTTCCTGCGTGCCCCCGGCCTGCGCCGCGCGGATGTCATCCAGCACTTCCACCACCGGCACACTGCGGCTGGCGCCCCGTGCCAGGCGCGTGACGCAGAAAGTACAGTAATTGTCACAACCGTCCTGCACCTTGATGAAAGCTCTTGTCCGGCTGTGCGCACCGGGTAGCGGACGGCGGGCGATCATTCCCGTCGTAAATTCCGCCGCCGGCAGGCGCAGAAAATCCGCCACAAGATGTTCTTTTTCCTCATTATTAACCACCAAAACCGCATCCGCCAGTGCAGCCGTGTCTTCCGGTGCCAGCGTAGCCCAGCAGCCAGTGGCAAGCACCTGTCGGGCACCACCTCGCAAAGCCTGGCGGATCTTCTTGCGCGAATCTGCCACAGCATTGCCTGTCACCGCACAGGTATTGACCACAACTACATCCGCCGTTTCCGCAGACGCGACGATCTCATGCCCGGCAGCCCGAAACTGGGCCGCCATGCGCTCTATCTCGCTCTGGTTCAACCGGCAGCCAATCACATCCAAAAAAATCTTCATCTACACCTTACCTGTAAAATTCTGTTTCTTCCGTACGCTTCATCAATCAATACAAACCCTATTGCAAGCCATCCAGCAATCGCTGTGCAATGGCGCCGTTAAAACCCTGCCTGATCCAGGCTGACCGCCTGAAGCAGATGCTTCTTTGCCATGGAATACTGCCCGGTCTGCATATACAACTGACCCAGGTGCAAATGTGCCAGGACAAAAGTTTCATCTCGTTGTATGGCTTGCTGCAAGAATCGCTCAGCGGACGGCAGATCATGGAAATACATCAACGTCCAACCCATCAGGTCCAGCGTGATCGGGTCATCGGGCCGCAACAACAGCGCCATCCGTGCAGCAGGCAGTCCCACTTCGCGGGCCTCGATCCCGTTCTCAATGCTGAAGTGAGCCAGGATCTGCCAGTACAGCGGATCTTCACCAGCCAGGCTGGCTGCTTGCTGATAATAAGGCAACGCTGAAAGGATATCGCCCATCTCACTCAATGAGTTTCCGATCTCTGCCTGCCACGCGGCCTGTTCCGGTTCTTCTGCCGCCAGGCGGTTGTAGATCGATAACGCTACCTGCGGTTCGCCCTCTCTCCGCCAATACAACGCCCACAGTGAACGCACCAGTACCGAATCCGGCCCTAACGCCTGCGCCTGTTCCAGTTCTGCCAGTCCGTCCTGTCCTACCTGCTGGCGGGCCTCCCCCAGCATCGCCCAACCTTCGGCATATTCAGGAGAAAGGTCGATGACCATTTCAAAAGCAATTTCTGCCAGCTCCCATTCCTCCGCTCTGCCCAATGCGCGCCCGAGAAGCATCATGCGATACGCCTCATCCGTTTCACCACTCGCTGCCTGCACGCCATCCAACAACCCGCTGCCTTTTACTTCCAAAGCCGGGGCCAGTTTGGTGGCAAGAGTCAGCATCTCTTCCGCATCTTCCAGCGAAACCAGCATGAGATGTGTGCCCAATGCATAAGCTGCATTGGCATCTTCCGGTCGCTGCGCCTGCCAGTCCTGTAATGTCTCAACTGCACCAGCGATTTTTCCCTGACGGCGATAAGCTGCCGCCAAATCAGCATAAACTGTCTCATCCGCACCGCCGCGCATAACGCGCGCCTCCCAGGCGCGGATTGCGCCGCTGTCTTCCTCAAGAGCCAGGTGCGCCTGTGCCAGCTTTTCCAGTCCAGCATCCGAAATCTGCTCCAGCATCCATGCCTTCTGAAAAGCCTCTGCCGCCCTCACGTACTGCTCTGACAGCAGGTACTGCTCCCCTAACCGTTCCAGCAAATCTCCCCGCCAGGGCAGATAAGCCGCCGCCTGCTGAAGATGTTCTGCCGCAGGAGCGGACTGCCCGCGCATTTCTGCCGCCTGTGCACCAGTTAATGCATCCCGGATCACACCCGCCTGCGGGGACAAATTTAGCAGCACAGCCAGCAAAAGCGGCAGCAGCAATTTGATCCCCAGAGTCAGTTTCTCTTCATTTCGCATGTCCCTATTATATCCGCGCTTTGCGTCGTGGTCGTTCCTCATGATGAATTTCCCATCGAAATCTCCCTCCGCAGGTTGGCATATTCCCGCTTCCCCATGTCTGCTCAAAAGTTGCGCGACATCCTCTCCACACAACAACCGCCCCTGCGGGAGGCTCCGTCCTGGCGGTCGGGAAAGGTACTCCCGCAATTTCCCAAGGTTTAAAAACAAAACGGGCACGTCGTATGACATGCCCGCGTCAATTGAAAAGATGACCCTACCGTTTCTTCTTACTCCGCTGGATCCCGTAAAACGTGCCCACGACAATCACAACCACCATCAATACCCCCATCAGGGCAATATTGCTGGTCAACTCATTGCTGCGCGCCAATTCCAGCGGCTGAGGGGTTGGCAGTAAGGGAATTTCAGACGGCAAGGGAGTCGGCGTCAGTGTACCTGCTGCCGATGGAACAATCTGCTCAGAAAGCGGCGCACACCCCGCCAATAGCAGAATGACCAGCAATACCAGCAGGGCAAGGATCACTGCAAGTTTTTTTGTTTTCTCTTGCACGGGAAGTTTCATCTCGGGTTTCAATCCATTCATCATGTAATTATTCTCTATTTATTCACTTCAGGAATATGCAAGCGTTCACTGGCAGCCTGTGCCTGCAAATCCGGCACAGCCTTATATTGTATGACCTGTAAAGCACTCTCTTGCAGCACCGGTCCCAGGCTGGAAACCAGATCATTGGCCGGGCGCAATTTTGCCGAAAGGACAATCTGGCTGATCAAAGAGCGCGTACGCTGGTCAGACCAACCCGTCAACGCCGTCGGCCGTGTCGGTAGATAACCGGAAGGCTCGGCAAAAGCGGTCAAAAAATCGCTGTCTACCAGATAGTCTGCCAGACTCTGGCTAAGCGCCTGACGATATGGGTCAGGATCGGCCAGCGCCCATACCCAACCGCTGGACATGGTATACGCATCATCGCCCAGAGAAGGCAGCAAGACAGCCGATGTGTCTGCCAGCGGGTTGGAAAGATAACGCTTGCTCCAAGTTACCATCCAGTCCGCCCGACGTTCTGTATAGCCTCCCCAGGCCTGGCTGTCGGTCTGATATTCTGAAAGCCACACCGGAAAAGCGCCGCTTTGGGAACCCTGCTGATATATCCCTAACACATTGGTCAACACTTCCGAATCCAAAGCGGGCCGGTTTTGCGAATCGGTAATACTCCCGTTTGCAGATTGATACAAAGTCAGCGTGAGGGAAGCCAGCGGATCGGCAGCAGGGAACAGCAGCGGCTTACCGGTTTCCACAATGTCAGTCCAATTATTCGGTACGTCACTGATATACGCTGGCCGGTACACCAGCAGCAAAGCATCTCCCGCAAAGGGCAGCCCATACACGCTGCCCTGGATCAAGGCCATTTCACGCGCATACGCATACCAGTCTGCGTCATCAATCGACATCGTCAGGCCGTCCATCGGATACACCAGCCCCTTCAGGGCAGCTGTTTCCAGGTCAGCGCGGCGCAGAGCAATCAAGGACGGCAATGCGCCGGGCGCAGCTGCATTAGCTGCAGTCAGCGAGTCAAGCAAGCTGCTTGCTCCTGCCGCCGCCTTCACCCGAACTTCAACTGATTCAACTTCCGGGTTTTGCGCGCTGAAAGCTTTCAACCGCTCGTCCAACAGCCGTCCGGTTTCGGTATCCCCATTCGGGTCAAATTCCGGCGGCACCCACAGCGTCAGCACCTGCGGCGGGATCGGGGTGGGCGTCTCTTCAGAAAGCACACCGGCCTCACTTGTACCTGCTGGCGTTGCATCAGCCTCCCCCGACAGCGCAGCAGTTGGTTCCACCAAAATAGGCGGCAGGCCAAGTTCTGCTGCGACCTGATTCACCTGAGCACAGCCAGACAATACCAGTGAAGTAATCACCAGCACAGCCAGCAGTATTACAGAATTCCTTACATGTTTTTTCATCACAATTGAATTGGATTCTCCAAAAGTTGCAGCATCAGCGATACCGTTTTCTCAACGTCACGGGCATCCACCAACTCCACTGGACTGTGGATATAGCGGGCAGGGATGCCCAGATTTGCCGTAGGCACACCCTCACGGGCAATCTGGATCATGCTCCCGTCCGTCGCGCCGCGCTTGAGTACCGCACGCTGCATTGAAAGTCTGATCTTTTTCGCTGCGGCTTCCACAGCTTGCATCAACGCCGGGTCAGCGATCAATCGGGCATCCATCATCTTCAGTGCAGGCCCTTTGCCCAATTCCACCGGCGATTGATACCCTTTCGGCGTATCCCCGGCAGTGAGCACATCCAGAGCGATACCAATCTCCGGGTCAATCCCGAAAGCGGCCGGACCAGCACCCTTGCGCCCACCCTCTTCCATTGCAGTGAACACAAACCAAAGCTCATGCGGGCTTTTGCCCAAAATGCGCAGGGTCTCAATCAATACCGCCACACTGACCCTGTCATCCAGCGCCTTGCCCGTCCAGCGGCCCTCAAGTTCCTGAAAACGGCCATCAAAAACAGCTGCATCGCCAATTTGTACCGGGCAGTCCTCTACACTGGTCGCTCCCACATCAACGAATAACTTATCCAGGCTGATCTTGCCACTTGTAAACCCTTCAAATTCATGGCCAATCACGCCATGCACGCCATTCAGAAAGCGTACGCGCTGCCCCACGGCATATGCGCCGCTTACACCACCCATATTGGAAATGCGCACAAAACCGCCTTCGCTAATATGTGTAGCCACCAGGCCAATCTCATCCATATGGGCTGCAATCATCACCCGCAGTCCGTTTTTGGCTTTCTCGCCTTTGCGCACGAGCAGATTTCCGAGCCTGTCCACCCGAATCTCATCAGCATAGGGGGCAACCGTCTCGCGTATCAGATCCCGTACAGTTTTTTCGTGTCCGGGAGGGCTGTCACAGGCCACCAATTTTGTCATCAAATCAATCATGCCATTCTCCTCAACCGCTGTCACGCGCGGTGTTCCTCTATCCATTTTACCGCATAGTCCACCAGAGGACGCTGGCGGAACAGACGTCCTTCGCCATACCCGATTTTGGCTACACGCAATTGATCTGCCTGCGCTTCAAACGCTTCCCCAATCCTGGCGAAGTCTTCATCCGAATCATAATCCACATCGGTGAATGTCACCCACTCCCGGCGCCCATCCACCCATACCGGAGCCTGAGCCTGTGTTGTGCGGCTGCCTGCATTCTTTGAGCGGCATTCAGCCAGGTGCAAGGAAGTATTGTTCTCATGCTTGACGCCCAAGCAGCAGCACCCACGCATCCAGCTCATACAGCCGTGCCAGGGGAGAATTTTCACCCAGGGAATATGCCAATCCGTGATTGGCTGTGATCTGCTCCGCCAGCGGACCGCGGGCAGCAAACGAAAGATGCGGATGATTGCTGCGCAGTGTGTCGCGCTGGCTGCGGAAACATTCCACGATCTTGCCCATCTTGCGCGTGGGCGTCATATCCGGATCAAAAACCGGCATCGTCTGACGGATCGTCTCCCACCAGCTCTCCGGCACTGGCGGACGCTCGCCATTGCGCAGGATCAGAAAAATCGCCTGAATGGGTAGGCATGACCAGCGTACCCTGCGGACCAAGCACTTCCTGCAAAGCCAGTACCACCGCCTGCGGTCCGCCAGACACCCAGCCCAATGCAGTCAACGATGAATGTACGATCATCGTCATCCCGCTTTCCACCCCCAACGCGCGCAAGTCAGCACACAGGCTGTCAAACGTCACCGGCCCATCTGTACAACGTTGTAATTGCATCAACTTCAGTCATTGAAATTTCCTGTACATCGAATCACATAGCGTAGGCTGAGTTTTTGTTGGGAACGAACCCTGAACAGGAAACGAGCCCTGAGCTGCTATGTCGCAATCAAGCGGGCCAGAATTCGCGAACCGGCTCGGCTTCAACATCGCTGCATTCTTACCGCTCTTCCTGTCAAAATATCCACCGGCAGCAGCCGCAAACCAGCATGCAGCAATGCGCATAATGCTGCCAGTCTTTCAATCGCACCATTGAGATAGCCGTGTGCATATAGCGTCCGGGAACCGAAACCGAAACAGACGGAATACCCTCCCGGCGGACATGGATCGCCCCCGCATCCGTGCCCCCGCCGCCCGGCTGGCGCAGCTGATAGGGAATCCCCTCCAGATCAGCGATCTGGCGCAAATGGCTGATCAAGCGCCGGTCGGAGATCGTCCCACGGTCAACCGTATAAATGGCCGGACCATGATCCAGCCGCGTGTTATAGCTGCACATTCTCGCTGCCATCCCAGTTGGGATGGTCATATGCTGGCGTGCAGTCGATGGCAATCGCCAGGTCAGGATCAAAACGTATCCGCAGCAGGCCCCGCCCCGCGCAGGCCGACTTCCTCCTGCACGGTGAAGGCTGCCAGCAGTTCCACATTCGGGGGCGCATGCTTGAAAAGCTCAATCAGGGTCGCCACACCAATGCGGTCATCCAGCGCCTTGCCAAACAGGCTCGGCCCTACCTGACGGAAATTCGTCGCAAATACCGCCCGCTCGCCTGGCTCCACCCGTCCGGAAGCAGACGGGCCAATATCGATGCGCAATTGTTCCACAGAGATCACCTGACTCGCGTTCCACCTCCGTGCTGAGATGGACCGGGCAGGCGCCGATCACGCCGGGAATACGCTGCGGTCCAACCCACACCGTCTTGCCCGGCAGTTGGCGGGCGTCAATCCCCCCCACCAACCCAAAGCTGAACAAGCCATCGTCGGTTTCTTCCAACAGCATAAAGCCCACTTCATCCATGTGCGCCGCCACCATCACCCGCAAAGCGTGTTCAGTCTGCGCATGGCGCACGGCCAGCACACTGCCCATCGCGTCCACTTTCAGGCTGTCAGCCACCTCTTCGATTTCCTCGATCATCATCCGGCGCACCGCGCCTTCATCACCGGAGACGCCGCCTCACATTCGACAGGCGTTCCAGCAGCGCGATCTGCTCCGCGCCAATTTGCAATCTACTCCTGCTCACTCTTTTGCTCATCATTCATCCCACCGCATATTCTCGACGTAATCCAGGGGCAGCTCCGGCGACAAACTGCGCCATCAGGCGGCCTGTGCGTTCCACATCCTTCCAGGCGATCATCTCCACCGGTGTGTGCATATAGCGCAGGGGAATGCTGAGCAGAATGGTGGGAATGCCCCCACCCACCAATTGCATATCATCCGTTTCCGTCCAGGACAATCTTGGCAGCAAATCTTTGCGATAAGGCATTTCCAACTCTTCCGCCAGTTCCTTGAACCGCCGGTAAAGGCAGGATGCACAGTCGGCCCCCATCCCAAAGCCGGGCCGCTTTCCAGCGGATACACATTGAAACCCGAAGCGCCGGGGCCAACGCCATAGGTCACGTCAATCACCACCGCCAGATCGGGCTGCAAGGCGAACGGAGAAGTTCGTCCCGCCGAGGTGGTTGAATTCCTCCTGCACGGTGGCCGTCGTGACCACATCCCATTCATGGCGCATGGTCTGCAAAGCGTCCAGGCACACGGTCAGGGCCGCCACAGAAGCGCGGTTGTCCAGACTGTGACCTGCCACAAAATCACCTTCCAGCACCATCGGCGGTTGGGCAAAAGAAACCACATCCCCCGGGCGCACCAGCTCTGCCACTTCATCCGCAGGCAGGCCGGTTTCCACCAGCAGGTATTTCATCGGCACAGGCTTATGTGCCAGATCATCAGGCAGTTGGCGCGGCGAAGGCATCACGATCACCCCCTCCAGCTCGCGGCGGCCATGCACGATCACCGGCTGGGAAGGCAAAATGCGCGCATCCAGCCCGCCAATGGAAGTAACCTGCAAAAATCCATTCTTCACTTCGGTGACCATCAACCCGACACCGTCCATGTGTGCCGAGAGCATCACCAGCGGACGCGGTTCTGTCCCCTCACCGCGTTTCAGGGCGTGCAGGCTGCCCACCCGGCTGACGCTGATCTCATCGGCCAGCGGCTCCCAGGCTTCGGCCAGGGCCTCCCTCACCGGCGTCTCGTAACCGGACACTCCTGCCAGCGAAATGAGTTTGGTTAAATGCGAAATCCGTTCTTTCATGTGTTAAACCACCTGTTCAATTTTCAGAAACCAAACCGCGCACTTTACCATGCGTTCAGTGAACGATTTGTAAATCCAGATTTACAGCTGAAAAACAAAACAACGAAATGACAAGCTTCAGCGCTCAAATCATACTGTCATGGGACAGCAATCCACACTACTTCAGTGGTTTCCCCCCTGCAAACGATAACGACTACGCATAGGGTTACAGAACCTTGTCAATACTGAGGAAAACCCTAACTCTCCGTAGCCGTTGCCGTCGGGGTATTGCTGGGTACCGGCACAACAACAGTTGGGTAGGCGGCACGGGAGTATTCGTGCGCGTCGGCGGCACGGGAGTATTGGTAAAAGTTGGCGGCACCGGCGTATTGGTGATCGTTGGCGTCTGGGTGATCGTCGGCGTCCTGGTTGCCGTGCCGGTTGGCGTACCTGTCCACGTCTTGAAAGGCGTGAAAGTCTGCGATGGCGTCCACGAAGGCGTAACCGTTACCAGCCCAGCAGTCGGCGTGAGCGAAGGGGTAGCCGAAACCAGCACCGTTGAAACCTGTATGGTGCCAGTGACCGTCTCCGTCACTTCTGCCGTCTTCGTCGGCCTCTTTTCAGGCAGTTGAATGCGCGAAACACCCAGCACACTCAGCCCAACACAATAGCAAAGCAAGAGAAGCCAGAATAATAATGATCAATGTAGAACGGGTCTTCGTCCGCCGCCGGCCAGAAAATGTCATTGAAATCTCCTGGCATCATTATAATAGGGATTGGGGGATTAGGGAAATAGGCGATCAGTGAATCAGTCAATCAGGGATCAGGAAAAAATCAACCCTAACTTCAAAATCATCTTGAGTAGGGTGTGGTCGTGCAGTTCGACCGCACCAATCAACAAACTCCAATTCGATATGTGCTTTAGAACAGTATCCCTCTGCGCCGTTAATCCGAAAAAACATCTGCCCGCATTTTTTGACAGTAATTCTCTGGACTTGCAAGCAAACGCTCACGAAACACTTCGTTTGTTATTCCAGCAGCTTCTTCAATATCTGGCCAATACCGGCGTGATGGCGCATATTGCGTCGAGTTAATCCATAATTTAACATGCCCTATTGGATCCTGTCCTGGACAAAATGTATATACCCCATTTCTCGCATTGTCGATTACCCCTCCGGTGTATCTTACAATTAGCTCTATATCATCAAAAAAGAGTGTATAGAAATGAAGTACAGTTTCTTCTATCTGATTTGGCTCAAGTTCATGTGAATGTTCCGTATCAACTATCATCAATGATGGCGTGCCATATTTTTCCAAAACAGATGCCATGCTAAAAAACTGCCAATCATCTCTTATGTCAGAAACAAGTCCGGTTTCACTACCTATTGTCACAATAATACCTGATACAATCTCATTTTCAACATTCATCCATCCAGAATAACTAATTCCTGCATCAGTTGCAAAGTAAAAATCATATCGATCATCTTTGGATTGCCAGAAGTCAACAGGGCTGTTTTTTGTCCATTCAGGAAAATTCTCCACGGTGGTTTTGCCAGGAATAATCCCCAAAAAACAAAGCTCATCACAATTCCCATTAATTGTGATCAATTCATATATCAATTCTATGGATTGTAAAGTTGGAGATGGCATAGGGGGAGGATTAACTGTTGGGAAAATGGTCGGAATCTGGGTTTGAGTGGGGAAAGGCGTCTCTGTCTCCTGAACCAAAGTGGGTGAAGGTGAGACAATTGGTGTATCAGGGTCTATTTCAGCAGACACATCACAACTAGAAACTAAAACCAACAAAATGAAGAATTCCAAGGCTTTTTTCATTCAAAACACCCCTTCCTTTTACCAACCTACGCCGCAGCAGACCCCGGCACCACGCCCAACTCCTCGCGCACCGTGTTGTACAAACTCTCTGCGTGCAGCTGCCCCAGCGTATAGCACGGACTCTCCAGATGCTTGGCCAGATCACAGGCCAGCCCCTGGTCAAAGGCCTCATGTTCCATATTCACCACCACGCAGTGGATCTTCTCCTCCGCGATGCGCTCGGCCACAAAATTGGCCTCTTCCTGCGGCGGCATATTGCCCATCGACACATTCCCCGCCCCATCGGTGAGAATGATCACCAGCGGGATCACATCCGGGTGCAGCATCTTCTCGCGATAACCAACTCATACGTCGCCTGCAAACCCGCCGAAAGCGGCGTCTTGCCGCCCACAGGGATGTCCGCCAGCGCGCGCTGCGCCAGGATGACCGAATTGGTCGGCGGCAGCACGGTGGTCGCGCGGTTCTTCTGGAAAACGATCAGCCCTACGCGGTCACGGCGCTGATAAGCATCCGTGAGCAGCGAGAGAATCGCCCCCTTGGTAGCCGTCATGCGCTCTGCCACCGCCATTGACCAGGAGCCATCCACCACGAACAGCACCAGATTGGCTGAACGGCGGACGCGCACCTTGCGCATCAGGTCACCCGAGCGGATATCAAAGGCCACGGGACGCTTGTCTGCCGCCCGCTGGCGCTGGAAAGGCGCAGCCGCACGCAGGGTGGCATCAAAGGCCAGGTCATGTGTCTTGCCATTGGCCGGCCGCGCCTGCACATAGCGCCCGCGTTTTTGTTCTGTCTTGGAATGGGAACGACGGCCCATGGATTTCCGCACGATCTTGTCGAGCGGCGTATCCAGCCGTCGTGTGTCAAATTGCGAGCCTGTATCAACGCGCCTCCCGCCGTCCCACCAGTCCGAGTCTGTGTCGGCAAATACATTGCCGTCATTTCCCGGTTCGGGGTCGCCGCCGTCCGGCATATTACTGTCGAAATCCGTCTCGTTTACTTTTTTTTTGCGACTCGCGCTCTTCGCCTGCTCCGCCGGGCTGCGGCTCAGACTTTGCATCCGGGTCGGGCTGCATCTGCCCCTGCAATTCATCAATGCGCGTGCGCAATTCTTCCATGCCAATACCGGACTGCTCAAAGGGACCGCGCTTCATGCGGTGCGGCAGGGCCAATTCACTCGCCAGGGCAATATCCAGGTCATTCACCGCGGTGCGGCCGTCAAATGCGGCCTGCGCGCGGGCAGCCTTGAGGATCACCAGGTCAGCGCGGTGGCCGTCCACATGCAAGGAGGAAGTCAATGAAGCAATCGTCACCAGATTACGGGTGGTGTACGTCACCTTATCCACCAGTTCACGCCCAAGTCTGATCTTCTCACTCAGTTCGTGTTCTTTCGCCTCCCAGACTGTGCGGAAAGCTTCAGGATCGACTTCAAAAGCCAGCCGGCGCTCCATGATCTCCACCCGTTCGCGGGCATTGGAAAGACCGTGAATATCCACGGACAGGCCAAAGCGGTCCAGCAGCTGCGGACGCAGATCCCCTTCTTCGGGGTTCATCGTCCCCACCAGAATAAAGCGGGCGGGGTGATTAAAGGAGATACCTTCACGTTCGACAATGTTCATTCCCATCGCAGCCGAATCCAGCAGGATATCCACTACATGATCATCCAGCAGGTTGACCTCATCAATGTAGAGCAAACCGCGATTGGCGGCAGCCAGTACACCGGACTCAAACCGCCGCTCGCCCTTCTGGATCGCTTTTTCAATATCCAGGGTGCCAACCACGCGGTCTTCAGTTGCCGAAACCGGCAAGTTAATGAAGGAAGTCAAACGCACATCAATCGGCAGTTCTTCGCCCTGGTCTACCCGCTCACGACATTCCGTACACCAGGTGGTGGGCGCATCAGGATTACAACTAAAGCGGCAATCACTGACCACCTTGACCTGTGGCAAAATCTCTGCCAGGGCGCGGGCGGCAGTTGATTTGGCTGTACCGCGTTCGCCGCGGATCAATACGCCGCCAATTCTTGTATCAACAGCATTGAGGATCAAGCGCACGCTTCATGCGTTCCTGTCCTACAATCGCGGTAAATGGATAAATTACTTGCATGTTTGTACCGTATCTTTCAATTCTTATACGAAGTTTAATTGGTTTTTCTTATTCCTATAAAGTTTACCACAGAAGTCTATTTAGAGATAAAAATCTTATATATTCTGATGAAAACCCTGAGTGGCAAGGTGCAGTATCCAGTACTTTGCCCAATACCTCACCTTCCAGATTCCCGCGAATTATCCACACAATGATCCTGCGTCCCACAATGTCTCAACCTCACAACGCCCCTTATTCCCCCGTCACCTCAATGAATTTCCTGGCGGCAGTATCAATGTAATAGGACCGGTCGGGCAGGCGCTCAAAATCATAACCAAAATAATAATTTAATACACCCCTGAAGGTGTTAACCGGGGTCATGCCGGGATAGACCAACGCCTCGCCACCATCGGGGAGATACAACGCATGGAAGATGCCCACCTTATCCTCTTTGGGAAGGAACCCGTGATCCCCCTGAATGATGATGATCGGCGGGATTTCCGATTCTGCCAGAATTGTCTCCGTAATCTCAATCAGGCGTTTATTCAAGAACCTGATCTGTTCCACATACGCAGCATTGCTCTCATCCGCCTCCACCTTATATGATCCGTCCTCATTAAACACAAAGGAGGAATGCGTGGTCATCAAATGGGCATAGACAAATTTCTTCCCGGGGATCTTCGGAATGGCCTGTAATGTATCCAGCGAATAACGATTTTGTTGATACTCCAGATAGCGGATATCTTCTTTGATAGCTTTCCCGTAATTGTTTGGGTCGATCCAGTAGATCAATGCCGGGGACTTCAAAATCGGGGCGACCTTCTTGATATTCCCTGTGTCAAAAAGAAATCGCACCCAGGTTGTTTTCAGATAAAGATCGTGGAAGAGCAGCGTTTCCAGGCGGTCATTATACGGAACAATTTCTTCCAGCACATAAAAAATATCCGCATCATAGAAGTTCGCCCACGGGGCTTTCATGTGGAAGGCAATCGTTGAATATCCCCTTCCTTCAAATATTTCCCTCACACGGCTATGGGGGTACAAATCGCGGATCTTTGGCATCAAATGATCGAAATCCTGCATCTCCGCCGACACGCCAAATTGATCCAGGTAATCCATATTTAACGAGGAGACCAATGAATAAAAGGTCTTGTCGTAATTGCTCCTGGCGTCTGTGAAGACTTCAAAACCCTGGCTCTCCAGATCAGAGACGATCGCGCTGTTGTCATAGCCCAGCTTGTCCATCAGGATATCATTGCTGGTATAGGCATCAACAATGATGTAATAGATATCGGGGTCAGACTCATCCCCTTGTTGGGACTCATTCGTTGACATCGCTTTTTCTACCAGCTTGTTCTCAACCGCAAAGACATCCCCGTTGATCTTCGCGATCACAAATTGCGACAGCACAATCACAAGCAGAAAACCGCCCACCAGGTTGAACATCTGGGTGATCGTATCAATGTTCTCGTGAAACTTGAGAATCAGCGTCACCGCAGCGGCCCCAATCGCGATCCAGAAAACCGTCAAGACGGAATGTCTGGCGAGGCTGATCCCATTCAGGCTGATCTGGTCGATCGCCTGGTAAATATGTCCATAAGAATTGAACAGGATGTTGAACACGCTGGTCAGCAGCGCGGCTTTCAAAAAATCACGCACCAATAAAAATACCACCAGGAACACGACCAGTGATAGCCCCAGAATGAACAAGGAAGAACGCAGGATTGCGAACGTGGGGATCTGGTTTCGATTCGTGACATACAAACTAAATATGGGATAACAGATAAAAAATAAAATGTGAATAGGTATTTTCTGGATAAATTTATTCATGGGAATCTTCTTTACTTATAAAAGTGCCACATCTTCCGTTTAGTGCAGAGCACACATCAAAACGATGACCTGGTGCGAAAGGTGTTAGGCTTCCAACGCTTGTCTGCGTTTGAACAACAGCATCGTACGCTGACTGCCGCTGACAGGGATCTGCTCACGCAGTTCAAACAAGGCATCAAAAGCATCAATGCATCCCTGCAAACTGTACTGGTCAAAAATATCATCACGGGAGCGCAGCAATCGTTTCACCTGGCTGTCTTCCTTGGGCACAAATTCCAGGATCACATTCTCCCCCAGCAGCGCCATCGTTCTGGCAATATCCGCCAGCGGCACATTATTGGCAATCGCCAGATGATGCACCAGGGCCAGTGACAGGACCACATCAGCTTTTCCGCGGGAATAAAAGGAATCGCGTTCACGGTTGTCCCACCCGATGGCCGGTGAAGGATTGGTCAAATCAAGCACCAATGGCAGAATGTTTTTCTGCCCCACTTTCTTCACCTGCTGGTAATTTAACTCCACCGCTTCCGGATCAATATCGGTCGAAAGCACAAAGCACCCCGGCACCGTGGCTGCTTCCTGACTGAAAACGCCCGTATTTGCGCCCAAATCCAACACAGTACGCGGTTGGAGGGCATGCACCAGATCATGGACAATGGCCTTCTTTGCATTGAATGCATTGTCCGAATAGTTCGTATCAGCATAATACTCTGCCCATTCCTTACCACTGACTTTCAGCGATAAATTCTGAATGGTGGTTGTCAAACTGTCGATCAGCCCCACCATGCCATTCTTTGAGACAGTCATTTTTCTCTCAGGCTGATTTGCGCCGCCCGCTGTCGGAAGTATCCGCATACCGGTTTTGCGCTTTGGCATGCATGTGAATGTGTGTAAGCAAACCAAAATTGAACCGGGTAGACCGCGGCAGCAACTGGCTGCACAAATCCAGGGGAACACCGTCAATATGATTGACCAACAACTTGCTCAACCGAATGTCGTTCTTGCTCATCAAGGCCAGCGGCGCCAGGAAATGCTGGCAAAACTGCCGATAAGCCACCCAGGGAGACCCCTCTTCATATTTCGCAAAACTCAACGTGTCAATCAATATCGGCGCGCCCTGATGAAACTGGATATTATAGGCGCTGGCATCTTTGAGGATCATCCCTGCTTGTAACGCTTCTTTTTGAATGGCAAGGGTGATTAAAGCGGCATCCTTTAACTGCGAAAACGACCATTCATACGGATAAGAAATGAACGGAATTTCTTCCGGGGCAATCACTTTGAACGACAGGGCTGGTTTTAACGGCGCCGCTTCAACTTCTGTGTGCGGTACCAGATATTTCATCCTGGTCAATTTATCATAGAGACCGGATGAAAACAGAAATTCATAATCCGCTTGATAAACCTTATTCACTTGCCGAAGCAGTTGGCCATCCTGCACATACATAAAACCGCTTGGATCTCGAAATGACGCGGATAATCTTGCACCCATGACGATTATTCCTGCTCTTCTTCGTTCACAGGATCTTCTTTTTTCCTGAACAGGGAAGTGATCTTCCCCCAAAACAACTTAATAAAAACGCCCAAGCCCAAAAGGGCAGCCAATACGGCCTGCACAACGAAACTGCCTGTTCCTGGATCAAGATACATATACCCCTCCTCGAAAATGCAATGTGTACTCAAAACTTGTGGATACAATCTCAAAGCAATGGCTCATACAGCAGATTATACAACATCAATACGTCGAAACGAGTGAGCGAAATCTGCAACGTGCGGCAGCCCACGGCCTGCTGGACATTTCTCGCCTGTCGGGCAAATCATCATTTACGGGCTGGATAGTCCGTACCTGACAGGAAGAGATGATCAGAAGATCATCTCCTCAGGCGTGAGCACCTCGCCGGTCAATGCGGAATATCTGGCAAAGTCAGCATCTGCCAGAGCAGTTTCTCCCGCGTTTTGATATGCCAGCCCGCGGAAATAATACGCCTGGGCATATTCGGGGTCAATCTCAATGGCGCGGGTAAAGTCGTCAATCCCCCGATGATATACATTCCCGAATAAACTGGCAATTCCACGATTGGCATATGCCATCGCATTCTGATCATCCAGTTCAATGGCCATATCGCAATCCCTCGTCGCCTGGCCAAATTCTTCCAGATAAATATAGATCAATGCCCGGGTACTGTAAAACTCTGAAACATTCGGATCATACTTTTCTGCCAAATTCAATTCTGCAAGAGCATGCTCAAATTCCCCCAGACAAAGATATGCCTGCCCGCGATGAAAATGTAGTTCAGGGGAATGATAAACTACTCTGGCATAGACGTCATAGTCATCAATCGCTTTCCGGCACTCTCCGGTCAAATAATATGCATATCCCCGCCAATAATAAGCATCCATATAGTCTGCATCCCAGTGCATAGCCATCGAATAATCCCCAATAGCCTTCACAAAATCATCGAGGGCCATATGCATTGAGCCACGCTTAAAATAAATCTCCCCACTGGCGGTACCTCTTGGTGTTAATTCAAGAACTTTTGAGAAATCTAGAATAGCAAGCTCGAAATCATCCACCGATTCATGTGCAAACCCCCGATAATAATACGAATCAGCATATTCCGGATCCAGTTCAATCGCACGGTCCAGATTCAGAATCGCCTGTTCATACTCTGACAAATACTGATGCGCGATCCCAAGATAATAATATGCCAGGGCATGATCGGGATTTTCTTCGATAAAATGTTCAAAATCAGGAATGGCCTTCTGATAAATCTCCCGATTGATATAGGAAATTCCGCGTTCATAATATACATCGATCAACTGTGGATCAATTTCAATCGCCTTAGTAAAATCCTCAATTGCTCCTAGATGGGCATTTTCGATTGCATAGGCACGTCCACGATGAAAATACGCCAGCGCATTCCCTTTCTCATTCTTAATATAATGATCCAGGTCTGTAAACGCCAGCATATATTTCCCCTCATCAACACGAATGACGCCCCGTTCGAAATAAGCTGGAAGGTATTCTCCATCCAATTCAATGACGCTGTTGAAATCCGTCCGTGCCTGTTGGTATTCTTCCAGTTCCTTATATACCAGCCCTCGATTAAAATACGCATCCAGATATTCCGGGTCAAGCACAATAGCCTGGTCATAATCCTCAATCGCCAGATCAAACTCCTCTGACGCGGCATAGAGGGAACCACGCTGATAATGGAAATTTGCAGCATTTTCTGGCTCCGCCTTAATCAACCGTCCGTAATCCTCGATTGCAGCTTCAAAATCAGCCACCCTGCTATGTTCTGCGAGCTGGAAATGAAAGATTTCCGGCGGAGCGGAAACCGCATCGGCATCCCCCGCATCGACTGCCTGATCAAAATACGTCAGCGCAGCCACCTCATCGCCGGAATAATAAGCCACTGCACCCGCCAGATATGCACCCAGCGCGGCGCTATCCTCACCCGCCTGGGCTTCAAAAGTGATGTTCTCTTGTTTAGAAAGGGAATGACCCTCCAGTGCTTCCTCTGCATCCAATGGATGCAGGTTCTCTAACTGGACAAACAATCCTTCGTTTTCCCGTCCCCACAGAACGAGATCAGCTTGTTTGCGTTCACCAAGTTCACGTGCGGCAACACTGTCATCAACGGCTTTTTTTGCAAAGATTATTTCAATTTCTGCATTCTCAATGAAATCCTGCTCTATTGACCCGGCGAGCTGTCCATCAAACCCCGCGGCCAGCACGGTGAACTTCCCGTCTGTTCCTTTTCCAGGCCGCAGCACAAAAGCCCCGACCGCCGCAGCCAGTAAGACCACTCCGGCCACAAGCAGCCACCATTTTTTGAGGTTGCCCAATACACTGGTTTTCTTTTGCGACAAATCTTCCGTCATTGGCTTATCCTTATATTCAAGTTGTTATCATGAAATGCGAAGGAGACAGAACAATACAATCCCCGACCAATTGGTCCGTCAATATAATCATAGAATTGTTCAATTCTGTTGTCAATGAAAAACACTGGTAGGTTTGAATGTTGGTTACAATCGCTTCTTTAAACTCTCTGGATTATCCTGATCCGTCTATCCCCCATCCACCGCCGAAACAACAAGCACTTCATCCTCATCCCTCACTACTGCCGCATGCAAATTCACCGCACGGCCATTTACTGCCGCCAGACTCACCTCTCCTAACGGGATCCCCACATCAGTCAGGACAATCGTCAACAACACCGGCGACTTTAACAGAAACCTCCACCGGGCTTTTACGCCCGGGGAGGAAAAACGCCAGATGACCACCGGCGATAAGCTTCATACTACGCTGTCGGGAGCATATCCACCGCCCAGCCCATCGAAAGCGACTCCAGCCGCTCGCGGGTGGGCACACCGGTTTCACGATCCCAGCCCTTCAGTTCGTATAAATTGCTCAACGCTACTTCAAAATCTTCACGCGGGAAGGGCATCCCTGCCAGTTCGCCATTTTCCAGATCCGCCAAACAAACGCTCTGGCAGGGTATCGTCTTTGCGCCCAAACCCCTCGCGCAGATTGAAGATACGCGCCATATTGGTGCCTCGTTCACCGATGTCCAGTAAATCCTGAATGGTCAACTCCCAACCAGTAGCCGCATTTACCGAAAGCAGTACATCGTCCGGGTGGATGAAAGAGCGCGGTGCGGGACCAAAGAAGCAATACCCTACCGCCTTCTCGAAGCTGCCCCAGCGTTCCAGCACATAGAAATGGTGCATCTTGCCCTCGTTCAGGCTCAACACCGGTTCGGCGCTGCGGATGCCCAATGGGAGTGCGCTTTTGTAGGAAATGAGAATCTTCATTGGCAAGGGCGGCATCATGGGCCACCACCAAATGATCCGCCCCAATCTCTGAGATGGCATAACTCATCCCGATATTGTATTTCCCGCGCGGCTCATGCATAGGCATTTCCTGACCCTTGACCTGCATGGCATACTTGACGGCATCTCCACCAATCTTCTCAGCTGCGCGCAGCGATCCCTCGGCCAGCAAATCGCCAAATCCATCGCGGTGCGCAATCTTCTCTACCATTTGCACCATCGCTTCAGCATTGCCAAAACGCAGGTCAATCCCGTCCGTATCATCCAGGCCGATCAACCCGTTCTCAAAACACTCCATCGCAAAGGCAATCGTTGCTCCGGTGGAAATGGTGATCCAGCATGTAGGCATTACACAGCTCGCTGGCTTTTGCCACGGCGTGGATATCATCTACACCGCAGTCCGAGCCGAACGCGCCCACCGTCTCAAACTCTGGCCCGCCGTACGGGGACGGTTTTCCATCCACCTTGACCTCTCTTTTGCAGCGCACGGCACATGCAAAGCAGCTTTTATTGCCGGTAAAGATCTCCTTCTCATACGTTTCCCACTTGATGCCATCCATGCCATCAAATGCTCCCTGGCGGAAATTGCGTGTGGGCAGCATCCCATGGCTGTGAAGCGGTTCCACCAGAATAGGAGTTCCGGTTTGCTGCAAGGACCAGCTCGCAGGATGTTCCTTGACCTGCCGGGCAAGCTTCTTTCCCAATGCAGACAATCCCTCCGGGTCATAGGCTTCATCTTTATAGCGCGTGGTACCGCGCACAGCGATCGCGCGCAGCTTTTTGGAACCCATCACTGCGCCCATCCCGTTGCGCCCGTTGAAGTGGCGCAGTTCATTGGTCAAACCGGCAAAGCGCACCATGTTTTCACCAGCGACACCAATTTGCAGTACCCGCACTTTTTTGTCTTCCAATTCAGCGCGGATAGCTTCCTGCACCTCGTGCGTGGTACGCCCCCATAAATGGTCCGCGGGACGCAGTTCCACCTGACCATCCTTGATCCACAGATAGACAGGCTCCTTTGAAGCGCCCTTGACCACAATGGCTTCAAAACCAGCCTGCTTGAGTTCCGGCCCCCAGAATCCGCCTGCCTCGGATTCACCGTAGGCATTCGTCAAAGGCGAACGTGCCGAAACCACATAACGTGTGGCCGTTGAGACTGGCGCACCGGTGAGCAGGCCACTTGCGATCACCAGCACATTCTCCGGCGAGAGCGGATCCGTATGCGGCGGGAGTTCGTTCAACAGAATATACCCGGCCAGCGCCTTCCCGCCGGGATACAGCCGGAAAAATTCCTCGGCAATTTCTTCAATCTCGATCGACCCAGTGGTCAAATTCACCCTGATCATTTTTGCATTGCTACCAATAGACATCATTTACCTCCAACTAATCCATCTCCAATACCATTGGACACTTCACCTCAACATTTATATCAGGCACCGTTACTGCCAACACCGGCCATCCGGGGATGGCGGTGATGATTTCATTGTCATCTTTCCCAATCAAAATTGTATCTTCCATTTTTGCGCCGGCAATGGTGGGATTCCAGGCAAGTGCCTGACCGGCGGCAACTACATCCTGCGCATCAGGCATTCCCAGGTACTCGCGTGGTTCATAACCAATCACGCCGCCCTGATGATGGTGCTCGCCATTCATTGGGAAAACCCTCAGCTGTATAAACCGCCTGTCCTTGACGAAAGATATCTCGCAATTCTGCTCCCGGACGGCTATGCGCAACCAGCGTGGCGTTCACCTGGGCCGTTGCGTGCACCCGCTCCTGAATTTCAACTGGCACAGGACCAAAATGCACCAGTCGTGAAATGGAACACACCAACCCAAACTTGCGACCGCTCAATACCAGCATAGCATATTTTTGCAGTTTTTTATTCGTTGGCAAGGGATGTCGATAGCGATAAATACGCTCATCGGTCGCCATCAGATTGACCACTGGCTGCACACCGCGTTGCTGCGTTTCCCTGCCCAGCAAGGCAGCCATCTCCATCTCCGTCATCCCCGGCCGCACGGCCCGGGCCGCGCTATTCATCGCTTCGGCACAAAGGTCTCCCAACTGGCGAAAACGCTCCCCTTCTTCGGCAGTCAGATGCGCCCGCAGCCGCGCGATTTCAGCGCCAATTTCCTTTGCCCCAGGAAAAGGCACATCGGCGATCAATCTCAAGCCCGTCGTCACGCCGGTTCAACTCCGTCATCGGGCTGGTCCAATGCGCAACGCAGAACGTCCAGCCCTGTTGAACGAGGTGCTCTTCTTCTTCCAAACGCGGCGCTTCAATATTATTGGTGATCAGGAAACAATCATCCCGGGTTACCAGCAAAGAAGCAGCCCCCTCTGTGGTGGCTGTATTGACATACGATGCCGCCCCGCAGGTTGCCCAGGCAAAACTGCTCACCCGCCGCAGCAGCAAACCATCGACTTCATGCCGGTCAAGCAAATTTCGCATCAACGCAATTTTGCCGCTGAAATTCATTTCCGGTCGATTGCATATGCAAATTTACCCCTTAATGAATGGAATGGTAGAGGACGCATGCGGCAGCACGCCAATGCGCGCATCATCCGGTAAACCTTGCAAAGCAGTATCAACCGCGTCTGCAAATCAAACAAGGGATAGAGCAATAATTTACGCGCCAGTGTCTCTTCCATCTCCGAACACATCAACAAACGCGCTTTGGCTGGCATCCCTGGCAATCAAATATGCCTTGTGCGGACCAACGCGAAACCCCTCGGACTGAAAACAATCAGAAAACATGCGCAAAAGACCGTTTACCTGTCATCCAGTCTTCATAATGCGGGCTGCCGGAGCCTTCCGTGCAAGCCGCGGCGAGGATGATCGTGCCGCCAGGGCGGGTGACCAGGGCGGCATGTGCCAGCCCTTTCTGCGCCTGATAGACGTTAATATCTTTGGGATACCCGCCAGGGGAAGAGATGAGCACATCATATTCCGCAGACACGCCCACCTGGCACACCTGCCGCGAGAGCGGGATACCAGCCTGCATCACTGCCCGCGGGTCACCAGCCAAGGCATGCACGATCTGTCTGTCCTGGTTGAGTACAGCGTTCAAGGCAATGTGAATGCCAATCATCTCGCCCATGGCTTCCACATCCTGCCGGGCCGGGTTGGTTTCGTATTCGCCAATTTGGAAGCCGGATCTGTCAGCAAGGCATGGTTGTGATTGATACTCTCCAGACCAGCCAGGCCGACGGCAGCCGTCTTCACCCCGCCAGAAAATCCGACAAACTGGTGTGGTTCAATATTCCCCACCACAATCTTCAAATCGGACTGATAAAATGCTTTATTCGTCCACACCGGTGTACCATTCGGCGTCGTCCCCAGATTAACCAACCAGCCGCCATCTTCCGAGTCATGCGAAACCACTCGGTACCTGGCGAGAATTTCAGCAGGCAAAATGGATGGAAATTCATCCATTGTCATTGGCGGGTGGGTGCCGACCGCCACATAAAAAGTGATCGCCGTCTCTGGGAATACCAAGCTGCTTCCAGCTTCGCCAGTAAAGGCGGCAATAACCTGTCATGCGGCACAGGGCGGGTCTTGTCATTCACCGCAATAGCAATCGTCTTTGCCCCGCGGATAATCTTCCCATCTGACGCCGCCGAGAAATTCTCCAGCGCATCCCGCACTGCGCCCATCTGGTCAGACGCGGCGGGCACAGCCGGCGGCTCGATCACATCCACATGCATCCCGTCAGGGATGCTTGCGGAGAATTGTGGTTTTGCCATAGGGAAGATGAATATGCATGAAGATTACGCTCCCAAAGGCGTGAACAAAATCAGGCTGAGACTGAACACCGCCAGTACCACAGCCACACAGGTACCAATGATCAACGGTTTCAGACCAATCCGCCGCAGGCTGGCAAGGTCAGTATTCAACCCCACGCCGGCCAGCGCCATCAAGATCAGGAATTTGGAAGTCTGGTCCAGGAATTTCAACGCAGAAGCGGCAAATACCAGATCACCGGGATTGGACACGCTCTGCGGCAGAAAACCCAGGGCAATGCCTGCCGTGCGGATCAATGACATGAGCAGGAAACCTATCACAAAACCGGGCACCAATTTCTTCCAATTGATCCGTGAGGCTGCGGCGGCCTCATCACTCATTTCCTTCTTCAGGCCGCGCGAGTAAATCACGCCATACAGGACGATCAAGGGCGCCATCAACGTATTGCGCGTCAACTTGACCACAGTAGCGACATCCAGCGCAGCTTCACTGAAAATGGCCGCCACCGCAATGACCTGTGAGGTATCATTGACCGCAGTCCCTGACCACAGGCCAAATGCCCGATCCGACAGCGCCAGCAATTGCCCGATCAATGGGTATGCAACCACAGCAATCAATCCGAACAAGGTGATCGTCGCCACGGCAAAGCTCACCTCTTCCTCTTCGGCATCCAGCACCGGCGCAGCGGCCACAATAGCCGTGTTGCCGCAAATCGCTGTCCCGATCCCGATCAAGGCTGCCAGGCGGGGCGGCACTTTAAATATCCGCCCAGCCAGATTTGCCAGAATCAGGGCGACCGTGATGCAGATCGAAACCAGGATCAATGCCTTGCCGCCAGTGGCGGCCACATCCTGCAAACTCAGGCGCAAGCCAAGCAGAATGATCCCGAAGCGCAGCAAACGCCGAATGGCAAAGCGCACCCCGGCGCGGGAGCGTTCACTTACGCCAATCCAGTTGCGGATGTATAAACCAATCGCCACAGCCAACAGGATCTGGCTGATCGATTTTTGCAAGAGAGGCTGCTGGATTAATCCATGCGAAAATTGGGCGACAATGGCAACCCCCAGCACAAGGTGCAGCCCAATCCTGGCTTCAAGAAACTCCTGCCAGATTTTCTTCCATTCCTGTAATAATGATTTCATAAAAATAATACCTTCTAATTTCTTGTAGTAACGACTTTAGTCGTTATAATCCGCTTACTGTAACCACTGTAGTGGTTACTACAATTCACCGTACATCGTTAGGTTATTGCAGGAAAAGGCGCATGCGTACCTGTCCGCCCCATCCGTCCAATCAGGAAGGGAACCAGAGGAAACACAGCTTCCTCTGGTTCCTGATATCGTTCTTACAAATACCCGTTTTATGCGCTGCGATACAACTTGGTGATCACGAACTCATCGTGATGCAGCACTTCGGCACAGGTCAGGCGGCCATTAACCGTATGGGCAATCATTTCCATCGTCCGATCGGCAGCGCCGTCCAGGTTATAGTCAAAGCTCAGCAACCCATCCAGCGGCACATCAACATGCTCGCTCATCGTCTCAACCGTGATCGGGTTGGCAGACAGCTTGATCACCGGCTCGATCTTGTTACCGATAATGTTGCCCTGGCCAGTCGTGAAGAGGTGCACCACAGCACCTGCGGCACAGCACAGCGTAACCATCTCGGCGGCCGCGCTGGAACTGTCCATGAAATGCAAACCGGGTTTGGTCGGCGCCTGGGCCGGGTTCAGATAACCGGTCACCGTGCAGCGTCCCATCTTGGCAACATTGCCCAATGCCTTTTCTTCAATCGTGGAAAGACCGCCGCGGATATTGCCCTGGGTGGGCTGGCTGCCCAGCAGGCTGACGCCCTTGGACTCCACAAATTCCTGGTAATCATCAAATGCCTTCTTGAATTCAGCGGCAACTTCGGGCGTGGCGCACTGCTCAACGATCTTGTCTTCCGCGCCGGTCACTTCGGTGGTTTCACCGAAGATCATCGTGTTGCCCAGCTTCTCCAGTCGCTCAAACACACGCCCCACAGTCGGGTTGGAGGCCAGACCGCTGGTCGTGTCCGACTCGCCGCATTTGGTGGAAACGAGCAGATCTTTCCATTCCACTGGCACGCGCGGCAGTTCCGAAGCGTAATGCACGAATTCTTTGGCCTTGCGGGCGGCCATTTCAATCGTCTTCAGGTCGCCGTAGCGTTCAATGCTGAATCCGGCAACTGGTTTGCCGGTTTCGGCAATCCCGTCGACGACAACTTCCGTCCAGTGCGGTTCAATACCGATCACGATCACCGCTGCCACGTTCGGGTTGCGGCCAGTGCCAATCAGGGTATCAAAGGTCAAGTGCAGATCATCACCAAATTGCAAGCGTCCATAAGGATGGGGCAGCGCGACAGTACCGCGGATCAAATTTGCCACAGCTTCAACAGCCGCATTGGAAATATCATCCACCGGGAGGATTAATACGTGATTGCGAATACCAACCCGCCCATTGTCGCGGCGGTAACCGGTTAAGGGAATATCTTGATAAGTGGTCATGAGTTCTCCAGTTTCTACAGAACGTTTGATGTGCTGGCTGCCCAGCGCAAACTTTTGATATTATGGGTGTGAACATGTTCACCGGCAACGATCGCGGCCGACACATACCCAATGGCCCGCCCGTATTCGATGACATGCTTGTCAACGGCCAGGTCTGTCATCGCAACCTTATGCCCCAAGGGCACATCCGTAGCCAATTTGATCGACTTGACGTTCTCGCCTTCCAAAGTCACCACGCTGATCTCGTCGCCAGCCTTCAGATCCATAACGGCCACGCCGACATCATCGGTCACTTCATGTACTAAAATACCTTTTTTCATCTGTTAACTCCTTTGTTTTCAAAATTGGTTAAATCAATATCTTTTTCAATTCTTCTTCTTCGGTCTGCAAGGCAGGCGAAAGCACCGGATTTTCGCGCCGGGCTGCCAGAAAATCACGCAGCCGGGCATGCGACTCAGGCGTGATCGGCAATCGTGCAGCAAAGAAAATCGTCAACCCCAGCATCATCAGGGGAACAAGTACAAATACCACCCGCAAGGTCAGCACAAACCCCGTCTGACTGCGGCTGATCAATCAATTTCGTTGCCCCATTTACCACCTCGGCGACCGGACTGACGTATCCAGACGCTGCCAGAATATTGGAAACAATGAAAATACCCATCGCCCCGCTGGACTTGCGCACCAGGGTCAACAAAGCGCCAAACACACCTTCGCGGCGTTCCCCCGTGCGCAGTTCATCCACATCCGGCAGATCGGGGAAGATGGAATAGATCGAAACATAAAATCCACCCAGCCCAAATCCTACAAATGCCGCAAACACATACACCACAAAGCCAGGCAACTGCGGGCCGAGGAAAATGCTGCACAACATGGCTGCCAGCCAGATTGCCACACCGGTGATGAACGCCTGCCGCTTGCTTGTGCGGCGGGCATACCCGGTGAAGAAAGCCAGCGCCAGCACCTGACAGGCCAGCATCGTTCCCGCCACATAATTGGCTTCGTTTCCCCGCCCAATGTGATACTTCATGAAATACACCATCACGCTGGAGGTAGCATCCGCTGCCACTGAAGCCAGAGCAAACATCAACATGGTGATCACGAACGAACGCATGCGAAAAGGCTCGATCAATGTATCACGCAGATTGAATTTTTCCGGCGGCTTCTGGAACTCTTTCCGCTCCTGGACTGAAAAGAAAGTGAAATATAAGGGCAGGGCAAAGAAACGTGCCGATCACCAGACCCCATCACAATATAGCCCTGGCGCATATCCGGGAAATGCTTTCACGATTTCCATCGGCACCAGCGCGCACACGATCGCTGATACAGCCGAAAAGAAGATGCGCGCCGAGCTGAGACGCAGTTCGCTCGTTGTAATCCAGGCTCAATTCCGACTGCAGGGCATTGTAGTTGAGCATCACAATGCTGACCACGGTGGAAAACAAGCAAATAGGTGCAGATCACAAAAATGAACCGGCTGGTTTCCTCTGCAAAATTGACCGGGTAAAACAGGCCAAAAAAGGTCAGGAAAATGAGCGGGATTCCCAGCCAGCAGATACGGCCGACGGCGCCCCAGCCTGGTGCGCGTCCGGTCAGAAATGACGCCCTCAAAGGGGTCCGTGATCGCATCATACACCTTGCTGAGCAGGATCACCGTCCCGGCCAATGCCGGATTGAGCCGGATCACATCAGTCAGAAAACACTAGATAGTAGAAACTGAGAATGACAGCATAGCCGCCGCCATAGATGTCTCCCATCCCATAGCCGACTTTTCGCCAGAAGCTGATCTTTTCTTCCTTGCCCGTTGTTGTTGTCAAACAGCACCTCGCAGCGGTTTATTCGTAAGGGGTTGCGTCCCAGAATTCGGTGAATTTCTTGATGCCTTCATCGGTATAGGGATGCTTGAACCCTTCCTGATAAACAGCCAGACCAGCCGTAACGATATCTGCGCCCATTGTGGCGGCGTCAATCACCTGGCGCGCGTTGCGCACCGCAGCCACGATGATCTCGGAATCAAATCCAAAAACATCCCGCATGGTAACGATATCCTCAATAAAGCCTTTGGTATCCTCGCCATTGGTTTCCTTCCAGCCAATGAACGGGGAGATGTAATATGCACCCGAGCGCATCGCCTGCAAGGCCTGCATGCCTGAGAAGATCAGCGTGCAATTGACGCGGATGCCTTTCTTCGCCAGATCTTCAATCACCTTGAATGCCGGTTCCACGCATTGCAGCTTGATCACAAAATTGGGGGAAATAGCCGCCAGTTTTTCGGCCTCGGGCATGATCTCGTCATAGGTCATGTAATGCGGATTGACCTCCACCGAGACGGTCTTGTCGGTGCCTTCCACCAGTTTGGCAATCTCGCGGATCACGGTCAGGAAAGGCTTGCCCGAAACCTGAACATGCCGCGGATTGGTGGTGATCCCATCAATATTGAACGAATCGATCGCATATTTGATTTCGATCTACCTGGGCACTATCTAAAAAGAACTGCATAATTAACTCCTTTATTTCATTATGATTCGGACATCCGCCGGCAAGCCGTTCAGCTTCCCGTCAGATGAAGGTTTGATTGTCAGACCCGGCAACTGCATCCCGTGCTGCGCCTTGCCAAACACCCATACCTGTTCCAGGTCCAGTTCAGGTTTGAGCAGGCCAGTATGCTGCACAGCCGGTCCCAGTGGCAGAATGGTTCCTTCCCGTCCGTAGACCGGGATCGTCTCCAGCGGCATCGTCTGTTCGATCAAGCGGCCGCCTTCCACCCAGGTCTCGTTCCAGATGTCGAACCAGTTGCCCGCGGGCAGGTAATAACGCACAGTGCCGCCCGGCACGACCACCGGCGCAACAAACAACGCATCTCCCAGCATGTACTGCTGGTCAAAACTCCAGGTAATCCGTTCCTCGGGGAAAGCCAGCACCATCGACCGCATCACCGGCATGCCGGTCTGGTTGGCCTGCATGGCGCAGCCCTGCAAGTAGGGGATCAACTGGTAACGCCAGGCCAGCCATTTACGGATGATGTTTTCTGCTTCCTCGCCATACGCCCACGGTTCACGCTCGCCAATCCCATGGAAACGGGTATGCGAGGCCATGATCCCGGCCTGCGCCCAGCGCACAAACAACTCCGGCTCGGGATTGCCAATCGCAAACCCGCCGATATCATGGGCATAATACGGCCCGCCGCTCATCCCCCACGCCTGCCCGCCGCGGATGCAGGCTGCCAGCCCTTCCCAGTCGGACTGCGGATCGCCGCCCCACTGCATCGGGTAACGCTGTCCGCCAGCCCACGAGGCCCGTCCCCACACCATCGGCTCATCCTGGCTGTACATCTCTGCTGCCTCATACACGCAGCGATTATACAGGAAGGTGTACACATTATGCAACCGTTTGCCAGTGTCCCCATTGGAGGCCACCACATGTTCAGGCACAGCTTCGCCATAATCAGTTTTCATCACACTGACCCCGATCTCATACAACTGCTTGTGCTGGTCACGATACCAGTTGTAGGCGTCCGGGTTGGTGAAATCAATGATCCCGCTGGGCATCAGGTGCGGCCAGCTTTTGTCATACGGCCAGGGGAACCAGCGATGGATATAGGGTGTACCGTCTGGGTTCTTGAGCAGATAGCCCTTCTCTGACAATTCATTGAACAGGGGATTGCGCGTGGAAAGATAGGAATACTCCCACAGGTTCAGGCGGATGCCCAATGCCCGCAGTTTTTGGATAAAACCAGCCGGGTCCGGATAGCGCTCGGCATCCCATTGAAAATCAAAACGGTCTTCCATCGTGTGCCAGGCGCGCCCATCCAGCAAGAGCACATCACAGGGAATTTGATGTTCACGCAGTTTCTCGGCCACATCCAGGGCAATTTCCGCGGTCTTGTAATAGGCCCGCGAGATCCACATGCCGTAGCTCCAGCGCGGCAGCAGAGCCGCCCGGCCGGTCAGGTGAGTGTAGCGTTCCAGCATCTCCGCCGGGCTGTCCGCGGCGATGAAGAACAGGTCCAGTTCCTCATCAAAAACCTGCAAGACATAGCTGCGATGTGACCACTGCGGGTAGCCCACCCCGTGGGTGACTTTGGAGGGGGTATGGGTGAACAAGCCCCCAGCCTTCCGGGCTCCACGCAAACGGCGTATTTTTGTAAGATAGTTCTGAATTGAGGGTGGTGGCGTCCTCATTCCAGTTATGGATCAACTGCCCGCGGCGGTTGAGCGACGCCCACTTCTCCCCCAGGCCATATACCGGTTCGCCGTTGCCCAGGGCCAACGCCACCAGCCATGAATCTGCACGCTTGGCAAACGGCGAAAAACGCAAATGCCCTTCAATCGTACGATCAGTCACGGATTGCAGGAGCAGCTTGCCATCTTTGTAAAAACGAATGCGCATCGGCCCGCTGGTGATTTCCAGGGCTGCTTTTCCGGACGCAATGCGGTACCCATTCTCAATGGAGGTCACCTGCATAGGCAGGTCTTCCGGTTCAGCATACAAAATGCCGTAATCCGGCTGGCTGTGTTTGGCAGCCAGCTTCATCCGCAAAATGCCCTCGGCATAAGCGGTAACTTCAAAATCACCGGCCAACGTGCTGAAAACCACCCGGTTAGCGGTTTGTTCTTTTAATGCAATTGCTTCAAAGCTTCGTATCCTTGTTGCAGGATTATGCCTTCATGATGAAGTATCATGTTAATTTTTTCAACCCAATTATCAGTAATGTAGTCTATATCAAACAGGATTCTTTATTTCATGCCCGTTGTTGCGATACCCGTCGTGATGTATTTCTGCAGGAAGCCAAACACCACAGAAATGGGCAGCAAGGTCAAGCACCGTCATCGCCAGGATCAAATTCCACTGCACATTCAATTCACCCTGGAAGGAAGCCAGACCCACCTGCAAGGTGAAAAATTCACTCCGGCTGAGCACGATCAACGGCCACAGGAAGTCATTCCAGCGCCACATCACCGAGAAAATGGTCAGCACAGCCAGCGCCGGTTTGGCCAGCGGGATGATGACCTGCGCATAGATGCGCCATTCGCTGGCGCCGTCAATACGGGCAGCATCAATCAATTCATCGGGGATGGTGAGCATGTATTGCCGCAACAGGAACACGCCGGTGGGCGTGGCCGCCGCCGGCACGATGATCCCCAGCAGGTTATTGTTCCAACCCACATTGGTGATCACCAGGAAAACCGGCACCAGCACCACAGAAAGCGGCACCATCAGCGTGCTGATCATCACCATGAAAATCGCCTGGCGTCCCTTGAATTTGTACTTGCTCAACGCAAAGGCTGCCATACTGTTCACCAGCAAGGTCAGCAGAGTCGCCACCGTGGTTACCACGATACTGTTCCACAAATACTGTCCAAAATTGAAACTCTCAATCCCTTCAATATAGTTATCCAGCCCGAAATTAACCTTTTCAACCGGTTCACGCGTGTTGATATTGGCCTTGATGATCTCGCCTGGATTGGCAGGGTCAACAAGCTGCGCTTCCAGCCCGATGCGGCGCACCTGTGCCAGGGTCTGCACAGAGCCATCTTCCATCGTGATGTTGTAAAGCGGCAGTGGTTCTTCATAGCCTTCCACCATCACGGTTTCCTGACGGTACGGCAGCAAACGCGGCGGGAATTTGACAATTTCACCGGCAGTTTTAAACGAGGAAAGTACCAACCAGATGATCGGGCCAAACATCACAACCACGCCCAATATCAAATAGGTATAGGAGATCACATCACTGAAATCTACCCGCTTCTTACCGCTTCGGCGGGACAAAAATGCTTTTACAGTACCCATATTAATTCTCCTCTTTCCGGACGATCAACTGTACGATCGTCAGGATGATCAACACCCCTGCCATCAGCAGAGAAGCAGCCGCCGCCAGACCAAATTGCTTGTTGGGGCTTGAAAAGCCGTAATTATAGATATACTGCACCAGATACAGGGTCGCTGTGCCAGGACCGCCTCCTGTGAAAGCGAAGACGATATCAAACACCTGCACCGCGCGGATCAGGGAAAGCACCAGCACCACCACCATGATCGGCATCAACAGCGGCATGGTGATCCGTGAAAAAGCCTGCCAGGGGTTGGCGCCATCAATGCGATGCCGCCTCATACAGGTCTGCCGGAATGGATTGCAGCCCCGCCAGGATGATCAGCATATAAAAGCCCATAAATGCCCACACGCTGATCATGATCGTCCAGAATTGTGCCCAATCGGCATTCACCAGGAAGGGAACTTTGTCAAATCCCAGATTGACCAGAACACCGTTGAACAAACCATTCTCCTGCAAGATCCATTTCCAGATCAGGGCAACCACAATCGGAGAAAGCAATACCGGATAAAAGAACACCGAGCGGAAAAAGCCGCGTGCCTTGATCTTGCGATTCAACACCAGGGCGGTGATCAAGGAAAACAAAACCATCAAGGCTACCTGAAAAACCACATACTGCATCGTGTTGAAGATCGCCCGCCAGAAGAGATCTTCTGTGCAGGTATTGGGAATCATGTAATTTTCGCAGGCAAGCAAGCGTCCAAAATTGTCCGTTCCCACCCAGGGCCGCTCTCCGGGTAAAAACGCCGACCCGCCAGTAAAAGCATACACAAAATTCAATAACATGGGAAAAAGAATAAAAATGCCAAAGATGAGCAGGTTGGGCAGCACAAAAACGTAAGGCATACGCTTTGCGCCAACGCCATACTGGACAGGCGTAAGAATAATATCAACAAGCCAGATCAGCTTCTCATAAAAAAATGAAAACACTGCATTAATGAACTTCTTGATATTTGAGAGGCTATTGATCAGGGACATGGAGCACCTCCAGGTATTCGGGTGTACGGGCGAATGCCCGTACACCCATTCACGAAACGTCTACTTCTGTGCTTCTGCGATTGCGGCGTCGATATCCTGCTGGAGGTTGACCAGCATTTCATCGAGGGTCAACTCATCACTCAGGTACTGAGCAATGCGGTTGGCGCTGTTGCGATAGTATGCAAAGGCATACGGGTGAACATTCAAGCCAACTGCCTGATCCTGGAGTTTGAAGACTTCGGAGGTAAAGGCATTCAGCGCATCCAAAACGGCCGGATTGTCAGCCTTGAAGGCAACACCTTCGCCAGCAACTGAAGTCTGTGCAGGCAGGGAAAGCACGCCAGCGGAAAATTCGCTGTAGTTCTCGGCCTGGATCAGGAACTCAACCAGCTTGGCAACTTCTGCGGGATACTCGGTGTCTGCAAATGCAACCACAGCAGAACCGCCAGCAACACCAGTGGAGCCGCCATCACCCGTCGGATTCGGAACAACGATCCAGTCAAATGCATCGCCAACATCAGCAACCAGACCATTCACCTGCCAGGAACCGGACATGCACATCACCAATTCACCAGATTTGAAGGCGCCAATACAGCTGCCCACAGGTTCGGCACCCAGCCATACTTCGGCGGGGGTCACGCCATCAACGTGCCAGCCCTTGACAACTTCGGAGAACGCGCGGAAACCAGCGGTATCAACGGTGAAATTGCCATCTGCATCAAACAAGGTCGCGCCCATGCTCATGGCGGGGCCAGCGAAACGATGACCGGTGCGGTCAATCGAAATGGCATACTGCACGCCAGTGGCTTCAGCAACGGCTTTGGTTGCTTCGGTCCAATCTGCCCAGGATGGCATCCTTGCCAGGCATATCAACGCCGGCCTGGTCAAACAAGGTCTTGTTGACATACGGGCCGGTGATGGTCAAACCATCGGGATATCCGCCATAACCCAGTGCTTCCAGAATGGGCAGGGGGAAATTGGCTTCGTAATAAGCGGAATCAGCCATCAAGGGGCGCAGATCCAGCAATTTGCCTTTGTAAGCACCAAAATTGGTGATGCGGGCCAGGTCAGGGCCTTCACCGGTTTCAACCTGAACGGGCAACTGTTCGTCGATGGTCTGGTAAGGAACCACATCGAGCACAACAGTAATGCTCGGGATTTGCTGCCATGAATTTATCCAGCAAGGGCTGCATCACGTCAGCTTCCACACCATCAGCATAATATGCAAAGCGCAATTCAACCGGCTCCATAGCTTCTTCTGCGGGAGCTTCTTCGACCGGAGCAGCTTCCTCTGCAGGTGCTTCTTCTTCAACAGGAGCAGCTTCTTCAACTACGGCTTCGGGTTCAGCAGGAGCTTCAACCGGTGCCGGGGTGCAAGCACCCAAAAGTAATGCAAATGCCAAAAACACGACAAACAACTTGTTGATTTTCATTTTTTCTCCTCATTTTTTGCCAGAATATTTCTCGATATACGACTTTGTACTACCCTGCCAGATTCTTTATTTCATCACCTCCTCTTTTTCGGAAGTCTGTAAAACAGGTAAATGAATTAGGTCTGCAAAAGCCATCAGCTCCCTGAAATAGTTTCCATAGGTAAACGAAACATGATGCTCCAGCCCTTCCTGCATCAGCAGGTCAAGGAAATGTTCGCCAGAGCAATCCAGCTTCAATGTGCCCGCCGTACCGCTGAACGGTTTGGGCGCAGCAATGATCTCGCCATTGCCCAGCACCAGGCGCAGCATACCAGTGGATTGGCTGACGCGTGCCACGGTCACCTCACCCGGCTTGAGCGGAAAATCCATGATGAGCGGCTTCATCCGGTTCGAGTGAATGCCGCCCTGCGGCTGCACATTCGGATCGGCCATCGAAAGCGGTGCAAGACCGCAATGCCATAATGCGATGCTGGTCAGATTCCACATCCACGCCGACCATATCCGTGCCAAAGGCGGGCATGTCAGACAGCCATTGCAGCATGACCTGTGTCAGGGTGCCATTGATGTCCGCTTCGCAGCCGCACGGGATCGGTTTCATCCCCGCCGAAGCCATCACTGAGCATCGACATCGCCCCGCAGGCTGCACAATCCAACTCCACAAAGAAATCCGGCCAGCAGCGCACCGCCAGTCCATCCAGTTCCTTTTCCAGTGCAATCTCTTTCAGCGCGTGGTACACACTCAGGGTATTGTTCAATGGCCCCTGTTCCAGTTCGGCCAGATTGTCCAGGTGACGGTCCAGTTCCACACGAATTCCGGACAGGACAGGCGCTTCAATCGCCCGCGCGCGGGCAAACACCTCATCCAGCGTATGCGCTCCACCGCCACACCAAACACCTCGTTCAGTTTCGGCGCATCCAGATGACAGGAATCAAACCCATCCGGATGCTCTCCAACCACACCCAGGCGGGCTGTTTTCAACCGCCGGCGCAATTGTCCAGCTGCCGCCAGCACACGGATCTTTTCGATCACCGACTTGTCCTGCGGCGAACCATAGGCATACCCGATATTTTTTGTGCCGCAAGGAAAGCGCATGACCCAGCCAGATTGATCCCGCATAATGAATTGAGGCGCAGACGCCCGCCAGTCCACGGTTCAGGGATCGCCCACATGAACAACGGCGCGTCTGTGCCTTCGGCCAATTTCACCGCCATCGTGCTGTCCGCAAATGTAGCCTGGAAGATCAACAGCAGATCGATCGGCTCATCCGCCAGATCACGCGCCACACCAGCGGCACGCGTCCAGATCGCTCACCGGCTCAGCAGGTTCCCACAACGTAAAACCAGCAGCCAGCAATTGCGTGCGGGCCTGCTGGATCATCTCCTCAGCAAACGGAACATCAAAAGTTTTTCGAACAAGGGGCAAAAAAGCAATGTGAAGCGATTTCATAAAGTTTCCACCTGATAAAAGAAATTGATTAAAGCCAGGGCAGCCGCCCCAAGCACGCCGGCCCGCCAGCCAAAGCTGGTAGGCTCGATGTCAACCTTCTTGCCCATCCCGCCAAAGGAGAACTGTCGCACGGTTTTGAGTGGCAGGTTCCAGGAAGAACTCTTCTCCCTGAGAATAAATTCCCCCCAGCAGGATCTTTTCCGGGTTGAATAAATTGACCACATTCACCAGCGCCAGGCCAAGGAATTCCCCGATCCCGTTCAACATCTCAACTACCGCTTCGTCCCCTGCGCGGCCAGCCGCAAACACCCGGTCAATCGGCCGTATCGATTCGTCATTCATGATACTTCGCCAGCAAACCATCTGGGTCATTCGCAACAATGCTTTCTGCCTCAGTCAAGATGGCCGCCTCTGAAACCAGCGTTTCCAGACAGCCGCGGTTGCCGCAGTGACAAAGCTCCCCATTATAGAGGGTCATGATCATGTGCCCGATCTCGCCGGCGCCCATCGCATTCCCGCGGTACGCTTTTCCATTGAAAGTCAAATCCAGCACCAACCCCCACCCGGCCATAGACAAACATCAGCGAACTGGAATCACGTCCCGTCCCAAAATACGTTTCGGCAATCGCCATCGTGCGCACATTGTTATCCACCACCACCGGCAGGTTCAGCTTCCGCTGTAAAATACTCGCGCATCTTCACATCCCGCCAGGATAAACGCGGCGCAAGGATATTCACCCCTGCCTCAAAATCCACCAGACCGGAAGCCCCGATCCCCACGCCAATGATCTTCTTGCGATCCAGTCCATGTTTCTCAATCAAACTCTCAATGCTGGCCGCGATTTTATCCAGCACCGCGTCTGCCGGGTCATCAACCGCAAAATCGACCGCCTGATAATCCGTGATCTCATCGCGCAAATTGGTCAGCGCCACACGGAACGTGCCAATACCAATATGCACGCCAAACACCTGACGCGCATCAGGTTCCAGGCGCAAAGCCGTGCGCGGGCGGCCCACCGGGCGCGTCTTCCCTGGTTTTTGCGTCGGCTCGCATTCTTCCACCACCAGCCCTGTCTCGATCAATTCCGAGATCAGGTTCGTGATCGTCGTATTGGACAGTCCGGTGCGTTTGGCAAGCTGCACCCGTGACAGGCAGGAGGTTTGCAGCAAAGTCAGCAGCACCACCTGAATATTGTGAGCTTTGACCGTATTGATATTGCTGCCGGACAAATTGGAATGCATAAATGGGTACCCTGGTTAGGATTTGGTAATTATTTTTTCAAGTGTAAAAAATAATTATCTCCTCATTATAGCGAGTCTTTGGAAATATTTCAAGGGGATTGGGAAATTGTGAGTTTCAATCAGGGATCAGTCATTCGGTCAAACCAGTAAATCAGGTAAAAAGCCATATCTATTGCGGGAAACCCATGCTCAAAAGCCATTTCCCCGTAGAGGCGGACGGCATACCAAGGTGGAGATTTTGCAGAACGCCCCTTTCGTGGCATATCCCAGAAACCCAAACCAAAAGGGCTTTCCCCTTATTCAGGATATAATAAGACCAATAAACGTAATACCAATGGTACAGATGTGGGGAACAGATAATTATGTACCAGAAACAATTGCGTGAAAAAAATTCATATCATGCCCAAACATCCAGCGGTAGAAAGATACACCGCCCTTTTCACTTGCTGGGAAAAAGGTTTGTTTTGGGAAACCATGTTCCAAAACAGTCTTTCAATATTGGTAAAAATTCTTGTACCATAAATCGATATTTAGAAATACTTGTTGGGCATCAACGATTATTGGAAAAGGATTTTAGCGATTATGGCAGAGAATACATATCTAGGCAAAACAAAACAATCCTCATGGATCAACAAGCTGCCCTTTTTTTATGGATGGGTGATCATGGCTGCTGGTACTTTAGGTCTGATCATGACCAGTCCCGGCCAAACTTACACCGTGTCAATTTTTATTGAAAATATCATTACAGATCTAGGAATCAGCCGTTCTCTGGTAAGCACGCTCTACTCAATTGGCACCCTGATTGGAAGCTTTTCACTCCCATTTTGGGGACGAATGGTAGATAAAAAAGGCGCGAGAAAAATGGTTGTGCTGATCAGTATTCTCTTTGGTCTGGCCTGTATCTATATGGGAATGGTAAAAAACGCTTTCATGCTTGGGATTGGTTTTATCCTGGTGCGTATGTTAGGTCAGGGAAGTCTTGGATTGATCAGCCAGACAGCAATCAACCAGTGGTGGATACGCAAAAGGGGAATGGTAATCGGGATATCAGGATTATTAACAGCCCTGTTAGGCATGGGGTTATTTCCCAACCTGGTCTATGCCTTGATCTCGGCATTTGAATGGCGAATTGCGTATTCAATTCTTGGGCTGGTTTTGTTACTGTTGATGGCTCCTGTTGGCTTCTTCCTGTTTCGAAACCAGCCAGAAGAATACCATCTTCTGCCAGATGGAGATACGGATGTAACCGTAACCGCAATCAATGAATCTGCCGAACAGACCCGATAGAAGAAAACTGGACCCTGCAAGAGGCAATCCGTACCAAAACCTTCTGGATGTTAGCGATCAGTCTGGCGTTATTCTCGATGCTTTCCACCGGCCTTTTCTTTCACCTGGTCAGTATCTTTGAGAACCGCGGCCTGAATCCCTCAGTTGCTGCTTCAGTTTTTTTGCCTGTTGCGGTTGCCGCAGCCCTGACACAATTAACGGCCGGGGTTCTCACCGATCGTATTTCATTGCGATATTTATTGGCAGCTGGACTGCTTCTCCAAGCCACAGCACTGCTTTCTGCTCAAGTGCTTCAGGGAACAGTTACCGCTTTCCTATTTGGAATCGTTTTGGGTGCTACCAATGGAATAGGCCGGGCAACAGGTGCAGTGGCCTGGCCAAAATTCTTTGGTCGCAAACATTTGGGCAGTATTTACGGCTTCACAACTGCTGTAGCGATTATTGGGGCAGCTCTGGGCCCGCTTCCCTTTGGTATCGCCTACGATATACTTGGTACTTACCAACCTGTTCTTTTGATCTCTGCAGGAATCTGCGTCCTTTTTAGCATAGCCTCTCTAACCATTCAAAAACCAAAAAGAATAATCATATCTGCAAAATCATAAGTAGCTTCCAGTCGTAAGTGCAACACACACCTCAAGGAATACCTGGCTTATAAAAATAATCCCCTTCCTAAGGGGCAGGTATTCTGCAGTTATACAGCCTACAAATGATCCCCTTTTAAAAGTCGGCTTTGCATTAACCCTGGAAAGAACTCTTTTACTAGCAGTGAAAGGGAAATTTTGCAAGCTTTGCAAGCAGACTTATTGTCCTCCAATTTCCCAAGGGAATGCCCCTCTACTCCCCCATTTTCCGCAACGCCAAAGCCACCGCCGCCGCCCAGGGCAGCACTTTGAAGTCCCCCGCATCCAGCGCTTCCTCCACTGCGGCCTTGTCCATCAACATCAATTCCATCTCTTCCAGATCATCCGCGTCCGGCTCAGCTACCTTCCTGGCGCTCTGCGCCAGATACAAATGCGCCTGCCCCGCCCCACGGTTGGCGTCCACCCAATAGCTGCCCAATGCCTGCCAGGACTCGGCCTCATAGCCGGTCTCTTCCAGCAGCTCACGCCTGGCCGCCGCCAGCGGATTTTCCCCTGGTTCCAGATACCCCCCTACCGGTGCCAGAGTAACCCCCGCCACAGCATATTTCGTCTGCCGGAAGCACAGGAACTGCCCCTCCTCTGTGATCGCCACTACATTGATAAAATCCGGCGTGATCACCCACGGCCATTCATGGATCACCTGACCATCATGCAGCTCCACCTCGTGCATTTCCACCTGCAGGAATTTGCTGCAATCCAGCACGGTTTCTTTCGATAATGTTTTCCAGGGACGCATGGGTCTATCACTCCTATTGAATCAGTTTTTCTAGCCTTCGCAAAAGCTTCCAGAATGCGCGCATCGTTGCGCAGGTCAACGCCCTCAAACATATCCGGCGAGGCCGGATAGCTCAAATCAAAACGCAGCACCACTTTATCTTCCGCCATCCAAAACATCACCGCCGTACCGGAATAACTCAAAGACGAAACCGGCGTCCAGAACGAACCCGCATATACCCGCTCGCCCTGGGCGACCACCACGAACGGCAGCCCATCCAACGGAATAGCCAACTGCCGGATGCGCTCGGCGGCCTCATCGGTCAACACCATCTCATACTTATCTGGTTGATAACTGACCACATCATCCAGCGTTAGCAGCGCACCATCCTGCACAGGCAGGTCTTGCAGCGGGGTGGCCAGCATCTCTTCCGAAGTCATATCCGATGACAGCAGGAAAATCGCAAAAGCCGGTTCTTTCCGCTTTCCGCAGCCGCTGAGCAGCACCAGACCCAGCAACAATACAATCAAAATCAAATCCCTGTTCCTCTTCATTTCTCATTCCTTTTACTGATCATCTCTTTCACAAATGCGGCCGCCTGTTTTGGACGATGCAATTCCACCACATTAAGGTGTTCGTATGCCGCTTGCTTAAACAACTGTGGATATTCCCTCCGCCGTCGGGCAAACGTGCCCATCGACCAGGCCACAATTGATTCCTTGCCAAACATGGCCGTGGCAAGGGATTCGCGGTTGCCGGAGAAAAGCTCTTCCTGACGCAGGCTGCGCAGCAAAGTCCGGGTCACGATGCGCCACAGCACCACTGCGCGCGAATAATTCAACCACACCACCGTCGTCGCCCGCCCCCAAACGATGTCGCGCACCTTGCCATAATTACCATCCACCACCCAGGTTTCGCCTGCGATTGCTTCCGTTACTTTCTCGCGGAATTCCTCCAGCGGGCGCATTTCCCAGTCTGGCAGCCAGTGGATCGCATCCAACTCAATATGTTCATACCCCAGTGCGGCAGCCAGCCGCTCCGCCAGGGTCGTTTTCCCTGAGCCGGAAGTGCCAATCACCACCACACGTTGAAAATCTTCTCGTTCCATACTGCCTTTCCATCACAAAGCCCGATCGCAGAACCAGACCTGCTGACCCTGCCCATCGGGCTTTTCATTCAATCATTCATGTGCATACACAACCACAGTTAAAAACTAATCCTTGTCCTTCGGCGGATTGGCTTTCTTCCCCGCGCCCAGCGACTTGGAGCGTTTGTAAGCTGCCCAGATCGCCCGGGAAATCGCCGTTCGGAAGCCGGCTTTCTCAAGATAATAGATCGCTTCCGCTGATGTGCCCGCCGGAGAAGTGACCTCATTCCGCAGGGTAGCTGGATGAGCATTTTTGCTGTCATAATACTCCACCGATCCGCGCAAGGTCTGGATAACCAGCTTCTCGGCATCCCTGCGCTGGAAGCCCATGTGCACCCCGGCGTCGATCATCGACTCCATGAACAGGAACGCATACGCCGGACCAGAACCGGATAATGCTGTTGCCATATCCAGATAGCGCTCTTCCTTCATATAAAGTTCCTGCCCCAAAGCTTGCAAAATGCCGCGCGCCTGCTCCCGCTGATCATCAGACACATGGGAGGATACCGTCCAGGCAGTGATGCCCTGTCCAATTTGTGCCGGAGTATTGGGCATCGCCCGCACCACGCACTTATGGTCCAATCCCTCAGTGATCATCTCAATCGTCGCTCCAGCTACAATGGACAAAACTACCGCATGCGCCGGCACGTGACTGCCGATCTCATCCATTACGTTGTCCAGGTTTTGCGGCTTTACCGAAAGAATAACCACATCCGCCTGCTTGACGGCAGGCACATTGTCATAATATGGCTGTACCCCATAGCGTTCCTGAAGTTCTTCACCGCGTTCCACAATTGGTCCGGCTGCCAGCAGTTTATCGGCAGTCGTGATTTCCTGGCGCAGTAATCCGGCAATGATCGCCTCCCCCATCGCTCCGGGACCCACCACAACAATCACAGGTTTTTTACTCATTTTCTTCTCCCAAAGATCAAGACTTATACTTCGCATCCCAACGCGCAAAAATGGCCGTTGATAAATACCGCCCTGCGCTTTTCTCTTCCAACACCAGTTCGCCAGCCATCACCCGGCCCTTGTGCGCAGACATCATCTCATCCATTGCCTGGTACAGGGTTACCGGTGAAGCCTTGACCGCATAAGCCGTCATTACCACGAACAGCGGATTCGGCGTGAGAATACGACGGCAGGCTTCCAGCAGCTCGGGGATCAGTTTGTAAAACTCCCACACTTCGCCCTTCGGCCCGCGTCCAAATTTAGGCGGATCAAGAATGATGCCGTCATAAAATGACTTCGCGCCGCTCTTCGCGCTGCACAAATTTAAGCACATCGTCCACCAGCCAGCGCACCGGTTTTTCACCCATCCCGGACGCCATCAGGTTTTCTTTGCCCCATTCCACTACCTTGCGCGAGGCATCTACATGCGTCACTTGCGAACCGGAACGCGCCGCGGCCAGTGTTGCCATGCCCGTATACCCAAACAGGTTCAGCACCTTCGTCGGGCGCCTGGCGTAGTTAATTTGCTCTTCGATCCAGTCCCAGTGACTGCTTTGCTCGGGGAAAACCCCCACCTGGCGCGAACCACTGGTCTGTATCCACAACTTCAATTCCTTATACGAGATCAGCCATCGCTTGGGCAAATCCCCCGTCACTTCCCAATGCCCGCCATGCAGTTCATCATTGGTCACGAATGAAGCATTCGCCTGCTTCCATTTTGACTCCGGCCAGGCAGGACGCCAAATTGCCTCTGCCTCCGGGCGGATCAATTGATACGGACCAAACCGTTCCAGCTTCAAGCCATTTCCACTGTCCAGCAGTTCATACTCTTTCCAGGGAGAAGTCAATACCGCAAGCTGCGGCACCCCCCGGGTCACCTTTTTTGCCATCATCTACCATCCATTCCTTTTAATACGGATAACTTGCCATAGTATAACACTGGCGAGGTCAATCGGTGAATCGGGGTTTACCAAATTTTCCCCCAATATGCAATGATGCCACAAATTTGGGGGTCTGGAGAGGGTGCCTTTGTCATTTCCTCATCACTAGATTTCTGATTGACTGGTTACCTGATCAACTGATTGTCGATTATGACCGGTCACAGTACAGGAAGGCGAAAACCATGACCTGATACCCACTAAAATCCACCTTTTCATCAACAGAAATAATGACCGCATACACTACACGAAAAACATTGTTTTACTTATCATCATGTCATCATTGTTTTTATTGACTTATTACCGGAGGATTTATTGTGAATACTGAAAAAATGCTCTTCAAAGCCCACAAACGTCTGGCCAGGATCTTTGTGCGCACCCTGTTGAACTATGACCTGCTGATGGAAGCCCCCCTGCCAGCCGGACCAAAAATCATTGTTGTCAACCACCCCACCACCAGCGATCCCCTTTTGCTTCCGGTGCTGGTCAACGACCCCATCTGCATCCTGGTCACCGAAGTGGCGTTTGAAGTACCCATTTTTGGCAAACTGATCGCCAAAGCCGGTCACATTTCCGTTCCCCGCGCACGGGGGACAGGCGGGCACGTCATTCCGGCAGCGGTCGATCGGCTCAAAGCTGGTCACACAGTGGCCGTCTTCCCGGAAGGCGTGATCAGCCCGAAAATCGGTCAGTTCAGCCCGCCGCGCAGCGGCGCAGCCCGCATCGCTTTGCAAAGCGGCGCTCCTGTCATCCCGGTTGGCATTCACCTCGACCCGCATGGCTGTGTCGAAAACACCATAACTACGGAGAGTTACTCCGGCCTTGCCCGCTGGGTGCGCCGCGGCGCCTACTATTTGACCGTAGGCAAGCCGCTTGAATTCCATGGCAATCCCGAAAACCGCGAGTATGTGAACCAGGTCTCACGGCGCATCATGGATGCCATCGAACTGCAAACCCGTCGCAGCGAAATCCGCATGGCCACTACGCACATTTCCTGGCAGCCGCTTCTCCGCCGCATTTTTGGACAAGGAATTGCCTAGCCAAACAAAATAACAGGAGGCCTTCATGACGAAACGGGGATTGGATATCGTAACATTGCCCTTCAAAATCGTGTTTTTCATGCTTTTCTTTGTTTTCAAGCTGGCTGGAAATCTTGCGGACGCAATCCGCAGCGCACAGCTTTGACCATTTTCCACCACCAGGTTTCCCATCCAACACTCCCTCGGGAAACCGGCATTCAACAGGCTGTCTCAAGCAATTGAGGCAGCCTGGCTTTTTGAGTCCGCGCCCCCCTTCCTTCCACAGGGTGGATTGATCTGATCTTGCCAAGCATGTCAAAAGTCTGATTGTATTCCCTCCGTGCAACAAACATCCCTGTGAAAGCTTTATACTGGCTGTCAGGCACTCCCCATCTGATTACCTGATTCCTATTCACTAATCACTTTTATCCTTTATAATTCCTTCAACAAAACAGCACAAAAGGACGCAAACCATGCAATATAACTTTGACGAACTCATCGACAGGCGGAATTCTGACAGCATCAAATGGCACTACTATAATGAAGACGTGCTGCCCATGTGGGTGGCCGATATGGATTTCCGCTCCCCCCAACCGGTGATTGATGCCATCCAGCAGCGGGCGGACCACGGCATATTTGGCTATGCGCATGACGTCCCTGGCCTCAAAGAGGCCATCATAAACTGGCTCAAGGAACATTACTCCTGGCAGGTGCAGGCCGATGATATTGTGTATGTGCCCGGTGTCGTACCCGGTTTCAATATGGCTGCCCAATCCCTGACCCAACCAAACCTCGGCCTGCTCATCCAGACCCCTGTCTACATGCCCTTTCTGGAAGTAGCCGACAATGCCAATATGCACAGGAAATACACGCAGCTCACCCATCAATTCAATGGCCGATACGAGATCGACTTTGATGCATTTGAAGCCGCCGCGGCTGATCATACCGGTATGTTCCTGCTCTGCAATCCGCACAACCCGGTCGGGCGGGTGTATAACCGCGAAGAACTGGAACGCATGGCCGAGATCTGCCTGCGTCACCAGGTCACCATCTGCTCAGATGAGATCCATGCCGATCTGATTTACAGCGGTCAGCAGCATATCCCCATGGCTACCCTCTCGCCTGAAGTGGCCCAAAACACGATCACCCTGCTTGCCCCCAGCAAGACATTTAATATTGCCGGTTTGGGATTTCTCTTTCGCCGTCATCCCCAACCCTGAACTGCGCCAGGCCTTCGAAAACGCCCGTCGAGGCACCGCCGGTTGGTCCAATGTTTTGGCAATGACCGCCGCCTGTGCCGCCTACCAGGATGGCGCTCCCTGGTTGAGTGCGGCTTTGGACTATATGGAAGCCAACCGCGACTATCTGACCGATTTCGTCAACAACCAGCTCCCCGGTGTTCACATGGCGAAACCCGAGGGCACCTATCTCGCCTGGCTGGACTGCAACGACCTGTCCCTCAACACCAGCCCGCATCAATTCTTCATGCAGAAAGCCCTTGTGGGCCTCAATGACGGCGCTACCTTCGGTCCCGGCGGTGAGGGTTTTGTACGCATCAATTTCGGCTGCCCACGCAGCCTGCTGGCTGAAGGACTGGAACGCATGCGGCAAGCCTTGCTTGCATTGTGAAGCAGCTTCCGTAATAACAAGGATATTGAAATGGAAAACCAGGACTCCCCTAAATCATCAGGCTGCCTCGGCTCATTGGTCGACTTTGTCGGCAAAAGCCTGGCGATCGGTCTGGGGTTGGTCATTGTCGCCCTGTCCCTGCAAATCATCTTCTGGGCCATGGGCGGCCTGCTCATCGTTGAAGACCCGCTTGAGCCATCAGATGCCATCGTCGCCCTCAGCGGCGGCGAAGCCCGCATCGCGGAAGCCGCGCGCCTCTATCAAGACAAATACGGGCGCACCGTCATCCTCACCGAAACCGGCGAGTTTCTGCCGGAATGGAACGTCAACTACTCCACCCTGCTGGTGGCCGAAGCAGTACGCCTGGGCATTCCCTCCGGAGCGATCACCGTCACCGAAGAAGCCGCCTCCAGCACCTTTGATGAAGCCGTCATTGTGCGCGACTTGATGGCAAACCGCGGAATGAAATCCTGTATTGTAGTGACCGATCCCTTCCACACCTTCCGCACACGGCTCGTCTTCCGTGAGGTATTTGAAGGCAGCGGCATGAGCGTCGCCATCAAACCAGTGACAGGACACTGGTACAAATCGCGTTCCTGGTGGTTGACCAGCGAAGGGCGTTCCGCTACATCTCTGGAATACATCAAACTCCTCGGCTATTTTCTCGGGATCAAAGATAATGTGCCATGGCGGTCAAAGTGACGGCATAATTATTGCAGCCTCCAGCTTCATCCAAATCATCATCACAGGAGCCAGGTTTTGTCATCCAGCAAGCTTCCTTCCGTTCAATCAGGCATCAACCACGCTGTGCTTGCCTTGCTGGGTTTTAACCTCCTCCTGCTGGCTGGAATTGCCCTTGTAGTCCTCTTCAATACCATCCCCACCCTGGCTGCGAATTTCAATCAGCCCCGCCGCCCGCCGATCTTCCCTTGATCGAAACCATCACCCCCTCAGTCACCCGTCCTGCCCTCACGGTCACACCAACCCCGCAGCCAACCAACACCCTTACGCTCACGTCAACGATCACTTCAACATCAACACCTATTCACACGGCGACCGCCAGCCAGACCACCACTGCCACGGCAGGCCCATCCCCTACCATGGTCCCTGTTCTGCCGGAACCGCAGATCATCGGACGCTCGGTAAAAGGCCACCCGCTGGAGGTCTACCAATTTGGCAGCGGCCCCAATCAGCGGTTGATCGTCGCCGGCATCCACGGCGGCTATGAAGCCAATACCACCCAGCTTGGCTGGGCGCTGATCAAACACCTCAGCTCGCACCCCGAGCTGGTGCCCGGCAACGTCAGCCTCTACATTCTGCCGGTATTCAACCCGGACGGTCTGGCTTACGCCAAAGATGAAAACGGCCGCGCCAACGCCAATGGCGTAGACCTAAACCGCAACTGGGATGCCGACTGGCAGCACACCTGGGCTCTTGACGGCTGCTGGCAGCTCTCGAACGTAAGCGGCGGCGAACACCCTGGCTCAGAGCCGGAAACCCGGGCGTTGATGGATTTTGTCCACGCCCACCAACTGGATGCCATCCTCTCCTATCACAGCGCCGCTCTGGGCATCTTCCCCGGCGGCAAAGCCCCCGCACCCCGCTTCCGTATGATCTTGCCGAGCGTATAGCCGAAGTCAGCCCCTACCCCTACCCGCCCATCGATACCGGCTGCATTTACACTGGCCAGTTGATCGACTGGGCCGCCCGGGAGAACATCGCCGCCCTGGACGTGGAACTCAGCACCCACCGCCATATCGACTGGGATACCAGCCTCGCCATCCTGGATGTCTTCCTCAACTGGAAGGCGCCCTAATCCCATTTTCGCTCCACTTATTTGCACTTCCCCCATATCACGTACAATTTAACCAGACAGATATCCATATAAACCTTCCCGGAGGCGCAACATGGCGCAACCCAAAGAAGTAAAACAGGCGAAAGAACTTCACAAAGAAAAGCTGCTCCAAAAAGACCTGGTCGTCGGCGTTGGCACGGGGTACAAAGTCAGCCGCGGCGAACAGACAGATGAACTATGCATCGTCACGATGGTACGGCAGAAAGTTCCCAAATCCGGCCTGAACTCCTGAATCAATGGTGCCTCCGGAAATTGACGGCGTGCGCACAGATATTATCGAAGTTGGTGACCTGTGGGCCTTTCAGACACCACGAGGCCGCTTCCGTCCCACGCCTCCTGGCGTCAGCGTCTCGCATTATCAAAGCCCGGCTGGCACTTTTGGCTGCGTCGTGCGCGACCGTCAGTTCGGCACACGCCTGATCCTCTCCAACAACCATGTGCTCGCAAAAAACAACGAAGCCCGTCTGGGCGACCCCATCCTGCAGCCCAGCCCCACAGACGGCGGACAGGACAATCAGGATATCCTCGCCTATCTGGTACGCATCCACCCCCTGCTGTTTGCCGGAAATGACAAACAAGTCAGCAAAGCCGCCAAAGGGTTTGTCGGCCTTGGCAATTTCCTCTCACGTCTGTTTGGCAGCCAGATCAACTTCTCCGCCGCCAAGAAAAAACCCGATCAAGTCAATTATATTGATGCCGCCCTGGCCCGCCCGGCAGATGACAGCGCCATTCTGGATGAAATCCAGGAGCATTGGCAAAGTCAGCCAGACCATCCCTGCCCGTCTGGGTATGCCCGTTCGCAAATTTGGCCGTACAACCGGCCTCACCACCGGCACGGTCAAAGTGCTGGACGCCACCATCACGATCAACTACTTCAATGGCTGCCAGGCGCGCTTCGAAAGACAGATCATCACCACGCCCATGTCACAGGGCGGCGACTCCGGCTCTCTGCTGGTGGATGGCAGCGCCCCCCTGGCAGTAGGACTGCTCTTCGCCGGCTCGGCGCAAGCCACCACGCACAACCCCATCCAGCTCGTGCTGGACAACCTGAAAGTAGACTTATGACCACGACCCCATCAGACCCCGGACGAACAATCCCATGCTATGGAACAGGTGCGCCCATAATGCAAACCCACCGCGACGCACCTGCTCAGCCTGCCCAATGTAGTCGGACTGGGCGTTGGTATGCGCCAGACAGCAGGAGAATGGACAGATACTGTCGCCCTGGTTGTGATGGTCACAACAAAAACTCCCCCTCGAAGCACTCGCCGCCGAGCACCGCATCCCCACCGAAATCGACGGTATCCCCGTTGATGTACAAGAAACCGGTTCCTTTTCCTCCTCGGGATAAATTGCACCCCTCTGCTCTGGTCAAACGTGCAGCCGTCAGACGGTTGTCGCTTACCTGTGAATGCTGTATACTTCCTAAGCAGACGCCCTTTTTTCTGCCTGCTTTAAAAATCAGTGGCATTGCAGCCATAGATAATGGTGCAACTCCCCAAAAGAGGAGAAAAAAATGTCCTTTCCCCCGCCATTCTATCGCTGGCGACCCCATCCCTGGCACGGCCTTTCTGTCGGCCCTGAACCGCCAAAGATCATCCAGGCATACATTGAGTTGACCCCTTCGACCTCGTCAAATACGAAATCGATAAAGAAACTGGCTACCTGCGCGTCGACCGCCCGCAGCGCACATCGTCCCAGCCGCCGGTGCTGTATGGCTTCATCCCTCGCACCTACTGCGGTGACAATGTCTCCAAGCTCTCCAAGAATGGTGACAAGAGCGATGGCGACCCACTGGATGTCTGTGTGATCAGCGAACGCCCCATCACCCGCTCCGAAGTGATCCTCACTTCGCGCGTGATTGGCGGCCTGCAGATGCTCGACCGTGGAGAAGTCGACGACAAAATCATTGCCGTCCTCGTCAATGACAATTTCTGGGGAGACATATCCTCCATCAATGACCTGCCGGAAAACATGGTGAAACGCATCCAGCACTATTTCAGCACATACAAAAACCTGCCCGGCATGGAACCACAAACCTCGATCGAAAGAGTGTATGACGAAAAACACGCCTATAAAGTTGTGGAAGCATCCATGATGGATTATGAACAGGTATATGGCGCGGGGTAAAATATGACCCAAGCTGCGATATAACAAGAAACGGGAACCAGCTCGGTTCCCGTTTTGATTCATTCGTATTCCCGGAGATCTTGCGCAAGGTGCAGACATCCGCATTTTCATCTGTGAACAGATAGTCAAACAACAGATGCGCTAATCGTCATCTCGATCGTAGACATAGCCGCGAATTCGTTTTGGTGGCTGGCTGCGTTTTCCCAAAGGACCGGGACGCAAGCTTGCCATGATGGGATTTTTCCTCTTCGTCAACATCCAAAATCCAGTTTTGATCGGTGTTGCATGCGTCGGGCACGCGCCTGCTTTTCAGGATTTTCCAACACATCGTCATATGAAATATTGTCTGGCTGCACCCGGAACGGGTTTGTAGAAATGACTTCGTATTGCTGAAAACATGCCGGACAGGAAACTTTTTGTCCAGCTTCCATCAAGTGCTCGATTTGTACTTCTTCTTCACAAAACATACAAAAAAAATACTGCATTTTTATACTCCAATTTGAAAAAAACACTTTTTGGCAATCCGCCAGTTTCATACAAAAACAATTAACTTGATGTAAAATATTCTTTAGTCCATTATGTATTGATCAATAGGGAACCCTCAACCTGAAGGAGAATGAATTATGCAAGCCCTATTATTTTCCCAATATCCAGATGAAGCCGCCATATTACGACTGGTCATCCAACAAGCCGGATTTACCACACGTTCCATACGGGATATTGACCAGGCAATTGAGTCATGGCCCGAAAACCCTTCAGAATTGATCGTTTTCACACTTTCTGAGGATTTTGCTGTTGACCTTCACAGAATTATCCAGATGCGCTCTCAAACTGCCACCACAATCGTAGCTATTGCGGACCAGCTTTCCGAAAACAAACATATCAAACTGTTTGAATCCGGCGCCGACCTGGTCATCATCCGCCCATATAGCGCCCATCTGCTGCTGGCACAAATTCGCGCCACCTTGCGGCGAACCGCTGGCATGCCATTCTTTAGCCTGCCCACCATCACCAATCCGGCCTTGTCCTTGATCCCGCTTCCCGCACCATTGCCATTCAGAACAAAGAACCAAAACACCTCACCCAACTGGAGTTTCGGCTGCTTTACACATTGATGACTCATGCGGGGCAAATCATCCCAATTGACACAATCGTCGAATATGTATGGGGATATACAGGCGATGGCAGTCGCGAACTGGTTCGCGGGCTGGTAAAAAGATTGCGCTCAAAAGTGGAACCGCAACCCAAAGAACCCACATTTATCCGCACTGCACCAGGTGTCGGATATTTCTTCAATCGTTTTGAGGATTGAAGATCATCCCGTTTGGTCACATATATAATTATTGATCCTCCAAAGGAAGCTGCCGCTCATCCTCATAATAATCAGGAATTGGCAGACAAATCTCTGGCGGATCAATTTCGATCACAAAGAAACGCTGTTTACAATTTTTGCAAACAACCTCCTCAAATAACCGCGGCCGCATTCCCAAATCGATCATCGTACCGCAAACAAGGCATGCTGCCGCGCTCATTTTTTCCTCACCGATAATAAAATGCTGTCGACTGACTACCACCGGCTCTGCCGGTTATCATCACCATCGTCATCAGACAGGACTTCATAAGTGTCATCATCATCTTCATCTTCATAATCCAAATCATCATCGTCGATGAAGGCGTAATCCAGTTCAATGGGATTCAATTCGATGATCTCAAAATCGGCGCCACAGAACTCACAATATACAAACTGTCCTATCCTTGCCTTTGAACCGATCTCAATTTTTGAATCACAAGACAAGCAATGAGTGGTTTTCATTATTAAAAGCTCCTTGAACAAACAGTTTCTTCAGGGATATTCCTGAACATGATGCACATTGTAAAAACATCTTGTTAAAAACACATGTAAACCGAATATAGAAATTGTGTAAATTCGCTGCTAAAAACACCAATTCTTACACAACATGTACAGCTACTCTTTGCGCAATATATGCAGCGCAGCCTGGAAACCATCACAGCGATCTGTCATCCATCATTATGCAAAAAACGACATGACTTTCACGTTTTGAAACACAAATACCACATCAATCTCACCCTTTTTCAACAGGCACCATCTAAACTTACCCACGGGTTCATCTTGCCCGGATAAATATTCTCCTTGCGAGATAGTGTGTTTTTCATTTCGTTAGCTCACAGACCCCAATCGGTCGTCGGATATGCTTTCAGAAATACTTTGACAAAAAAGGGTCTTGTAAACAATGAGCAATATAGCTGGTTTCATCACAGTATTCGTCATGCTGGCATTCATCAATATCATGGACACGGTCCGCATGTTATTCGTCATGCGCGGCAAAAAATTCCTCGCCGGCCTGGTCGGCGGCCTGAATTCTGCAATTTACATTCTGGCTATTGCTTCCGTGCTGGAAGGCCCCATGAACATCTGGAAAGCGGTGAGTTACGGCAGCGGGGTCAGTGCGGGGATCATTGTTGGCATTCTGTTTGAAAAACACCTGGCACTTGGCTTTCATATGCTGCATATCTTCTCCAAAGAGTTTGGCTTCGAAATTGCGTCAGCGCTGCATAAAAACGGACATGCCGCTACACTCTCCTGCGCAATCGGGATGGCCGGCGATGTCTGTGTGATTGACTGTGCCGCCGCGCGCAAAGATATTCAGCAAATCCAATCGATCATTGAAGAGATTGACCCTGCTGCTTTCATCACCACCGAGGAGACCACCCCGCTCAAGCATGGCTATTTCCGTCCCAGATTACGCCGCCGCAACATTGCCATCTAAACCTGAACTTCCGTCCAGTTTCAACCTGTACGGAAGTTTTTTCTATTGACCGCTCCGGGTGCACTAAAATGTTGTAGAATCATGCGGCCAAAGGCATGGAACACAAGGCATTGAATCCATTGCCATCAGAAAGCCAGGCTGCTCGTGCCTTGGCAGTTGCATTTGCTCCAGAAAGTGTCCAATGCGCCCCTGCAATTTTGAGGCGGGCCGTAGCAATTTGTTTGCAAGCACTCTCAACCGTACCACTGCCAATCCAATAACCCTTTGCCCGATATTCGGCATACTTCATGCGATGCGCATTATTGGTGAAATACGTAATTGCTTTTTGTACCGCATCGGCAGCCAAACGATGTTGAGTAAATATCTGGCAAGCCTGGAGAACCGCTTCCATATTTCCTTCCCATAAATAATCTTTGGTTTTTTGCAACCAGTCATTTCGTTCAGTTTCTTGGCAGAAAACAGCATCGGCAATCGGAGTGAAATATTCACAGGCATGGTACCAATCGATAATTTGAATGGCATCAGGGTAATAGTGCTCTACCAATTTCCAGATCCAGGCAGCACCATCACAAACGAAGATCAATTCCTTGGCTTTATCTACCCGATGTCTCAGACCAGTAGCCCAAACCAATGGCCCAAAATCTTGCACAGAGGCTATCTCGCTGTGATAATGGATTTCTTGCGCTTTATGTCGCTCTTGTCCGTATACTTCAGCTACCTGATACCAACTGATGATTTTCAACTCTCGCCATTCTTCTCCTACGGGAACTTGCACCCCATCCATTGAGCCATATAACCTTTCAGGCTCATCTTTGATCTCCCTCTCCCGCTTTTGTAGCCACTTTTCATTGAGACTGTCGCAAATCCATTTTTCTTCGATCTTTGCTTGCTTCTCTCCTATTAGCTGGGTCCGTTTTCGAATCGTGTTGTCACTGACTTCTACTAACAGGAATTCCTGGATCGTTCGCCTTGCTCGCTCAAAGGCGATGTCTACTCCGACAATTGCCAACAATTTCCCCAACACGCTGCTCACTTCACCGGGACGCATTCCCCATGTTTCATCCACCCTGTGTTGTTTCTTCCCACACTGAGCACATCCATAGTAAGATCGCCAATAACTCACATACCCAAATACGGTCATTACCTTCGCCTCGCGTTTTGAGATCCGTTTTGCTTTTGCCCCACATTCGCATTCGATCCGTTTCCCCATTTTTTGATCTTCGTTTTCCAGTACTTTGCGATAAGTCTCTTGCCCTATTTCCTTCAGCATTTCCCGTAGCCCGTTTTCCAATTCCTCCGCGTTGCTCAATTTCTCAGCCTCAATGTGCTTCTCGATCTCTTTTGCCAATATCTGTGCCATTTCTTCTTTTGCTTTTGTGCTAAAATCCATTTGAGAGCCTCTCTTTGATTTTGTCTTGACCTACATAATCATACCCAGAGGCTCTTTTTTCTACAACATTTTAGTGCTCCCAAATCAGAGTGAAGGGATAAATCTCAAGGTTGATTTAGTTTTGAGAAAATGCATGTCTCGAAAAAACATCTTTGGGAACCAATCAAAATTCCCAATAATAAATCAACCGGCGGCCTTTGCTAAATTCGGGCCCTGTGCGTGGAATTTCGATGATCTTGAGGCGGGATGTTCAGTGTCCAATCGGCAATCAATTCTTTGTGACTGTCGCGGTGCGCGCGATGGCTGGGTTTTTCCACTCCGCCGATCCAGGCGTATGGAAAACGCAACAATCGGCGCGTTTTGCGATGCGCTGCACTTCGCGAAAGGCGCGCGATTGCTTGTTATCCAGGTGCTCCCGCAGACCTGCAAGGCAATCAAAGAAGGTCGTATGCTTTGTCTTTGATTGGCCAGGGACTGACAGTGGCATCGTGGAAGACGGTCTCTCCATTTTCGCCATCGTTGGGCCTGCCGAACTGATCGGCTTCGGGGTTGAGCAGCATGGTGTCCGGCTTTAACGATTGGCAGGAAGCCGGGGCCAAGCTCCAGAACGCGGGTAATGTCGAAATTCGTGACGAAGTCCTGATCACTTCTTTGTAATATTCCCAACGCCCGCGGTAATATTCTGCGTGGGCACTGGATAGTATCTGCTGGTAATCGTCATAGGACAGTAGTTTGGTCATTAGCAAGACCGAACCCGAGCCCCAGTAGGTAGGGCAATGCCCACATTCGCCGTCCTGAAACCCCGACCGCGAGACTGATAGCACTCCATGAGCCGACGCGCCTCTACACGTCCCGATTCCCTGGCACCGCCCTCTCTCCTTCGTAAAGGGGCCATGGCGCTGGGAACGGCAGGGTATATGCTCATCGAGGGCTGGCCGGGCGACGCCCTCTACATGACCTAGTCATCACTCTCGGCCTGGGATACGAGAGGTCTTTCCGCTCTCGGGGGCGGCGGTCGTTTACCGGGGTCCTCCTGGCGGGAGGGATCACGGGCCGGGGGTTCTGGTCTCGCGTTCCTGACGTCCTGGATCGTCGAGCTGGACCTCAAGCACGTGTTCACGATACGTCGCACGCTGAATAGATCAGGAAGATGGAAATCACGTCATCGTCTGTGGCGCTCGGCCGAACGGAAGCGAGGGGCAGAGGAGCTCCTCATGGCCGGAGAGTCCTTCGTTGTGCTGGACCGGGACCGGGATAAGTTCGAGGAGCTCCAGGAGCCCCTCCGGGCATCCTCATGATCGAAGGCGATGCCACCGTGGACCATTTCCTCGAAGAGGCCGGCGTCGAGAGAGCGCGAGGGCTCATCGCCTGCCTCAGCGCCGAGACCGACAACCTCTTCCTTCGTTGACGGCAAGGGCCCTGGGCGCCCAGTTGGAGATCGTGGCAAGAGCCTATGAAGAAGAAAACGTCCCCGAAGTCTCTCACCGGGCGGGGCAAACCACGTCGTGAGCCCCAACGCCAGCGGCGCCACCGCATGGGTCCTTGATGCTCCGACCTAGCGTTGTTTCGTTCCTGGATGTGGCCACCCGATCCCCGGACCTGACCCTTCGACTGGAGCAGGAGACGGTGACGGCCGCCTCGCCCTTCGCGGGAAGGACCCTCGATGGAGGCCGAGATCCCCCAGAACACCGGCCTCATCGTCATAGCGATTGAGAAAGCCCAACGGGGATGAGGAGTCTGACTACCAGTACGTCTTCAACCCGGTGGGCAGCACCACGCTGGCACCCGGAGACGTCATGATCGTATTGGGAGGGCCCGAGGAAGTTCCGGAGCTCCGAGAGTACGTGAATCCCTGATCAGGTTTTCAGCCAGCACCTGCAACCACGAAACAGGCCCCGCGGTACACGCTCCGCGGGGCCCGCTTCTCCGCCCACCTTGGGGAAGATGAGCGGCCGGCCGGAGGAGTCTTTCCTACTCGTCCTTCTTTTTCCCCTGAAGAATCTTCAGCACCGAAGTAAACCAGGAAGATCACCAGGGCCCCAATCTTCAGGGCCATGCCGATAAGGCCGAAGAAGAAGGCCGCGAGGATTTTCAGATGACAACGGCTCGCGGCTCCGGTTATGTGAGCACCATCCCCAGGGAATCCCTCATGGCTCCCTCCGTTTCTGGGCATACTCCCGCACTCCGGTCCCTCCCTACGTGGGGACCTCCCTCTGAGGTTTCGGGTGAAGGGAAGAAGGCGCCAAGGAGCCTGGACCTGCCCCTTCGCTTAGCTCCGGTATGGGTCTTGGACAGAACCGGTAATCGAGGGACGAGTTCCGAAGGCACCGAAGGGCGAGGGAGGGGTGCATGATGCCACCTTTGCCACCCCTTTGAATGGAGAGAACTCACTGCCGTTCGCAGGCCCGAGACCGGACTTCACCTACTTCCGACCACCTAAGACCCGGAGCTGGCACCCACGTCCCTCCCCGGCCGGCCGACCCCCGGCGGGAACCTGTCACTCCGCTTGAGGAGGACGCATGGTTTCCTTTCGAGCTCTCCCGAAAATCCTCTGGGGAATCGCCATCTTCTGTTTGGTGACGGTCCTCACGCCCACCCAGGGAATCCCCGCTGAATCCATCACATGTACCGCGGTAGACCAGAGGGACCAACCCCGAGACTGCACATTCCTGGAGGCCCACGGCCAGTGCCTCTGGAACGCCTTGGATTCGACAACGCCTGCCGGGAGGAGAATGACCACCTGTTCGGTCGGTAGGATGCGAGCTGGGGGTTCATATCGACCTTTTCGCGCAACTGTCCCTTCCCTGGCGTTGAATCCAAACCAACTCCCGCATTGAGGGCGGGCGCGGCGGTGGGGAGGGTCCCGCACCGGTCCCATGTTTTCTGCGGACTTGCAAGCGTTCACGGATACGTTTCATCCTGGACTAGGTGGTGAGTCGCCCTGGGGTGCGGACGGGACGGGATTCCTGTGTTGCCCGCACCCGCAGCTGGCGAGGATCTCCGACACATGGCAAGGCGCGCTGTCGCCCAGGCTTGAGGCGTCCGATCCGGGCGGCCTCGCATATGCCGGGCGCGGCCGCCTTGCCTCGTTTTGTGCTGGACCCTTGGTGAGAGGGGGTGGGGGTTCTTCCCTGGCAGCTGCCTGGCGCCGTAGGGCCACGGGACCAGGGAACTCGCACTTGACCCGCCGCGAGGCTTCCGGCTTCGGGATCGGTCGCCCTTCAAGATCGCGGTAGACATAGGGGGCATCTCCACCTTCGGCGATGCGCTTCATGACGGCGTAGGCACGTCCAGCCAGTTTGTTGGCCACGGCACAGACGGCCTGATCGTGGACCCGGCCCTTCTCTCGCAGGCGGTTGTAGAAGGCGGCGAGCTCGAGGTCACATCTTCGAGCGGTGTCAGCGGCAAGGAACAGGTACTTCTTGAGAAGCCGTGGACCGGCTTTTCGCAGTTTTTGTCGGGGGTTGTGGCTCTGGCCGGTGGCCTTGTAGCGGGGAATCAGGGACACATAGCCGCGGAAGCTACCGACGTTGGGGAAACGGTCCACCGAACCGGTCTCGCCAAGCACGCCCGCAGTGACGATCAGGCCGAAGCCAGGTATGCTCTGGAGCATCCCCTGGGGGTCAAGCTCTTCGCAGAGGGTTGCGATGAGTTTCTCGAGCTGCTCGATCTGGACCTCCTCGGCTTCCAGGAGATCGAGTTCCATGCAGACTTCGAGTTGGATCTGGTTGAGGTCGAAGAAGGTTCCACGGCCATCGCTCTGAGCTTTCAAGAGACGGGTCCCGGAGACGGCGGATCGGAAGATCTTCTCCGTCCGCTTGGGATCAAAGAAGCCATGATACCGGGTCTCCAAAAATCGATGGAGCCGTTGCTTTCCCAGGCGAACGACAGCGCGAGGATCGACATACCTGCGCAGAAACGCCCGGTAGGCATTCAAGAACTTCTCGTCGCCCAGTGCCTCCATTAGAGTGGGCTGGATCTGTTCCATCATCGCGTGGATGCGTTTCTTGCGGGTGCTGGTCATCTGGGTGAGTCGATCACGGTGCCGAACAAGATCGCGAAGTCGCACCGTGGAGGATGGAGGAACCTGAAGTCGATCCAATCGGTCAGGGGCCATCATCGGAAGGCGAGCTAGGGCCTCTGCGTCGATGCGGTCACTCTTGGCGTGGTCGCTGAAGGCCTTGCGTAGGCGTGACGACTTCTTCGGGTCTATGAGATAGACCTCGATGTTGCCTGCCAAGAGTACTCCGGCCAGGGGCCGCCAGGCCCTGCCGGCGGGCTCGATGGCCACCACTACGTCGTCCGCCTCCGAGAGGATGTCCTGTAGACCGTGTATTCCCTCCCAGGTTCGAGGAACGGAAAAGGTCCGACGCACGCGTTCGCCCGTGTCGCGATTGAGGATCGCCACCTTGTGGGCGCTCTTCACTCCGACGTCGATCCCCGCTGACCAACGGGTCACGGTGGTACTCATAACGGCCCCCTGGAGCTGTTTGGAACGATGGATCCATGAGGTGCCCGAGAGGAAACTCCCAAACCGCCCGCGGTGAAGCCCATCGGCTTCCGCTCCCAAAATTGTGGTTCTTTCGAGGCCGCGATCCGAAAGGTCGCGCCATCAATTTTCTTACTCGGAGCCAGGCCGCAGGCGCGGGAGCAGACAAAATGGGACGCGAGGCCGCCCCGAAGGACGCCGTCATCCAGCCTTATACGCACCCCCCGCACACTGCGGCTGAGCCTAAAGCACTCCTGCGCACCAGCCACCCCTAACCGCCCCCCCCCCCAAACCCTCACCGGAGCCTCCAGTCTAAGATCCCCCGTGCGTAAGGGACACCAAAGAACCATACAATCTAGCCATAGCTCCGGCCGAGGGTCCACGGGAGTTTCCGTGAATGAACAACCAAGCCCAAGACGCGCCCGCGGCCACCCGGGGCCTCGACCGGATAGAGTCCGCCGCCATCCCTTCCTCCGAGCCGTCGTGCTGGCGGGGGGAGGCGCGGTCCCTCCTGGGGTTGGCCATGAAGCCTGGCCCTCATTTGCCTGGCAGCACCTCCCGCGCCGACCCCCTCTTCCCGGGACCCCAGCCCCAGGCGGTTGGATTGGGAAAGCGACTTCGGGTTCCCACCCACCTCGCCCGGAGCCCATGACACGGATGGCGTCTTCCACCCCGGAGGATCCACGTCCTACCCGAGGTTCTCTCGGTGGAAGACGCCGCAGAGTGGGAGGACGGGTGGATCCTACTGGACCGGGAGGTTGGGGGAGGGTCCATTTCCTTCATCCCACCGATGGACTGGTGTGGAGCTGGGGGCAGCTGGGCCAGGGCCCGGGTGAACTCACCGACCCGTCGCTCTGGCACTCCAGGACACCCTCCTATGGGTTCTCGACGAGGGCGGCTTGGCCCTCGAAAGCTATTCCTTCCGAGTCGGGGCACCTGAGCCCGACGAGCGGTTCGGGAGAGGCGGGCCGCACCGTGGGTTTGGCCAAGGACCTTATCCCCCTTTCGACGGGTGGCTTGGCCCTTCTACGCAATCCGCCCACCCCTGATCGGGACCGGGGACCCCGTGACGTCGAGCGCCTCGACACGGAGGGGTGGGCCACCTCGGTGGCGGAGCCCTCCTCCTGGGACGGCCCGGATCCCGTCGAATCCATCCGCTCCGAGAGGCTTCTCGTGTCCGACCCGGGATGGCGGACTCCTCCTTGGCAAGGGCAGACGCACCCTGCCTCAGACAGCTCGACTTCCTTGGACGGACTACCCAAGGGCACTGTCTGTCTTCCGGCCTATGATCAAGTGCCGGTGCCTGAGGAATTCCGAAGGGAGTTGGAGATGCGGACAAGAGCCATCGCCAGACTCGGCTTCCTGCCGGTGGAGGTTCCGAAGCACATGCCATGGTTCGACGGTCTCTTCCCGGATCTCCCGAGGGTCTCGTGGTCCGACGTCTCCGGGGGGTGGAGGAGAGGGACCTGCTCTTTTTCTCCGAGGACCCACAGAGTCCTTCACCTCGACGCCCTCGTGGATGAGAAGACCTTCGGTGGGCGACCGGACCCTGATCCAGGTCCGGGACCTCCTGCAGGGGAATGGAGGTCCGTCTCTTCCCGGCTCCTTGGGCGAGGGCGCCGAGACGGGTTAGTCCTTGGTGCCGCGCCAGACTGGATCCCCGCTTCGCCCGGGTTTCCCCTTCTGTCGAAGTCCAACCCGTATTCCTTGATCTTCGATCTGAGCGTGTTCCGGGCCATCCCGAGCCTCCTGGGCAGCGAGGCTCTTGTTGCCTCGACAGAGCTGGAGAGTCCCCCGAATGAGCTCCTTCTCCTCCATGGCGGTACCGGAAAAGGAGTACCGGCTTGAGCCTGACCGGACCCCGACGCGGGAAGCCGGCACAGCTCCCGGGCCGATGGCAGGCGTCAGCGGCCCTGGATCGACCCGGAGTCTCCATTTCCTGAGGCAGGAACGCCTTCCAGGATCGAGACACCCAACTCACCGCCACCGGAGAGACGAACAACCTGCCTCGAGGACGTGAAAAGCTTCCCGAACATGCCCGAGCCACGGCAGCCACTCGAGGAAAGGCACGGTCTCGGTCCTTCGGAAGGGAACGACTCGGGAAGCCATGCCTCTTCTGATGGGGGGATCTGGAGGAAGGCACGGGCCAAGCCGCCCACGTCCTCAGGTCTCTCCCGCAGCGGGGGCATGACGAAAGCGAGGACGGCAAGTCGATAGAAGAGTACCCGGGAAATCGGCCTGCCTCTGATTCCCAGAAGAGAGTCCTGGACCCAGCCGTCAGGACCCTGACCTCGACTTCGGTCGTCCCCTCCGATCTCGACCTTCGGACCTCCCCGTCCTCCAGGGCCGTCAAGAGCTTCGCCTGTTGGGAAAGGGGCACTCGCCCACTCCGTGGCCAAAAGAGGGAGCCCCGATGGGCGATCTGCGAGGGAAACCCTTTCGGCCGTCTACGGCTCCAGCGCAAGGGGCCTCCCGTCCGATGGCCGAAGAACTCGGCCTCGAAGAGCGTCTCCGGAACCCCCGCGCAGTTCACCACCACAAACGGTCCGGCGGCCCGGGCACTCCCATGTCGTGAATGATCCTGCCCAGAAGGCTCTTCCCTGTGCCCGTCTCCCCCTGGATGAGGACGGAGGCATGGACGCGAGCCGCCCTACGGGCGAACTCCCGGACCCGTCCCATAGCCTTGCTCACCCCGAGGAAGATCCCACGCAACGAAGCCCTTCGTATGCCCACGTTCCTCCTCTCGGCGTATCCAACGGAAAAAGATGCGACCGCGGTTAGGCAAACGGAGTGAACAATGGCTCCGGAACCGGGGGCGACCCCGATGGCCCGGAGAGAAGGAGGACTTCCACTCCGTGGGGCTCAAAGGGCATCTTCGGGAAGGATGAAGACCTTCACCGCCTCCGAAGAGAAGGCCCTCAGGGAAGATCTCGCTCAGGGCAGGGACCCGCGTGTCCCCGATGCCGGACTGGTCCTGGAATCCACGGGCATTCCGCCAAAGACCGAGGTCTCCTACGTCCGGGACCGAGTCTGGTCTTGGCGTCTCTCCCTGCAAGCGGATGGCGGTAGCGGACCGAAGAAGCGCTGGCCCGGGTTCGCGGTGAGGGTCATCGCCCTCCCATATCCCGAAGGGGCTCGTTCCCTCTATTCTCTGGACTGAATAACCGGCGGCCAGGGACCTCCAAGCCCGAAGGAGGGGATCGGATGATCCCCTGGGGGTGAAGATCTCCCGTTGCGCAGGCGGTTCGGGAATCCGAGCTTGAACTCTGACCCGATCAAATCTCTCCGGCGGATCCGAGGTGACGATGTCCGTCTTCCGAGTGGCTGCCCTCTTTCTCATCGTGATACCAAGCGCTCCTCGCGCGCCCAGACCCGGAACAGAGGGCCCATCGTGCTCGAGTCCCCGCCAGCACCCGCGCCCTCTCCAGGGCACAGTTTGCGCTGGGAGTCGGGGACGCCAGACGCCCTTTTTGCACCACCCTGGGCTCATGGAATGGGAGTGCAAGGGCTGGTCGCGTCAGTGGCGCGGTACTCCACTCGGGCCATTCTGGCGTCGGTATCGGTGGAACCCATTGGCACGGCGGCGGAGTTGGCCTTGGCGTACAACTTCTACCTATGAGGCCGGTGCCACAACACCGGTCGGCGCGGATATCCTGACCTTCCCAGCCGACCCCGGTCCCTTCGGATTTCTTCGGAGTGTGGCAGATATCGGAGACGTCGGTGTGGCCGGGTACATGGCCGGGGCAGGGTGTTCGGATTTTCGAGAGGCGTGGGTGGCGGGAAGCTGGTGGAGCAGAGGTTCGGGTCCCTGCGAGCCTCCAAGGGTGCTCGTGGATGTCGGCGTCGCTCTGTGCCGGGCCCGGCGACCATCGGGCCGCGGCACAGAACCTCGGGCAGGACCTTTCCTTTGAGGGTACGCGACCTTCCCCTTCCCACCCGATTCTCCCTCGGCGCCTCGACCCGAACGGCCCCCGTAGGCCCCTTGCGGATTTCTCTGCTTCTCTCCCTCACGTATCGGCGGACGGGGACGTCGTACCTTCCGTCGGTCTCGAGGTGGGAGACTGGCCTGTGATGGCCGGACCTTCATCGGAAGAATCGGCTATCGCCGTCTACCCATGGAACACTGGGACTGGTGACGGTGGGCTTCGCGTGCCACCCCCGGAGAGGCCTTTGAATTTTGACTGGAACCGTGATCAGTTGGAGATCGGCGGCAACAACAGGACTGAGCCGAGCAGCATACATAACACTA
>CAVWEE010000012.1:0-79652 GCA_963753895.1 uncultured Chloroflexia bacterium | reverse complement strand
GACATCCTCCCCTATCTAAAGAAAGGGGCATCTATTGGTTCGTAGACCGTATGCCAGTTATTTCTTAGAGGCAAGACTACGGGGGCTGCCACAGCCCCACTACTCCGTTTCAAGGGAGATACATTGGCAAACGTTCAAATATATTTGCTGCAGAATTGATATCCGCATGGGCTGACCAGCCACAGGAACACTGGTAGAAACCTCGATGCTTGCGGTTTGATTTTGCGACCCTTGCGTATTGATGACAGGTTTGAGTCGTGTAGGCTTCGGAATACGAACCACCTTGATACCCTTCATCGCGGCTTTGTATTTGATTTGGTCAATCAGTTTAGCAAACGACCAGGCATGAAGCCGTTAATTCATTTTTGTGCCGTATTGGATGTTCTCCGGATTCTGCGGTTAAGTCACCAAGAACGATGGTCGCCACACCAGCCTCATAACACCGGTTGACAAAATCTTTTGAAATTTGGTGCAGTCGATGATTCACCTGCCGATTTTCCTTGCGCTCAATTTCTTTTAAATCGACAGGGATTTCGCTGCCCTTCAATCGGCGGTTTGACCATCCTGCGTACCTTGTTCCAATATCGACGAATTGCCTTGATTTCCTTTCCACTATACAAAAGCGTTGTACCATCATCAAACAGTGCAGAGATGATTTGTGTTTCGCCCAAGTCCACAGCGACTACCCTATCACCGAGGGGTTCTTGGTCTTCAACATCGACTACCAGGTGGGCTTGCAACCCAAAATTCTTGTCGTAGGTAATGACAACGTTTCTGACCTTTGTGTATTGGACATCATCTCGTCCCTGTATTTCAACTTCAACTTCCTTTACACCATCAAGTCTACTCCTCCCAAATCTCAACTTGATTTTGGTGCCAATCACCTAAACCCAAACCCGTCATAGTATCACAATTTTGAATACGCGTTTTTCTTGCGGAAAACAGCCGGACGGGCTTTTTCATCATCCTTTCTTTTGAGTGCAAAGAACGACTTGTACGCCCCAATCACTTCATCGCGGGTGGCTTTTGCTGAAAAAGAATAATATTCTTGTTGCGTGGCAACTCTTTCATGATCTTATTTAGATTTTTTCGACTGACAGGTGCTTTGCCCGTTTCTTCGTATTGCTTTCGTAAATGCCAAATCAACCCATTAAACACTTTTGTCGCACTGCGCATTGCGTCATACAGCGTTGCTTCTGCTGACGGGTTCGCGATAATTTTCGATACAAGTGTGATGGTTGTCATTTTGTCTTTTGGTTTTGAATATATTTTTTTATTGTTTCAGCCGACATTTGCCCAGCGGTTCCAACGTAGTAAGAAGGATTCCAGAGATGCCCCTTCCATAATTTTTGTCGTGCCAGGGAAACTCTTTGAATAGCTGATAAGCTGTTGTCCCGCGAAGCAATCTCATTAACTCTGACGGTGATTGAGTAGGCTTCGCAAAAAGAAATAAATGCACATGGTCTGGCATAATTTCACTTTGGAGAATCTCTACATCGTTCTTATCACAAATGTTATGGATAATTTGTGATAACCTTAAATCAATAGGCGGAAGAAGAACCCGTTTGCGATACTTCGTAGACCACACAAAATGGTAATTCAATAGATACACTGAATTGCTTGTTGACCGCCAATCAGAATTCTTCACACATTAATTATAGTACATATGTTCTGTCGTGTGGCTTCGCCACCGCCTCCTGTATCCCCTACCTGAAGATAGGGGGATTATCCGGCAAAAACCTTTCTAAACAGTTTTATTTGCAATACCTTCGCCAAAAATAGCGAATAAAAAGGGCAATCTGTAGTAAAGTTGTAGTTCACCACAAACCCAACAACTACAAAAAGCCCATGATGAATATTTTAGCACTTTTACAATGTATACAGCCAATAATCTCGGAAACCGATGTAAGACGCATGAGCCGGATCATCCAAGCGATGTTGAGCATGACAGGTCGAGTGACGATGCTGGGTCTATCCCGTTGGGCAGGGAAAGGAGGCAGCTATCGGACTGTGCAGCGATTTTTCAACACACGCGATCCCTGGCCGGAGATCTTCAGTCAGTTCTTTGAGCAGCATCTCTACCAACCGGAAGGCGAGTACCTTCTGGTCGGAGATGAAAGCACAGTGACCAAATCTGGTAAAGAGACCTATGGTCTGGATCACTTTTTTTCGGGTGTGCTGAACAAAGTAGTCAAAGGGATCGCCATCTTTTCCCTGTCGCTGGTCTCTGTCGATGAGCGGCATTCCTATCCGCTGCAAGTGAAGCAAGTGGTCCGCAGCGAAGCTGAAAAGGCAGCAGCCAAAGCCAAAGAGAAAAGAAAACCAGACAAAGACCCAAATGCACCCAAGAAGAAACCTGGACGACCCAAAGGCAGCAAAAACCGGGATAAAACCCAGGTCGAACTGACCCCGGAACTGAAACGCATCCAGAAAATGGTCAAAAAACAACTCGCATTGCTGCAAAATCTGGTCTCTGTCCGTCATCTGGCACTGGATGGGCACTTTGGCAACAACAATGCTTTACAGATGGTTCTACAATGTGGCCTGCATCTTGTCTCCAAACTGCGCCATGATGCCGCTTTGTACTTCCGCTATGATGGCCCGCAAAAACGGCAAGGGGCCTCGCAAGAAGTATGGGCAGAAAATCAACTATCGTGACATCCCGCATAAATATCTGGTCGAACAAAGCACGGAAGGCGACATTGAAACCCGCATCTATCAAGCCGAGATGCTGCATCGGGATTTTGCTCAGCCACTCAATGTGGTTATCATCACCAAAACCAATCTCAAAACCGGCGCCTTTGCCAACGTCAATCTGTTTTCAAGCGATCTAGAACTCTCCTATCAGAAGATCATCGACTACTACAGTTTGAGATTCCAAATCGAGTTCAACTTCCGTGATGCCAAGCAGTTTTGGGGTCTGGAAGATTTCATGAACGTCAAGGAAGTACCGCTGACCAATGCCCTCAACCTGTCGCTGTTCATGGTCAACCTCTCTCAAGTGCTTCTGCGTGAGTTTCGACAAACTAACCCTGAGAGCGGCATTCTCGACTTGAAAGCCTACTTCCGAGCCGCCAAATACTTCGAAGAAACAATAAAAATGCTTCCGGAAAAACCAGAACCCATTTTATTAGATCAGATTTTTGGCCACGTTGCTTCTTTTGGCTGTATTCATCCTGTTAAGGTACCGCTTTCTTCGCCCTAATTGGCGAAGGTATTGATTTGATATTATCATTTTTCTGTTCCGCTCGGGGCAACCAGTCAGCTTTTGTCAGGGTTAGTTTTTATGCTCTACAGTTATGACTACTTTTCCTCGGGCGTGTCCTTTCCAATATACCGCAGCGCTTCAGCAGTCTCGCTCAACTGATAACGTTTATCGATCACAGGCATGACTTTGCCAGCTTCCACAAGCTCTTTAAGAAAAACCAGGTCATCTTAATTCCGTTTTGCGCTTACACCGCCCATTTTCCTACCGCCGGTTTCTGACATCATTGACCCAAAAAGCATGGACTGGAAGATTTGAGCCATGGAACCTCCAGCCATAATGTAAACACCCTTGGGAGTTAACCTCGCTTATAAGCTGAGAGTGAATGATATCCGTTGGCCGCAAAAATGAGATCATATTGCTGATTCTTTTTGGTGAAATCTTCTTTGGTGTAATCAATAACATGGTCTGCCCCAATTGAGCGTGCTTGTTCCAAATTCCCTGTACTACACACGGCAGTCACTTCGGCGTCATACGATTTGGCAATCTGTACTGCAAAAGTTCCCACTCCCCCTGAGGCCCCATTGATTAAGACCTTTTGTCCCGCCTGAATCTGCCCCTCATCGCGCAGCCCCTGCAAGGCGGTGACGGCCGCCATAGGTACGGCCGCTGCTTCGTCGAAAGACTGATTAACCGGTTTCAACGCTAACGCATTTTCAGATGCACAAGTATACTCGGCAAATCCGCCCGCTACCATTCCAAACACCTCATCACCAGGTTGAAACTGTTTGACGTTCTTGCCAACCGCATCAACCTGCCCCGCGATATCGGCACCTAGCCTCGTGTTCTTGGGTTTGAGCAATCCCCCGCCCATCAAGCAAATCAGGAATATGTCAGCGGTCAGGAAATGCCAATCATATGCATTTACAGATGCCGCTCGAATTTTTACCAGGACTTCATCATCATTGGGTACAGGTTTCTCTATATCCTTGAGTTGAAGAACATCCGGCGATCCGTATTTTGTGTACACAATGGCTTTCATAAGTATTCCTCCAAGGTTTTCTGGAATTGGTTTTCAGAATAGTTTGCGACAATACATCCTGCAAGGCCGAATAGCTAATGGTTTTCTCAGGCACTGTGCTGCTCACAACCGAATCACAGCTAAGAACATAATACAAATTTAACCGCAAACTGTCATCCCCCATATGGGGAATACCTTGGGGAGTTTCTCATATAGAGTGTATTTCCAGAGAGGTCCGCCCCTAATACTCGATTTCTCGACTGAGCACCGTTACCACCAGCGTCGTCGTCTCCCCCAGCTCTTGCAGCTTCTTTACGTCAATCTTGTCCAGATTGTCCAGTGGCGTGCCGGTGTACACATCCGACCCATCCCAGCTGACATAGGCCGTCAACGCCTCGCGCCCGCCAAAGCTGATCCCTGTATCCTGTCCAAAATGCGGACCGCGCCCGCGTGTGGTGACCTTGCTCCCCATCCGGCGTGCTGCGTCTTCAAACAGGTTGACCAATCGGAAACTGGAACCCTGGTCAAGGAGGATTTCCTTGCCGCTGCCTGCCCCCACGCCGCTCAATTCAAAGATCGCTTCCACATTCAACAATCCCAGACCATTGGTGTTGCCGAGGATGCTTTCCGTGCTCAGTCCCAAATTGCGCTGCCCCCCGCTCCAGGCCACGAAAACCACCGTTTTCTCAGGGAAGTATTCCCCTTCTTTCAACACCCTTGCAATCTCCAGCATCTCGGCCACGCCGCTGGCATTATCATTCGCACCGGGGTAGAACACCCCATCCGGGCCTACCCCCAGGCCATCAAAATACGCGCTGATCAGGATCACCTGGTTGTCCAGCGTGCCCCCGCCGGGCATCTGTGTCTGCGCTCCGCTTCCGGGCAAAACACCAATTACATTGTAATGATCTTCAATCTTCATCCCATCGCTGCCCTGGACCATCACCTGCACATTTACCCCTTCGTCGGTGAAGGCAATCGCATCCGGCTCGAGCTTTCTGGCCTGTCTGGCAAGATCGTCCAGGCTCGAGCCTGCTGTTTGCAAAAGCTGGTCCCCCAACGCGGGCGGTACCATCACTGCCGGAAAATCTGCGTAATAGCCGATGGTTGGATGAAGATTACGGCGCACCACAAAGCTGTCATCTTCAGCGACCACGATCAACGCCCCCAGGCGTGCGCTGGGTAAATTGATGTACGCCAAATCCTGCTCACGGATCACAACCGCATACGCTTCAAGGTCGCCATTGCGCATTTCCCAGCGTGCCGCGGATTGCCATCTTCCCTGCTCGGCTTTTTGTGAGCTTTCAGATACTGCCAGCCCCATGATCGGACCTTCAAATGCTCCAAACGACGGCATGTTGCCCGCATATTCAGTGAAATCCCGCCGGTAAACCAGCGGCTCGCTGCCATCCATGATCCGCAATTCGGGTACAGACGGTCACATGCGCCCACACCGCAGGATATTCCTGCAAATATTCTTTTGAATTGACCCCCGGCATCAGACCGATTTCTGCCATGCGTTCGGCAATATAGGCGGCGGCATCATTGGCCCCCACTTTCCCGGATTCCCGGCCGCGCATATCCTCAGAGGCCAGCACTTCAATATCTGCCAGAACGTTGCTGGCATTAAATTCAGCGGCCTGAGATTTATACAGGTCAACCGGGGTTGTGGTACGCATCACCCACATTACACCCAGCACGATCACCGCCGCAGCAGAGACTGTGTAGCGATTGACCAATTTGTTCAAATTGATCCGGCTTTCACGCAGAAATCGTCGCAGCCCTTCCCCCCACAGGTTAAAGGTGAAAATGGACAGAAAGAAGAACACCCCCGGCGACCAGGCCAGCCAGGGATAACTGCGCCACCAGTTGCGGATATTCGCCAGCAGTGCCCCCCATTCCGGCACATCGGAGAAATAATAAACAATTGCGTCCATGTTGCTGGCCTCGCCAATCATCACCTTGAAGCCGCCGCCAAGGAAGATGTTCAAGAAAGCCCAGTTCTGAAAGCAGCATTAACACCCCGCCCATCTCCAGGGCAAAGGTCACCAGCAAGGAAGGCATCAAATATGGGAGCGTATGGCGAGTCAATATTTGCAATACGCGCGCACCAACTGAACGGGCGGCTTCGATATACAACTCTGGCTTCTGGCTGATCACCTGGCTGCGCACATACTGGGCGATCTGCCCCCAACCCACCACACACAGGGTGATGATGAAAACACTGCGCCCTTTCTGGATTCCCAAAGCCAGGATGAGCAGCATGGCAAAGATCGTCTCAGGGAAAGCAGCCCACACCGAAATGAGGGCGTTGATCAGGCGGTCTATCCAGCTTTCCTGCCACCAGCCTGCAATGATGCCCAACACTGTCCCCAATAGCAAACGGGCAATCGTCGCTACAAAAGCCAGGGTCAGGGTTTGCCGGGCGCCAGCCAGCACCAGGGCTTGCATATCCCGTCCAATAGAATCTGTGCCCCAGGGGAAAATTCCGGAAGGGGCGAACGGCGGAGACTGGATCTGCCCCTCGATCAACTCGATCGAATGGGTTTGATAGGGGCTGGCCTCGGTCAGGCTGGGGCCGAACAAGATCATGCCAATAAAGGCCACGACCAGCAGGGAACCTGCCACAAAGGAAGGATTACCAAACACCACCCGCCAGGAAAATCTGCCATGTGTTTCTGCTGGTGTTTCCAATGCTGCCGGTTTCAGGCCAATCGGTGCGGTGTCATCCTCCCATGATGGGATGGGCTTCTCCTTGCGTTTGAACACATCGCGAAGCCACCCGCGAAGATCATCCATCATCTCGCGCATCACCACCCACGGGCTGGAAACAGCGTTCTGTTCCTCCTTCTCCACCCGCGCATCCTTGCGCAGGCGGGCGTCGATCAACGGGTAAAGGAACTCCACCAGGATGTTGATCACCAGGAAAAACAGTCCCAAAGAGAGGATCAAGTCCGTGACCAGCATGGGCATATCCTGGCGGATCGCTTCCAGAATGGTCAAACCGATCCCCGGCCAAAGGAAGAAGCTCTCCACCACTGGCAGGCTGGATAAGGAAAACCGCAAGGATGTGCTCATGGTCGTTAACACTGGAATCAAGATGTTCCGGATAGCATGCCCCCACAGCAGATGTCGGGATGAACCGCCTTTGGCTTTCGCCAGGCGCATGTATTCCTCGGTGAATACATCCTTCGTATTGATGTATGTCACCTGCATGATCTGCGCGAGCGGGCGCGCAGCCAGCACCAGCACAGGCATCACCAGATGCAAGTCCCAGCCAAAGCCCGTCGGCGGCAGTGGCGCGCCGCTGGTTCCCAAAAGGCGGTACAGGCGGAAGTCCAGCACCCACAGCAGCATCGCCACCAGGAAGCTGGGCAGCGACACCCCAAGAATGGAGAAAAAGATGAGCACAGGCGCAAAATTTCGACGGCGCAGGCGGGCGGCCGCAATCCCCAGCCAGCCGCCGACCGTAGTTGCCACCAGCAAAGAGAGCAGCAGCAACGCTGCACTGCGCTGGAACAGCTTGAACACCAGCGCAAAAGCAGGCTGGTCAACCTTATGCCATAAATATGTTTGCGGGTGTTGGAAGAGATAGGCGAACAACTGGCGAAACGTATACCAAACCGCCGTCAGCGGGTTGACTTGCAGTGCAGCCCGCCCCTGCTGTGCCAGATAGAACCCCAGCAAGGTCAGGAAAGCAACGGCCAGCAAGATCAAGGCGCTGCCCAGCACCCGCCGTCCCAGCGCCAGCAGCATAGAAGTTGACCGCGCTTCTTCATCCGGTTCTGCCAATTCCTCTGGCTCAGGGCTGGCGGCGTTGGCTGGCTGATGACGTAATCGGTCAATCGCCCAATGCAGGCCCTCACGCGCGCTTTTGCTGTTCGGGTTAATCGCCAGCGCTTTATTCAGATAGCTGATGCTGGCTTCAGGCTGCACCACAGCAGCCAGGATCAACCAGGGCGTCTCCAGCCCCGGATTGAGCAATGCCGCCCGAATCGCCATGCGGCGCGCCTCGAATTGATCTTCACGGCGCAAGGCAGCTGCAGCTTGCTTCAAAGCTTCTTGTGCGGGATTATCCTCTGGCCTGTACCCATCCATCGTATCCACCTCAACAGGAGTATCTAAACAGATTATACAGCAGGCATTCAGAAGAATGTGAAGATATGCAACGTTCTCCGGGGAACTACCCAAATGGACAGGGAAATACTGGTCATATGGCGAGGCAATCCTATTGACAACCACGGGAAACAAGGTAAAATACTTAACGTTGTTAATTATTAATAATGTAAACCATTAATCATGTTAATATTATTTTGAAAAGGAAGAACAATGACAGATCATAACGCTGTCCCGGATGAATTGCTGAAACGGTGTGAGCGCGTCTTATGGCGTACCCTGCCTTCAGTGATCCATGCCACCCGAAAACTGTCGCTTGACGAAGAGCAGGATAGCAAACAGCTCACCCCGGCACAGTATCACATCCTGCGCAATATTCACCGCGGGTCAAAATCAGTCAGTGATCTGGCCGAATGTGAGAAAGTCAGCCCGCCGGCGGTCAGCCGCCATGTTGACGATCTGGTCAAAATGGGACTGGTGGAGCGTACACGCGATACGGAAGACCGGCGTTCAATCATCCTGGGGTTGACCGATCAGGGGCAAACGATCTGGAACAAGATGATCGAAAGAAATCATCAGCTTTTTTCCGAAAAAATGCGGCAATTAAGTACGCAGGAAATTGAAACAATCATTGAGGGATTAGACCTGCTTTACAGTGCGTTTACCAATCAGGTACTCGATAGCAACTGTCAGGCAAATGGAGGAAAACATCAACATGAATGAACTGTTTAATTTAAGAAAATATCTCAAGCCATATACTGTTGCAGCCATTCTCACCATGTTATTGATGGTGGTTATGGTCGCTTTGCAGTTAGCCCTGCCTGGTCTCATCCAGCGCATCGTCGATGACGGTATCACCCCCGGCAATATGACAATTGTCTGGCAGACGACACTGATCATGCTCGGCGTATCTGTGCTCAATCTGCTCTTTGCTGTCGGAAACACCATCCTCTCGGTACGCGTCGCAGAGGGTTTTGCCCGCGACTTGCGCAAGGATCTCTTCTATAAAATCCAGAGTCTGTCTTTCGGCAACCTGGACCGCCTGCAAACCGGCCAGCTGATCGTGCGTTTGACCAGCGACATCACCGCCGTGCAGCATTCCGTGCGCATGATCCTCAACCTGAGTGTGCGCGCCCTGATGCTGCTTGGCGGCAGCCTGATCCTTATGTTCACCAGCAACAGCCAGCTGGCTGCCAAAATCCTGCCCTTCATGCTGCTCATCCTGGTTACCATCGCTCTTGCCATGGGGAAACTGCAAAAAATGTTTGCAGCCGTACAGAAGAAACTGGACAGGCTGAACAACGTTCTGCAGGAAAACCTCTCCGGCGTTCGGGTGGTTAAAGCATTCGTGCGGGTACTTTTTGAAAACGAACGCTTTGAAGAAGCAAACAATGACTATACCCAGCAAAATATCGCCGCCATGCGCTTAATGTCCATCCTCCTGCCCATCATGATGATTTTGATGAATCTGGGCACCGTCACCATCATTTGGTTTGGCGGCATGGAAGTGATCAACGGCGTAATGTCGGTCGGCGAAATCATGGCTTTCCTGAACTACATCATGACCGCTCTGTTCCCCATGATCATGCTTGCCATGATCATCGGTATGCTGGCTGCCTCGCAGGCTTCTGCCAAACGTATTCACGAAGTGTTGCTCAGCGAACCGGATATTCAGGACAAGCCGGATGCGATCACCCTTGAGAAAAGCACCGGGCGCGTCGTTTTCGAAGACGTCTGCTTCAGCTATGACGGAGAAGACTGCGCCGAACCCGTCCTCAGCCATGTCAATTTGGTGGCTGAACCCGGGCAAACGGTCGCCATTCTCGGCTCCACCGGTTCAGGGAAAACATCCCTGATCAACCTCATCCCCCGCTTCTATGAGGTTAGCTCCGGGCGGATCACCCTCGACGGGGTAGACCTGCGCGATATGACCAAGGATTCACTGCTTGCGCAGATCGGCATCGCCCCGCAGGAAACTGTCCTCTTCAGTGGTACCGTGACAGATAATATCCGCTACGGGAAAATGTCGGCCAGCGATGATGAAGTGATCGCCGCAGCCAAAGCCGCCCAGGCGCACGAATTCATCATGACCTTGCCGGAAGGCTATGACTCTCACGTTGAACAGCGCGGCGCGAATCTCTCTGGCGGGCAGAAACAGCGGATCGCCATTGCCCGTGCGCTGCTCCTCAAGCCGCGCGTGCTCATCTTCGATGACAGCACCAGCGCGGTCGATGTGGACACCGAAGCACAGATCCAGGACGCACTGGAACACGCCTTGAAAGATACCACCAGTTTTATTGTTGCCCAGCGCATCAGCACCGTGCTCACAGCCGACAAAATTATCGTGCTGGAAAATGGGAATATCGCTGCCGAAGGCACACACACTGAATTGATAAAAAATAGTCCCATTTATCAGGAAATCTATGAGTTGCAGCTTGGCAATGGCCTTGTCTCAGCGACAGAAGTAGCAGGTGAATAATCATGAGTGAACAAAAACGCACATCTTCAAGACCGGCAATGACCCCCAGGCGCGGCCCGGGTGGGCATGGCGCCCGCATCGAAAAAGCAAAAGACGCCCGCGGCTCGCTGCGCCGTCTGGCTGTTTACCTCAAACCACACCAGGCTGCACTGATCCTCGTCTTTGTGCTGGTGATCCTATACACCGCCCTGGCCCTGGTCGGCCCCTATTTGATGGGTGTTGCCATCGATCAATATATCGCAACCAAAAATGTTGAAGGGTTGCTGCGCATCGTGTTGATCATGCTGGCCGCTTATCTGCTCAGCGCAGGCGGACAGGCGCTGGCCGGGTATATTATGGCCAATGTCTCTCAAAGAACTTTGCAATCACTGCGGCGTGATCTTTTTGAACACCTGCAAACCCTTTCATTGGGCTTCTTTGACCAGCATCCGCACGGTGAACTGATGAGCCGTCTGACCAATGACATTGACGCCATTAACCGCGCCGTCTCGCAAAACGTGACCCAGTTGATGAACAGCGCCATCACCGTTGTCGGTATCCTGGTGACCATGTTCATCCTCAACCCCTGGCTGGCGCTGGCCTCGCTGATCACCATCCCTTTGATGGTTTTTGTTACCGCCGGCATCGCCAAACGCACCCGTTCCGGGTTCCGCACATTGCAAAAAGACCTGGGCACGATGAACGGCCAGATCGAAGAATCCGTCAGCGGGCAGCGCGTTGTTTCTGCTTTCCGCCGCACCGAAGACACCAAACAAACCTTCGATGCCATCAACCAGAAAGTCTATGACAGCAGCATCCAGGCCAATACCTTCGCTTTCCTGTTGATGCCCCTGACCGGCATCATGAACCAGCTCAACATCGGCATCATTGCCGGTTTGGGCGCATACCTGGCGGTCAAAGGTATCGTTACCGTTGGTACCGTGGCAACCTTCATTACCTACAGCCAGCGGTTCACCGAACCCATGCGCTCATTGGCCAATATGTACAACACCATTCAGTCCGCCCTCGCTGGCGCCGAGCGCGTCTTCGAGATCATCGACACCCAGCCTGAGCTGATTGACGACCCCAAGGCCATGCCCCTAAAAGATATCAAGGGTGATGTTGTCTTCGACCATGTCGACTTTGGGTACCTCAAGGACGTACCAGTCTTGAAGGATGTAAACCTGCATGCCAAACCCGGCCAGACCTTTGCCCTGGTCGGCCCTACCGGCGCCGGCAAAACGACCATCGTCAACTTGTTAACCCGTTTCTACGACATTGACGGCGGGCGCATCACCATTGATGGCAATGACATCTGCAAGGTCAAAAAAGCAGATCTGCGCCGCCAGTTGGGCATTGTGCTGCAGGATACTTTCCTGTTCAGCGCCAGCGTGATGGATAATATCCGCTACGGCCGCCTGGACGCCACAGACGAAGAAGTCATCGAAGCCGCCAAACTGGCCGACGCTGACCACTTCATCCGTCACCTGCCCCAGGGCTACGACACCGAGCTTTCCGAGCGGGCATCCAATCTCAGCCAGGGGCAGCGCCAGCTGCTGGCCATTGCCCGCGCCATCCTGGCTGACCCGGCCATCCTCGTCCTCGACGAGGCCACCAGCAGCGTGGATACCCGCACCGAAGCGCGCATCCAGAAAGGCCTGCTGCGTCTGATGGAAGGCCGCACCAGCTTCGTCATCGCCCACCGCCTCAGCACCATCCGCGAGGCCGACCAGGTACTGGTCATCGACAACGGCGAACTGATCGAACGCGGCAACCACCACGAACTGCTCGACCAAAAAGGCTTTTACTACAACCTCTACATGAGCCAGTTCCGCGGCCAGGCTGCGGCGGTGTAAGCACAAATCCTTTTGAATTAAAAAATCCAGCGGTCGATTTTTCTGACCGCCGGATTTTCGTCCCTCACCCGCTTGCCGGGCGAGGGACAGTCGTTCTGCTTGCAGAATGACAGGGAGAGGGCCTACTTCATCTTCGCATTCATCGCCTTTCAACTCCGCCAGAATAGCCTGCAAAACATCCTCATCCATCGCTGCGCCATCACCCTGCCGGACGGCCGCTGCGTCCCCATGTTGGCGCTGCTGGGCTTCATCGAACGCCCGCAGACAGGCAGCCACTTCTTCATATACACTGTCCACATCCTCCAGCCCAAATAATTGCGCTTCAGCCCTCTGGTTGGGGTCAGAATTGCCCGCCGTCTCAATATTCAGCGTACCGATGCCCAGCCAGCGATCCAGCAAACCGCGTTTGATCTCGATATTGGTCACCATGCGGTAAGGCACATGCCGCACCTTCTGCACCAGCCAGCCCGCATGCACAACGATCTCATCATCCAGCAGGTCATACTGATACCGCTTGAATACCGGGAATTGCCCAAGGAACAGCGGAAGGCCCCACACCAGGTTAGGCACAACGGACCAGAACAATGCCTTGCCGGCAAAGTTGGTCACATGCTCTTCCCGCAAAATGAAAAACAAGAACACATACACAGATGCCCATACAACAGCCACCAGAAGGGCTACAATGATCAGATTTTTTGTTAAGAAAGTTTTCTTTGGTCGATAGGTAAACATTTTTTCTCTCCTGAATTCTTAATTTTCCGTCAATACACGCAGCACCTCGCTGCGAATTTCATCTTTCCTCATGCCCAATGCCAGGCTTTGGCTGAACGAAATGCTCCGCCAGATAGGCAAATGCCTTGCGGCGGTCCTCTTCAATCGGCACTTCCCGGTCCAGCACATAACAGCCCCGCCCGTGCTGGGAAGAAACATACCCCTGCTGGTCCAGCCGCCGGTACACCCGGGCGATCGTGTTGAAGTTGATCTCCAACGCTTCTGCCATTTCACGCACCGGGGGCAGTTGGTCACCCGCTTTCGCCTCACCGCTGGCAATCAGATACTTGATCTGCTCCTCTATCTGATAATAGAGCGGCTCCTTGCTGTGAAAATCGATCTCTATTTTGTCAAACATAGTCTCCCTTCCGTTTCCTCAACTGTATCATTGTCTTACTGTATCACAGTATCAGTGTATCATTGTTTTATTTGAAAGTCAAGAGAATATTTCTGTCCTCCCGGAGGTTTCGAAGCATTCAAAAAGCCAACAACCCGGGCAGCAATTCTCTATCCACCTCAAAAAATGCTGCCCTGCGGGAGGTTCCCCCACCACCAGCAAAGCTCCTTATAAAAAAACGTACGCTTCGACAAGCTCAGCGTACGTTTTTCATGCAAAGTCCCCCTCCCGATTTCAGGAGGGGGAACCCCAAGCTTCACTTCTTCTGCAAGATCACCGCGAACTCATCTGCCGCGGCATCAAACGGTGCGCCAGCCACATCCGCAAACCTCTCAATCACCTGCAAGCCACAAGCCTCAATCTCCGCCGTCAAAGCCTCAGGGCTGAAGTATTGCAGCCAGTTATACACCTGCCAGGTACGGCTCTCTTCCACGATCGTGTATTTATCCAGCACAACTTTTTCATCAGCATACTTGAAAGTATTCATAAAGCCAAAATAATCTTCCGCTGAGTAGAAACCGCCATGAAGCTGATAGGCATAGCTTGCTGTTTCTTGCCGTTTCTCAAAGGCAGGCACTGAACACACATCAAACAAAATTGAGCCGTCATCCTTTAGCATTCCATGAAATTTGGTTAACAGCAGATTGCGCTGCTCCGGGCTCAAAGCGCAAAAATCACAATAGATCATCGTGATCAAATCAAATTTCTCAGTCGGTCTCATAATCCAGGTAATTGGTCAGCACATAGTCAATCGCCAGACCCTTTTCCTGGGCAGCATTTCTGGCATACGCAATCGAGCGCTCCGAGAAATCCAGCCCGGTCACCTTCGCGCCCGTCTCCGCCAGGCGGATCGTATACAGTCCCGGCCCGCAGCCAAAATCACAGACCCGCGTCCCTTCGCTGACGGCAAAGCGGTGAACGATCCACGCCACTGATTTTTCGATGAAGGTCATCCTGCGCGAGGCAAGGTCCACATCTTCTTTCAGATGCGTTTCCAGCATCTGTTTTGAGATATGCGGGTCATTCCACAATACTTCTGTAGTAATAAACTCAAACGGCTCCGGCCGTTCATTGATCTTCTTCAATTCGTTAAACATTTTCTTTTCCTTTGTTATTCCTTAATAACAACCATCGCTATATAGCACACTCTTGTCCCCCTTGCAAAAGGGGGATGTCGCGCCAGCGACAGGCGAAGTCCTCCGAAGGAGGGGGGATAAGATACAGAACTAAAACTGCATAGCTCTGTCAAAACCGCGAGAGCATCTAATCCCTTTACGAATTATTGTGATTCGGGAAAATAAAAAGACCGAAGGCCAAAACCTCCGGTCTGATCTATCCATACACCAATCAACACCAGCCAGGCAAAGGCTCAGCTGCTCCTGCAAACGTGGGGGGTATTGATCGTGTTCATCTCTATATCTCCAGACAAAATTATACAATTCCAATTCTGTCCCTGTCAAGAACGAATCGATTTACTTCTCCGCATACACCCAATCGACGAACAACTGCTCCAGGTCACAGCCGCATTGCTGTTCGGCCATATTTCGGAAATCCTCGCCCTGGGCGATATCCCATTTCTGTGCCTGATAATAGGCCCGCAGGAAAGCGTCAAAATCTTCCTGGCCCATCTCCTCGGCCAGCGCCTGCACGAACACCGGACCGCGGCCATACACAGCCGGCACATAAGCGCCATCCTCATACGCCCCGGAAGGCAATCCAATCGGAATCTCTGCCCGGTCGGCGCGGTCCCAGCGGCCATACCATGCCCCCTGGCGGTAGGACTCCGCTGCGCTCTCGCCGTAATGGTCTAAATAATACAAGGAAGTAATGTACTGCACCACGGCCTCGTCCAGCCAGGGCTCATCCACCTGATCATTGCCCACCGTGCTATAGAACCATTGATGCCCGACTTCATGCGCTACGGTCGAATCCATCATCGCCCCGGCAGGCAGGCCGTACAAAACACTGTCCAGGTCATATTCCAGCAGGGTGATGCCGGTAATCCCAGGATACTCAATCCCCAGCGCCAGCATCGGCGTAGAGACCACATCAAACTCGGTATACGGATACTCGCCAAAACGATTGCTGAATACCTGCATGGAATTGCTGGCAATTTCCATTGCCAAACGGGCGCCATCCTCCCACTGTGAAAGCGCATAGCTGTTAACAATGGTCTCACCCACTTGTTGGCTGACCTGGATGAAATCATCACTGCCGGCGATATAGAACGTTCGCACCGGACCAGCGACAAGGGTCACCACCTGGCGGTCCTGCGTCTCACTGCGCGCCACTTCCGTCCCGGAAGCAGCCAGTACCAGAGACGAAGGCGCGGTCACATTGACCACAAAGAAACTGGCGTCATAATGCGTCCAGTCCCCCGCAGGCGGCGGCACTTCCACATTCCAGCCTTCATCATCATAGACCGCAATTGTTGGCAGGAACTCATCCAGCACCATCACATTGTCGAAAAAGCCAAACAAGCCGTAATTGCCACCCATTTCGCGCGGCAGTTCATCAACAAAGTCCATGCTGATCAAGACAGTCTCCCCCACACCCAGCGGCGCAGGCATCGGCACACGCAGCGCGCTCTTGCCGTACTGTTCACCGGCCTCCACCGCCGCGCCGTCTACCATCACATTGCTGACCGTGATCTTGCCCCCCGAGACATTGGGATACAGACGGAAATACACCACCTCCAGCGCCACATCCTCACGGTTGGTGTACTGCACTTCCAGATGGCCCTGCACGGTCTCCAGATCATCGGGAATGTCCATGTCGACATGATACTCGCTGGCCCCTTCCAGCTCATCCAGCACACCCTGCTCTCCAGAGACCAGCCCCGCACGGAATATCTCGCGATCATTCCACTCCACCACCAGCGGCGCACTGGTCTCGCTAGCCTCAACAGCAATCTCTTCTGCCGCTGGCGCGGCGGTCACCTTCTCCACCTGTACCACGGTCACCGGCCGGAGGTCTTTCCCCCCTCCGGCGCAGCCTGCCAACAAAGCCGCCAATAAAACCAAAATGGTGATCTTTGATAATTTCATAACAAACTCCTCTTCAAATGATCCAACGTCCTGGAATATAAACCTGCTGTGCTTGCATCCCCAGCATCAATATCACCTCTTGTCCTCCCTATTTTTCAGCTTCAGTGAAAAATGGGGAGGGTTGGGTGGGGTAAGGTGGTGGTGAGGAAAATGCCGCTGGCAAAAGAACTGCCCGGGCTTTTGACGCGCCGCCCACAGCACATTGCCTGCGCCTCCGCGGTTGAGGGGTCAACCGGGGCGGAGCAACCTGAAGAAACCAGGCGCTCAATGGGCAATCCTCCTTTGGCATTTTCCACTACGGCAACCCTGCACGGCCAGGCTCGTCTCAGCCTTTCTGAACAGCACTTCCTCACCATGATAACAAGTCTATGGAAAACATTCAATCGGCCGGGCAATATCATGCCGGCCTTTGGTGAAAATGCTTCAGGAGGTATACCTATGGTACGGGAACTATGCCACCCCATACACCCCCGTATCGGGCAGGCTGTGGCCTGGTCAGTTGACCAGTTAATCTTCCTTTCATCTCACGCCAAGACGCCAGGCCGCAAAAAAATTACTCTCGATAATTCACAGATACTTTGCTTTGCGTGAAACAGAAAAATCAAATCCCCCGCAGCAGAAACCCCGCCAGCGCCCCGCCCAGCACCAGCCATATCGTCTCCACCTTCGTGAACAAGCGCAGCGCACAAGCGATCAGGAAGATCACCACACCCCATGCATCCGACACCGCCGTGCGCATCAGGGCCACCCCCACCGAGACGATCAACGCCACCACCCCGGCATTTACCCCGCCCAGGAAAGCCTGCACCGCTTTGGAACGCTGCAACACCGGCAGCAGTTTGCTCATCAGAGTAACGATCAGGAACGACGGCGTGATGATCCCCAGCGTCGCCAGCAGCGCGCCGGGCAGCCCTGCCACCAGATATCCGATGAATGTTACTGACGACGACACCGGCCCGGGGCTCATCTGCCCTACAGCAATTGCATCAAGCAACTCCTGCTCGTGTCAGCCAGCCAAAATGCGCGACCACATCCTGCTGAATAAATGCGAACAATACCATCCCGCTGCCAAACAGCAGCGCACCTACTTTCAAGAAATACAGCCACAGAGTCAGCAGTCTAACCGGCGGATCCGCCCGAAACCACGCCCCCACCCACACCACCGCAGCCAACTCCTTCGGCATGCGCGGCAGCCAGTACAGCAGCAGTCCAACCGCCCCCGCCCCCAACAGAACCAGCGCCTCATTCACATCCAGCAAAGCTGCCGCAAGGCAAACCGCCCCCAGCACCATCATCGGCTTTTTCCTGTAACTGGATTTCCCCAGCCGGTACGCCGAGAAAAACACGATCGCCACAATCACCGGATTGATGCCGTAGAAAAACGCCTCCACCGCCGGCAGGCTGCCCCACTGCATGTAGACCACTGCCAACACCAGCGAAATGCTCGCCGCCGGGATCATGAATGCCAGCCCGCCCAGGATCTGCCCAGGCCATCCGGCACGGCAGAAGCCCAAATGCAGCGCCATCTCCATCGCATTGGGTCCCGGTACCAGGTTGGTCACCGAAAGCAGGTCAAGGAAATATTCCTCACTGATCCATTTGCGCTTGTGAACCACTTCCTCTTCCATCAAAGCAATATGCGCTGCCGGACCGCCAAAGCTGATCACGCCCAGTTTCAGGAACAGGAAGAAGACCTCAAACAGATTGGATTTTGATTTTGATCTCTTCATCTTCCCTCGCAAGCTGGCTGGCGTTTTCCCCTTTCTAATTATACATTTCAGCAAGCATTTCCCCTATAATAGTAAAAGAGGACACAACAAATGCAACCTATACTCGAAGACTTGCTCGCATCTCCAGAAGCTTCCGTCCGCTATCAGGCGCAGCTTTATCTGCTGGACGCTGACCCCGCCAGCGAAAAAATGCGCCGGTTGCAGGACGAGATCCGTACCTCTCCGCGCGTGCAGACCCTCCTCTCCGAACGCCTGCCAGACGGCACGATTCCCCGCCGTCCCTACAACAAATGGCTTGGGACGCACTGGGTGTTGACCATCCTGGCTGAATTGCATTACCCACCCGGCGATACCTCTCTGCAGCCGATGGTGGAGCAGGAAGTGGAGATGATTCTCAACATCGCCGAAATCACCATCGCCGGCAAGAACCGCAACTGTGCTTCAATCACTGCCTTTGCCCTGTGGTCGTTGCTTGTGTTAGGACTGGCCGACGAGCGCTGCGGAAAAATGGTCGATCGCCTGTTGGCCTGGCAGTGGCCCGACGGCGGCTGGAACTGCGACAAGCGCCCCAATATCAACCGCTCTTCCTTTATGGAAACCATCACCCCGCTGAGAGCCCTCGCCCGCTATGCACAGGAAACCGGCGACACCCGTGCCAATCAGGCTGTCCAGCGAGCTGCTGAAGTCTTCCTTAAGCGCCAGCTCTTCAAACGCGTGCAGGATGGAAAAGTAATGGACAAAAACTTTGTCCTGCTGCACTACCCCTGCTACTGGCATTACGATATCCTTATTGGCCTCAAGGTAATGCATGAAGCGGGCTTTATTAACGATCCCCGCTGCGCGGCTGCCCTGGACCTGCTCGAAACCAAGCGATTGCCAGATGGCGGCTTTCCCGCCGAGAAGAAATACTACCGCGTTACCGAACAACGCATCTCGGGGCGTTCCCTGGTAGACTGGGGCGGCACCAGCAAACGCAGAAGCCACCCCTTTGTCACCGTCGATGCCCTGCGCGTCCTCCGTGCAGCCGGGCGCAGTCCCTTGAAATAAGAAATCACAGGGGGAAATGTGCGCAAGAACATTTTGACAAATACCCTACAATAGAAGTATCATATACGTGTTGCGCAGCTTGCAACAATACTCTTCCTTAATTAAGGATCCCGCATCATGGTACATGACGTCAACTTCAAGAAAATCCCATTATTCAATAACCTGCCCAAACAGGAGTATCAACGCCTGCAGGATTCCCTGTCCTGTATTGACGTTGAAGCCGGCACCGTCCTCATCCGGGAAAATGATTTTGGAAATGATTTTTATATCATCCTGGATGGCCGCCTGGACGTGATCAAATCAATGGGCATGATGGGAGACCGCGTCTTGACCACGCTCTCCACGGGAGACTTCATCGGCGAGATGAGCCTGCTCAACCCCGACGGCCTGCGCACAGCCACCGTACTTTGCCGCACAAATGCAAAACTGTTGCAGATCAGCCATGCCGATTTCCAGGAACTGCTTGAACGCCAGCCTGGCCTGGCATTTACGATCACCCGTGAACTGAGCAACCGCCTGCGCGCAACCGACAACGCCACCATTGAGTCTCTCAAGGAAGCCAACTTTGAGCTGACCCGTGCCTATAACAAAACCCTGGAAGGCTGGGCCAAAGCCCTGGAACTGCGCGACCAGGAAACAGAAGGTCACACCCGCCGTGTGACCGAGATGACGGTCAAACTGGCCGAAGTATTGCAAGTGCCGGACGAACAGTTGGTACACCTGCACCGCGGCGCCATGCTGCACGACATCGGCAAAATGGGCATCCCTGATGCCATCCTGCTGAAACCCGGCAAGCTGACCCCTGAAGAGTGGATCATCATGCGCATGCACCCGGTGTATGCTTACGAGATGCTATCCCAGATTGGATTCCTCAAGCCTGCTCTGGACATTCCCTATTGCCATCATGAACATTGGGACGGATCCGGCTACCCGCGCGGACTGAAAGGCGAGGAAATCCCCCTCGGCGCGCGCATCTTCTCGGTGGTAGACGTGTGGGATGCCCTCTTCTCCGACCGGCCCTACCGCCTGGCCTGGACAGCAGACAAGGTGTGGGATCATATCCGCTCCCTGTCCGGCATCCATTTCGACCCGCAAGTGGTGGAAGGTTTCAGCATCATGTACGACCAGGGCATCGAAAAAGTGGAAGGCACCTTCGAAACCGTCCCCCTGCGCCACCTCAAGAAAAAGCTGGAAAGAAAATCGGTGTAAGTATCTCCCCAGCCCCGTAGTGGCGAGGCATTCAACAAAGCACGCCTCAACAGCCTTCAAAATCACCACAAGTAGGGTGTGGTCATGCCTTTTGACCGCACCATTCATACCCTCCAATTCAGATCCTCCCATTTTAAAAGCTGAATTCACCATTCCTCAGGTGAGGCGGACAGTCTGATATCATACCCGTTAGGGTTGATGGCAGCTACAAAATCCGCTGCACCAGGCGCAAAACCGGAGAGTGTTTTAAAAAACAGTGTGCATTACGAGGGGCGCACAGCGTCCAATGCTTTGTTGGATGCCATCCGCCCAACCCCAAAACACCCGCATCCCTCTCCAAAAAGCATTAAAATCCCCTTAAAATCACCCCAAAACACCCTGTTTTGCCCTATTCCTTGACAAATTCCTTTACCTATACGAATGATTTTGGTGTATGATATAGAAAGAAGCTTTCGATCAAAACAGTGAATGTGATGGTATGGAATGAACGCGAAACGCACAATCCATCTTGTCTTCCGCACATTCGTCTGGATCGGCGTGTTTGTCCTGTTTGCGGCTCCCTGGGGAATCCTGAACTCCCCCCGCCGCCGGATGATCCACCAGACGGCAGTCTTACGCTGTCTATGGCCAACCCGGCCGCCATCTATTGTGAAGAACTTGGTTATACGTACACGACTTTCTCCGCCCCTGCCGGGGACTACAGCGTCTGCCGCCTGCCGGATGGCAGCCAGTGTGATGCCTGGGATTTCCTCGAAGGCCAATGCGGCACGAATTTCTCCCTGTGTACCCGTCTCGGATATACTGTCGACAGCGGCGCGATGGTGACAATGAATTCTCACCCCAATACGCAGTATGCGTTGACCAGAGCGGCACGGTAATTGCCGATATGTCCCTTCTCACCGACCTGATCAGTAAAATGGCCCCCTGTGAAACCGGCGACAACCAGGCGCTCAGCCTGTCCTTTGACCCGCAGTCATACGTCGTTTCCCACGGCGTCACACCCTTTGAAGTTCCCTCCACTTTCGACTGGCGCAACCATCAACGGCGCCAACTGGATCACCCCGGTGCGCGACCAGCGCGAATGTGGCAGCTGCTGGGCTTTCTCTGCCCTTGCTGCGGCAGAGGCTTCGTTCAACATCGAAAGCGGCAACCCCAATCTGGATATTGATCTCTCGGAACAATACCTGGTCAGCGACTGCAACCCGCTTGGCTCCTGCTGCGGCGGCGATGAATACGTCGCCCTGCGCTACCTGCGCGACTACGGCGTGCCGGACGACAGCTGCATGCCCTATATCGACGGGGTGAGCTGCGGCTGTGAAGGTTTCTGCACCAGTGACTGCGCCTACAGCAATGGACTCAATATTTGCAGTGACAGTACATGCAGCAATCGCTGTACCGACTGGTCCAGCCGCCTGGTGAAAATTGAGGGCATTGAACGGGTGCCATCCGACCTGACCACCATCAAACAATACCTGATCAAGAAAGGCCCTCTGGCTGCTGCCTATGGCCTTGGCTCTTCGCAATTTGGCGGGCACTGGGATGGTGACATTTACCGCTGCACCAATGACAATGACGCCAACCATGCCGTTCTGCTGGTCGGCTACAACGATGCCGGTGGTTACTGGATTGCCAAGAACAGTTGGGGAACCAGCTATCAGGATCAGGGATATTTCAAGATCGGCTATGGCGAATGCTTCATCGAACGCTATGTACACAGTGTGCAGGCTTATGCCGAAAACGCTCCCCTGCTGATCAACCCACAGGACCAGCAAGCCTTCACCGAAGGGCAGACGATATCCTTTGCCTGGAACCCCGAAGAAGGGGCCGAGTATTACGGCGAGATCAAAGGCGGCCCGGCCGGCACCACCAGCTTTGGCTGGCAGACCAGCCCCAGCGCCAGCCTGACCCTGCCCGCCGGATATGCCTATGTTTGGCAGGTCAAATCCCGCACAAGCGGCGAAGAAAGCGGCTGGAGCAGCACACGCAGTTTCACCGTCAAACCTGCTGCGCCGGGCAGCCTGGCCAGCGCCCCCGCCCAAACGGGGACGATCAAACTTGTCTGGCAGGATAACTCGCAAAGCGAAGAAGGCTTCCGCCTGTATCGCGACGATACCCTGCTGGCAACCCTGACCGCGAACATCACCAACTACATCGACACCAGCACCCTCGCTGGCACAACCCATTCCTACAGCGTTGAAGCGTATCGCGGCAGCATCGTTTCAGCCCGCAGCAACACCGTCACCGCTTCCACCGGCATCAGCGGGGCCAACACGGCAGCCGTCAGCGGCAGTGTGCAACTACCCGCCCGGCCGGCAGCACCTGATCCCGCCTGGATCACCGAATTAACCGTAACCCTGACCGTCTCCGGCCAAACCGGAAGCGGGACCACCTTCACCACCACCACAGACCAAAACGGCAATTTCAGTATCAATGCCGCCCCGGGTTTGTATGATATTCGTATCAAGGGAGCCAACACCCTATCGTCCCTGCAGCGGGGAATTACCCTGCAAAATGGACCGAACACCCTGCAAGTTGGCACTTTACTTGCAGGTGATAGCAATACAGATGATTACGTTACCGCTGTGGATTTTTCCATCCTCAGTGCGGCGTATGGTGCCTGCGAAGGAACCGCAGGTTACAATGATCGTGCAGATTTCAATGGAGATCGATGTGTATCTGCAATTGATTTCTCATTATTAGCTTCCAACTATGGAAAAGGAGGAGAATCATGAAAAAAACCCTTTCACTCCTGCTTGTTTTTTCAGTGCTGCTCTCAGGATGCGGCTTGCTGAAAACCAGCACCCGGCAGATGTTGCAGTTGCCGAGCCGCCAGCAGGCGAGGGATTGGAGGTGCAGTCCGCTGCACCAGAAACGGCGGATGAAGGCCTTGCCGCCCCCCAATCAGCAGGCACAGCTGCCATGTACCTGGAACCGGCAAACCAGACAGTCAATGTCGGGCAGACCTTCAATATGACGGTGCAGGTTGCCGCCGGAGCACAACAGGTCAATACGGTGCAGGTCAGCCTGAAATTTGACCCAACCTATCTGGAGGTCATGTCCCTCACCCAGGTGGGTGGGCTGGATGGGATTGTGCAAAACACCTATGACAATGCCGCAGGAACGGTCAGCTATTCGGCCGGTAAACTGGGTGGTTCCGTAACAGGAACCTTTGGTGTCGTGCAAATCGCATTCAAAGCCAAAGCAAGCGTGCCCAGCACTGCTGTTGAGTTCCAGTTTGTGCAGCCCCTGGCAAGCGATGTGATCATGGAAGGCCTCTCCGTTATGGCTGGAACAACCAACGGAACCGTGGCCGTGCAAAGCGGCGGCACCGTGCCCACAAACACCCCCGGCCCTGGCGTCCCCACTGCCACCCCGGGTGTCCCCGGCACGGGAACCACCTATGTCGTCCAGGCAGGTGACAATCTGTTCCGCATCGGCCTGAAATTCGGCATTCCGTGGACAACCATCCAATCCTACAACAATTTGCCATCCACATTGATCTATGTTGGTCAGGTATTGAACATCCCCGGCAGCGGCTCTGTTGTCCCGACGCCCGGCACCAACCCGACCCTCATTCCGGGCAATACCACCCATACCGTCGTCTCCGGTCAGAACCTGTTCCGCATCGGTCTCATGTATGGCGTACAATGGCCGGCAATCATGGCACATAATGGTTTGACCACCACATTGATCTACCCCGGACAGGTATTGAAGATACCCTAAACCGGGCCATAAGATAACGTCCAGCGAACCGTACACTCTGCCTCATTGAGGCTTAAGTGTACGGTTCGCAAAAAGCCTCCCTCAAGCAAGGCTTGAGGAAATCGTCTCAGAATATTTCACCCCGGGTTCAACAGGTGATTCAATTCACCTGTTAACGCCGCCCCGGCATGGTTTGTTTGCCCCTTGCAAACCGGTTACTGAATTGTCCGATTTAGGACAAGTCCAGTGACCGGTTTGTTCTTTTGCTGATACCTTTCAATTTCGCAAGCCCTCCTCCGTATTCATTCTCTTCTCAGCAACTGAGGGTACAATATATCCCAGAACAAGTTTCAACTTTGGAGAGAAAAAATGAAACCGAGATATTCCATCGCTTCGATCCTTTTAATGACAGTCCTGCTTAGCGGCTGCGCCCGCAACAATCCAACAGACACCCCGACCAGTCAACCTGACCTGGAAGCGCTCACCAATACCCAAGGCGCCCAAACACTGGAAGCCCAGAGCGCGAACATCACTCCCCCGCCCCCGCCACCCTCCCTGAGCGCCAGCGGTGAAGGACTTTTCCTGCCATATCAGACCTGTTTTGACCTCGATTCCGGCCAGCAAACCGGCCTGGATGATCCCGCATGTGATTTCACCGTGGAGGCAGATCCCAGCGGCGCAGGCCTGCAAATGGCCTTCCTGCCCGTGTCACCCGCCGCTTTTGACATAAACTTCGTTTATGAAACCGAGCCCCTCTTTGAGCAATGCCGCGACAGCTCCTCAATGAGCAGCACGGTGGGGCTGGTCAACCTGACCGATTATTTCGTCTGCTACCGAACAGCCGAAGGCCGCACCGGGGTGATCATGTTCCGCGACATGGATGCCGCCAACGGGATCACCTTCGACTGGAAAACCTGGGACAATGCCCCGGACGCCGGTCTGACCGATGCCCAACCCCTGATGGACTCAGCAGAATTTGTGGCCGATGTGACCGTGCCTGATGATACCGTTATCGCTGCCGGGAAAGCCTTCACCAAAACCTGGCGGCTGCGCAATAACGGCACATCCACCTGGACACTGGACTACAAACTGGTCTTCAGCCATGGTGACGATTTGCAATCTCCCAGCCCAAACAAACTTGCCCATCCGGGTTCCCCCTGGCGAGACAGTCGATGTCTTTATTGAGCTTACCGCTCCCGACCAGCCCGGCGAGTATGTATCTCACTGGATGTTGATGAACGCCAGTGGTGACCTGTTCGGCGTGGAAGCCAACCAGACCATCTATACCAAAATCGTGGTTGAATAACATCATTCCTCATTCAAACAAATCGGCTATACCAACCTCCCGCTCATGTTATCAAACTTCGTGAGCGGGGGTTTCCCATTAAGGCCCCGCAACTTTTCGCCACCTTCTGCGTATATTAATATGAGACAAAAGGAGGTCTTAAATGAACACCTTATTGAACGTGATCTTGTGGCCATTCAAAGCCATTTTCAACCTTGTATTCTTCATCATTGAACTCGTCGGACGTTTCGTGGCCGCCGTGATTGGGCTGGTGCTCATTCTCGTTGGCGTCATTGTCAGCCTGACCATTGTTGGCGCCATCGTTGGCATCCCACTCATCATCGTCGGCATCACCTTGTTTGGCGCCAGCCTCGCTTCCCGACGGCGCTGTTGCGAATAAAGCATCTTTTTCTCCTCCATGTATAAAGACGTTTGCCCTGCCCCCTGCAGGGCAATTCGTCGTTTTAGCACCATCCACAAACGAAAGCAATGACACCCATTACATAGATAGTTATCAATAAATCCATTCCCCCAATTTTTGGTTGACGAATTCCTGATCCCCCTTTTATGAATTACAATTGAGCATTATTGTTTGCTGGGGCCACAGCATACTTCATTCAACGGCCTCAGCCCTACGAGGAGAAAAGCCATTATGCGGATTATGATCATCATCGACCACCCCTGGCACAAAAGCTTTAACCACGCCATGTTGAATTCATTCATTGAGGAATTGCAAGGCAACCACCATGAAATCGACTTGCTTGACTTGAACAAGGACGGGTTTGACCCGCGCATGACCGCCGAAGAACTGGCACTGTACGGCAAAGGAGAATTTATCGACCCCAAGGTCGGCGAATACCAGCAGCGCATCATGAATGCCGAGCATCTGGTCTTCATCTTCCCCATCTGGTGGCAGGTCATGCCCGCCACGCTGAAGGGTTTTCTGGACAAAGTCTTTTTACACAACTGGGCCTTTGTAGATGCCAAGCCACAGCCCATCGGCAAGCTCACTCACATCCAGGGTGCAACCGTCATTACTACATCAGGTGTATCAAATGGATACTACAGTTTCGTTTATCGCAACGCACTGAAATCCATCTTTATCAAAGGCACCTTGCGCTTCTGCGGTATCGAAAATGCCCGCTGGGTAAACTTCGGCAAGGTCGGGGAAGTGGACGAAGCCACCCGTCAAAAATGGCTGTGTGAAGATCAAAGCCCTCGCCCGCCGCATGACGGATATCCCGCACGTCTTGCATAAGTAAGGTATTCAACCATACCCTCAACTACTTTCTTGAGCAGCCATACCCTGAGCCTGCCGAAGGGTACGCGGCCGCGAAATCAAATTGGATCTATGTCTCTGCTTCGGCTTACCCATATGGCATGATAGCGGCAAGACCAGCTTATAATTCATTCTTCTCCAAAACCCGGATGATGTGCAGCACCATCTTATTCACCGGCACAGGAATGCCATAACGTTTCCCCAAAGCAACCACCTTGCCAGCGAAGATATCCACCTCTGTCTTGCGCCCTGCCAGAATATCCTGCAGCATGGACGTCTTGCCTACCGGCGAGAGCGTGTTCAATACGTTGTACCACTCGGCAATATCATTCTCCACCAGGTTGACTTCCGCCGCCTCTGCCAGAGCGATCACTTCGCGCATCATGGCTTCCATTAATGCCTGGGCGTCCTCCGAAAACTGAAACGCCCCATAAGGTGCACGCATCACCGCTGACGCCTGATTGATCCCCACATTGATCATGAACTTCCACCACATGATACGCATCATATCTACCGGCGTCTGGTAGCCAATGCCGACCCGGTCAAAAGCTGCCTGGGCCTGCTGCACCCGTGGGCTAAGTTTGGAATTATCCGCCTCACCAAAAATGATCTTGCCCAGATTTTTGGCCACGACCTCATTCCCCTCTCGCACGGCGTCAATACCCACAACAATCGCATACAACAACTTGTCCATGCCATAGATATTGCCAATCATCTCCTCGCTATCAAGACCATTCATCAATGAGATGATCGTCGTATGCTCCCCCACAAACTGGCGCAAATCCGGCAAAGCCTGATCAAGATGATGATGCTTCAAACCGACCAGGATCAAATCCACCGGTGCGTCGCCATCTTCCGGACGCAGTACAGGAATATTGTACGGCTGGTCGTTAATGACCACCCCATTTTCCTTAAGGCGATCATAACGCGCCCCATCAGCAATGATCACCACCGAATCAGGGTCATTATCATAGAACTTGGCCGCATAAGTAGCGCCCAGTGCCCCCGCGCCCAAAATGGCAACTTTCTTTATTTGATGCATAGTAAACTCCCAACACTAAGGATATTGGCAATTATACAATCGAATCAGGTCTGTCGAAGCGGCCAGGAAGATTTCGTCCATTTGGCATTAGCGAAAGCTGGCAGATAATTGTATCCGTGCTGCGTGGCGCCACCAGCACGGAAGAAGAAGTGCAGATGCGCGAACTGCCCGGCTATACCGAAGACCAGCAAAAAAAACCTGCTATCGCATGATCCCCGGGATACAGGTAGCCTGCCTTTCCGGGAAAAATCGCCCAACCAATTTGCATTCAGCTATTGCCAACAGGGAAAAATATGATAAAATTCTGTTTGCTCGGGGGCGTGGTGTAGTTGGTCTAACATGCGGCCCTGTCAAGGCCGAGATCGCGGGTTCAAGTCCCGTCGTCCCCGCTGAGCAGAACAGTCCTCGAAAACCGAGGGCTGTTTTTTTTTGAGATCGCGCGTACCCATTGAGAGTATTGTATTCAAGTCCCGTCGTCCCCGCTACGAGAACAGTCCTCAAATCGAGGATCGTTTTTTATTAGAAGATTGCGGGCACCTCGCGCAGCACTCCCGCAGTGAGCTTTGCGGGTATGTGACAGGTCCTGTCATCCCTGTTGAACGAAAGATGCCCGACCAAAGCCTCTTTGCTAATCTAAACGACAATTGGGAAGGGCCAAATCGGCAGTTACGCAATCGGGATCAAAGGTTTTGGACGATGCGCAGCATTTGGCACCAACACTTTTACAGCATGCGGAAGCACTTCGATCACCACCGGCGTCTTCCCAATCACTTCCCCATCAGCTTGCGCAGCCAACTGTCTCCTTGTTCTGATCTCAATTCTTCGTCCTGCTTGAAAAGTATTCATCCGATGCGAGCGACGCACCTTGCCAAACATCACATCACTGATTAAGAGAAAATAATCAATAATTGAGCGGGCTTTGATTGCAAATACAACCAATTGGCCTTTTCCTGGATCAATCTGGAGCAATTTTGACAATGCGCTCTCTTCCAATAATGCACGATCAGAAATAAATATCTCCGATGCTCGAATGGAAAAACGATCCTCATCCAGATAAATCTCAAACTTGTATGGCTGAAAGCCAACCATTACCCGCAGACCTGTCCAAAAATAGGCGAAAATTCCCAACCGCCGTTTGTCCTCACGGGTTGTATTCTGAATTACGGCGGAAGAGAAACCCACACTGACATTGAGTACATAATACCGGCCGCCTATGTACATCGCATCCAGGAACATAAATTCTGGATGATCACCAAGATAAGAAAAAGTCTTCTCCAATTGAAGTGGCAGGTTTAATTGCCGCGCCAGGATATTCCCGCTGCCGGTGGGAACAATGGCTAAGGGAAGATCATTCCCAACAAGAGCAGAGGCGACCGCGGAGACAGTTCCATCTCCACCGCTAACCATTATTACATCACAACCATCTTCAATTGCCAGGTTTACAAGCCGCGAATAATCATCATCTTTCTTTGTTTCATGAATTTTTGGCTGCCAATGAAAACGCGAACAAGCCTTTTCAAACACGCTGCGAACCTTTTGTCCATCTCTTGTTCCGGCAACTGGATTAAGAATGAAGTATGGTTTTTTAAAAACCGTCATAATAAACCTCTGCAACAATAATTTTTCCAGAAATATGAAATTTTATTGTATGTGGATATGGACGCAAGCATTCAACAGGGAACAACACAGGGATGTGCACTCAAACCAGATTTCTCTCAATGCAAAAGGAACTCTCGTAAAAATGGTTCAATATTTAATCCTTAGTTGTCTGGCCATCTCCGCAATGTTCAATCCCCTTCTGTTCGGCTCTGGATGCGGATGCACGCCTCGCGCGCCAGTCAAACCAATCGAATACAGCGTCCCGCAAACCGCCAGATGCTGGCTGATATCCACACCGGTCTGCTGCCAATGATCTATGGTACGCCGGACTTGCGCACCTACCAGCCAAGGAGCTAACGCATCCTCCTCAAGGACTTGCAGGACAGTATCTAACTGATCTTCCAGATAATCTGCCGGCGGATCCAGATAACCCTCTCGAATCAATTCTCTAAGTGTATTCACATTCATTTGCGCCAGACCAAAGGACTGGGTGCCGATATCCTCTCGCGAAAAGTACTGCCACAGTCGAATCACAAACTGCTGCACCCTGCCCCTTGTCCGAATGATCCTGCCAGCAATGAAGTCTTGCAGCCTGTCCCAAAAATTTACCCTGAAAATTTCATCCACCAGAATTGCAGCAATCAAACTGGAATCCACACGGTATTTTTCAGCGGCAGCGAGGACAATATCCCTGAATCCATCCTTAACCAGCATTACTGCCTGTGCTTGTGTGACTTTGCTAAAAATTTTTGACTGCATGAATGGATTATCCCTGACAAACTAGCCTGAACTTACAGGAAGGAGTTCATCAGGAACTCAACCGCCAGTGATTGTGCAAACTCGATCGAAAGCTGCTTGGCAACGGTGGACATGATCGGCCAATACTTCTTCTTAAACTTGGGCAGCACGCCCTTTACCGGCGTCAGTTTTTCGTCATTGCCAGCCTTCAACCACTGTTCCACCGACACATCACTTTCCTCGCCGCCCGGCATCGCTGAAACCTCCATGCTGATCCATTGATCCAGCGATGGAGAGAACAGGGTATATTCCCCTTCCGGTTTGATCACCACGCCGCGCTTGCTCAAATCAGCAATATCCAGATGTGCCCGTGGGTATACCCGCCGCAGGTTTTCAAGCGTTCGCGCGCTCTTACTGGAGTCCTTCTGCCGGCTGAGAGCCATGATGGAAAGCAAGGTAATGCGTTCGCTTTCGGACGTATGCGACCAGATATACGTAAAATGCGCTTCTGCCTGATTGTTAAACTCTTCCAACGTATAGGTGTAAAGTTCCTTGCCCGCAAGGCCTCAAATCCTGCCCTCATAAAGATAATGACCAATCATTTGCACAAAGAAAGGATACCCTCCACCCAGCTTGAGTAGAAAATTACAATCCTGCGGGCTTAATACCAATTCAGTGTCCTGCATATATCCTTCTATGAGATCATTGACCACATCTGGTGAGAAGGGGCGTAAAATCACAGTGGCAAAAATATTAAAGAAGGGCGAACCCTTGATCTCCTCTGAATGGCACAGGTCCACCAACTCACGGCGCGTGGCCGTGATCAATGTCAGACTGTAATAAATCGCCAGCGCGCGCAGGCCGCCAAAAAAGTCAGAACCAAAATTGGTGTTCTGAGTAATATATTCAAACTCATCCATGAAAAGGATGATATTCATCCCCAGATCATTGAAAGCTTCAAACAAATCTTCCAGGTCAAACAGGTCAATATCTTCCAAAGCAAGGGTTTCTTCAATCAAAGCCTTCAATTCGGCATTGCCGGACGCCCGCCGCACTTTGCGCAGCACCCGCTGCCAAAATCGCAGTGGAGTGATATCCGTCAATCCCTGAAAGTCGATATACACCAAACAGTATTGATCTGCAAGCAAACCATAGCGAGCCGCCACCTCCGGATTGGAGAGGTGCTTGAGCAAGGAAGTCTTTCCAATCCGGCGCTCCCCCACCACAGAAGTGGACTCATGCGCCGAGGACAGCAGGCGGTTTAAAATCTGGCGAATGTCTTCCTCACGTCCATAAAACCGCTCAGGATCGCGGATGGGGTTGCCAAAGGTGAAAGGGTTCATGCTCATGGGGTCTCCAGTTTGAAAATGCCATATGGCGTAGCGGCTAAAATATTGGTATGATCGTGCGGATCAATCACGATGGAAAAAATGGTTACCGATCCCAGCAAACCGTCATTGACCGCTCCCCAATTCTCACCGGCGTCATAGGAAATATACACACCGCCGTCCGTACCGGCATAAACGATATCCGGATCATCTGGATTGATGGCAACTGTATTCACGTATTTATTCCCGATTGTCTGTCGCTTCGGGCTCCAGGTTCGGCATCCGCTGCCACTTACCTGCACACCACTACCTCTGCTGGCGACATAGATTCTTTCAGGGTCTTCAGGATAAATCGCCATACGCGTATCGCTGCTGGATATGCCACCGAAGTTTGCATATTCACTACATTTCTTCCAGCTTCTTCCCTGATCCTCAGAATACAACCCGCTAGGGCCCATCGCATCAATCAGATAAGCTCTATTTCCACTAACCGTATCAAAGAAAACGCGAGACGCCTGCACATAATAATGCTGGAAAACAGCTATCCCGGAAGCTTCAGTCCAGGTTCTCCCATAATCTTCCGAGTAAAGCATTATGGGAGAACTATCCGTTGGATTTACAGCGCCCTCGTTAGTATCAGCCCCATAAGCAAACAGAAGCCCGCTGATCATTGGATGCGTGGCAAGTTGCGAGAAATAGGCAATATTTATTTGTTGGCTTTCCCATTTTTTTCCGCCATTTTCTGATGTGAACAGAATTATAGAATTGCCATCATAGGGTTTATAACGATACATTACTTCCCCATCTGGATCGATCCAGAAACCATATCCTTCATTGGAAATCAAATCCCAAGTCCTGCCGCCGTCCAGGGACTGAAACAATGGACTGTTTTTCTCGTGGGAGGCTTCATCCATATTTTCATAAAGATACAATTTATCTGCCCGGACTGGATCAAATGCCAATTCAAACTTATTTGCCCCCAGCCCATTGTTCAAAACACTCCAGGTTCTCCCCTGGTCTCCCGAAACATGAATACCATTAGAACCAACAAACAGGACTGAAGTATCATGAGGAGAAATGATAAATGATGATACCCTGTCTGGAAAATCGGGTGATGCTATCCAGCTTCGTCCATTATTACCGGTTTTTTCAATATGGTTGAAACCTTTACAATAAATCACAGCCGGAGTCAGTGGGGTCAACAGCCAGCGGATCGCAATCTCCTCTCGAAAATTTTCCCAGGTAACACCCCCATCCTCAGAACGGATCAATCCATCTCTGTTATTGAAATACAGCTGGCCTGGTCCGCCCAACTGGCATTCGCCAATAATCCAGCGCCAAACATATAATCACCGTCTGCAATGGACGGAGCAGTTCCCAGGTTTCGCCATCATCTTCAGTAACATATATCCCTGTCTCACAGTTCCCGGTCCATGATTTTGCAATATATATCCTGTCTGGTTTCACCGCATCAATTGCAAAGCTCTACTGAGTCAGGGCATCCATCCGACTGTCTGGTCAACACTTTCCAATACTCACCGCCATCAATGCTCTTATCAAAAACAAAACCTGCTGAAAAATAATATGTGTCCGCATTGAAGGGATCTGTTCCTAGCTGACCTTCCACCAGCCAATCGGGAAAATTCAGCCCCTTGCTTGCTTACTGACCCAGGTCTCACCGCCGTCTGTGGTCTTGTACACCTTGTCCGTAGCCGCAACCAGCAGGGTCTCACTATCTTCCCAATTCATCACCATATCAGTGATATTGGCACTACCGCTACCGAATACTGACCGGCCGCCAGGTGATGCCGCCGTCAATCGTCTTGTACACACCACCATTCAGCGTACTGGCATAGATCACATCCTGGTCCTGATGATCGACTTCAATCCCCGTTACTGTATCCCGCTGCAGGAACAAGCCTGAATTAACGCGGTTCCAGCGCAGGGGAATGGCCGTCGGTGCAGGGGTGGGCACAGTGGTGGGAGTGCTTGTCGGCGCAGATGTTGGACTTGCGAGAACCAGCGTATTCGTCGGCACCACCACCGGCAACGTCGCCTCCACCTGTGCCATGCGCAGCGGTGACCCGGGGATGGCAAACAACGCTGCTGTTGTGAGCACAATGACCAGCGCAATCCAAACCCATGACCGCCTCCAGAAAGGCGCCAATGCCTGTGAAAGGCCACCACTGATTTGGTTTTCCAGTTGTCTTAATGATTGGCGTAACTTCTGCTTTCTTCCCCGGGTTGAGCACCAAATATTCCCGCCATGCCTTCATCGCCTGGTCAACATGACCAAGCTTCTCCATTTGCTCACCGCGGGCCTTCAAAACGGCTGACTTGCGCTTTGCGTTCAACGATTGAAGCTCTGCAATCAAGTCTCCAATCTCATCCTCGTCTCCGCCGGCACGCAAATATGCCCCAAACAGGTCTAGCGCTTCATCCAGAAATTCTGCCTGCTGGGCCAGGCGGCCCCATGAAAGCAGCACATCCTGACGATCCACTCGGTTTTCAGCAAGATCTTTCAAACCAGCAATGCTGCTCTGCAAGAGGTTATCTTCAGGGGAATAGACCAATGCCTTCTCAAGCTCTTGCAATGAAACCTGTTCACCGCCAATGATCGCCTTCACAGCGCGGTGATGATGCACACCAGCCATGCGCGCCAGTCCCTCACGATGTTCAGGATTGATCTTCAACACCTGCTGATAGGCATAATCCGCTTCATCAATCTCACCCAAAGTGCGATGATAGTCCCCCAGCGCAAGATAAGCGTTGCAATAACCCGTCTGGGCACTGACGTCATCAGCATACAGATCAAGCACACGCTCAAAGCCGATTGCGGCCTGCCCGTAATCCCCCATCCGCAGGGAGGTCTCTGCCAAACCAAGCAGCGATTCAAGATGATCCTGATCATGCTCCAGCGCCTCATTGAAACTCTGGCGAGCACGCTGGTACTGTCCACTGTCGAGATATTCCTGTCCGATCTCCAGTAAGCGGCTGACGATCGGGTTCGTAGCTGCCAGCTCTTCCCGCACCTGCTCCATCGGGCGGTTTTGGATAAGCCATAAACGCAGCAAATGAATCACAAACTGGTTTTCCGAAGTAAGCACATCCTTCTCGCGCAGGTGCAGCAGGGCCGCTTCCAGATCCTGATGCACAAAACGCACCTTCTGCTGTTTGAGATATTCTTCAACCCGGGCGGTGGTGGTCAAGTCATCATGATGCGCCAGTGCCGCCAGCAGCCACTTCTCCAGAGTATTGGCCTCATCCCACACAAACTTGAGGTTGACCGTGCCGCGCTCGATCACTGCGGGCAGGATAGCGGTTACATCTGCCGATTCCACCTGCCAGCGATCTTCTTTTTGAGAAGACGAGAATAGCTCATGACACACCAACTGCACAAAATAGGGATGGCCGGAAGTCACTTCAATGATCTTTTCCACCGCGGGCGTCGAAAACTCGAGCACATCCGCTACCGGTTTGACAATCAATTTCTCCGCGTCATCCTTCTCCAAAAAGCTGATCTTTTTGTACAATGCTTGCTTGAAGAAGCCGGTATAAGCCGCCTGCATATTCTCCAGCTTGTGCCCCGACGAACCAATCGAGAAAATAAAATTGATCTGCTTGTGATCCATCAGACGTTTCAGAATGGCCATGAACGGCAGTGCGAGGCCATCCCGCGCAGCTGTGGTTTCCAGAGAATCAAACTCATCAAAGGTCAGCAGCAGACGTTTCTCCCCCAGGGATTGTTCGATCTGCGGCAGGTAGATGCTCTCAAAATAGTCAGGGTCCTTAAAGAAATCGCGATCAGCAACCGGAGCAGGCAAATCAATCTGCTTCAGCGCACGCGAGATTTCCCGCGCCAGCCACCATAAAAAACGCTCCAGTGTGGTCGAAACGCGGCCCTGCAAATCAATAAAAATGGGAATATAGCGGTCCGGGAGACGATCTGAAAGATGCTTTAATACCGAGGTTTTGCCAACCCGGCGCTGGCCGTGCAAAACGAGAATATGGTCAACATACTTCCCTGAGAGGGAGCCCTCGATCCAGGAATACACATCCTGACGGCCGAAAACATCCGTTTTTCAACGACTGGCGCCCCTGCGATATAGGGATTGATTTTGTCGACCATATCTATACCCCATTATAATGGATCAAATAACACTACTACTATTTTACATCATCTTCATTATCGCGATTAAGAATATTCTCGTTTTCCTGATCATCCGCTCGTGACCACTTGCCCATGTTGAACATAAAAAAGAGTCCCCTTCCGGGAACTCTTTCCTGTCAAGCGAAGAAATTACAGTTTGCTAGCGCTTCTTTTTCTTCTTGCCTTTGCCCTTGGTATTAAATTCCGTGCCAATACGGATACCCATCTTTGGCAGCACCAGTCGGTGCAACACAAGCACCAGCAGGGTTACACCAAAAGCAATCCCAAACACAACCAATGAATTGGAAAGATCATTCATCAGGCTCGGGTTGATCAACATCACCCCGGCCAGCGAGAGCATTAACATACCACCGATCAATTTCAGGATACGGCCATGCTTTTTCTTCCACCTTGCTGGAACGCATCGTGTACACCGCCACGAAGAAGATACCCATTTCATCTAACTGGTAAACAGCTACATACGCCAGCAGCAATAAAACAAAGCTTGTCGCGGTAACGTTTTGGGACACCAATATATTGGTCCAAATGACCGGGAAACCGGCCGTGCAGGAAAATTCAACCAGAGAGACCCCTGCAGCCAGCACCACCGTCCCCGCCACCAGCCCGCCAAAAGACTGGCTGGCATCCATCAGACGGCGCATGCGCTGGAAAATACCGGGTTTTACATCATCAGAAATGGTAAAGGATAGACCTTCCTTGTACCAGAAATAATCCTTGATGTTGACCAGGGCAAAGAACAGCGCCACCAGCGCCACCACCACCTGGATCCAACCCACAAAGCTAACGACGGTGAACATGGTAAACAATCCGGCAATGAACAGGGCATAGATCGCTGCGGTAACCGTCAGGAAGATCAGACCGATCAATACTACCTTTTTCCTCGATCCGGTATGAAGGGTAAGCGCCAGCAGCATGGTCAGCACCCAGATGGAACAAGGGTTGAAACCATCCACAAAGGCGATCAAGAGCGTACTGACCAGCAAGGACTGAGAAGACAGGTCTATCGCCCCAATGATCGGCAGCACCACTTGCTGCGAGCCGCCCCCGCCACTCTCTTCCTTTGTGCTGGCTTCAGTCGCTGCCTTGGCTGGAACCGCCTCTGGCACAAACCCTATGCCCGCATCCTCACAGCCTTCGATAAGACAATCGTCAATCTTTTTCTGGAGCTCAGCCTGAATAACATCGCTAAAACCAACCCAATGCTGATCACCAATAAAAATGGTGGGTACACCTTGCGGCTCAAAGCCATTCGCAGCTGCCATATCGGTGAAAAGCTTCTGGTTAGTTTTGTCGTTCCATACTTCATACATGCGCAGTTCAATCTGGTCCGAAGCATCGTCCAACGGCACCAGGAAGGCCTCCGCTTTCTCACAATGCGGGCAGCCATCCCCCCAAAACAAGTAGATCACAGTTGGAGGTGGTATCTCGTCCCCTTCAGCTTGAAAAACAGGGACAGAAGCCGTCCCTGCCTGAACTTCCGCGGGACTTATAAAAATCATGCCCACAACAATTATCAAAACTGCTGCTATCAACAATAATCGGGGTTTATTCACCATCATTTACATACCTGTATCCTTTTATGCTTGATTATTCTCGCCAATAATCCAATAGGTTAACTCTGCGCAGCCAAGGCGTTTAAATCCGGTACGATTAAGGGCCTTGCCGCAATCACATAACCGCAATTATACTCAATATTATCCAATTCGAATTACCAAATCTGGATCTCTGGATTGACAACAAGATCCCTTTGACGTACACGTCAAGCCCATATACAATCAAGTCAATACAATTAAGCCCTCCAAGGAGCAGCAATGACCTGGAAGCAAGAAATAAATTGGCACGGATACCGTCTGATCCTGACCCGCGATCAAAGCGAACCAGAACCGCAAACCAGCCCGGCCCTCGCACCCGCCCCCGGCGCGGGGGAGATCAGGTTTCCCGCCATGTACCTCTTCTCCGATGGCGAATCTATTCATCTCGAAGCAGAAATCTGCGGGAAGAAAATTGCCCGCGTTTCCCTGGAAGTGCTGAGGGAAATGGAAGACGGTTGGCTGGTCGGTCCCATCTGCCGGCGGGAGCTGAAAGCTCCCCAAAGGAAAGAAATCGGCGGCGTAGAAATCCCCATCTGGGCAGATACCAACCTGCTAAGCGCCACCTGGCTGCCCGCCATGTCTTTGCTGGTCAGCGGTGATGATACCGCCTGCGCCTTCTTTAAACCCGCACAGTCGAACGCCAATGAAAAATTGCTGCTTACGTTAAGGATTACAGGGGACAAAGAGCAGAGCGTACACTTGCATTTTTCTGAGGACGGCAACCTTTCCCGCATGACCGAACTGGATAGGGGCTCGCGCGGTCTCAGGCCCCAACCTGGCGACCAACTTATCCCCGCTGCCACCTGGCTGCGCCCGGACGGCGAGAACTGGCAGTATGCCTCAGGCAGCAGCAATGCCATCACCATCACAGACCAGCCCCTGCACCTGAAGGAAATCCCCGCCCCTCCCGGCCGTTATCACATTGGCCTGCTGGTCCACGACCTGGACGGGCAAACTCACCGCGGGATGATCGCATTCGAGATCCCTGTAAACGGGTTAGGCGAGTGTTAAAAACCCATCCCGCCCATCAAAACCTCGTATAATGAGAGCAGCATTCATTCTCTCATTCAGGAACAAAACCCATGCCAACCATTGCCCGCTGTGTTGATATCGCTGTAAGCGCTGAACAGGCCTTTGAATTTATGGCCGAGATCAGTAACATGTCTAAATTCCATGAAGGCATTTCTGACCTGCACCTGATTTCTGACAAAGGGCGTGGACTGGGGCTGCAATTTGGCTGCAAGGTGGATGTGCCCCGCAAGGGCCTTCTCGACTGCGAATACGAAGTTACCGACTTCATTGATTACATCCTGATCGCAATCAAAACCACCAGCGGCCCCAAATCAGAGGGCATCTGGCATTTTGCGCGCATGGCCGGAATGAACGTCAAGACCCGCATCACTTACACGCTCAACTACCAGGTGTCCGTCCCCATCATCGGACAATTGATTGACCTGCTCTTCGTGCGACGCATCTGGACCGAACGCGTTGAACAAACCATGCAAAACCTGAAAGATGTGCTGGAAAAAGAAAAAAAGACCGAATAACCACAATCCACCCCAATCATGGCATAATTACTGAACCTCACACAGGAGACAGCCCCCGCCATGAACCCACGCCTTGAAAACATCCTGACCCGCGCCGAGCAGGTCATCCTGCACAGCGAACCACATTCCCCAACCCCGCAAACTAGCACCCTGCCCCAGCAGCCCGCTGACTGGTACGTCGGCGTCGACCTCGGTACCGCTTACACCGTCCTGACCGTGATGGACGGCGAGGGCATGCCCCTGGCGGGCGCTTACCGCTTCGCACAGGTTGTACGTGACGGTCTGGTTGTGGACTTCTTCGGCGCGGTGACGCTGCTCAGCGAACTCAAGGCACAGGTGGAAGAACGTCTGGGCGTCTCATTGAACGCAGCGGCCACCGGCTACCCGCCGGGCGTCCCCCGGACTGAAGTGCGCGCCACAGCCAATGTGCTGGAAGCTGCCGGACTGGACTGTACCGGACTGATCGATGAACCTACCGCGGCCAACGCCATCCTCGGTTTGCAGAACGGGGCCATTGTCGATGTGGGCGGCGGCACTACCGGCGTTGCGATCCTGCAGGACGGACAGGTGGTCTACACTGCCGACGAGGCCACCGGCGGCACCCACTTCACCCTCACCATTGCCGGCGCGCTGGATATCCCCTTTGAAGCCGCCGAAAGACTGAAAATCAATCCTGCCGAACAAAAGCGTCTTTTCCCCACCGTGCGCCCCGTGATGGAAAAAGTCGCCGCCATCACCGCCCGGCACGTACAGGGTTATGATGTAGACGCCGTTTACCTCGTTGGCGGAACCTGCAAGTTCCCCCGCATGGCCGAAACCATGGAGAACTACCTCGATCTCCCCGTCCGCCTCCCCGGTGACCCGCTCTTCATCACTCCCATGGGCATTGCCATGCAGCATGGTGTCCAGAACGAGCCCTGAGCCTGCCGAAGGGCGGGACAGGTTAAGATGTACCCTACTCCCGCTTCGGCTTCCTCGCCACCCATTTTTGGGATAAAACACGTCTATTTGTTGCTTCTCGCCTCTTTCCCAATATGCTAGAATAAAACTATGATCGTATTGATCAATGAGCAGTCTACCCTTAAAGCAGTACAGGTCTACCTTGAGCCATCCACCCCCCCGGACGAACGCAAGGCCGATTTAGCCTGCCTGATCGCCATCCCGTCCTGTGACCGTCAGTACGACCCTGCACAGCGTGTATGGACCATCAACCACCCCATGCGTTATCTGCACACCCTGCCCATGCTAAAACCCTTCATCAACCGCATGAGCGCAGAGAAGATACTGCCTTTTCAATAGATATGGCATTGACAATATCTTTCCCCTGACAAGTTGATCCCCATTGGCTTTTCCACCAACAAAAAACTCCCGCGAGGTTCAAATGCCCGCGGGAGAATGATTTAAAGGAGTAGAAATCTAGGCTTCTTTTCTTCTTGCCAAGTATTCTGCCGCACCCGTGTGAATACAAATACAGCCACAGCGGCAAACACCACCACCAGCACCACATCCTGGTACGTACCGACCCATTCCACAACCCTGTGCCATTCCTTGCCCAAAATACGTCCGGCAACTGCCAGCACCGCATTCCACAGGGCAGTACCCAAAATGGTGTAAAAGCAGAACACAGGCAGGTTCATCTCTGCCAGGCCAGCCGGGATCGATATCAAGCTGCGCACGAGCGGCACCATGCGTCCGAAAAAGATCGTGATCTGGCCGTGCTTGTCAAAGAAAGCCACCGCCCGGTCAAAATCATCCACGTCCAGCAAAGCCCATTTGCCGTACTTCTCAACAAGACGACGCAGGCGATCCTCGCTGAACCATTTGCCCAAATAATAGAAGACCAATGCGCCGATCAAGGCGCCGACCATTCCCCAGAAAATGACCCCAAACATCGTAAAGCGGCCAGCATTGGTCAGGTTGCCCGCCAGGGGCAGCACCACCTCAGAAGGGATCGGAGGAAAGATATTCTCCAAAAACATGACCAGTACCAGACCGGGATAGCCCATCGTACTGATCACAAATTCTGTCCAAATTTTTATTGCATCCAGAAATGCGCCCAAATCCATTAAATTCTCCAACAGAATGTTCCACAGCGTTCGACCACTGCAGACACAAAATTTATTCGCCCTCTCAGGGAGAGAACTGGCGTAATAATACCCTAGAAATCCGGGGGTGGATTTCTATGTGTAACGAGCAGTGTTTAGGAAAAGGAAAGTCTACAAAATCACGTGTTTTCTCCCCTGATCACTGAATGCAAAACATGAATTGACTATACAAGTCAGATGTCATATCAAAACATGCCAAATTGCATGAGAATTTGTGCAGTTTTTCCCCCCTAAAGGACCAAAAGCAGATTACAATAGTATCGTGACAGGATAGTAGTTTGATTTTACCGACAGATGTCTACACAATTGTTGATCGATATTCAAACCAGTTCCATCTTTAGAAAAGGAGAAAGCGTATCATGACTGTACATCTTTATGTCTCATTGCTTCCCGAAGCGCTGATCGCCTCCATGTTGTCACCGGAAGAATTTGGCGTGTATTACGCTGTCGGCAGCAAGAAGAAATCACGCGGCCAGGCCATGTTCTTCGAGCTGGACCCTGATTTTCGAGATGACTTCTTCCGCATCCAGGAAGGCGTTGATCGCTGTGTGCCCCACGAAGACGGAACACCCAAATCCTCCATTTATATCTCAGTCTACCGTGTACTGGAAAACATCCCGCTGCAGGCCATCAAGAAGCTCTACCTTGTTACCCGCGATGGCGTGACCCTGGGGCTGGAACCAGGCAAAACCCCCACAAAGCAAGGTGGCGGTTCTCACCTTTACCAGGAAATTGCACCGGTCCATCCGCTGGTCGTCTCCAGCATGTCTCCCGTTGAATTCTACGAATACATTGTCAAAAACCCCACCCTGGTCACCCTGCCAGCCATCGTTTATGCTGAACTGAAATTAGGCGAACTGGCCAGTGAGCCTGAATATGGTGCCGTTGGCGACCTGCCCTACAGCAACATCGACCACCTGCGGGAATGTTTGAGTGAACTAAAAACCAAATACATCAATGTCAAGATGGTCGATCGTGTACATGCTGCTGGGGTGGTCTACCGCACCATTGAGAGCGGCGTTTACTTCGGCAAACCGGAAGGTTTGATGTACTTCCCCATGCCTTCAAAAGAGGAACTTCGCAACAAATATAATAACTGGCGTCGATCCGCTAATATGTAAAATCAACACCCCGGTGGTCCTTTCAGGCCTGACCGGGGTGTGCTGTGTCGAAATGTAAGCGATAAGTCCCACTGCTGGCTCAATATGCTGACATACACACCGCAGCCAACTCAGCAGTGGGATTGGTGTGTAATCTAATATATCTTTTTTAGGAGTGTTGAGTTATGAACGATCAAGTTTGGCTTTATATTGCTATGGGCTCTGGTTTTTTGGCACTTGCCGTTGCTTTTTACCTGTATTTTTGGGTGCAGAAGCAAGATGCTGGCTCAGAGCGCGCCCAGGAAGTTGCTTCCTGGATTGAAGAAGGCGCCCGCTCGTATCTGAAGAGCCTGTACACCGCCCTGACCCTGGTGGCGGTTGTGATGGCCGTCATCCTGGCACTGGTCTTCGGCCTCAGCGCCGGGGAAGGCATCCGCGGTCTGGAAATGTCCTTTGCCTTTGTCGTCGGCGCCGTCTGCGCCGCCCTGGCAGGATACATGGGCATGAGCATCGCCGTCAAGGCCAACGTGCGCACCGCCGTTGCCGCCAAAGACAGCATCCCCGTGGCCTTCAAAGTTTCCTTCTATGCCGGCACCGTGATGGGCATGGCCATCGTTGGTCTCGCCGTTATCGGTATGAGCCTCATCTACCTGATTACCGGCAACCCGGAAGTGGTGTTGGGCTTCAGCTTCGGCGCATCCGCGCTGGCCTTGCTGGCCAAAGCTGGCGGCGGCATCTACACCAAGACAGCCGATATCGCTGCTGACCTGGTGGGCAAGATCGAAGTCGGTATCCCCGAAGACGATCCGCGCAACCCCGCCGTTGTCGCCGACAATGTTGGTGACAATGTGGGTGATGTGGCTGGTATGGGCGCCGACATTTTCGACAGCTATGTCGCCAGCGCAGTGGCCGCGATGTTGCTCGGCGCTTCCTCAGCCTGAAGGCGCGTGGACGAGATCATCCGCTACACACCCTGCCCCTGATCATCTGCACCCTGGGTATCTTCGCCTCCATCCTCGGCATCCAGTTTGTCCGTGTGGGCAAAGACGGCAGCCCTGGCAAAGCCCTCAACCTCGGCACGATCATCACCTGCCTCTTCCTGGCCGCGTGGTCATCCCCCTCGTTCTCCTGGGCGGTTACAACGTCGGTGTGCTGTGGGCTACCCTGGTCGGGTATGACCACCGGCATCGTGATTGGCTTCACCTCCGATTACTTCACCTCCGATACAACAACCCTGTGAATGAAACAGCCAAGGTTTCCGGTTCTGGTTCCGCCATCAACATCATCACCGGCTTCAGCTACGGTCTGGTCAGTGTTGTGCCTTCCGTCATCGGTATCGTCGTTGCCACCCTGGCATCCTACTTCCTGGCGAAGCCAACGGCCTGAGCGGGATCTATGGTGTTGGTATCGCGCTGTCGGTATGCTCTCCGTTTCCGGCATGATCGTTTCCTCTGACGCCTACGGCCCCATCGTTGACAATGCCCGCGGTATCGCCGAAATGGCCGGCATGGATCAAGAAGTGATCGAACGCGCCGACGTCCTCGACTCTGCCGGCAACACCGCCAAAGCCATCACCAAAGGCTTCGCCATCTGCGCCGCCGCCCTGACCGTGCTGGCCCTGTTCGCTGCCTACGCCGAAGTGATTGCCGCTGCGCGGCACAGAACTCACCATCAGCCTGCGCGATCCGCTGGTCGTTGCTGGCGTGCTGCTCGGTGCATCGCACCCCGCCCCTGTTCAGCGCCCTGCTGATGCTCTCTGTGACCCACAATGCCTTTGATATGATCGAAGAGATTCGCGACCAGTTCCGCGAGAATCCTGGCATCCTGGCTGGCACGAGTTGAACCTGACTACGACAAGTGTGTTGCCTGGCTGCTCAGGGTGCGCTTGACCTCCCTGGTTGGCCCTGCCTTCCTCGCCGTTGGTCTGCCCTTGCTGGTTGGCTTCATCCTTGGCCCCGAAGCCCTGGGTGGTTTCCTGGGCGGCGCAATCTTCACCGGCATCATCTTCGCTCTGTTGATGTCCAACGCTGGCGGTCTGTGGGACAACGCCAAGAAATTCATCGAGACCGGCCAATATGGTGGTACCGGCTCCGAAGCACACAAAGCGGGCGTTGTTGGCGACACCGTTGGCGATCCCTTCAAAGACACCGCTGGCCCTTCCATCAACACCCTGATCACGGTTATGTCCCTGGTGGCTTCCCTGTTCGCCCCGATCATCGCAGTGGTTCACCTCTTCTAAGGCAAACGACAAAGTACAAACGAACGGCTGGCCCGCATGGGCCAGCCGTTTTTTTTTTGTAGGGACAGGTATTCCCCATTGGGGCACTACGTGTGACTCGTCCATCCTGTTTCCCGTCCTCACCTGCTTGCTGGAAGAGGACGCAACCCCTCGAAGTGGGGACAGAAATGCTGCGTAGCGGTAATTTCAGGTGAGGGCACTCCCCTCCCATCCCATTTTTAATGTACAATTCCATCAACCACTCACCAAGGACAATCCATGCAGGCAGACAAAAAACTCCAAAAAACCCGTCATACTATTATCCCCTCGCCGCCCTGGAAGGGCTGATCGCGCTGTTCTTCCTGCTCAAGGATCCCTCCTCGGAAGGCGCCCTCCTGCTGGGCTACTCCGCCTCACGTCTGGCCCTCATCGCCGCCGCCCTCCTGCTCACCGCCATCATGGCCTGGGCCGCCTGGCAGACGCCTCACCAACCGCCCCACCCTGCCCCGCTGGACGCAGCATGCCGAAACCTGGCTGCTGGAGAATAACATCCTCCTGCCGCTGACGATTGTCCTCGCCCTGGCTGCGCTGCTCTCCATTATCTACCACATCTTCTTCTCCTCCCCCCTGTCGCTTTCTGCCGAGGTCTTCCTCACCGAACGCCCGCAATCAATGGCGCTCATTCTTAAGCTATACGCAATGCATGCGCGCTTGCTGCCCCTCACCCTGTGGATAACCGCCCTCATCCTGCAAACACTCGTCCTATGGGGCGTCCGTCCTTGCCCCCGCCTACCGCGACCTGCGCCGCGATGGCGCCTTTGGCCGTACAGCAGGCATGCTCGCTCCTCACTGGTGCTGCTCTTTTCCACTGGACCGTCCTCATCCTGCGCCTGAAAATCTTCCTCGTCATCCGCGGCTGGAAGTGGTATTTCTGGCAGAAAGAAGTCCCCCAGCCGGTGTGGCTCTTCCCCCTCATGCTGATCGCTGCCCTGGCTGTAGTGTGGTTCGTCTTCCGCAATCCCAAACACATACAGCGGAAATTGATCGCCTTGATGCTCCTGGGCGCAGCCCTGCAAATCGGCTTTGGCTTTCTGGCTGGCGGAGGGTTTGAATCCCTGCGCCTGAAATACGCTGACTCGGTCTTCAATAACTACGCCGAGGCCGCCGCCGAAGACCCGGGACTGTGGCATGCCCTGACGTAACTACGAAAGCGAACTACGGCGATGACTGGTACCTGGGCACCAAACCGCCCGGCGTACTGGCCGTTTACATCCTCACCGAAAAAGCCGCCAGTATTTTCCTGCCTGCCGCTGACAGCGCGGGGCGCTTCCTCTCGCTGACCACCTTTGCCGCCTACGTTTTCCCATTCCTGGCCTTCCTCCTCCTGCTGCCGCTCTACCGCCTGGCACGCGGGTTAAGCCTGACAGAACAGGAAGGACTGCTCGCAGCGGCACTGTATGTGGCCGTGCCGTCCGTCCTCCTCATCCCGCTCTTCCTCGACCAGGTACTCTACCCCCTCATTTTCATCAGCGTCTTATTGCTGGCATGGTACGCCTGGGAGAAAAAATCCTGGCCCCTCGCCCTGCTCACTGGCGCTGCCGTCTACCTTGCCCTCTATCTCGGTTTCTCCCTGCTGGCCCTCGTCCCCCTCATCCCATTGTGGTTCGGCCTGCAAACCCTGCTGCACCGCGACGAACATCCCATCAAGGAAAGCATCAAGCTGGGTCTGGCCTTTGCCGCCGGTCTGCTGGCTGCGTTTCTGTCTCTTCCGCCTGGTGTTGAACTATGACATCCTCCTGCGCTATAGCACTGCCATGGCCAATCACCGCCGCGCCAAGGAATACACCCCCGGCCTGGAACAATGGCTGCACGCCTTCCTGCTCAACCATGCCGAGCTGCTCACCTGGAACGGATTCCCCTTCATCCTGCTGGCATTGGTGCAAATGCTACGCTCCCTTGACTGCCTGCATCCGCCACCAATCCACAACCCCTTGATGAACTGGCCGCGGCTTTCTTCCTCACCTATGGCGCACTAAACCTCTTCGGCCAGACCAACGGCGAAGTGCAGCGCCTGTGGCTGTTCATGATTCCCCTGTTGGCATTGCTGGCCGCCCGCGAAGCGATGCGCCTCACCCGCGCCAACCGCGGCAGCCTGTCCCTCCTCTTCCTGCTGCAATGGGTTACTGCCTGGCTGCTGTTTACTTTTCAGGATTTTTACGGATGAACTTCTGGCTATGTGGTTTTCACGTATTTTTTAACCTATTTACCAATAAAACGCCTATAATTTAATCAGGTTTCATTTAAGTTTGGCCGCTGAAAACTATTCTCCTGCCTGCCTGTTCAAAAGGATTTTTTATGAATGACATGATATCAAATACATTTCAGGAAAATTCACAAGAACAACAGGATTTCCTGGAAGAAAATGCAAATTTGCTGCGTGAACTGGATAACACCTGGCGCGATGCAGTAAAGGAAGAATGGAATGCGAATGCCATCAACCGCATGCGATATTTGCTGCACCAGTTGATTGGCACCAGCAGTATCATGGGATATAAACAAACCGAAGATGCTGCTCGCAAATTAAAAATAGCCCTCGAAGAAACCGCTATCTTCCAGCAAGCGACGGGAACGTGTACAGGAAATTGAAATCGAATTTGAACTCCTTTGGCAGGTGATCCGCACAGAAAAACCTGAGAAAACAATGGCAGAAAAACAACCCACAAATAAAACCAACAAAACGTTAAACGATAAAGATCAACGCAGCCGACATCTGGTCTATCTTGCCGATGATGATTCCATCCAGGCTGAAAAATTGGCAGCCCAGATCGCTCATTTCGGGTATCAGGTAGAAACCTTTCAACACCCTGGGCGCAATGATCCAGGCCGTAAAACAAAAAACACCCGAAGCCATCTTGATGGACATCATCTTTCCAGAAAGCCCCACAGCCGGCCTTGAAGCAGCCAAAGATATCTTGAAACCTGCATCCCCAAATACCGATCGTATTCATATCAGAAGGCAACGAGATAGAAATACGATTGCATGCTGTAAAAGCGGGCGGAAAAGCCTACTTCAGCAAGCCAATTGAAGTCGGAACACTTATCGATACCCTCGATAAAACGATCAGCGGTGATTTAGCTTCGCCTCCCTATCGGGTACTGCTCATTGAAGACTCCCGCTTTCAGGCAACTTTCTTTGCCAGGAAACTGCAAAATGTCGGCATGGAAACCCGCATTCTGATCGACCCCTTGCAGACTCAATAAGACCCTGGACGAATTTAATCCTGATCTGATCCTGCTGGATATGTACATGCCGGCTGCAACCGGCATGGAATTGGCAAAAGTCATCCGCCAAATCGATACCTATATCAGCATTCCTATCGTCTTCCTTTCCGCAGAGACAGACAAGGAAAAACAACTGGAAGCCATGAAATTTGGCGGGGATGATTTTCTCGACAAGAGCATTAAGCCCGAACACCTGATCTCAACAATCTCAACCCGCGTTGTCCGCTACAGAGAGCTGCGTGCGCTGATGATGCGTGACGGCTTGACCGGATTGCTGAACCACACTACGATCAAAGAACGGTTGGAACAAGAGGTCCTGCGCGCAGACCGGAATGGCCTTCCGCTTTCCTATATCATGATTGACATTGATCACTTCAAAAAAGTCAATGACACCTATGGCCATCCAACGGGGGATCGCGTTTTAAAAAGCCTTTCTCAACTGTTTACCCAGCGGTTGCGGCGCACCGACATCATTGGACGCTATGGAGGAGAAGAATTCGCCATTATTTTACCCAACACGTCGATAAATAACGCCCTGGGGGTTATGGAAGAACTGCGGAATTCTTTTGAAAATATCCGTCACCGGTCAAATGAAGAAGAATTTTCGGTTACCTTCAGTTGTGGGATTGCTTCATTCGATCGTTTTAAAACGCAAAGCGAACTAAATGAAGCAGCAGACAAAGCACTCTACATAGCAAAGAGAGAGGGCCGCAACCAAACCATCTGCTCTGATTTCATCCGCACCTGAACACAACCTCCCCCGCTGTCAAACCTTTACAGCACACTCTTCATCAAGACAGCATTCCGATGAGACAAGGTCAATGCAACTTGCATCAATGCCTGACAATGGATTTGAATGATATTCAAACTCGGAGAAACACGAAGCACCAATGTTTCCCATTCCAGCAAGGAGTTCCTCTACATGAGCAAACGTATATTTTGGCGATTGATCCTGATGATCACCCTGGCTGCTCTGCTGGCAGCTTGTAAACCCGGTTCCCAGCTCACCGAACTGGCTTCACCCGTCATTTCAGCCATCCAACCTGTGACGATTGATGAATCAGCCAACCAGGCCACGCCAGTATCCCTGCAGCCTGAGAGCGGCTTACAGGCACTGCCAGAAGGGGAACAAGATACCTTCCGCATCGCTTTGGCAGAGAACATTGACACATTTGACCCACTCCTCACCCAAAATGCAGTTAATGTTCTGCCATATATGATGGAAACCCTTACCCGCCTCTCTTCCTATGGTGAGGTGGAACCGCTGTTGGCCTTTAATTGGGAAATCTCTGAAGATGGCCTGAGCTACACTTTCAATCTGCAAACCGGTGTCTTCTTCTCTGATGGCACCCCCTTCAATGCCGAAGCAGTCAAATTCAATCTGGAACGTTTTCAGACCATCAATCCAAAGATGGTTTCACGCACAGTCATCGAAAACATCCGCGAGATTGAAATTGTGGATGACTATCAGATCAAGCTGCACCTTCATGCCCCTTCCAACGACTTGCTGATGGCCCTCTCGGATGTTCACTTTAGCATCCTGTCGCCAGCCAGTATTCCACCCGAATCGGAAGACTACAATAATATTGGCCTGTTAACGCCATACGGCACAGGCCCCTATATGCTGGCCGAGTATAACGGCACGGATCGCCTAACCCTGCACCGCAACCTGAACTATTGGAATTTTGTCCCATCCAATGACATCATCATTATCCAGATCCATCCCGGATGTTCTCTTGCGCGAAAACATGCTCCTCAACAACGAAATCGATCTGACCGTTGATCTCCCTCCGGAAGACGTTAACATCCTCACCGGCTACGACACGGTGATCGTACAGGAAGGCGAACCCCTGCGTCAGGTCTTCATTGGCATCAACACCACCCGCCCCTTCATGGACAACGCGCCGGTGCGCCAGGCACTCAATTACGCCGTGGACCAGCAGGCCATCGTCACTGACATCATGAAAGGACGCGCCCTGACATCAACCTCTCCCATACCGGAAGCCTTCTTTGGCGCATGCCAGGCCAGCCTGCCCTATACGCAAGACCTTGCCCTGTCCGCTTCGTTATTAGGTCAGGCCGGCACGCCTCAAAACATGCCTCTCAAACTGATCCTGCCTGCCGGACGCATCCTGCAGGGCGAGCAAGTAGCCGAAGCCGCTGCCAATAACCTGCGCGCGGTGGGCTTCCAGGTGACGGTTGAAGCACTGGACTGGGAATCCTGACATGGCCGCTCTGAATGCCCCCTACGAAGAACAGGACTATGACCTGTACCTGTTTGAATGGCCCGGCCATGTACCACACAGCAATGATACTTTCCAACTGCTGCGCAGTGACAGCCCGCTCAATGCGTCGCATTACAACAACCCGGAAGTAGATGCCTGGATCCGCAGTGCTGCCAGCGCCATCGATGATGAAGCTGAAGACCAGTATTGCGATCTGGCTCAATTCATCTGGCAGGACGCCCCGTGGATCTTCCTCTATCAACAGGACGACCCCGTCATCTATAGCACGCGATTCACCAATATCGAAACACTGCCTGGGCAGCGTTTCGGGGCTATCTACGCCGAATTGATTGAATGACCGAAACTCTGATCAACATCAATGGGCGCTGCCTGGCACTCGAAATGCAAATGCATGCGAGTGCTGCGGCGCCCATTGTTATTTTTGAGACCGGCATGCTGGAAGAGAGCAGCGCATGGCAGACCGTCTATGAAGCTACGGCCCATTTTGCGAGCGTCGCACGCTATGACCGCGCCGGTCGCGGCCTTAGCGACCCGGCCCCAAAACCACGCACCATTCAGGATCTCGCCGAAGACCTCTACAACCTCTTGCAGGCTGCCCACCTGCCGCACCCCTGGCTGCTGGTCGGGCAATCCATCGGCGGCTGGATTGTGCGTTGTCTGGCTGCTGCCCATCCGCAGAAACTCGGCGGACTGGTACTGGTTGACCCCACCCACGAGCATCAATTCACTACCATGAGCGCCCTTTTGCCCTCTAAAGCGGAACAAGAATCTCCCTCCCTGCAGCGTTTTCGCACATTCTGGAGCGAAGGCTACAAGCACCCTGACCAGAACCCGGAAGGGATTGACTTCCCATCCAGCATCGCCGCCATGCGCAAACACAAATTGCCGACCAACCTGCCGGTGACCGTGCTCACCTCGGGCACCAACCTGAACGAAATGGATGCCCCGCTGGAACTGCGCAAAAACTTACACCAAACCTGGCTCGATCTGCACGCCAGCCTGCTCCCCCCGCCGCCACTCGGAAAACACATCATCCTTGAGAATAGCGGCCACTTCATCCAGCGTGATGATCCATTCGCCATCGTACAGACGATTCGCGAGATGCTATTGTCTATCTGATCCGGTTTTTGCTACAATGGTTTTAATCTGTCAGAGCGACGCACGCATCGTTGCCCGCTCACCATCTCTGCACCCCCAAAGAAGGCTCTGCCATCATTTTGGAGGTGTTTTCATGTCAAGAAGACTGCTGCTCATACTGGCCCTGGTCAAACTGTGGATCATTCCAGCATGCACGGCAGCCACCCCGCAGGATGAAATGGTTTATGTGCCTGCTGGCTGGTTCACCATGGGGCAAAACGACAACATCCGTTCACACGGACCGCAGCACGAAGTCTACCTGGATGCCTTCTGGATTGACCGCACGGAAGTAACCAACGCCGATTTTGCCGCTTTTCGCAAAGAAACTGGCTATACGAATATCAATTGGGAATTTGTTCCTGAAGGAAAACCCGACCTGCCGGTTGTGGACGTCAATTGGCGGGACGCTGATGCCTATTGCCGCTGGCTGGACAAACGCCTGCCCACCGAAGCTGAATGGGAAAAAGCCGCCCGCGGTACCGATGGCCGCACCTTCCCCTGGGGCAATGAATGGGATGCAAACAAAGCCAACACACGTGAAGCTGGCTATGGACAGCTCCAGCCTGTGGGCAGTTTCCCGGATGGCGCCAGCCCCTTCGGTGCCCTGGATATGGCGGGCAATGCTGCCGAGTGGCTGAATGATTACTTCGCCTTCGACTATTACACCTACTCACCCGATCACAATCCTACAGGCCCAACCCGAGTTATGGACTATGCCATGCGCGGCGGCTCCTTTGACTCCCCCTGGCAGCACGCCCAAACCTTCTTCCGCGATTCCTCCCACCTGGTCCGCCAAAATCACCGTGCCGGCTTCCGCTGTGCCACGTCGGCAGACTAAGATAGAAATCAATTTGATCGCGTTTGCCAAAAACTTCTCAGACAAAAAAATATCCCCCTCCCCATTTTGCAGCTTCACTGCAAGATGGGGAGGGTAAGAATAAATACTGGTCAACCCGCCAGTATCACCAACAGCACTTCTCCCGTATAATAGATACGTTAAAAACCGCCACATAGAGGAGCCGCCATTGACTTCCCCCACACCCAACGTGCAAAACAACCACAAAATGCGCTGGCAAATGATCCTGCGTCGTATCGCCTCCAGTGCGCTCATTCTCCTGGGCATCATCATCCTCACCCTGCTGGGGCTGTTGATGGCCGAGCAAGGCCGCCGCGGCGTGGCAACCACCTTCCTGGGGACCGCCAGTGAGGTCCTCCAGCAGGCCGCACATTACCTCTTCTCGCATCCCGAAAACTACGTATGGCACAAGGAAACCATTCCTGCCTGGGAACTGGTTCAGGAACTCTTCATCAACAGTGCCGGGCTTTTGTTGCTCTCTCTCGCGTTGGCAATCGTCCTGGGGGTTTGGCTGGGCATCACCGCTGCCCTCAGCAAGCGCAAGATCGGCGCTCCGTTTATTCTACTAACCTCCATCCTCGGTGTCTCGGTGCCCAGCTTCCTGCTGGCGATGCTCTTGTGGGTTGCTGTGCTCAAAATCACCCGGCTGATGGGCCTTAGCCATTCCATCCTGCCGCCGCACAGTTTCGGATGGGACAATCACCTCGTCCTGCCAGTATTGGTATTGGCCGCGCGGCCCTTCGCCCAGATCATGCAGGTCACCTACGTTACCCTATCAGACGTGATGAGCAAGGAATACATCCGCTCAGCGCGCGCCAAAGGCGCCTCGCGGCGGCAGATCGTCCGTGAGCATGCCCTCCCCAACATTCTCAACCCCGTACTGACTACGGCCGGCACATCGCTGCGCTATTCATTGGCCAGCCTGCCAGTAGTGGAAAGCTTTTTCCTGTGGCCCGGGCTGGGTTCCGCCATCCTTGATTCAATCCGCCTTGACATTCCCTTCCTGATCACTGATCTGACTGTATCATTGGGGCTGCTCTTCATCCTCGTTAACCTGGGACTGGAATTCCTCTACCCGATCCTCGACCCGCGTCTGCGTGATAACGGACAGGAAACCGCGATCCAGCATGAAACGACCCTGCGGGAACGCTGGCAGCGGCTTCTTGCCACGCTGAAAGCCTGGATCCAAAATCCCCGACCGCAGCTTTTCCCCCAGCGCAAGGCGCAGCCCGAAACAGAAGAAGACAAACAAGCAGCAGCCAAACTGGAAGCCGCGCGCAAACATATCGACATGCACCGCGAAGACCCATCCGTCTCCGACCGCAAACATATCCTGCGCAGCGCCCTGCGCAATCCGCTCTTCCTGATCGGCGTGGTGCTTGTCATCGGCTGGACGCTGCTCATCATCTATGGCCCAGGTCTGACAGACGCCAGTCCCTACGATACTAACCGCATCCTCACCATCGAAGGCGTCATCACCGGTCCCCCCTTCGAACCATCCAGCGTCTTCCCCTGGGGCAGTGATGTCATGGGCCGTGATGTTCAGGCCCTCGTGCTGCACGGCGGACGCCAGACCCTGACCCTGGCCCTGTTTGCCACCATTGCCCGCGTGCTGCTGGGGGTCATTCTGGGAATGATCGCTGGCTGGTGGCGCGGCTCGTGGTTCGACCGCTTGTTGAACAGCCTGATCAACGTGTGGGCCGCTTTCCCGGTCACCATTTTCGCCATGCTTCTCATTCTCGGCCTGGGCATCCAGCAGGGCATGAAAGTCTTCATTATTGCATTTTGCGTGGTTGGCTGGGGCGAGATCGCCCAATATGTGCGCGGGCAGGTCATCGCCGAGAAGCCCAAGCTGCACATTGAAGCCGCCCATGCCGTCGGCGCCCGTTCGGGCCGCATCCTCAATATCCACATCCTGCCCCACCTGCTGCCCTCGATTGTCGTGCTGGCCGTGTTGGAAATGGGCAGCGTGCTGATGCTGCTTGCCGAGCTGGGCTTCCTCAACATCTTCCTTGGCGGCGGCTTCCGTGTTGAAAGCACTGCCGGCATCTACTACTACTCGGACATCCCGGAATGGGGCGCCCTGCTGTCAAACATCCGCAACTGGTGGCGCAGTTTTGGCTGGATGGCCTGGTATCCCGGACTGTTCTTCTTCCTGTCCATCTTCAGCCTCAACATCCTCGGCGAAGGGCTGCGCCGTTTTCTGGAAGCCAGCCGCATCAGCCTCAACCGTTTTATCAACCGCTATACAGCTGCCTTTGCCACCATTGCCATTGTGGTCACCATCCTCCTCTTCCGCAGCCAGACGCCGCTAGGCCTGTACAATAACGAGGCAAAACAATTTGATGCAGATCGAGCCATGGCAGACATCGCTGCTTTGACCAGTCCCGAATTTGAAGGCCGTGAAACAGGCACCGACGGCAACCGCGCCGCAGCCGAATATATTGCCGGACGCATGGAAGAGATTGGGCTTTTCCCCGGCGGTGAGAAAGAAACCTTCATCCAGGGGCTGTATAATCCGCGCTTCCATCTGGTGGAGGTACCGCGTTTGGAATTCCTTGACGAAAATGGTGATGTAGCTGAAACGCTCTCATACCGTAAAGACTTTGTGGAATTTGTCGATTACGGGATGCCCTATCCCAACGCCAAAGGACAGGTGGTAGGTCTTGCCCTGGCAGAAGGCTATTACGAAAAACGCATCCGCTCCCCGCAGGAACTGTTCGAGAATATCATCCTGGTGCGGGACAGCGACCTGCGCAACCTGGACATCAAGATCGCCGCTGGCATTCTCGTTATCAGCGAAGACCCGGACGTGATGGATACCAAGCTCCTTTACCCGCATGACACCAGCGCCTCGCTGCCAGTGATCACCATCACGCCTGAACTGGCCGACCGCATCCTGGCTTCCTGCGGCAGCAGCCTGGCTGGTCTGGATGCAGCCCGTGAGGCCCTTGGCAACGAGGAAATGTACTACACCTCGCCTGGCACCAGCATGTATATGGAGATCATCGGCGCAGAAAATACCCTTGAAGACAAATACATCAACGTGATCGGATACATTCCCGGAACGGGCGCACTGATGGGGGAAGGTCTGGGCCGCGGCCTGGATAATCAGGTCATCATCATCAATGCCTACTTCGACGGCCTGGGTACCGGTCCCGATGGCACCTTTTACCCGGGCGCCAACGACAACGCCAGCGGAGTTGCCACCATGCTGGAGATGGCGCGGGTGATGATGGAAGGCGAATATCAACCCAAGAAGACAGTCGTTTTCATCGCCAACAGCGGCGGTCAGCGGCGCGACATGCTGGCGGTCAATAACGCGATGAACGCCAAAACCGGCTTTGGCCTGCTCACCGTGGAAGCCATCCTCGAACTGAGCGGCACCGGCGCCGGCACCGGAGACGAGATCTTCCTCGGGCCAGGCTCCTCCTACCGTCTGGTCACCCTCTACGAAGACGCTGCCGGGCGCACCGGCGCAAAGGTCACCACCCGCGGACGGGGCACACATTTTGGCCGCCGCAGCTTCAACTTTGGCGATCCACGCACTGCGATGAGTGCCTTCATCAGTTGGGAAGGCTCCGACTGGCAGGTCAACACCGTCAACGACACCATCGACATCATCGACCCCGACAAGCTCCAGCAAACCGGCGAGACGACCCTGCTCACCCTTCTGGTCTTGAGCCGCGAAGTGGATTATTAATTATCATAATTTTATAGGGGCGTATGGCATACGCCCGAAAGGACGGGCTAAGCCCGTCCTTCCTGAGGGATGAAGCAACTCCACCAACCCTAACTCTTCCATCGTAGGGACGCCTGGCAGCCAATAAAGCATTGGATGCTATACGCCCAAAAGGGCGGACAAGGTCTCTTCTTTCCAAGGGAAAAATCCCCCACACCAAACTCCTCGCTATCCAAACCCACCCCAATTCCCAAAATCCATGTCGAAACCTCTTGACATAATGTGAAATTTACATTACTATATGTAAAGTAATTCATACATATTGTAAAACAAAACGAACACAGGAGGTTCGCATGTCTTATAAACAAAAAAGCGTCGTCATTTCCCTCGCCAGCCACATCCTTGTCCTGGCCTACTTCGGCCTCAAACTCAACCAGTTCTACAAAACCGGCCCCCTCGTACCCGAGCAGGTCTTCCGGCTGTGGGGCGTGATCATCGTCCTGATGATCCTGGTCAACATCATCGGCAATATCCTTGCCAACATCGTCAGCAGCGCCATCCAGATGGCCCGCACCAACGAAGTGGAAGACTTCGTCGAAGATGAGCGCGACAAGGTGATCGAACTGAAAGGCTCACGCAATGCCTACATTTTCTACTCAGTCTGCATTGGCCTGTCCATGCTCGCCTTCATTCTCGGCCAGCCCGCTCTGGTGATGTTCAATCTGCTCGTCCTCTCGGGTATCCTGGGCGGCATCTTCGAAGACGTCTCTCAGCTCCTTATGTACCGCAGGGGGTACTAGAATGAAGAAAAACCGCATCACCAACAATATCCGTAAGCTGCGCTTCAATGCGGATGAAATGACCCAGAAGGAGTTGGCCGAGAAAGTAGGCGTTACCCGTCAGACCATCATCGCCATGGAAAAAGATAAATACTCGCCTTCTCTGGAACTGGCCTTTCGTATCGCTCACGTCTTCGGTGTCCCACTCGATCAGGTTTTCGCCTACGACTCTGAAGACAAAACTGACTGAGCGAAATCAATTTCAATCATTACCAAAAAGGATAACAAAATGAAAACACAAAAACTTGGCGGCTTCGCCGCATTCTATCTGGCCGCCGCCTACATCATCGGCATCGTACTCTTCCTGGTCGTACTGGATTACCCCAGCATCACTGATCCTGCCCAAAAAGTGGCCCTGCTCATTGAACAGCAAGGCGTCATCTTCTGGACCAATCTGCTCATGTACGTCTTCTTTGGCATCGTCCTTATTCCTCTGACCCTCGCCCTGTATGACCTGGTGAAGACCAAAGCCCCGGCACTGGCCAAGGTTGCTACCCTTACAGGCCTCATCTGGGCTGGCTCACTCGTCGCCAGCGGGATGATCTCCAATGCCGGCATCGCCCCCGTCATCGACCTGTATGCCACAGACCCCGCACAAGCCGCCCTCACCTGGCAGACCATCGAGACTGTCGCCAGCGGAATCGGCAACGGGAATGGCGAAATTCTGGGCGGCGTATGGACCCTGCTCATCAGCCTCGCTGCCCTGCGCACAGACAGCCTGCCGAAAGTCCTCAACTATATTGGCATGGTGGTCGGCGCCCTTGGCATCGCCTCCGTCTTCCCCGGCCTCACCGATCTCGTCGGTCTCTTCGGCATCAGTCAGATCATCTGGTACGTCTGGGTGGGCATCCGTCTGGTACGCATAAACGACTGAAAGGAATAAAAAATGAAAGCTATTGTATATGAACGCTACGGCCCCCCTGAGGTTTTGCAAATCAAGGAAATCGAAAAACCTGTGCCGGGCGACAAAGAAATTCTTGTCAAGGTCCATGCCACCACCGTCACCATCGGTGATACCATCATGCGCAGCCTCAACATGCCGGTTACCGGATTGCAAAAAGTGATGGGAAGGCTATACCTGGGCTGGTCCAGACCCAAACGCCCCATTCTGGGCATGGAACTGGCCGGGACGGTTGAAGCAGTCGGCCGCAAAGTGACCCGCTTCCAGCGCGGCGATGCCGTTTTTGCCTCCACTTTTGCAGTCGATTTTGGCGGCTATGCCGAGTACAAATGCCTGCCCGAAAAGGGGGTGCTGGCGCTCAAACCGCACAATCTCAGTTTCGAGGAAGCCGCTGCCGCCCCCGGGGCAGGCATGACAGCCCTGACCTGCCTGAAAAAAGGCAAGATCCAGCCGGGACAAAAGGTGCTCATTTACGGCGCATCCGGTGCGGTCGGGACAAATGCCGTCCAGCTTGCCAGCCGTCACTTCGGCGCTGAAGTGATTGGCGTGTGCAGCACCACCAACCTCACCCTGGTCCAGTCCCTGGGGGCCAGCCGGGTCATCGATTACACCAGTCAGGATATTCTCCAAATTGGCGAAACATTCGATGTGGTGTTTGATGCCGTCGGCAAGCTTGACCCAGCCAGGGGGAAACAACTGCTCAAACCAGGCGGCGTATATATCAATGTTCACACCGATTCAGACGGCGGCAATTCACTCGCCAACCTGCTGGTCATCAAGGACATCATTGAGGCAAACCAGCTCAAACCGGCCATTGACCGCACATATCCCTTCGAACAGATCGTCGAGGCGCATCGTTATGTGGAACAGGGCCACAAAAAAGGGAATGTTGCCATCAGAATTTCGCAAACATAAAACTTCCCTTCTGGAATATCATTCGGCGATGCATGTACTGCATCGCCGTTTTTTGCAACTTTCGGACAAATTTTATCGTATATACTAGTGATACAAACAACTACCCGCCACAACCCTATGGAGAAAACCATGAAAGCAATCATCTATACAAAGTACGGCACATCGGACGTGCTGCAGTATACCGACTGTGAAAAGCCCGTTCCCGGGGATGACCAGGTGCTGGTCTGCATCCATGCCACCTCGCTAAATTCTGCCGACTTGCGCACCATGCACGGCAGGCCCCTCCTCTTCCGCCCCATGTGGGGCTTCCCCAAACCAAACAAACCCATCCTCGGCGGTGACCTGGCCGGCATCGTCGAAGCCGTGGGCAGTAACGTGACTCAATTCAAGCCCGGCGACCAGGTCTTTGGCGATATCTTTGACGACGGCATGGGCGCATTGGCCGAGTACGCCGTCGCGCCTGCAAAGAACCTGCTGCTCAAACCCGCCAACCTCAGCTTCGCGGAAGCCGCGGCTGTTCCTGTAGCCGGCGGCACCGCCGTGCGCAGTCTGCGCAGGGTAGGGAAACTCCAGGCCGGGCAGAAAGTGCTCATCAATGGGGCATCCGGGGGCGTGGGCACCTACACCCTGCAGATCGCCAAAGCTCTCGGTGCAGAAGTCACCGCCGTGGTCAGCACCCGCAACGTCGATCAGGCCCTAGGCCTTGGCGCAGACCATGTCATCGACTACAAGAAGGAGGACTTCGCCAAAAACGGCCAGCGCTATGACCTCATCCTGGGCGTGAACGGCGACCGCCACTTCCGTGACTACAAAAACTGCCTGACAGAGAACGGCACCTACATCATGGTCGGCGGTACCAACAGGCAGATCTTTTCGGCCGTCCTGCTGGGGTCGCTGACTTCCCATGGCGGCAAAACCGTCACCACCACCCCTGCCGAAGCAGACATTGAAGACTTGATTTTCCTCAAGAAGTTGATCGAGGACGGAAAGATCAAACCCGTTATCGACCGCAGCTACCCCCTCAGCCAAACGGCCGACGCCATGCACTATATGGAATCCGGTCACCCCCGCAGCAAAGTGGTGATCAACGTGGTGTAAAATCCTTTTTAACGAAACGGCGAGGCATATATTCAACTATATGCCTCGCCGTCTTGTTCTCCAGGATCAAGATTCCTGCACCGGACGTTTCTTTCGCTCACGATACAAAACAAACAGCCCGCTGGCCATGGTTAAGAAAGCGCCCACCCAGGTCATCCACGTCGGGAAGTCATGCCAGATGAGAAAGCCCCACATCACGCTGATTGGCAAAGAGATATATTCAAACGGGGCAATCACCGATGCCTGGGCCGCGCTGTACGCGCGCGCGATGAAATACATGCCGCCTGCCCAAACCAGCCCTAAACCGGACATGATCCCCCAATCCAGCAGCGTGGGCAGGGTCCATGCCCGCAGGAGGAAAGCAATACTTGGATGTGCATTAGGTATTTCGCCCACAAAGATAGCCAGCGGCGATAAAACAATGGCGGCAACCAGATAAACAAGCGAACTGAAGTAAGCCATTGTCGCGCTGCTATCTGTTGTTTGCAGTTTACGGGTGAAGATGACATTCAATGCATAGAAAAGTACGGAGATCAAAACAAAAATGGAACCCAGGTTGAAGGATGCCGAGCCCGGCCTGACAATAAAAAGAACCCCGGCAAAGCCGACGAGAAGGGCCAGCCAGCGGCTCGGCCCAACCTTTTCGCCCAGCATGAACACGGACAGGAGAGTGATCATCAACGGACCCGAAAAGCGAATGGCTTCAATTTCGGCCAACGGCAAAGCCGCCAGACCCATAAAGGCAGTCGTGTAGGAAAGAAAAAGAAAAACACCGCGCACATATTCCAGCGTATGACGCTGCGTGGTCGGCAACCCACGCTTGCCTTCCATGCGGTATAAGAGGATCGTTATGGGTAAGGCAACAAAACTGCGAAACAGGACGATTTCCATGATCGAATAGTCACCGCCAATCCACTTGACCGCGATGCTTTGCAAAGAAGATCAACAAAGCCAGCACAAGGAAGGAAACGCCCCGAACATTGGCACTGGTTTTTCGTTTCGTATTGTCCATTGATAGCGTTTATCCTTTGCCTTTCGTCAAGGCCGAAATGATTTGCCGCTTTAATACCGGTCGCCAACCACCGTGATCTGTGACATGGCATTTTCGATCTCTCGGAGATCATCTGCTGTCAATTCAATATCTACCGAAGCGATATTCTCGTCCAGCCGGTGAAGTTTGCGGCTGCCGGGAATGGGCACGATCCAGGGTTTTTGCGCCAGCAGCCAGGCCAGGGCAATTTGTGCCGGGGTGGCACCTTTCTGCCCGGCGATCCGTTCCAGCAAATCCACCACAACCCGGTTTGCTTTGATCGCCTCGGGGGTAAAGCGGGGGTTATGACTGCGGATATCGTTATCAGCGAAAGTGGAATTTTCGTCAATCTTGCCTGTCAAATACCCGCGGCCCAACGGGCTGTAGGGTACCAGGCCAATACCGAGTTCTTCACAGGTTGGCAGGATTGCATCTTCAATCGGACGCCACCAAATAGAATACTCACTTTGTAAGGCAGTGACCGGTTGAACCGCATGGGCGCGGCGGATGGTTTCAGCATCTGATTCAGAAAGGCCGAAATGTTTCACTTTGCCATCCTGGATCAAATCTTTGACGGCTCCCGCGACATCTTCAATGGGCACATTCGGGTCAGGCCGATGCTGGTAAAACAGGTCGATGGCATCAACGCGAAGGCGTTTCAGCGAAGCCTCGGCAACGCGCCTGATTTGCTCCGGCCGGCTGTCCAATCCAACACCGGGCAAGGGGCCTTTATCGCCATCATGCTTGAATCCAAATTTGGTGGCAATCACCACCTGCCCCTTGAAAGGCTCCAGCGCTTCTCCCACAAGGTCCTCGTTCGTGAATGGTCCATACACTTCTGCGGTATCAAAGAAGGTGATCCCCCGTTCAACCGCTTTATGGAGAAACGAGATCATCTCCTGCCGGGTACCGATGGGCGCATCACCAAATGTCATTCTCATACAGCCAAGCCCGAGGGCCGAAACTTCCAGGTTGCTGTTTCCAAGTTTGCGCTTTTTCATTTCATCTCTCCTTTCACTGCTGCTCAGGCAATTTCCAGTTCCTCTGTTTGCACCATCTCTTTTTCTTTTTGCAAAAGGACGTTTTCATAGACTTCAATTTTATGATCCAGAAGATCCAGCGTTTTTTGCATCTCTTGCATTCTGGCTGCAAGCTCCTGACGCTGCGCTTCCAAAATCTCTTTTCGGGCTTCAATGGTCACATCACCCTGTTGAACCAGTCCGACATACCTGATCAACACTTCAATGGGTAATCCTGCGCTCCGCATGCACTTAACAAATTCAACCCGCCTCAGATCAAGCTCGTTGTAATCTCTGATACCACTTCCATTTCGATTGACAGGCGGGATGAGTCCAATGCGTTCATAATAACGCAGCGTATCCGACGAAAGATCATACTGTTCACTTACTTCTGATATTCTCATAAGATGTTCCTCCAAATATCAGTATAGCACCTGGAGTTAACTCCAGGTCAAGTGTTTGTAAAATTTAAGGCCGAAACCTGCAAAAAATACTTAATTCTCAAAAACCAGGCAGGAAAGAAGGTAAGAAAGAGGTACCTGGACTGCTCAGTAAAGAGGAAATAACAAAAGGAAAAATATGTCACGGCAGTGATTCGACTGCATCTTATTCCTCAACAGTCAATTCCAGTAAAAAATAGGCCATGTGGCCACTTGACTTGGAGTCCACTCCAGGGTGTAGAATGAAAGAGTTGTAACCTAGTAAAAGACTGGAGGTAAATCATGTCTGAAATACAGATCATCAATGCAATCGCCGCATCGGAATGGCGATTAAAACTCGAAAACGAGCAACAATTGGGTTTTCGAAATTGGTGGAACATTTTCCGCCGTTCGTAATATCCATACATATCAGGTTTTTTTTGAAACAGAAAAACCATACTGACCTCCCCTGTTCTTGTTGAAAAGACAGGGGAGGTATTGATTAAGAATACCGCACACCTCGGTATGCCTGGTGTGCGGTACAGATTAATGGTGAAAACGAGAACGGAGCATCGTTAATCTACATACTTCAGCAATTCTTCCTGAGCCGTGTCGGATAATCCAAGCGAACCAATTTCGGCCTGCAAACTATCTAACGAACCATAGCGCCCCACGTATCCATTGGCCCGCGCGGCGGACGTGGCGTTAATGAAATCAGCCATATCTGGATAGATCATCCTGAATTCATCCATCAGCACCTGCTGATTTTGCAGGTAGTATTTCTGATGGTAGTCTTCCGCCAGGGTGAACGTACCCAGAGGAATGATCTCGGTATAAATTTTTCTGCCCAGTACTTTTTCCTGCGCCTGCATGCTTTGCTCAGCAAGGAGTTTTTCTTCATCCGTTGCGTAATGGATGATGGATGCATACTGGCTTGAAGAAGATGGACTGATGGGGGTATGCCCGCTCCAGAACATCGCCAGCAGATCCTCGTAGGAAATCACCGCCGGGTCATAATCAATCTGGATCGTTTCGGCATGGTCGCCAATCCTGCTGTAGGTGGGGTCTTGACGATCACCGCCTGCATAGCCAACACGGGTGCGGATCACACCAGGGGTACTCCCGAACCGGGAGTCAGGGCCCCAGAATCAGCCCATCGAGAAAGTCGCCGTAGCGAATTCATCCGGCTGGTTCTGGTCGATGGCAGGGATGCCCTGCACTGGTTGTACTGCTTCAGGGGAAGGTTCACTATCCACTGCCTGTATGGCAGGCTGACACGCTGACAAGACAAAAATTCCTGTCATAAGGATCGGAAAGATCCATTTACCATATGTTTTCATTGTCTACCTCTATTGAACGCAAATACGAATAAGGATTTTTATTGTATCAGAAGACCTGATCATGAAAGCAATGAATTTTCCCTTGACAGGATACCTAATTACTGTATAATATGGGTGACCGCCCACCCATATATCAAAAGGAACGATCATGCCCCGCTACAAAACCTCCGAAAGTGAACAGATCGCGATCGACACCCGCCAGAAATTACTTGACTCTGCTGCAGAGGAATTTGCCCACCAGGGGTTCACAGCCGCCAATATCAACCGTATCTCACAAGCCGCAGGGTACGCCAAAGGCACCATCTACAACTACTTTGCCAGCAAGGAAGCCCTCCTGCTGGATCTGATTGAGACGGCGGCCGCTGAGCATATCGCTTTCATCGCCGCTGCGGTGAGCGAGGTTTCATCCCCGCAGGAACGCCTGCTGCATTTCTTCCAGGCCGGCTTCGCCTATGTCGAAGCCCACCCCTCTCCCATGCAGGTCATTGTTCATACCCTGTACGGCGCAGACGAAGCCCATAAGGCGCATCTGGCGCAAGTTTACCAGCCACTATTCGCGGTGATGATGAATGACATCCTCGAACCCGGAATGCAAGACAACAGTTTTCGCCGCATGGACGTGGGCCGCACAGCCACCTTCCTGCTGACCACTTATTTGGGGATTTGCATCCCTCAGGACGTTGAAGGTCGTATTTTTTTTGACCCACAAATGGTCACTAATCTTTTATTAAATGGCATAAAAAATGATGAGAAGGAGAAAGTCCCATGAAAATCCTCGCTCTTGTAGGCAGTTATCGCAAACACGGCAATACCAGCCGTATGGTGGATCTGTTCTCTGCACAAATGCGGGCAGAGGCCGAACACGCTGACGAGCCGTTTGAATTTGAAACCCTCAATCTGGGTCATACAGACATCCAGCCCTGCCGCGGCTGTCGGGTATGCTTCGATAAGGGCGAGCAGAACTGTCCACTCAAGGATGACATCCCCGCGATCAAGGAGAAAATGCAGGCGGCCGATGCCTGGATCATCGCTACCCCAGTCTACGTTGGTGATATGAGCGGCATCCTCAAGAACTGGGAAGACCGCCTGGCGTACATCTGCCACCGGCCGGAGTTCGGCGGTAAAAGCGTTTTCCTTCTCGCCACCACCGGCGGCAGTCCGGCTACGATCGCATTCTGTAGTCTGCGCTCATTGATGAGCTGGGGTCTGTCCTTCCAGGGTCAAGTTTGCTTCAAAACCGGGGCGTTAATGAAAAGCGAGGAACTGACCCAGCGTCACAGCGCTGCATGCCAGAAACACGCCCGGCGCTTCTTCAAGACCGTATTGCGCCAGCAATCCGCCCGGCCATCTTTCTTCTCGCTGATGATGTTCCGCATTCAACAATGCAGCTGGAGCAAAGCTACCCCAGACACGATCGACTTCCAACACTGGCATAAGCACGGCTGGACTGATCCCCAACAGAGTTTTTATACGCCCCACACTGTCAACCCGGTCACAGTTGGTCTGGCACGCTTCGTCGGCAGCATCATGGCGCGCATGATGTCATAAAAAAAAGACAGGCTTCGCAACCTGTCTTTCCACACATCTCATCAATCCATTTCGGGAGGGAAAATTCAGCCCTTCAACATTTTCCCCACCGTCTCGACCAGTGTACGTAAACGGACAGGCTTGCTCAGGTACAGGTCTGCCCCGGCTGCCAGACAGCGCTCTTCATCCCCCTGCATCGCCAGAGCAGTCAAGGCAATGATCGGTATTTCCGTCATGCCCATATCCTGACGAATGACCCGTATCGCCGTCAAACCATCCATTACCGGCAGCTGAATATCCATCAGGATCAAATCAGGATGCGCATCACGGGTTCGGTCGATGGCTTCCTGACCGTTATTTGCAACCAGAACTTCATAGCCACTCAGTTCAATAAAACTGACCATCGTTTCCAGATTGGCAGGATTGTCTTCCACCACAAGAATACGCTCGCTGGATCCCATCGGATAAGAAAATGTATCTCCATCCAATGCGGTTGCTGGCGATCTATCTGACCCTGCGGTCTCAGTGGGAAGCGTGACCTTAAACCGGCTTCCCTTTCCAGGCAGTCCCTCACTCTCTACAGATATCTTGCCGCCATGTAATTCAACCAACTTTGCAGACAATGCCAGGCCCAATCCGGTCCCTTCATATTTCCGACTGAGGCCGCTGTCTAACTGCACAAAGGGCTGAAACAATTTCCCCATGTCTGCTTGCTTGATGCCAATCCCTGTATCCCAGACCGTCAGGTTGACCTGGTCAGGTTTCTGACCCGCACAAATATCAATGCCCACACTGCCGTTTTCATCGGTGAATTTGATCGCATTGCTCAACAGATTCAGCAGGACTTGCTTGAGCTGGCGTTCATCCGCCCGTACCTGCCAACGCCCTTCGCCGGGATGAAAATGCACATGGATATTTTTTCGGGCCGCCAGTTCATCGACCAGTTTCAAACACTCCTTCGATATGGCTTCCAGGAGGATTGGAACAGGATTGGATTCAATGTGACCAGCCTGAACCTTTGTCAGGTCAAGCACATCGTTGATCAAGTCGAGCAAATGTTCACCGCTCTGTTGAATTAGACCAAGAGGTCGCTCCTGCCGCTGATCCAGCGGGCCATAAATGCCGTCAGACAGAGACTCCCGCATACCGAGAATGGCATTCAACGGCGTGCGCAGCTCATGGCTCATATTTGCCAGGAATTCATCCTTGATCTGCAAAGCCTGCTGCAGTTCCTGGTTGGCAGCAATCAGTTCGGCTGTCCGTTCTTCCACACGCCTGGAAAGCAAATTACGTTCCTCTTCCAGCTCGATTTGCAGTTTCGTGCGCTCAGTCAGTTCTTCCTGCGCCTGCTCATACAAAAGAGCATTGTTGCTGGCAACGGCAATCTGCGCTGCCAGCGCCTGCATGATCCGTAAATCGGAATCCGAAAATGCATTTTTCTGAAAACTCATCACCTGAATGGCACCTACACACTTACCATCAAGAATCAATGGGACCAGTAATGCCGATTGTGTCCTGGGGGCTTCTTCAGGCACATCCTCCAAATCAAATACCTTGTCATTCTCATCTACATAATGCACGGATTGGGTCTTCATCAGGCGTGCATCCATATCATGGATCAACATGGGTTTGCCGGTGCGGATCACAACGCTCTGAGTACCCATGCCTTCTGGCTCCAAAGGGATGGCAGGAAGTTGGGTAACATCTATTTCATTTCCCTCAATAATGGCATATTTACAGGTGATCATTTCTTCCTCGTCGTCATAGGAAGAAACAAAAAGACCGTCATGTGACATGATACTGGAAACAAGCTCAAAAAAAATCTGGAAGATCACATCCAGATCGAGGGTTTCGCTTAGCCTTTGGCCGGCGCTATGCAGAAGTTCGAATTCCCGAGCATGCTGAACAGCTAGATCTGCAGCATTCTTCTTCGCCGTAATGTCAAGAGCAACTGCAATCATGGCAGATACCGATTGATCGCCTTGTTGAAAAGAAATGGGGTTAAAGGTGGCATGCAAATATAACAGTTTGCCGCTCGGAAGGGATAAACCAAATTCAGGAACAACAAACTCAGACTGCAATCGAAACACATGGTCAAAAATAACTTCGACCAATTCCTGTTGGGCTTCACGAACGCTGATGAGTATTTCACTCAACTCGTCATAATTACAGTCCAATAAAGTTGACATGGCAGGATTTGCATAAACCAGGTTACGGTCACTATCCACCACAAAAATGCCTAACGGCATATTCTGAACAATTTGATTAAAAATACCGAAGTTGTTTTCTATCTTCGGCCACAAATCATCCCATGATTGGTTACGTGAAAAATCCATGATTTACTAAAATCCCGGTAAACCTAATTATTCGAAGGCACTTTTCATCATCGCATCAAAAAACGTTGATTTAATTACCGACGGCACCTGCAATAACCTTAAGACTGATGCTGAAACAAACTATCCGTTCAATCTTAACGTATCCTTTTCCTTATTATAAGAGCATTAAAGAAATATCCTGTAAAAACCGCATCAATTTAAGGAGGGATAACCATGCCAACCATCCATAACTTCCGAAAATGCCGTTCCTTATTTCCGTTGATTGTATCGCGTGATCAGTGCCTCCAGATAACGCGATTTCACCTGTTCGCTGGCCATCACTTGCTTGATCGGCGGCAGCCGCAAAATCGCCCCAAGTACTGCCGCCATAGCGCGATGATGCAACAAAGCATGGTTATCAAAGATCAGGTTCTGCAATTTGCCGCGCTCAACAGCCATCATCACCGCCCGATGGGTACCATCCACCGGTGTGATCACCCTCGTCTCGCGTTCCTTCAAATGCAGGGCATCGTCGGTGCAGGTGCGTACGCACACCCCGCACCCCAGACACAGGTCTTCATTCACCCATGCTTTTTTCAGTTTCGGTCTGGTGGGATGGTTGGCCGAAACCAGCGCCATGGCTTCCACCGGGCAGGCATTCACGCATTTTCCGCAGCCGGTGCAATTCTGTTCATCAATCTCTGGAAGAAAATTGGTCGTATGCACAGGGTTCAAAATCGCAAACTTGCGGGCCGCGATCATTGCCTCACAGCAGCAGCCGCAGCAGTTGCAAATGAAATTGACTTTTTGCTGCACATTTTCGCCAAACTGCACCAGATTATGTTCATAAGCCACCTGCAGCAGGTCCAGGCACTCCTCCACGCTGACCTCGCGGGCGACTTCATGCCGGATCAGGGATGATGCCGTGTTGTTGAAGGTCATGCAGATGTCCTGCGGCGCGTCGCAGGCGCGGTCCATGTGCTCCATCTTGTGGCGACAGTAGCAAATACCAATCCCCCGATAGGTGGCGGTTTTGATCACTTCCGTGGCCCGCTCATAATCCAGCACATGGAGGGCATTTTCCGCGGAGAGTGCCGGTTCATTGACAAAGGTGCGCCCCAATTGGGTTTCCCCTTCCGTGAACAACTCGCGGATGAAATCTTCTTCCACATTCATGTATTGATAAAACAACTCAGCCAATACTTTTTGATCGATATCCTCCCTTAACCGCATCATCGAAAACTCGAAGAAACCTGCCATGGGCGGCGGCAGCACATATTGGGTCTCTCCATCATGCTCCACATCTACCAGAATGGCGCGGCCTGCCAGTTCATCCAGCACGTTGCGGGTACTGGTCATGTCCATCTTCCAGATGCGGCTGGCTTTGTCTGCGGTGAAAGGCTTGATCGGCAGCGAAGACACCAGTTCCGCCTCTTTCTCGCTGAACAGGATTTTCAGAATTTGGAACAACAGCTCGGATGGGGGTGCGCCTTGGGGAAAACGGTTTAATCGATCGGATAATTGCGAATAACTGTTCTTGAGCGTGCGATGGGCCATGATTTTTCCTCCAGTTTCTGTGAAAGCGGGCGATTGTCAAAGGTCTTCGCGATAAAACTATCTATTCATTGATTATACAAGAAACAGAAAAATAAAAACCCGGCAGGCATTTCCGCCTGTCGGGTTCAAACAACACATTCTGAAAAGATCAAAATCCGAAATCGCCCAAAATCTCTTCGTTGCTGCGTTTGCCGCTGTCCTTTTTACCCAGCAGTTCCTGCCAGAAGCGGTCATCATAACGCCGTGGACTTCAGCGGGATGGGCATCGGCACGCCCCAGCCCAGCAGCAGCACTTCCTCCTTGGGCTGCAAACGGGCCAGCATGCCCGCGCAAGGCATCGCGCCCGGCCAGGCCGGAGAGGACAGCATGGGTATCGGCATCGTCCCCCAGCCAGCCGGAGATGCGCGTGCCAAGCTGGGACATGACCTCGTCGTAGATCTGCGAGGGACGCTGGTCAACGATCAGCAGAGTGACATAATACTTGCGCATCTCGCGGGCGATGGTGCTGAAAGTGGTCTGCGAAGCCATCTCGCGGTTGAGCAGCTTGTGCGCTTCCTCCACCACGATCACCAGCGGGCGGGGTTCTTTCTCGCCGTGGGTGCGGTAATCGTTGGTGGTCTTCTCCCAGCGGGCGCGGATGCGGCGGGTGAGCAGGTTCGTCACCAGCAGATAATCCAGATCGGACTCGAAATTTCCAAAGGAAAGAATCACATGCTGCCCGGCTTCCAGGGCCTTAATGATCTCTTTCAAACCTTCAGATGCGGGATCTTCATTGATATACGGTCGGTTGAAAAGCCGCCCCAATTTGCTGTGCAAGGCTTCGGCAGCGGTCACGTTGACGCCATGCGCATTCGCCCAGGCTGCCACGCTGCCCGGTGCAGGCACGCGCTTGCCGTCATCGGTCTCCACCATCGTGCCAACTTCCATATTCTTGAATTCATGGTACCAGTTCCCCCCGCCCAGCGAATAGCGCAGGGCGTCCAGGGTGGTTGGGGTGGTTTCTTTCAGGTTCAGCTCTCGGCTCAACATCTCGATATCTTCTGGCTGGATGTCCTTCTCGGCAATCTCCAGATGGAAGTCCGGCGTTTGCCCGCGAATATTGGTACCGCGCCCCAAGCCAACTACACGCACCCGGCTGGTGAATTTGGTCTTCAGGCCAACCACACGCTGATTGGTATCAGAGGCGGTATCGTCAAAGCCGTACTCGTTGTGCATATCGAAAACGAGGATCGAGGATTTGTTGTAATCGATCAACCCGGCCAGGATGATGCGCGTCAGGAAGGATTTCCCCGTGCCGGTCGCGCCAAAAATACCCGAGGAGCGCTGCACGAATTTCTTTAAGTCAATGCACACCGGATGATCCTGCTCGCGGGTGGAACCCACGCGGAAGTAGCCTTCCTGATTCTCATCGCCGAAGATCTCGGCCACGTCCCCGGCCTGAGCCAGGCGCACACGTGCATGATGAGAGGGCACGGTCTTGACCGGGATGGGATGGGGATTCGCGTTCTCATGCTCCCGATTCCAGGCATCCACAATCTGCTGGTAGCGTGCCGGGCCAATCTGTTCGATCAGTTCCGGCTGCGGACCGCGGTCCAGCATCAGGGCCGGCAACACTTCCAGGTTAGTGAATAAGGTCTGCCCATGCAGCAGGCGCGCCAGACCGGCAGGCAGGCGTTCCTCGCTCTGCTCATCGGCAAAGCGCGGGTCAGTGGCACCCAACTGCAGGTCGGTCACCAGACCATAGAACTGCCATTCGCCGCTCTCGATGACCACAAAACCGCCCTCCTGCACCTGCTGGGGCGGGACGGTCAGGCGCACACGCAAGTTGTCCTTGAGCGAGCCACCGACCAGATAACCGATGTATTCCCCATTCTGGTACACGTTGTATTCTGTCATGAAAGGCCTCCCTGCATCTGCCCAAAGGAAATGCCGGCATCCCCCAACGCACCGAGGACGCTCATCAAGGTCGGGTAATCATCACGCAGCAGGGTGATCAATTCCTGGGTAGCACGCTCTGCCCATCCAGCATCGCTGCACGCCGTGCCCGGCGCGGCATGGGCTGCCGCCGCCTGGCGCAGGTGCGCCGCCAGCAGCTCGCCTACCGGCAGGTCAGCGTTGCGCAGCACATGGCGGAAATAGCCAAAGCTCCCGCTGGCGGTGAACTGGCATAGCTCCTCAGCGCGTGCAGGTGTAGATGGCATCCAGGCTGAGCGGCGGGCGCGGCGGAAGCATGTGCAATGGACTGCCATGCTCCTGAAAGCCGACAAAGACCACGCTGATCTCCAGCGGCACGTTGCGGTTGATGCGGTTGTCAGCAATCACATCCTCAGAAACATGCTCGGTGGTGGCAAGCTGGCGTACCAGGCCGTCGTCATCGACATGAATATCATAGATCAGACCAAAAATTTGATAGTCGCTTCTGCCGCCCAAAGGAATGCGCAGCAAGGCGCCAAAAGAGGGCACGCCCCACTGTGACAGGCGGCAGCCAACCACGCAGCCAGTCGTGCTGGCGCGCAGCAATCGTCCTACTTCAATAGCTTGGTTCATGAATGCCTCGTTCTGTTACCGGAATTGTCTTTTGTGGCCTGTTTGTTGGAAGGCCCGTCAATTTCGACCCCGCGATTGCGAAGTTCCATTTCAATCATTGTTTTCAACTGGTCTTTCTCTTCAAATCGAACGATTGCCACCTCATGCGAACGGTGCAAAGCATAGGGGTAGGGGCGGTTGCCTAACACACGGCACTGGTCCATCAACACAGCATGCAGCATCCCCACCAAAGCGGCATTCTCCGCCACCCAGCGGGGGATTTCCACCCGTACCAGAGAGGGAGACCCTTCGCGGCCCACGTTCATGTAAAAGAAATGGATCGCGATCTCATCCGTGAAGGTCTGTGCCGTGCGCGACTGGAGGGCGAAAATAGCCGAGCGCTCGCCAGGCAGGAGGATTTCCGCCAACAGGCCGGCATCCGTCACCCCGGGCAGGCTGCGCTCGTGTCCGGCGCGGTCAAGTCGATCACTCTCACCGAGGGTCACCAGTTCCAGCAAACGCACCAGCAGATCGGAACGCGGCTTGTCCACATAACCGGCGGTGGCCGTCAGCGGGTTGGCAACGCTGCGCAAGGCAGCCAGATAATCTGTATAAAGCGGGCCCAGATCGTCCCGGCCAAGCGGATCACGCACAAACGGCTCGAGGGGACCATCCGTCAGAGCGGCCACAGTGACTCCCGGCGCATCCTTGTGTTCCAGCGATGCGAGGTTGGCCAGCATCTGGCGTTCAGCAAGATCACGGCGCAGGGCAACCACTTCCTCGCCAATGGCACCACCGTTGGGTGTATACAAATCATCGCCGGTGATCAACTCACTGTGCACCATCTCGCTGGGCACTTGATCCATGCCGGGCGCCATGCGGAACACACCCACATTCACCACCCCGAAAGGCACGCTGTCATGCCGGCTGGGATTGATCTGCGAGCCGTCCGCGGCCAGGATCACCACCTGCGGCGGCATAGGCGGCGGTGGAAAATGCGCCATCAGCGGTTCAGCCACTGGCACGGCGCAGCGCAGATTTTGGTTTTTGGTTGCAGCCTGTTTGACCCAATCCTGAAGGGTATCGATATTGGAATTGTGAGCTGCCAGGAGCCCGGCAGCCTGCACCCGCAGCGCATTTAGTGCCTGAAGCCGCTGCGGTTCCAGCTCGCCCATTTTCTTGATCTGCCCCTGGATGTCCTGATAATTTACTGGCATAAAGTCCCCTGATAAATGGAACATTTGTTTTGTTTAGTATACCATGATGAGGAAGGATTTTATTATTGATCCATACAGAAAAATAAGTATGACCGGATTAATTAATCGAAACCAGCGAACCTGCCGCCATCAAAACAAGTGCGAGCAAGACGAGCGCCAGCATCACCGGGTGTCCCCAGCGTCCAAGCGTCCAGGCCGGATTGTTGATCGGACCGTTTCGACGGGCCTGCCAGTACATGGGAATGGTGATCAGAGCCACCACGAGGGCGGTCGCACCGGCGGCCAGGCGCAGGGATTCGAGGAACTGCCAGTCGCCAAGCCACACCAATAATAGCGATGGCACGGTAGCCAGCAGCCACGCCGCTTTGTTGGGCAGTCCAATCCTTTCGTGCAGCATATCGGCCAGCGCGAGCGAGACGGACCAGTAGCTTGTCAGCATCGCAAACAGGATAAAAAGTGAACCAGTCACCCCTGCCCAGGACCCCAACTGTTCCGAGATGCCAATGATGGCAACTTCGGTGACTTGCGTTGAGATCCCGAGCGCCAGCAACGCCACCAGTGCCGTCAGGACGCCGTTTATTGCCAGCCCAATCAAGATGGCACGAACCGCGCTGCGCCGGTCTGATCCCAGCCCTTTTACCACCTGGGGGACACTGTAGAAAGTCCACAGGGCATACATTGCCATGCCATACAGCATCAGCCAGTGGGTGGGAGTCCCGGACAGTTCGAGTGACAGATCGAACGGGACTGAAAATGCGCCAATTGCAATGGCAGCGATCAGCCCAACCAGCATGAGAGCGCCAAATCGTTCGGCAATCCCAACGGCTTTGAGACCAAAGAAAACCACGCCGGCAGAGATCCCGTAAACGATGATCTCAGCCAGAGACTGGTTCGATGCTATAAGGCCAGCCAGGATCTCCCCCGCTCCGGAAACATATGCCGCCAGGTTTGCCAGGAAGGCAACACTTAACAAAGCAAACACCGTCCATAACAGCCAGCGCCCGAAACGACCGCGAAGCACATAGATATGCATTAACTCGACGATCTGCAGGTCGCGCCCGGTGCGAAACAATACTTCGGCGAGCATGAGATGCACCAGGGAGCTGGCAGCCCAGGCCACCGGCAGGATCATTGCAAGACCGAGAAAACCCACCTGCGTGGTGAGGTAGGGTACTGCCATGATGCCTGCGCCTACACCGGCACCTACCATGAGGGAGATAGCTTCCCATTGGGTCAGTCGCTGTTCATTCATCGTTTCCGTCCTTGATTCCATAACTGGTGTGTATCATAGCGTGGCAATTTCGATATAAGGGAGGCGTTCATCCAACTGCCGGATGGCTTCAGATGACCAGGAGACAGCGAAGAGATCGCTGTGGTACTTTAATATGGAGATGGCGCCGCACAATTTTCAGGAGTGGGTCGTGATCAGATAGCCCTACCATCAGGAAAGCTTTTCCGCGATGGTAGGCATTGATCCTGGCAGCGGACAGCAATAATTTCATTACCGCGGGTTCGTCATTGAGAATGCAGATGCCTGCTGCAAAAGCCAATTGGATGGCCTGTCCGGGCGCTGTAAGCGGGCGTGCCCCGATGCAGCGGGCCATAAGGTCATAAACAGGACGCAGGCGGCGCAGGGTGGGCCCATAACGCTCGACCACGTCCTGTTTATAAGCCGCCTGATCCCAAACAGAAAGTACGCCCACGATCTGGCCGCCGCGGCGAGCCACCAGAATATCTTCCGCGTTGAGGTCGCGCAGACTGGTCCCGTTGGTGAAATCTTCGAGGGTGTAGGCTGGAAAAAATTGCCGGCGGGCGCCCTGCTGGCGCAAAAAATCAACGATCTCGGGCAGTGTTTCCGTTGAGCCGGGGTGTATATCCACGCCGGGTGTGCGGTGGAGACGGGACGGACGTAACAGGAGCGCGCAGGTGGTCAGCCCGCCCATATCGCGGGTGTGCAGACCGGCAGGCGGGCGTGAACCGGTCAACAGTTGGCGCACGCGCGCATTTTCGCTGGAAATTACCCCGAAATAAAGCAAATCGGGCGAACTGGCTTCGCGGAACCAATCAGCGCCCTGGTGGACCAGCCAGCGGCCGCGGTAGTCCGGCGCAATCCGGATCTGGCCGATGTACCCCAGGGTTGCCTCCTGCCCGTTCAAAAATGCGCGATGTTCAGCGCGAACAGCGATTCCGGCCAACTGCCCGTCCGGTTGGTGGCGGGCCACCAGCACATCACAGGGATTGCCCATGATGGTCGCGCCGAGGAAATAATCCGGTTCGCGCGAAAACCGAATGCTGACGGCTCCCGGCATCGAGACTGAACTGATCAGCGCGCGAATGTCGGCATCATCTTGCATCTGTTGCCTGGCGGAGTTCAAAATCAGGAGAGATTTTCATTTTGTCCCCAGATGCATGCTTTGTTTTTTAAACGCTTCGCGCCGGTAAAGCGGATTATAGGCACAATAAATCGCAAAACGGAACGGGCTTGCCATGTTGGTGTGCGGGTCCAGCCCGCGTTTTATGATGGATGGTAAACTGCTCCAGCGTTTGCGGCACGCCCAGGCGGTTTCGGTTAACGCATCGGCTGTCATACGCGCCGGGCGATAGGCTGCATGATTAAAGCGGTAATCAGGATGGAGCCACCAGCGCCCGTCGTAAAGCAGTCGCCCTTCGGCTTTCAGACGTTCATAAAACGGGGTGCCGGGATAAGGCATCAGCACATTAAAGGCCGCAAAGGTGAAATGATTGGCGATGCCCCACTCACAGGTTTCAAGGATGGAGTCGACGGTATCGTGGTCATATCCAAGGGCAAAGGCCGCCCAGGTCTGAAGATGGTAATCGCGCAGGGTAGCAACGGCTTCGGCATACCCGTCAAAAGCGTTCATGTTGGCGGCTTTGCGCATCTGACGCAGGTTGTTGATGTCGAGGCTTTCAAAACCGATGACATTGCCCATGCAGCCGCTCTCAACCATCAGGCGCATCATTTCAGGATCGCGGGTGTGATCCATGCTGGCCTGAGATACCCAGCGTACTTTAAGTGGAATCAGGGCGCGCATGAGCGCTTTGGCCGCCTCGGGGTTGGCGACGAAGTTGTCATCGACAAAAAACATATCCCGCCGTTTCAGGGCGGCGATCTCTTCCACGACCTCGGCCACAGGACGGGCATAATGACAGTGGTCAAAATATTGGCTGACAGCGCAAAACTCGCATTTGAATTGACAACCACGCCCAAATTGAAGCAAGCTAATGGGCAGATATTTTTTGCCAGCATACAGATCACGGCGAGGTTTTCGCCCCAGATTGAGGCACCCCGAGGCTTCCGTGATAACGCGGGCGCAAGCACCCATCATGGGCGTCTGCGACCAGCTGGGTCCAGAGCGACTTCGCCATCACCGGTATATACTGCATCAGCATGCTCAGCCACCTCATCGGGAACGAGGGTGGCATGCATGCCGCCCATCACCACCGGCACCTGGCGCGCGCGGTATTCGGCAGCGATTTCATAAGCGCGGCGCGCGGTGAATGTTTCTACATTGATGGCTACCAGATCAGTAGGTTCATCATAGTCGATTTCATTAATGCGATCATCAAACAGGCGGCATTCAACACCCGGCGGGGTCATTCCTGCAAGCAGCCCCAGGGATAAGGGTTCCATACGCGCTTCATCCACAAATTGATCGCCATCGTCCAGGCAGCCGATCGTCGGCTTAATGAAAGTCACATGCATGAGTCGGTCCCTGCCTTAATCATTTGAACATTTATTTATCAAGATTACGATCTCCAGGCTCAATTATCGCATTAAAAAACTGGTGAGGGAAATCCCTCACCAGTTTTAATTCAAATTACTGGTTGACCTTACTCAGCCGTAAAGGAATTCAGCAGGAACTCGGTCTGCACCGGGCCGCCACCAAAGGACATGGCGCCAAACCCAACCGAACCGGAGTCCAGGCGGTCATCCATAATCAACCTGTTTGTCGGGGGGGAACTGTTCCACACCATTGATGAAGACGCGCAGTTCCTCGCCCTTGCAGGACAGGCCAATATTGTTGATCTTCAACGATCCGTTGATGATATCAGGCGTATTGACCTTGGTCAGGTTCTTGAGCAAATTCACATAAGGTACCTGATTACGGGACAGCAACGAAGGATCATAGCGGAACATCTGGTAAGAACCCGTATTGGGGCCGCGGGTAGCAATACGCAGCTCATACCAGCCTTCATCAGACTGGCGGCAAACGATAGCAATACCATTGTTATCCGCCTTTACCGTTTCCACATCCACTTCCACATATACATCCCCAAATTCAGCGCCATCCGCAAAGGCGTAGGAATAGGTTTCGGCAGAAGGCAGATCGATCACAAAGCGGCCGCCCATCGCAGTACCAAATTCCTTGCTGGTGTCCCCGGCGGCAATGAACTGCACCCAGGTGGCGTCTGAACCCACCAGCGGGCCGCCAGCAGGGGCAGCTTCTTCTGCTGCAGGCTGTTCTTCGGCGGGCTGCTGCTTCCGGCGCGGGAGCTTCTTCTGCTGGAGGAGGCGGCGGCGGTTCTACCGGTTCTTCAACAGGCGGGGGAGCCAGGGTTGGGATCTCAACAGGCTGCTCTTCAGCTTTATCACCGCCAAAACTGCAAGCAAGCAGCAAGCAACAATGACAAGGACAACAAAACAAATACTTTCGTGCGTTTCATTATCTTCCCTCTCAATCTAATAATAAATGAATGATGCGATGCCGGCAATCGGCATCCAGTCAATACCTGATAGATTCCACTATAATGAATTTCAACTTTGAAAGTCAAGTGAATCAACGTTGATATTTGGATAAAATTAGTCGGAAATGTAATATTACTGTTTCTGAAGCACAAATTCAAAGCCTAAAAAGGTTTTTTTCAACTCATGATAATATTGACAAAAAAAACGCCGCCCTTGCGGGCGGCGTTGAAGTGAAACAGTGAAACATGCTTATGGCTTGGACAGACCGAAATAGTCCATCATAATATTGACCGGCATCGTGTTGTAAGACATAGCGCCAATCCCGACCAGACCGCCTTCGGTCAAGGTGCCATCCTGAACGGTAACAATTTCCTCGCCATTGACTTCCAGCACCAGTGCTGTGCCGTTGCACATGGCGCGCATGATATTGTCGCGAGTGGGATGGATAGCATCCGAGACGCCCTTCGTCAATTCAATATAGGGATTCTTGTAATCATCGCGCAAGGCAGCATCATAGCGATAAATCGCATATTGCGCCGTGCTGGAAATGCGGAACTCGTACCATGCCGTCTGTTCCGGATTGGCGCGGCAGATCAAGGCAATCCCGTTTTCATGTGCGCCGCCAGCCTGATACTTAAGCTCCAGCAAAACATCCGCTTCAGCAGGGCGCTGGTTGAACTGGTACACGTAGGTTTCCATATCATACAGTCCGAATTTCAGTTTGCTGTCTTCATAGGTGATCTTGGATTGTCCCTTGCCAGGCTGAGCCTGTGATGGTCAGGAAGATCGGGCCGCTCCAGTCATCGGTGAGGACGTTGAACTCGTCCAGGTAGTCATCCTTGACTTCCTTGAGCTTGGGGGTCGGGGTGAGTTCAACCTCAACTTCACCAACACCGCTGATCTCGGATGTGGGCATGGCAGCTGCTTCCTCTGCCTCGGGGGCATCGTTACCGGTGATGGCATCGGCAACGCCGCCCAGGCTGCATGCCAGGGTCAAAAACACCAATGCTGCCAGAGTGATCAAAATAGATTTCTTGTTCATATCCTTCTCCTTTTTTCAATTGCAACACAAAACAAACCACCTGTTTCGCAAGAAACGGCGTGACATAATGCTGCCTGTGAATGCGGTCTACGATAGTATTTGAATGGAACTCAGGCAATCGCTCTGGCGCAGCGCACCAGCCAATTGCACTTCAACGTCAACCTTCCGCAGACGTCTCTGCAGGGGGGTCAACACGGTTTTTGATAGCAGCCAGATGTTCCTGAACAACATCCTGCGGGCAAAGGACAATAAAGAGATAAACGCCCAACCCCAGAACCAGTCCATCATCCACAATTGCAGGAACAACGTCCGGCAGGAACAAATACAGCAGGCTGCCAATCGGCAATATTTTCAGGAAGAGGCTGACGCGGGGGTCAAGGATCAATAACCAGATCAACCGCAGATAGACGGCTGCTTTATGGAAAATGGATTCCCGTTCCGGTGTCATCGATTTGTCTGTTGCCATGTACTCCTCCACTATCATTATAACCACGAAGGCCATAAGCCCGCGTTTAGAGTTTGATTAATTGCTGATAAGAATTTGATTAATGAAAAAACCACTCAGGGTAGCGCCCGCTGGGCGAAACAGACATCTTTCCCCGCTTTCAGCCTCGATGATCCACAATCCTCCACCTTCGGTAACGTCGCCTAGCGGTGCTTGTTCATACAGCACATACCTGCCGTCCGGCGACCAGCTCAAATCCTTGTGAAAATATCCCTTGCCAGTCGTCACCGGTTCCACCATTTCGGTTTCGGGGGCATAAAGGAAAATATTGGTGCCATCCATGATCTCTCCCTGACGGTGGACAATGGCAATGGATCCGCCATCCGGCGCCCAGACGCCGCCATTGGTTTCACCCGCCAGTTGCCCGGTGATGTTGATGGTACTGTCCTCCTGCGGGTCATGCAGGAAGAGGTTCGCAATCAATTTCCCGTCTTTCTCCACCAGATTGGTATACAGAAAACGGTCCTCATGCGGCGCCCAGACGATCTTTGCCCCAATATTGTTGGGGATGGAACTGGACTGCCCCTCACCAAAGTCATAAATATAGATGCTGGAATCGGTAGAATTGATATAGGTCAGCCAGCGCATATCATACGAGAAACTGACGTTGAAATTAAACACCTGGGGGTTGTCAATCAACGGAGAAGCGCTGCCATCCGCCAGGTTGAGCAGCCAGATGCGCATGCTGCCGAACATGGACTGCTCATTCGGGAAGGTGATCTGTTCAAAAGCCAACTGCGTCCCGTCAGGGGTGAGCACCAGCCCCTGCAGAAGGGCATTTTCCACCTTGATAAATAGTCTTGCGGTCTTTCCCATCCGGCTGCATCTGGATGATCTCGCTCTGACGGGTGTCGGAGTCAAAACTGGAATAATACACCACGCCCCGCCGGTTATCCGTGGCAAAATCAACCACGCCAGCCAGTTCCTT
>CAVWEE010000011.1:0-57501 GCA_963753895.1 uncultured Chloroflexia bacterium | reverse complement strand
CGGCCCGTTGGGCGATGCCGGCGTGACCGGCCGCAAGATCATCGTTGATACCTACGGCGGTATGGGGCGCCACGGCGGGGGAGCCTTCTCGGGGAAAGATCCGACGAAGGTGGACCGCTCGGCTGCGTACGCTGCCCGCTGGGTTGCCAAGAATATTGTGGCTGCCGGCCTGGCTGACCGCTGCGAACTGCAGCTGGCCTACGCCATCGGCGTTGCCCACCCGTTGAGCATCAACGTGGAAACCTTTGGCACCGGCCATGTGGCTGACGAGAAGATCGTCAAGCTGGTCGATGAAATGTTCGACCTGCGCCCCGGCGCCATCCTGCGCGATCTCGACCTGCGCCGCCCGATCTACCGCCAGACCGCTGCTTACGGCCACTTTGGCCGCGCAGACCTCGATCTGCCGTGGGAGCGCACCGACCGCGCTGCCGCCCTCAAGGCTGCTGCCGGGTTGTAGGATTTGTTTTGTGATGTATACAGGGACAGGTGCAATCGCCTGTCCCTGTTTTTTGTTAATCAGGTTTATTACGTAGGGGCGATTTGCCATCCAACAAAGGATTGGACTTCGCAAATCGCCTCTACATTGGTAAATAGCAATTGGCTGTTTCTTGCCTTTCCAAGAGGGAGTTTAATTTCTGATACAATCAATCTCGCAATTATTCTTGTTATCAGATTGAGGTTGAAATGAGCTTGAAATATAACGTGACCCAATTTGCGGTCAAAACTGTTCTGGATATTGTCATGCGGGTGCATATGCACCCGGTGGTCGAAGTCCCGTTTACCGGACCGATGATCGTGACGATCAATCATATTAATGCTTTTGATGCGCCCATGCTGATGACGTATTTGCAGCCGCGGCCGATCACGCCCCTGGGCAAGGAAGAGCTGTGGGACAATCCTTTTACCCGCATTCTGATGAACCATTGGGGCGGGATTCCCATCCGGCGCGGGGAAGCCGATATGACTGCCCTGAAAGCTGCGCGCGAAGCATTAAAGCAAAACCGCATCCTGGCGATTGCTCCCGAAGGGACACGCAGTGATGATGGACAGTTGCAGCAGGGCAAGCCGGGTGTGCTGCTGCTGGCGCTGCGCAGCGGGATGCCGATCCTGCCGTTGGCGCATTATGGCGGAGAAGTTGTGTTTGATAACCTGCGCCGCCTGCGCCGTACAGATTTTCACATCGCGACCGGTCATCCCTTTACCCTGGATATGCACGGTGAGAAACCTGACCGTGAATTGCGCCAACTGGTGACGGATGAGATCATGTATCAAACGGCGGCCCTGCTGCCGAAGAAATACCGCGGGTATTACAGCGATATGAGCAAGGCTACAGACCAGTATCTGAAATTTGGGCCAGGAGCACAAAGTAATCTGGCATACGCGGAGGAGAGGGCGTAGCTTTCTCCTGATGTGCAAAAAAAGAAGCTATCCTAAATCCAGGATAGCCTTTTTTTGATCAAACTCTTTAAGTTTCGTCAATGATGGTTAGATAAGTTTATGCGGCATTTACTGAGTTGCCTCTTCAAGCAATTCTGTGGGGACGATGACGGTGCCAAGTGAATTTTCAACGCCTGGTTGTATGTCAATTTTTACTTCGGCGGCGATACGGTCATAGGCTACGATGATGGATTGCTCGCCAGCGGGTACTCCTTCGACAAAAAACTTGCCATTGGCATCTGACTGTACCCAAATATCCGTTTTGTATACCAGCACTTCAACCGGAATGGCTTGACCGGATTCATTGACCGCAGATCCGCTGATGATGCCTTTTCTCCTGATTGCAGTGGGCAGTCCATCCTGCATGAAGGTGGCACCCAGTAAACCCAATACGATCAGGGTGATAATGATCAAAATAACCCGGGTGGGATGATGGCTTTTTTCGGGTTTTGATGATTTCAGGTTGTTGTTTGAAACCTCTTCAAATGAGGGGGATGTCTCAATGGCATTTTTATTCTCCAGTACTTCAGGTGCTACTGAAAGGATATTTCGTCAATACATGATTTTGAACCTGGTTTGTTGCGCCATGCAAAATCACCTTCGGTAAATGTGTCATCTGTCGTTTGCATGATCAGTTCTCCATCTTTATAGACGGATAAAGTATCGCCATCTGCTTCGATCTGGAAATCCACTTCCTGATTTCCCCATTCAGATGGAATTGAAACCCGTTCAAGCTTGACCCATTTTGAATTCATTTCTTCCAATATGTGACCCAGTTTCTCTTTGTATTGTAAGCAAAGCGATAGCCATCCCCCATTTCATCTGTGCGGAACATGAAATCAATCCCGGAATGGTTACTGCCCGTTTTGGAAACATTGATCCCGCTTAAATTTACAGTGAAATCAGATTGATCCATGTCCTCGCTGCAGCCGCTGAAGAAATTGTATTTCGTTTTTGAATTGCACAAATAGCCATCTTCAACCTGTAATGATTTCCCCACATCGCCCCCAACCCAGCTATCCAGATCACTCGCATCATCAAAAGAATAGGCACATTTTTGGTCTGCACAGGACTGGCTGCCCAATGCGCCAGCAACCTGGCAGTACACCTCTCTGATCGAGACGCCCATTAGATTCTAAGACCAATAATGCAGCCAATGAAATACCGACGATGATCAAGGCATATTCGACAATGGCTTGCCCCTCTTCAGCTTTTTGACGATGTTTGTTTAACATTAATGCTCCTTCCGATTATCAAAATCCGAGAAAGGGGGGTGTTCCAGCCAGACCATCGGAACCATCAGACCACAATATGTTTAATCATAGCTCATTTTGGAGCCACGCCAATAAAAGCCATGTGAAAATCCAGGACTTTTGAAAGGAAAGGCGAGCAATGCAGGTAAAAACATGCTCTTTTTTGTTACACTCAGCCCTTTTGATGTTCTATTGGTTTTCTGGTTTGAATTACCCCCCTTGACGCTTATATACATACATGATAGTATGTATATGTAAAGGAGAAAGCATGCGCAAGACAAAGGAAGAAGCTGCCATTACCCGCGACACACTGCTAAAAGCGGCGTTGACCATTTTCAGTCGAAAAGGCTATGCATCTGCTACGCTGGGCAATATTGCTGAAGAAGCCGGGGTTACCCGGGGCGCGATTTACTGGCATTTTGGCAGCAAAGCTGAACTATATATAGCCTTGTTGCAGGAATACAATAGTCTCGGCGGCCAGATCATGCAAAAGGCGGTAGAAGAGGGAGGGAGCCTGCTGGACATCCTGCGGCGTATCTTTGTGAATCAGATGATGGCAGTTGAAACGAATTCTTCCTTGCGGGCGATGATGGAACTGACTTTGTTCAGAGCAGAACGTGTGCCGGAATTGGATGAGATCCGTCAGCAGCAAACAGAGAGCTCCCTGGCGTTGGTCGCCAATATCGCGGCTGCTTTGCAGCAGGGGATTGCGGCAGGCGAATTGCGCAGTGACATGGATGCAGAGGAAATGGCGCGTGCATTTCTGGCCTACCAGAATGGCTTGATCTATCTCTGGCTTCAGGATACCAATGCTTTTTCTTTGAAGGACAACGCTCCGGCGTTGATCGACATGTATCTGGAGGGGATTATCCGTAAAGAGTAAATGTGTCATGTTTTTTTTATCTATTATATATACATTAGTGTATGTATATATAAGCCAATTTTTTGTTCAGGAGGAACAATATGAATAGCAAGCATTTTCGTCGTGTGATCGGGATTTTCGTTGGGTTGACAATTGCGGGTGTAGGGCTGATCGTGCTGCCCCAGATATTGACGGGCGCTGCATTTCAGATGGTGTTACCTTTTGTGGGCAGCGCGATGTTTGCCGCAGGGTTGACGGTGTTTGTGTTGGAAGCCCTGCGTCATTCCTGGGAAGAAACTGCCCGATAAGGTGTTGGTTGCAGGGTGGGTCACCAGCTCACCCTGCAAAAATTCCAGGGTACGGGTGTACAATATCAATGAAAGGAAGGATTTTGTGTTCATTGATCCCCGAATACCACTGGAAACCTGTGACTTCAAGGATTGTGATGTTTGCACCGTGCGCAGCGCGGTGCATTGCCATTTTCAGGCACCGGACCTGGCGCGCTTCTTCCTGATGTTCCTGCCCGTTTTCATTTTTGGGGTGGCAGGCGTGGCGCGCACGGGGTGGCTGCATCTCCTGCCTATGGCGGGGATATTTATTGGCTATTTTGGCTTTCTGGAGATCCGTGTGATGTGCTCCCACTGCCCACATTATGCAGAAGAGGGGAACCACCTGCGCTGCTGGGCGAATTACGGTTCGCCAAAGCTGTGGCGCTACCGCCCGGGGCCGATGAGCGGCTGGGAAAAATTCTGGTTCCTGACGGGGATGGCGGCGGTGTTTGCCTATCCGGCGGTGTGGATGGTGCTTTCGGGGCAGTGGGTGTTGTTGGGAGGATACGTGCTGGCGGTGGCGGGGTTCTTCTACGGCTTGCACCGTTTCTGTTGCAGCCGGTGCATCAATTTTGCCTGCCCGTTCAATCATGTGCCCGAGGCGGCGCGGGCGGTGTTCCGGGAGCAGAATCCGGGGGTTGTAAGTGACTTGTTTTCATTAGGGTAGTTGGTATCGATTGCGATTATTAATCTACCAAACGCGAAAGAAACGAGAGTAAATAGCTATGAGTGAATTTGATTTTTCTATTGTGAAACCAAGATTAAATGATTGGCTCCCTACACAAATAAATATAGAGGGATATGGGGTGGCAGAATTCAAAGAACCAAAAGGAACTTTGAAAGGACCTGTGAGTGTGCGTATAGATGAAATGGGAATTTATTCTCTTTAAATGAAGGTAGAGGAATTTGAAGCCGAAATTGAATTGAAGTTGTGAATACATGAATTGTTAAGTGCTGATAAGCCAAAAAGAGAAGGAAAGAATATGGTATTGACATATCCTTATAGGAATAATACCTGTATAAAACTATCAATATCTACAGATGAAGGGGATTTTATAGCCGAAGAATTTTCTTTTTTCTTGGTGAATTGAAAATTCTTAAAATGAAGAAAAGACTGAATATGTGGTTGCATTTTCTCCTCCAAATCTGCATTTTCTCTCAAAGAATGAAAATCCTGTTTTATATTGGGCCATGCCTCTTCTAAATTTCGTTTCTGATTTTTCACCACCAGAGACAAAATTAGCTCATCATGCCCTAAGAATATTCTTGGATGGCATCGTACCAGATAATATTCCAGAAGATAAGAAGGAACTAGCAAAGTTTGTAGCACAAGGTAAAAATCGTCTTATTGTATTTGAGTTTTTAGAAAAGCTTGCATTTATCGAAGGCTTACCTGACTATAAAGAAAGGACTAATAAATTGATTGAACGTGTTTCTCCGACAGTTTTGACATCAGTAATGGTGGGCGAAGTTGGAGAAAACAGTTTTGATCATTCAAGTTATGAACAATGGTTTCCATTTGTTCTTTTACGCCTCTTAAGTTTCATTACAGGTAGTAACGTAGGGACCCCTTGGATTGAATTCAGAGATAAAGAAGGTGGTTTAGTAGCAAGGTATCATGGCCGATTTTCTAAACCTTATTTTGTAAAGGGTTCCAAAATAATTGATGAAGGACTTCATCGAGGAACTGGTAGTTTATTATCAAATTCTTTGCATTCTTCGCATATTTCAGAGTTTTTTACGTACAGCTATGTTGTTGACTACAAAGGGAGGTAGTTATCAACAGAGCATAGAAGACAAAATGACATATTTATGCAGAGCGCTTGAAACCTTATGTGCTCATTTTGAACATAGAACGCAAAATTTTAATACAAGAATTGGATGCAAACAATCAAGTTGAAGTAAAAGGAATTCTTTCAGATAACAGATTAAGTCTCATTACAATACCTTCGCCAATTAGCCTGAAGAAACAGGAGAATTCACCACATGAATGCTGCCTAAAGCAGCCACATTGCGAAAAAGTTGGGTAATTAAAATATCATCAGGTTTTTCCGGAAGTAATTTTAACAACTCTGTCGCATAGCGACAGCCTCGATAATAGGATTTAAGATCCAGTACCCCAAAATCGGGGGCAGTTTGTCGGAAATCGCACATTAACAATTGAGACAGGTTAACCATAAACAAAGACAAGTTGGCAGCATTCGTTACAGCCGTCGGTTTGATATTCATGAAATCTTCCAGTCCCCAGAACTGTTTAGCGTCCCGAAAATTAAACTCGATTTGAAATCTCAGGCTGTAATAATCGATCAGGTTTTCATCGGATAACTCAAGATCACTGCTAAACAGAATGACGTGACGCCAGGCTTTGGTAACAAGGTTCTTTTTGACAATGATGACCACATTGAGCGGCACAGGAAAATCATGATGCAAAAGCTGCGCCTGATAAATGTTAGTTTGAATGCCGTCTTTCACAGTTGTGCTCTTGAGATATTTCTCCGGGATGTTGGTGTAATCCACTCGTTTTCCATATTTGCACTTATGACCATTGCCATCCCACGCAAAGTACAGTGCCGCATCGCAGCGCAGCTTGGAGATCAGATGCAATCCGCATTGGCGCACCATTTGAAATGCGGGATAATTGCCAAAATGGCCATCCATTGCCAGGTAAACAGGACGCAGCAATGTCCCCATTCTCAAAAGAAGTGCTTTGACCATCTTTTGAATGTGTAACAGCTCAGGATTGAGGACAACTTCCGACTTGACTTTGTTTTTGCTGCCTTTCGGACGTCCTCGTTTGCGTTTCGGCTCGGCAGATTTGATTTTTTTGGCCTCTTTCCTGGCTTTGCAGGCTGCCTTTTCTTCTTCGCTGCGTACGGTTTGCTCTACGCACACTGGATAGGAACGTCGTTGCTTGACATTGACCAGCGAGATTGTGAAAAATGACAAACTCGGAATGGTTTTCTGTTGCAGCCCTGAGAAAAAGCGATCCAGACCATAGGTCTTCTTTCCGGCTTTGCTGACCACGCTTTCATCGCCTGCAAGGATATACGTTTCTCCCTGCTCAAACAAATGTTGGCGAAAAAACTGCCAGAACACTTGTGGCCATGGGATTGCTGTATTGTAAAACCGCTGGATGGTTCGGTAGCTGCCTCCTTTTCCTGCCCAGCGCGCTACTCCCAACATTGTCACCCGTCCGGTCATGGCCAACATTGCAATAATGATCCGACTCATCTGGCGAAGGGTCGTTTTGGATAAACTGTCTTCAATTGGTTGTAAAAGTGCTAAAATGTCCATAGTGGGTTTTTGTGGTTCCTTAGTTGATGTCGTGGTTGACCCAACTTTACTACAGAAGCCCACTTAACTTCAACCTATTTTTGGCGAAGGTATTGTATTTAAAGAACTAATAAACAGATCAACAGGTAAAGATAATCAGATAAAGGTTCTCAATAGAATTTGTGGAAAGATTTCGAATGCTGCTAGTGTTGATAAACAGTTTGGCTCAGCCGTTTCAGACTTAATCAGGGAGTTTGATTTACCCGACTTAGACATTCTTGATGATTACTTTTTGAAACATCCATTTAATGGGAATATTGACAATTGGGGGGCGTTATTATCAATGTTCCGTGGGTTTGTGATTTACGATGGGTACTTTGATTTTCGCAATTCAGAATACGATATTGATGATGTTTGGGTTGTGATTTTACATCTTCCATGATCTTTTAGCTAGAATTATCTTAAGGTTGCTAAATTATGGAGGCAATTACCAGCCAACAGTATTTAAAGTAACGTCAATTCAACCACTTGATTGGGTCAAGGCTGACACATTGCCTGGACTCTTGGGGTATGCGGAAGGTCAAGTGAAATTTGAATTAGCGAGGATATCGGTTGAACTGTCTGATGAATAATTAATTCACAATTGGCAGAAGTGTATTCATATTTTTAGTGATTGTGAAGCCAGTATTACTCCGCAAACGGGCACACGCCGCGCAGGGGGCAGGCGGGGCATTCGGGCTTGCGGGCGTGGCAGATCTCGCGGCCGAGGCGGATGATGTTGAGGTGGGCGGTGCCGTAGGTCTCGGGGGGAAGAGGGCGGCCAGGTGGACGTGGGCTTTTTCGACGTTCATCTCCTCCGGGCGCAGGCCGAGGCGGCCGGTGACGCGGTAGACGTGGGTGTCGACAGGGAAGCCGGGCATACCCAGGGAGAACTGCATCACGATGGCGGCGGTCTTGGGGCCGACGCCTTTGAATTTAACCAGCCAGGCATACACTTCTTCCGGCGGCCATTCTTTGAGGAAGTTCAGGTCAAGGCTGCCGCGTTCTTCGGTGATCTGGCGCAGGACCTTCTGGATGCGCGGGCCTTTCTGGTTGGCCAGCCCGGCAATGCGCACGGCTTCGATGACTTCTTTCTCGGGGCGTCGCGCACTGCTTCCCAGGTGGGGAAGCGCTCTCTCAGTTTGTCGAAGGCTTTGTCGCGGTTGACGTCATTGGTGTTCTGCGAGAGGATGGTCGAGACCAGTTCGTCCACGGGGGGCAGGGGATTGCGCCATTCCGGCTCGCCATAAAAACACAGCAGGCGCTGGTGGATTTCTTTTGCGAAATGGCTCAGGGTTTTCTGGTCGTTGGATTTCATGTTATTCCCTCTTAGTTGGAAACAGGTGCGCATCTGGCCCACGTCCAGTTTGCGCCAGTTCTTTACCGGGCGGACGTCAAACTCGGCCAGGGCTTCGTTCTGCGCGGGGGTGAAGGGCACGCCAAGCTGGCGCAGGATCTCGAGCATGACCAGCGGGCGGGCGCGGCCGGTCAGGTCACCGCCGGCGATCTTGAGGGTGACACCCAGGGCGGGGCTGTCTGGGCCCATCAGGCCGGGCATGATGCCCAGCGCCTGGTAGCCTTCTGCGCCGCCTTTGACGACGATCTGGCCGGCGAAGGCTGCCATGAGGGCGGTGTCAAAGCGTCCAGGGCCGGCGACCATGTCCGGGTGGGCCATCATGGCGCGGGCGATGCGGCGCAGGGCTGCGGCACGTTCTCTCCGGCAGGCCGGCAGGGTCACACAGACGGGCAAAGGCCAGGGCGGCATTGGTCATCGGCATGGCGAAGACGGGCGCAGAACAGCCATCCGTGCCGAGGATGAACTCATCTGCGCTCATATCCATCATTTCAGCGGCGGCCTTGATGATGATCTTCTGCACAGGATGTTCAGGATTGATGTAATCTTCTTTGGGCAGGCCGCGCATTTTGGCGTTCGCCAGCATGCCGGTGTGTTTGCCGGAGCAGTTCTCGTGCAGGGTGTTGGGTTCTTCTCCGCGCAGAAGGAGGGCTTTGGCGCTGGGCTTATCGATGGGAGGGTGGGTGCCGCACAGCAGGTCTTCCGGCCCTACGCCGATGCGCGGCTGGAGGGCTTGCAAGACGGCGACATGTTTGTCTGTGCCGGAATGGGAGGCGCACATAATGGCGATTTCCTGATCCGTCAGGTTAAAGGTTTCGGCGCCGCCATCCTCAATGAGGGACAGCACCTGAAAGGGTTTTGCGGAGGAGCGCGGGTAGGTGACCAGGTTTGGGTTGCCCAGGCTGGCGACGAGGCGGTTATGGGTATCAACGATGGCGGCAGCACCGATCTGCATCGATTCGACAATTGGGCCGCGGGTGTACTCTGCAACGGGGATGAAGTTTGAGAGGGTCATGGATTCCTTCGGGGGAATGCTTTTTTTGCGATTATAACATCAGCGGGGGCTTCATCTCTTCGTCCCCATACAGGTCCGATGTGACAAACTCGCCTGTCATTGCCACCGTGAGTGACTTGCAAAGCGAAGGAGGGCGGATATCGCCATGGTCGTTGACTCGGGCTCTCGCCATGACAAGAAAGGGAATCATCTGAAGTTGTACGCGGCATTTCGCATTTGTTATATGAATACATCAAACGCTCACCGGAAGCGACCTTCCTGGCGAGCGTTTTTTATTTATATTATGCCATAGTGAATTGTCACATTGCCCTCGCTATGCATTATATCGCCGCCTCCGGCTAGATCTTCGCAATGCGTGATGAAATCTCAAGTAATCTGCACCCAGTAGCGCCGGATCGGTTTGGGCTCTTCTTCGACCTCGATCACATCCCACAAGACGCCGCCGTTGGACTCGATGATGCGGGCCGATCCGATGTTGTCATCGTCGCAGGTGATGAGGACTTTTTCCCAACCCCGCTCACGCAGGAAGTCCAGAGTGAGGGCCAGCTGGCGGGTGCCGTATCCCTGACGGCGGCGGGAAGGTCGGATCTGGTAGCCGATATGACCGCCGATTTTTTCCAGCATGGGCGTCAGGCTGTGACGGATGCGGATCACGCCGATCACCTCGTCATTTTCAGTGCTCCACAGGGTGGTCTGGGCTACGTGGCCCTCTTGCAAACCAATGCCATCCTGTTGGTTTTTCAAAAGCTGCACATAGCCAGCGAAATCATTTTTCAAGTGGGGAAGGATCTGCTCATAGCGGTCATCGCCAGCGATCGCAAATTCCTGTGCCAGGGCGATGAAGGAGTCACGGCAGGTGATGGATGGTTCAATGAGGATAAGAGGTTTCATTTTTCGCTTATTGACTGTTCACGATGTGAGGATTTGTAATGGCGCATAGCCTGTTTTGCGCCATTACGGAGGGACACAATTTTACGATCATCGGATTTCAGACAGGATCGACCGATTATTTGCTGTCTTCATCCTCTTTGGACGGGAGATAATTGTTGGTGTAACACTGATACAGTCCATGCTGCAGGCGCTGCTGGTACTGATCATCATATTTGGGGTCAAATTTTATTTCCTTCAGCAGATTAGCGATCATATGCTCGGTTTTTTCTGCCGGGTTTTCCCGTTTCGCCAGTCTTTCCAGACCGCGCGACACCTTGCGCAGGAATTGTTTTTGGTCGGAGATGCAATCATGCGGGATCAGTCCTTCCCGCCCGTTGATGATCAGGTAATCCTGATATTTTTTGGTGTTCAGGTGATTTAACTGCTCCTGCCAAAGGGGAATGTCGGCGTCACTGAGGAAGGGCGGTTGGTTTGCCAGCACGGTGTCGCCGATGAAGATCACTTTTTGCTCAGGAAATTCAGCCCAGATGGCGCCTTTGGACGGTCCTGGACGGTGTTCAAGGATCATTGGAGAGGTGTTCCAGTATATGATCAGCCGTTCGCTGAAGGTGATCTCGGGCGGCGCCCAGCGCAGGTTGCCCGTGCGGGGATACTGCTCCCAGTCCGCGCCGGTGTCCACCTGATAGCCTTTCATGTTGCCCGGGCGGCCCTGGAATGCGTTGGCGGTTTCTTCACTGGCTACCAGGGTACATTCCATCCCTCTGCCCCCCAGGGTGCGGTCGGCGTGGGCATCCATGTAGATCAACATCCGATCTATGCCGCCGCCCAGGTTCAGCAAAGCAGCCCGCCAAGAGCGGACGTCTTCCGGCTGTGATGGAGAATCAATCAACAGCAGACCATGCGGCCAATTGACCGCGCCCAGGGTAACCCCGTGATAGCCTGTTTCAATATAAATGCCGGGAGCAATTTCTTTCATACGTTACTCCTCTACTCTACTCAGTGTCGGTGGGTATCTGGAAGAAGAAGCGGCTGCCTTGCATGGCTTCGCTTTCCACCCAGATTTTGCCGCCATGTGCCTGAACGGCCAATTTACAAAATGCCAGGCCGAGACCAATGCCTTTGGGCAGGTTTGGTGAGGTATAAGTGGTGAATTTATCAAAGATTTCATCCTGAACATCTTCAGGGATGCCAGGCCCGTTATCCTGCACCCAGAAACAGATACATTCAGGGGTCTTCATTTCAGCTCCGGCAGAGATGTTCTCGCCGATCGGGGTGAATTTGCTGGCGTTTTCGAGCAAGTTGATCAGAACACGCTTGATCATATCAGCGTCCACCTTGATCTGCGGCAGGTCTTTGTCCACTTCCATATTAATGATTTGCTTTTTATGTGCTGAAATCGGTTCAACGGTACTGATCGCTTCCCCCAGCAGTTCCCGGGGAAGCACCGGTGCGGGGTCAGTGATGCGCTGACCGGTTTCCAGACGGTTGATGTCCAGCAGTGAGCGGATCATGCGCTGCATCCGTTCTGTGGAGCGTTTGGTGATGGACAGCACAGGTTCCAGCATGGGGTTGAACTCATCCGGGGCGATGGCGGGCAGCATTTCCAGGCTGGAGATGATGTTGGACAGTGGCGAGCGCAGGTCGTGGTAGATCATGGCGGTCAGGTCATTGCGCAGGGTTTCGAGCTTCTTGCGCTGGGTGATGTCTTCCACGATCCATTGCAGGTTCTCGTGCCCGGCAATGTTCACCTGGCGCACGTGCATCTCAACCGGGATGCTGTCCCCATTCAACGGGTAAAGCTGGGACTCGTAGGTGACGGTGTTTTCCTGCTGCACATTCTGGCAGTCATCACCCAATGCGTCTACATCTGCCAGGTGTAAATCAAGGATATTGTGCTGCTCGAGGCTTTTCAGGGAGGCACCCAGAAACTGGATGGCGAGCCGGTTGGCTTCAAGAATTTTCCCTTGCCGGTCGGTGATGATGATCGGGGTCAGGCTGTCTTCAAACAACTGGTAATAACGGCGGTTGGTCGCCTGCAGGGAGTTGTAGAGACGGGCGTTATAAATCGCAATCCCCGCCTGCCCGGCAATCGTTTGCAGGAGGGTCATTTTCTCTTTGGAGAAGAAATCGATTTCAGGATGGACGAGGGTAAGTACGCCGACCAGCTCGTTTTGTACGAGCAAGGGGATGCAGATGGCGGATTTGGGGCCGGTGCGGTTTTCTTCATCATCGGGGCGGTGCAGCCAGCGCTCATCATTCGGCAGTGTTGGCGATCAAAACCGGTTCTTTGTTCTGCACCACCCACCCGGCCAGTCCCTGGTCGAGTGTGGCTTGTAATTGTTCGGCTTTGTGGGGGTCAAGCTGGCCATCCAGAACGATGGCGCCTTCAACAGGTTTTTGTTCTTCATCCAGCACGATCAGGCTGCCGCGTTCTGCCCCGACATTTTTAGTGAAGAGGAAAAGTACGCGGCTGAGAACATTGTGCAAGTTTAGAGAGGAAGTCAACTCACGGCTGATATTGTACAGAAGCTCAAGAGAGGCTTGCGTGGCGTCCTTTGTCATGGTCCCAATTCCTGCCTGAATGATCCTGCGCCTATTGAAAAAGAAGGATCATTTCAGCCAGAAAGACAAGAAATGTCTTCTTTTCTTATTAAATGAGTATAGCATAAACTGTCTTTTTGAACTGTTTTCATGCAAAAAGAGGAGGAATTTCTGGCGATTAACGGCGTTTACGGGGTTTGGCGCGCTGTGCGGGAGGGCGGCGGATGTGTTTTTTGTCCGTTACCACGCTTTTCTGGCGGAGTTTACCAGCGATCTCTTTTTCAATGAAGAGCTTTTCTCCGCTGAAGGGATCGATGCCGGTGTGGTACATGACGCTGGCGTAGGTGGAGGGGGTGGGGGTGAAGATCTGCACCTGCTCGGGGTTGAGGCGCAGCTCGCGGCTGGCGTAGGTTTTTAGTTTCTGCATATCGGCCAGCGAGCAGCCCGGATAGGCGGCGATCAGGTAATAGGTGAGAAACTGCCGCTTTCCGGCATCGCGGTTCATCTGGTCGAACATGGTTTTAAAGTCGTGCAGGTCGTCCACGCCGGGTTTGCCCATGCGCCGCAGGACGTGGTCCTCGGTGTGCTCTGGGGCGATCTTCAACTGCCCGGAGGTGTGATGCTCAACGATCTCTTTCAGGTAGGCTTTGCCGTGCTGTCGATCTGCCAGCACCATGTCATAGCGGATGCCGGAAGCGACAAAGACTTTCTTCACGCCGTCAATTTTGCGCAGCCTGCGCAGCAGTTCAAGCTGGGGCTGGTGATCGATCTTTAGCACTGGACAGCGTTCGGGGGTCAGGCAGCGCCTGTCCTGGCAGCTACCATCTTTCAGTTTCTTGGGACATTCATAGCCGTACATGTTGGCGGTGGGGCCGCTCACATCCTGGATGTAGCCCTTGAATCCGGACAGCTTGCTGATGCTGCGCGCCTCGCGTTCCACGGATGCGGGACTGCGCCAGCGCACGGTGCGTCCTTCATGGACGGCAATGGCGCAGAAATTACACTCGCCGTAGCAGCCGCGGTGGGTGGAGAGGGAAAAGCGGATCGTCTCCAGGGCTTTCGCGTCTCCCTGGGCCTGATAGAAGGGGTGCTGCTCGCGCTCAAATTGGAGGGCATACACCTCATCCATTTCCTTTTCATTGAGGTAGAAATTGGGCGGATTCTGGATGAGGAAGCGGTTGCCGTGCTGCTGGCACAGACCGCGGGCATTGAGCGGGTCGTTGTTTTTGTAGAAGCTGTGGAACATATCGATGAAAGCCTGCGGGTCTTCCTTGACAGTTTCAAAGGCAGGCAGCTGGATGTAGTCAGGGTGGGGCTCTGTATCAATATAGGACAGACCGCGCAGTCCACGCCAATCTGCTTCGCTTTTCAGGCAATCGGCCAGTTCGACGATGGTGCGCTCAGCCATGCCATACACGACGATATCGGCTTTGGCGTCAAAGAGGATGGCGCGGCGAATGCTGTCAGACCAGTAATCATAGTGCGCCACGCGCCGCAGGCTGGCTTCCACCCCGCCCAAAACGATGGGGACAGTGTTCTTGAAATGGCGTTTGATCAGATTCGTATAGGCGATGACGGCGCGGTTGGGACGGCGGTTGTTTTCTCCGCCGGGAGTATAGTCGTCCGAGCGGCGGCGTTTGTTGGTGGCAGTGTAGTTGGCGACCATCGAGTTCGATCGACCCGGCGCTGACGCCCCAGAAGAGGCGCGGTTCGCCCAGGCGGGTGATGTCGTCCCCGCTTTGCAGGTCCGGCTGGGCGATGATGCCCACGCGGTAGCCGTGTTCCACGAGCAGCTTGCCGATCAGCGCCACGCCAATGTAAGGGCTGTCGATATAGCTGTCCCCGCTGACGAGGATCACGTCAAGCGCGTCCCAGCCGAGGGAGTGCATTTCTGTGCGGGTGGTGGGGAGGAACATGTTACTCCAGGGTGAATGATGGGTACCAGTAATGGTTGTACGATACCAGAGATGGGGGAGGATGTCAATTCGTTGATTGGGCTATCAGTCAATCAGGTAATCAGTCAATCAGTCAATGGGGGATTGTGGGGGGTGGCGGTGTGCTCGCTTGCCCGCACGGCGCGGCAGCGTTCACATTCGGGATTGTTGCACAGCAGGGCTTGATGGTCGTCAGAGATCATTTCGATTGCGATGTCGAGCATGGGCATCAGCGGGATGGCCTGCACTTCGGCATTGCCGATGTTGGCCCTGCACGGTCATCCCGCTGACGGGCATTTCGAGCTGGTTGAAGCCATTGGAGCAGCCCGGGAAGCTGGGACATTCGATGATCTTGTTCTCTTCCAGCGCCCAGCGGACAAACTGCCGGCGTCCGGCCATTTTCTCCGCAAAATGGATGCTGGTGTTTACGGAGTGGTCGACGCCCAGCAGCAGCACCCAGCCGCCTTTGGTTGCCAGTACGCTGATGGGGGCGAATGGGGCTTTCAGGCTTTGCGCATGAGATGGCATCATCAACGCCGACGCCGGTAAAGGAGAGGATAGGATGTGTGGAGCGTTTTGCTTCCGGTTCCTGGCGCAGGGTCTCGGGAAGGATGCCCATCAGCTTATCGGCGGGCATGTTGCTGTCAAAGGGAATGGCCATCCTGTTGCGGTCTTTGCCGCTGCCGTAAATGATGCCCGTTATTCTCCGGCCCGTCTTCGGGCACGATCATGGTTTTGTAGGTAAAGGTGGGCATCATCACCGCGTTGAAGATTTGCCAGCAGGGCACCCAGCATGGATCCTGCACCGCCGCGGATCTCCCCAAAAGCCTTGAGCGAGGTGTGCACGATGACGGGGGTGGTTTCTTCGAGGCCCAGTTTTCGCAGGCCGCAGTCGATGTCACGATAGGAGAGCATGTGATTCCTTGATGAATGGATTGGTTATTCAGCCTGTATTTATTATACGGTAAATTATGTATTTGTTATGGAAAGGGTGACAGGAGAATGCAAGTGATGAGGCATTGCAGGGACAGGTTTTGAAACCTGCCTGTATCTCGTTGGCCGGGAAGATAATCTTACAAAGGGTGACTATTTTATGGGTTGGCGGACAGGTCGGATATCGTAACGTAAGGGTAAATCTGGCCCTACTTCCTGAGGCGAAAGGATCGAAATGAGAACGGGATTTCGCGTCTCATGTACCCTTCGACAGGCTCAGGGTACGGGATTAGCACAGACTTAGCTTGCACTTGTGCTCTTGCGGGATTGAAGCTGGAGCGACTTCCGCGATCAAGTTTCCTTTGACAGTCTCAGGATATGGTTACTCCCCGCACAGGGGCACTTCGCCGGAATTGGTGCTGGCGTTCAGGTTGAGGTTGAAATAGGGCGAGGGGTCGAGGGTATTGGCGATGTCAAGTTCGTTGCGCAATTGGCCGCTGCCGTCATCCAGCACGATGGAGAAATGCAGGTGCACGCCCACGGGGTTTCCGGGCGTGCCGGAGAAGTTACCCTGATAGCCGAGCAAGGTGCCGGCCTTGACGGGGATTTCGCCACTGCCGGGCGGAAAATCCGCGGCGATGGTGGAATTGCCATTGGCGTCGGCCATGTGAGTGTAGTAAGTCCAGATCTGACGGCCGGGCTGGAGCGGGTCACTGGGGACGCGGATGACAACGGTCGATTTCCAGTCTGTTTTGCGGGTAAGGAAGCCGTCATAGGCGGCATACACGGGCGTTACGCCGACGGTGGGCACGCCGAAGATGTCGATGCCCTGATGGCGGTGGCCGGGACGGAAAGAATCGCCCCACAGGTAGCCGATGAAGCCGCTGGTGGGCATCTGGAAGGGGGCGTCACCGCAGCGGGAATTGGCTTCTATATTCCATTCCGGCACGTCTCCGCCGCCGCGGATCCAGCGCAGTACCTGGGTGTCACGCCCGCCGTTGCCGAGGAACTGCGGACGGCGGAACCAGAAATAGGCGGCCACGAGGGCAAGTACGATGCCGGCGGAGAGGAAGAATTTGAGGGTTTTGGTCATGCAGGGGATTATAACGCGATTTTGGGGGTGAAATGGAAAGATTGTTTTCGCGAAGTGTGGGGTGTTAGTCGTCAATCAGGCAATTGGGGATTAGGAAAAACTTCAATCAGGTACTGAGGGCTGCTATGAAAAACGCTCACCGGCTCCGGTGGGCGTTTTCTTTTTGGAGAGAAAAGATGCAGGGATTGTGCGGCGCATTGTGGGCCGCATCAGGCAAAGGTGGTGTAGTTGGTGCGGTCAACTGTTGCATTTTTTTGGATAGCAGATTAAAAAATTCTCTCATTCATTGTGCGCATGCGCACTTCAATGATCCGCGAGTTTTTGGACTGCGTACAGGCCAATAGCACTGCACTGGCGACATCCTCTGCTTCAAGCATACCCGATTGAGCAACGCTCTCTTCCGTCCGACCTTTCCCAAACGCAAATTCTGTTTTCACGCCTCCGGGGCAGATCACGCCGACTTTAATTCCATGTGGGCGAAGTTCATGATCCAGTGACTGTGCAAACCCAACCTGGGCAAACTTGGTGGCGCAATAGGTTGCTTGACCCCCAAATCCATATGCACCAGCCATGGAGGAGATCATCAAGAGGATCCCTGATCCTTGTTCGATCATCACAGGGACAGCGTAACGGGAGAAGAGGAAGGTAGTACGCATGTTTGTATCCATCATCTCATCATAATCTTCCACACTGCTGTCAACGAGATTTTGATAAATGCCAACACCCACATTGTTCAACATAATATCAAGTGAGCCAAATGTCTTTACTGTCGTATCCACCACCTTTTTGGCAAGCTCTTCCTCACGCGCATCACCGACAACGAAAACAGCATTGCCCCCCAGTTTTTCTACCTGGGTTGACAGCTCTTCCAAACGGGTCTTTCTTCTGGCAGTCAGGACGAGGTTGGCACCTTCCCCTGCCAGTGCAAGGGCGCTTGCCCGCCCGATCCCTGAGCTTGCACCTGTAATCACTGCTGTTTTACCCTTAATTTGGTTCCCATTTGCATCTCCTTTCTTGTTTGTTTGAAGGACATTGGTTCTAAATCCAGTGTATCATTGTTGGGAATATAGAAAAAACGCTCACCGTTTCGGAGGGCGTTTTTAGCTTTGGGGTGCTTCGAGAACTTCTCCAGGATTCATTTCTTCATTAGGGCACCGGCTCAACAACTGCCCAGAGCGCAAGTTCGAGATATCCTGGCTCAAACTCCGGTTGGAAAATACCCTCAGCTCGTTCGGGATTGTACAGGAAACCAGCCGGGGGTGAAGGAAGTCGGCCCCGGCATCTATTTGTCGAAACCCCGATATGGGTAGATTCATCGATGTTGTCGATCACTGTCCAGTCTTTGACACCATCAATAATATATCCATACTGTATCTTCTCACCTCGTAAAATATTGTTGCTAACTGTAGCGCCGAAAATTGTGTTGGCGTCTTCATCTTCTTCCAGGCATAACCAGGTTCTGGTACCCATTGGGACGGCAATCCGGATCACAGCGCCAGTCAATTCGATGATGTTGTTTCGCACAACTGTCCCGGTATAGTCTCCGCCATTCAGGTCCGATTCCACCAGGTGGATGGCACCAAGCAGGGTGCGCGTTTCGGCCTGAATGAGATTGTCTTCAATGATCGAACCCGTCGCCGCAAAAAGGACGATCGCGCCATCTGTGGAATCTACAATGCGGTTGTTGCGGACAATGCTGTTTGTGCAGGCAAAGGAGATGCCGTCTGCCCAGGTTCCGTCTTCATATCCGGCGGGACCAATATCATTATCTTCAACCAGGGCGTCACTGCAAGGCTCGATGAGATGAAGCGCCGACCAACTGCGAGGTTCCATGATCTGGTTGGCTTTGATAACCTGCCCGGTGGAATCCCCACCAGCATAGACCAGGGCATCGCCCTCTTTATATCCCAGGGCGGGTCGATTTCCATCGATGATGACATTGCTAAGCACAGTGTCCGAATAATCACGCATGAGGACAGCCGCAGTGACTCCTGGCGAAACAATGCGCAAGACCGCCCGGTGTTCATCTTCCGGGAAACCCTCTGTATAAATTTGCTGCCGATCCGAATTTATTTTGATCGGTCTGGACAATTCAAAAACCGCATCCTGGCATAAGACCGCGACGCTGCCCGGCATGCGTAGACGATCATTGATGTCATTGTGGTTGCCCGATGGCAAACAGGGTAATGGTGTGGGAGAGGGGTTGGGTGTCTTTGTTGGTGTCAGCGTAATGGTTGATGCAGGTATAGCAGCGGATAGAGAATCAGGTTGACCAGCAGGGAAATTGCAGGCGAAAAGGAAGAATAGCATGACAATCCAGAAAATGAACCTTCTTTTCACTTTGTGCCTCCCATGCTTTGGAAAACGTGATCATGTTCCCGTTTTTCCAGTCTATGAATGATCTGCTCCTAAAACACGATCAACCCATCCGGATTCGGTTTCAAGGCTTAGCACTTATGCTTGGACAGCTATAGCGTTATCTGGCCTTCCTTTGTTATATTGATGGTAGCCATCACGTTGGAGTCTTCCATTAAATTGCCCTGGCAGGAGTGTGTGGTCAGGCTGCTGAGTTTTCGGTCAATGTCTGCCAGCTGCTCGGTAAGTTCCACAAAGGTCTTCGGCATGATACTCTGCTCATATCCATACAGTGTCCGGATAATTAGAGCGCGCATTTTATCCATCTCAGCGACATAATCCTCCTGAGGGATGACGGAGATGGTATAAGATCCACCGGATCCTGGGCGGTAATCGTACACTTCTCCCGGTTGGTATACATGGGAGTCAGCGCCGCTGGCGCCGGGCAGGGTGACGGAAACCAGCGCCTTGAATTCCGACTGATTGGCAACGCTCAACGTGGTCATGCTGCATGCCATTGTGAACAGCCCCAATACAGCAATCAATAATACGAGTTTTCGTTTATTTTTTGACATCTTTTCTCTCCTAAGGCTGGCATAGAGAAGAGGTGCTGATATCCAACTCTTCGGCGGAATCGACTTTATTGTTATCCCGGGCGATCACGGTGCCCTCAGGAACGGTTACCACCCGGTAGACCTGCCCGCCCTTTATTTTCAGCGTGCAGGTGCTGTTGGGAGGCAGTCCATTGGGGACGTTGATCTGGAGGATATAGGTATCTTTGATAGGCTGCGGAATGAAGCGATATCGTAAGGGGCCAGATCGAGGGTGCCCTGATTGTAACTTTCGCCGGATTCGTCATCGATCCGGTCAAGTCTGGCATCGATCGGACCGTCTGACAGGTTGATGACCTGAACCTCACTTGGGCCCATCCCGGCGAAGGACAGGACCTGGTTGAATGTCCAGTTGACCATTGGAATATAGGTAATAGCCGACTCCGCCGACAGCGGCCAGGCAGCAGCAGCCAAGCAGCAGGATGGCGGCAGCGATGATCCAGAAGGTTTTGCGGGATTTTTTTTGGGGAGAGGTTTTCCATAGGGCACCTCATTGGATGATGCAAGTGAAAGTTCCTGCTCATAATGAGGCGGCTGCGGGGGACAGGGGAGGGGATAGTTCTATTGTACATAAAAAGTATGCTGGAGGCAAAACGATCCCCTTAACCCGGCCTGAAATCCCAATACACTGACAAGATCATTCTCGTAGGCAGCAGATATTACTCAAGAATACTTTCTCTCGGCCTCAACGATACAAGAGAATGGCTCTATACCCAGCTTTTCACCGAATTGGATGTATTCCGTCATTCTCAAACCACAGTCTTTCAGGAACGATGCAACTGCTTCTTCGGGATCAGTTGACATATCTATGCCGAATTTTGCAGGTTCGCCCATTTTTTCGATGCTTGCTAATGATCCATTTCTTTAGAGAACTCTTATTCATCCCTGTTTTTTCTCTCATAGCATACACTTCCTTTCCCATAATCACATCACCCGAAAGGGGTATTCAGAGGGAGTATTGTTCAAGCCAAATACAACGAAGAGTGCGTTATAAATATTTTTTTATCAATACATTTAGGATATAATTTATCTATGTCGTCTCAAATTTTGGTCACCAAGCTTTTCATCCCAAATCCCCGCTCAGATCTGGTTAATCGCCCACGCCTGTTGGAACAACTTGATCAAGGTTTGCAGCGAAAACTGACCCTGATCTCCGCGCCAGCTGGTTTTGGGAAAACTACGCTGATGGCCGATTGGGCGCAGCGGTTGCAGTTGTCTTCCACGCCAGAAAGCCAATCGGCTGCCAGGATGGCCTGGATCTCCCTGGACAAAGACGACAATGACCCCACACGATTTGTGACATATCTTATTAGTGCGATCAAGCAGGCTGGCGGCATTCAGGATGATCTGGCTGAGAATTTACTGGGTATGCTCCAGCAGCCTCAACCCCCACCAGTAAAGGATCTAGTAACAACTATCATTAATGAGGGGGCTACCTCATCAAGCAAATTGATCATTGTGTTTGACGATTATCACGTAATCGAAGATCCCTCTGTAAATGAAGCCCTGTCCTTCTTGATCGAGTATCTTCCCCCGCAACTACATCTGGTCATCTTAACACGCGATGATCCTCTTCTGCCATTGGCTCGCTTGAGGGCAAAAGGGGAAATGAACGAATTCCGCGCCATTCATTTGCGTTTTTCAATCGCAGAAACTGACGAGTTCCTGAACCAAATAATGGGATTGAACTTGTCCACAGCAGGATATCGCAGCACTGGAAAAAAGGACGGAGGGTTGGGTTGCAGGATTGCAATTAGCTGCCATTTCAATGCAGGGGCGGACTGATATCAGTGATTTTATTCAATCCTTCACCGGCAGCCACCACTTTGTGATCGATTATCTGATGGAAGAGGTTCTAACCCACCAACCAGAAGATAGTACGCGAGTTCTTGCTGCAAACCTCGATCCTCGATCGGCTGACTGGATCATCTATGTGACGCGATTACCGGGCAGAGAAAATGGGCAAGCTACGCTGGAAGCGTTGGAACGCGCCAATCTATTTATTATCCCATTGGATAATGAGCGGCAGTGGTATCGCTATCATCATCTGTTTGCCGATTTATTACGACAGCGTCTGCGACAAACGCAAATGGATGCGTCTGCCCGATCTGCATATCAAGGCAAGTGAATGGTTTGATCGACAGGGGATGCATCGAGAAGCAATCAAGCATTCTCTCGCAGCGAAGGATTATGAAAGAGCCGGAACACTGATTGAATCTATCGGCATTGATGTTATGGAGCAAGGTGGGAACTCAACTGTGGTCTAGGTGGCTCTCCTCTCTACCAGACCAAGTGATCAAAGAGCGTCCATATCTCTGTGTCCTGCAAGCCTGGGTAATGTTGTATTCAGGTCAAATTGAAATAGCCGAATCTCGCTTGCAGGATGCAGAAAATGCTCTTGAAATCCAAAGTCACGAAGATGATCAGCGCGGCCTTGAAATCATTAATGGGTTGATCTATACCAATCGGGCATATCTGACATTCTTGAAGGGCCAGCATGCCCAGACAATAGAGTATGCACAAAAAGCGCTGGACGAATTGCCCGACAATGCTGCCATTATTTCGTGCCCAAACTGGAATATACCTAGGGGTTGCTTACCGCTATCAGGGTCAGCTTCAGGAAGCCTTTAGTACCTATAATGAAATTTTGCCAATTGCTCAACAATTGAGGGGCAGAATTGCAGTCCAGAGTCAGCCAGAACCTTGGCGATCTCTTGTGGCAGATGGGAAAACTAAATCAAGCTAAGGATGTTCTTGAAAAAGCGTTGGAAATTACTGAACAGCATGTCGGCCGTCCTGACATGCCTTATTGTGGATTTATTTATGTGCTATTAGGCAGAATTTTGCATCAGCGGGATGAATTATCTGAGGCAGAAAAGTTCATTGAAAAAGGGTTTTCCCTATGTCAAGATTGGAATTTGCCTGAAATCACTGCTCTTAGCTACCTGGACCTGGCAAATATTTACTGGGCATTGGGAAAGCATGATGATGCGAGAGAATCTTATCAGGGAGCAATCAATATCTTTAGTGACTTCTCGGAATGGGGAAGAAAGTATGCAGAGGCTAGCAAGGCAAAGTTCGAAATAGCATTGGGTAATCTCGAATCAGCTGAACAATGGGCACAATCCAACGATATTTCGACCGACGGTGATTTTTTATTCCATCGTGAAAATGAGTATTTTGCCCTAATTCGCTTGCTGATCGCCCAAAATAAATTCGAGGAAGCTTTCACATTGGCAGAACGAATACTACACATAAGCTCAGGAAAATGGAAACAAACGTGCTGAACTGGAGAGTTTTATCCTCATATCAATATGTAATATTGGCGATGGAATTACTGAGGTCGCGTTAAAGTATTTAGAAGAAGCCTTGAGGATGGCAGAACATGAAGGTTTTATCCGCATCTTTGTGAATGAAGGCCCGCCGATGGCCAGGCTGCTGTATGAAGCCCTTGCCAGAGGGATTTCACTGGAGTATGTGCAGAAATTATTGGCAGCATTCCCCGAAGATGATCCAGAAAAAGACTTAAGAGCAAGCCTGCTGTATCCCGATTCCGAATGGATCGAGCCGCTGAGTGAAAGGGAGCTGGAAATCCTGCAACTCATCGCAGAGGGTTTATCGCGGCAAGAGATCGCGAACCATTTGTTCTTTCTCTGAATACAGTCAAAACGCATGCCCGCAATATTTACAGCAAACTGGGGGTTCACAAAGAACTACAAGCTGTTGGGAAGGCCAAGTCGTTAGGCCTGCTGGGAGAGAAGTGATTTTCACCATTTAGCACAATCCTTCAACAAGGACCCAATCATAGCATTTTATCGATCTAAAAGCACCAGTACTTTGGTGCTTTTTTCATACCTATCAAATCACCCTTTGAATAACCCTTTGGGGGTATGACAACATGGCAATGCATCACTATCATATAAGCATGAATGAAAAACGTACTGATAATTTTGACAGATCGATTTTTACGCTTGATCAGCCAATCACTTACCAGATCGAGATCGCCGGGGAACTGAGCGGTCTTTGGATTGACAGCAATGAGGAATTTACTTTTTGCATGGATATTGATCCATCTGGTTTGGCAACGACAACCCTGACCGGAACCTTCGATCAGGCAGCCCTGATAGGTTTGCTGCGCAGGCTCTATTATTGGGGGCTGCCATTGATATCGGTCAACGGCACCCAGGCCGGAGAGAAGAAGAAATTTCTGAATTCATGATCTTATGGCACTTTCGAACCAGACGAGAAGAGTAAGAAATGAAGATCGGAACAATGCCACACAAGATAAAGAAGTTATTGAAAGGATGAAAGGTGGTTATCAATGGAAAATCTAATCAACATCAACAATGAAACCTGTAAGCGTTGTGGGTTATGTGGCGAGGTGTGTCCAAATCTGATCATGGAAGTGGATCGCGAAAACGGCATCACGCTTCGTGCTGATCGGTTGGAGCTCTGTTTTCAATGTGGACACTGTATGGCGATTTGCCCAACCCGGTCTATCCAGGTTGCTGGTCTATCCTACGAAGCCGATTTTTTCGACCTTCCAAAAGGAAAGGCTGCTGATCTACCCTTTGTTGAAATGGTCAAATCACGCCGCGCAATCCGAGCTTACAAAGATCAACCTGTTGAAAAAGAAGTTTTAGAAAAAATCGTTGAAGCGATCACCTTTGCTCCACCCAGCATTACCCCAGTGAAAATTGAGTTGGCTGTGGTTCAGGATGCAGAAACCATGCGAGAAAGCTTTGCCAGAGATGATCGATTTTTATGATCGTTTGGTGAAACTGATAAGCAACCCTTTCAGCCGATTATTTATCCGCCTTGCTTCTGGCGCTGATCAATTCCGGGTGCTTGAGCACCACGTTGTTCCAATGGTGGGCACACACTTGCCAGAAATGAAACAGGGGCTGAAGGATACCATAATGCGAAATGCTCCTGCGATGATCATCTTCCATGCGCACCGCAAGGCAGATAACTATGAAACGGATGTCGATATTGCTATGACCTATGGTCTTTTGGCTGCACATTCTTTGGGTTTAGGGTGTTCCCCCATTGATCTGGTGCCGAATGCGATCGATAGAAATCAAACTTTGCGCGAGTTGTTCATGATCCCCGATGAGAATATCCCCGTTGCCGCACTGATCATAGGGTATCCCAAGTATCGTTACCGGCGCGGCATTAAGCGGGAATTCAGAAACGTGACCTGGATTGGTGCTGAAACGCACACAGGAGGAGAAAATGAACAAAAGTAGAAAAGTACTACTTGGCATAGCACTATTGATTATGTTATCTGGCGTGTTTGGTTTTGTTGTTATGCAGCCTTCCATCATTTCAAAACAACCTTTTGCTGCACCTGAAGCTGCGTATAACAACTGGGAGGAGATCCTTTCGCATCCCCAACCGATTACCATCCGCACCTATGCAGCCGGTGTGAACCAAACCACCTTGTCAGGCATTATGAACCTGGAGCACGAACGGGCTCAGGGTATTGAAGATGAAGTGATCGATATTCCCGTCAATGTAGGTGTCGTTCAACACGAACAGCATGGTGCTTATCTGATCGATGCCGGGTTAGATGCATCCTATGAACACAACCCGTATGGCACGAATAAAGGCATGATGGTTGAAAGTTATTTGGCGAAAGGCTCTCTGGAACCCAACACGCACATTGCCGCGGTTCTGGAAAAAGAAAACATTCAACTGCAAGGCGTTTGGCTAACCCACTTGCATATGGACCATACGGCCGGGATCGTCGATCTACCCAAGGACATTCCTTATGTTGTGGGAAAGAATGAACGGTATGCCAATTTCAGGTTCTTCATGCAAAATGACCATTTGGCCGGGATTGATCCCTTGTATGAAATTGATTTTGCCGAGGGCATTGATCTATCGCCGCTGGGGAAAGCAGTGGATATCTTTGGGGATGGTTCGTTCTGGGCGATCTCGTCCAGTGGGCACAGCGCAGGGCATGTGATGTATTTCATCAACGGGATCGAGGAGCAGTGTTCTTTATACGGGTGATGCCTGCAACGCTCAATACCAATTTGAGACCGGGATCGGGCCGGGAATTATTCCAGTGACCTTGAAGGCGGCCAGGAAGTATTGGAGCAGATCATCGCTTTCAAAGAACAATACCCGGAAGTCACACTGGTCTTTGGGCATGATCTCAAAACCCACTAGCGAAAGCTATGTGCAAACAGCGGGGAAACGGTCCCCAATAATGAAAATGAAGATGGTTTAGAAGGAGAAGCTTTCGCGTGAAACGCTTCGATGAACAGGGAAGAAAAGTAGTATATGATCACAATAGATAGCAACCGATGCAAGAAGGATGGATTGTGCGCGATGGTGTGCCCGAAGAGCATATTCGTCCAACGGGAAAAATTGACAATACCTGATATCGTGGATGAGGAAACCTGCATCGGCTGCGGCCATTGCGTCGCCATCTGCCCTCAGAATGCGATCCGCCACGCTGAATTTCCATCGACTGCGATCCGGGCGATCCAGGTTGAAAACATGCCCACAACAGAACAGGTGCTGGGTCTTCTCAAGTCCCGGCGCTCCATCCGGGCTTTTCGAACAAGCCGCTGGAGAAAGAAACCATTGAGCAGATCATTCGACGGGGCGCGTTTTGCACCCAGCGGACACAACTCGCAAAGCACGGAGTACCTCGTTGTTCAGGACAGGGATGTGCTGAACCAGGTTTCGGCGCTGGTCATTGAATATCTGAAGTTCGAGATCAGGCGCTTTGCCAACCCACTATTCAGAACCATCGCGATGCTGGCAAACCGGGAAAAAGCTGAGAGTGGGCTGCACGAGATCCCCGGATTCAAGAAAATGATAGAGATGTTTGAATCCGGCGCCGATCCGATCCTCAACGGCGCGCCAGCGCTGCTGGTTTTTCATGGCAAGAGCACGGATGGCTACGGGGATGTGAATGCTCAACTGGCCCTGCAGAATGCCTCCCTCGTCGCCCATTCCCTGGGTGTTGGGAACTTCTACACTGGATGGGTGCTCGCTCCGTGCCGCGCTCCTATGGCGCGGGCATGGAACCGGCGCATGCCAGGTTTGATCGGCATTCCACCTGGAAATGAACTGTATGCAGCTTTGGCGCTTGGCTATCCAATTCCAAAGTTCAAGAACATGATCGAGAGAAAAGCCCCACAGATCAGTTGGGTGTAGCACTGGTGAAACAGCGCGCAACAGCAGTGATTTCGTGAATGAGTTTGGCATCGCTCTGTAAAAATAGCGTTTATTAATCGGATAAAGGAAGAAGCACCGCTCAGGATCAACCCTGAGCGGTGCTTCTTCCCCGGTACGCCTCAAACCAGAGGTATAAAGGATAATCGGGGGAATGATCTTCTACTTCGCAAACATCTCCAATACATCCGCTTTGATTTCTACCGATTTGCCTGTTTCCATATCCACCGGTGTCCACAGGGTGACGGCTTTTGCCAGCAGGGTGCCGTCGGATTTTCGCAGCAGTTCGGTGTTGCGCTCCATGAAGCGGCGTTTGGCTTTGCCAATCCAGGTGCGGGCGATGATAACATCCTCCAGGTAGGTGGGCTGCTTGTAGCGGATCTCATGCTGGATGACGACCCAGACGATGGATGAAGGTTCGTGCCCATTGGGGGATGCGGCATTCCAATGTGCTGTGGACACGTCCTGTACCCATTTCAAATAGACGACGTTGTTGACGTGCCCCAGTTCGTCAATGTCCTCTGGCTGGACATGGATTTCCATTTCATAGGCTTGGTCGAGAGCAACTTTAGCCATAGCCTATGCCAAATCTCCCCGCATGGACCAGGGCCCGGCCCAGGTGATCTTGACGGGCAAGACTTTGCCGCGCAGGTCGTCGTCGGATTCGACGAAGACGAGTTTGTAGGTGGGGGTGCGGCCGCGCCAGCGGCCTTTTTTCTTTTCTTCAAAGAGCACGTCCACGGTCTGGTCCATGTAGCGGGCGTTGATCTCGGTGGCGATGCCTTCCTGCAGTTCTTCCAGCAGGCGGAAGCGGCGCCATTTCTCTTCGTCCGGCACGTCGTCGGGCATTTTGCGCTCCGAGAGGGTGCCGGTGCGCGGGGAGTAGCGCGCCAGGTGGGCCACGTCCAGCCGGAGTTCAGCCAGCAGGTCATAGGTGCGCTGGAACTGCTCTTCGGTCTCGCCGGGGAAGCCGACGATGATGTCGGTGGCGATGGATACGCCCGGGATGCGCTCGCGGATGCGCTGGATGAGCTGGCGGTAGTCTTCGGCGGTGTAGCCGCGGCGCATGTTCTCCAGCACTTCATCATCGCCGGCCTGGTTGGGGACTTCGATGTGCGGCATCAGCTTGGGCAGTTCGGCCACGGCGTCCAGCAGTTCGTCGGTCATGTTGTTGGGATGCGAGGTGAGGAAGCGGATGCGTTCCAGCCCTTCGATCTCGTGCACCTGGCGCAGCAGCCCGGCCAGGGTGGGGTAGTCGGGGTTATCGCGCCCGTAGCGGTCGACGATCTGCCCGAGGAAGATGATCTCTTTGACGCCCTGTTCCACCATTAATCGCGCTTCGGAGAGGATGTGCTCCGGCGGGCGGGATTTCTCGCCGCCGCGTTTGGAGGGGATGATGCAGTAGGCGCAGGCGTGCGAGCAGCCGTCCATGACGGTGATGAAGCCGGAGACAAGCTGGTTTTGCTCGCGGGCCGGCAGGGCCAGTTCGCCGTCCATCCAGGCAAAGCGTTCGTCTGTGCGGGCTTCTTCTTCCTGGCGGTCGGTCTGCTCGGCCAGGTATTCCACCAGCGGGCGGATGTCTGAAGGGGCGGAGACGATTTTAATGAAGGGGAAGCGCTCTATGAGGGCGTCGTTGCCTTTGACGCCGATCATACAGCCCATTACGGCTACCACTAAATTGGGGTTATTTTTGGCAAGCGGGCGCAGGCCGTTCAACCGGCCGTAGGCGCGGTCTTCGGCGCTCTGGCGCACCATACAGGTATTGAGAACGATCACGTCGGCGTCATCGGCGCGCGGCGCGTGTTCATATCCGAAGCGCTCCAGGGCAGACGCTGCCCGGCGCGAATCGGCGACATTCATTTGACAACCTTCGGTCCATACGTGATATTTCATGGGGCAGATTATAACAGGGAATGCGTTATGTACAATGTGCAAGGAAGTCCATACTGGACAGTAATCGGTTTATCGAGGCAACCAGTTGATCAGGAAATCACGTCGCGGTTCTTCACGCCAACGTTTTTTCCTGATTACGGATTCAGACTGATTGACTGATGTGACGATACATGCCTAATCAACTGGCTTCCTAATGCACATTTTGCACTGAAGCGCCCTTCCTGATATAATTCCAGCAGGATGGAAAAACGTAACCGAATCATTTTGATCATTATCATTGGGGCGTGATGCTGTGTGTATTGTCGCTCAGCATTCGTCCCATTCGTGAGCGGATTGCCTCGCGTCTGGAAACATGGCGCACACGCATCTATTACATCGTCTCCCCGCCGGAGGATGTGGTTTTCCTGCCAATTGAGGCGACTGCGGCGGCGCATGCCACCAAGCAGGCCGAACTGTTTGGCGGCTCTGCGCCCACGCCGACATTTTTCATCCAGCCGACTTAGGATGCGTCTGGTGCTGCCACGCCTGGCCCGCAGGTTTCGGTCACGCCGCCGCCGGCTTCGGCGGCAATTTCCGGCGTGCCGTATATCTCTCAGCACGGGTTGTGGAATTACTGCGCCCCGGCCACGCTGGCGATGGCGTTGTCCTATGAGGGCTGGGTCGGCGACCGCACGGACATTGGGTACGGCGGTCAAGCCGGTGGACACCGACAAGAATGTGATGATGGCCGAATTGGCAGATTATGTCAATAAACAGACGCATCTGAAAGCGCTGTATCGCTATGGCGGTGATCTGAACTCTGCTCAAGTCTCTGATTGCCTCTGGGTTTCCCGGTAGTGATTGAGAAAGGCACCTTCATCCATGAGACAGCCAACCGGCCGCCTGAGCTGGATGGGGCATTATAATTTGATTACGGGTTATAATGATGGGCAGCAGACATTTATTGTCCAGGATGCCTATTTCTCCGCGGATTATCCGATTGCTTATGACTTGATTGAGGATGAATGGCGCGGCTTTAACAATGTCTTTTTGGTCGTGTATTCGCCTGCCGAGGAAGCGCGTTTGAAAGCGGTGCTGGGCGCCTGGCAGGATGTGCCTGCCAGCGTGCAGATGGCTGCCCGGGCGGCATATGACGAGATTTCGACCACGGCGGAGCTGGATCAGTTCTTTGCCTGGTATAACCTCGGCAGCAGCATGCAGTTGAGCGGTGATTCGCGCGGGGCGGCCGGGGCTTTTGATACAGCCTTTCAGCTTTACGCCGGCGCTGCCCGCCGAACGGCGGCCTTTCCGCATCTTGTGGTACCGCGATGAAGCGTATCAGGCGTATTACAGCATGGGGCAATACCAGCATGTGATTGACCTGGCTACGGCCACCCTGGATACGGCCCGCGAGCCTTGTATGGAAGAGAGCTATTACTGGCGGGGCATGGCGTACCGTGCGCTGGGTGATCAGGACGCTGCCAGAGCAGACCTTGAAAAAAGCCTGGCATGTCATCCCGGTTATTCGCTCAGCCAGCAGGCTTTGAGCCAGATGGGAAACTAAACCGAATATGGTAAAGATCTTACATTTTGCAGATACCCACATTGATGTGGCGGCCCACGGACGGCGCGAGGCCGAGTCCGGCTTGCCGCTGCGCGTGCTGGATTTCTTAAAGGCCCTTGACACGATCGTGGACACGGCCATTGCCGAAAAAGTGGACATGGTGCTGTTTGCCGGGGATGCTTACAAGGACCGCACGCCGGTGCCCACCTTCCAGCGGGAATGGGGCAAACGCATCCGGCGGCTGTCGGATGCCGGTATCCCGACCCTGCTGCTGGTGGGCAACCATGACCTCTCCCCGGCTTTGGGACGCGCCCATGCCTTGCAGGAGTATGAAACCCTGCCGGTGCCGCATGTGCGCGTGCTCAGCAAACCGGCTTTATTGACGCCTGCCGAGCTGGAAGACTTGCCGCTGCAAGTGATTGCTCTGCCGTGGCTGTCCCGCTCCGGCCTGATGGCCAATCTGGAGATCAGCGCAACCGACCCGGCGGAAGTGTATGCCGAGATGGAAGTGCGCATTGGGCAGATGCTGGACAACTGGCTGGAGGAGATTGACCCGGATCTGCCAACGGTGTTCACGGCGCATGCCTCGGTGCAGGGGGCCAAATACGGCGGAGAACGCAGTGTGATGCTGGGCAATGACCTGGTCCTGCCCGGCAACCTGGTGCGTAACCCCAAATTTGATTACGTGGCTCTGGGGCATATTCACAAGGCACAGAATCTGAACGAGGATGCCCACCCGCCGGTGATCTATCCCGGTTCGATTGAACGGGTTGATTTTGGCGAGGCGGCGGATGACAAATTTTTTGTCATCGCGGAGGTCTCAAAAGGCAAGACGAAGGTGGACATGGCACAAGCTGCACGGACGGCAGTTCATTGACCGGACAGTTACCCTAACCTCGCTGGAGGATGTCAACCAGCAGTTGATTGACGCCCTGCCCGCACAGGATGATTTGCGCGATGCGGTTGTGCGGCTGACGGTGACCTATCCGCGGGATTGGGAGACGGACATCGATGAGAGCGCGGTGCGGCGGCATGCCGAACCGGCGTTTGAATTTCATTTCCTGCGCCGTCCGCAGATGGAAGCCCGCTTGCGCCTGCCGGAAGGCCAGCTTGCCAGCAGCATGGACCATACCCAATTACTGGAAACGTACTGGAAAACGCTGGATATTGAGAATGCTGAGCAGCTCAATCTGCTTGCGATGGAGATCATGCACGAAGTGCACGATGTGCAGGATATGAGAAGGTCACGAATTGCCGGCCAGGAAAACTGAAACACCCGGGGAAGACGAGCGCAGGACAATGCGCACACCCCCCAGGCCGTTTTGTTTGAAGAAGAGTGAGTGAGAAGATCATCATGGATGTTTTACTAAATATTCTTCTGGTTTTAGGATTGCTGCTTGCCAATGGGTTGTTTGCCATGTATGAGATGGCAATGGTCTCGTCCAGTAAAGTGCGGCTGAAACAACGCCAAGGCGCAGACCAGAAAGCAATTGACGCCGCTGTGGAATTGGCGGAAACGCCTAACCGCCTGCTCTCAACTGTGCAGGTGGGCATCACGCTGGTAGGGGTGTTCTCCGGCGCAGTCGGTGGGGTAACCCTTTCCGATGATCTTGCGCCCTTGCTGGCGCGGCTGCCGTTTCTGGATGATGTTGCCGCACAGGCGATATCCCTGTTACTGGTAACGCTAACGATCACCTATTTTTCGCTGGTGATTGGCGAATTGATCCCCAAGCGGCTGGCTTTGGGTAATCCCGGAGAAGATCTCCATTACCTATGCGCGCTTTTTTCGAGCAGTATCCTGGTTGACCTCACCGTCATCCGCCTGTTGAGTGCATCAACCGAATTGGGGCTGCTCATTTTGGGCGTCAAGGAATCCAATGAACCGCCCGTCACAGAAGAGGAAATCCGTGTCTTGCTTGCAGCAAGGCACTGAATTTGGCATCTTCGAGCAGGAAGAGCAGAACATTATGGAAAGCGTCTTCCGCTTTGGTGACCGGCGCGTGGATGCGATCATGACGCCGCATACCGAGATCACCTGGCTGGATCTGGAAGAGGAATTTTCCGAGAGTTTGCAGAAGATCATGGAGAGCCGCTACACACGCTTCCCGGTGGCCAAGGGCGGTCTGGATAATGTGATCGGCGTTCTGCTGACCAAAGACCTGCTGCAGAATACGCTTCACGATCAGCAGATTGATTTGGAGCCGATGCTGCGGCCGGCAGTATTTGTGCCGGAGAGTATGCCGGCGATGAAGGTGCTGGAAAAGTTCAAGGAAACCGGGCTGTCTGTGGCGCTGGTGATTGATGAATATGGCGGCATGCTGGGGATGGTCACCCAGGCGGATGTGCTCAAATCGATTGTCGGAGATATTCCTGCTGCCGGAGAGCAATATGACCGGGCGTCTGTCATGCGGGCGGACGGTTCGTGGCTGATGGACGGATTAATGCGTGTAGATGAATTAAAACCGCTGCTCGAGATTGACTCCCTGCCGGATGAAGAGCGGGTGGGGTACCAGACGCTGGGCGGATTTATTATGAGTCAGTTCGATACCATCCCGATTACCGGCCAGATGCTGGAATGGAGCAACTGGCGTTTTGAGGTGGTCGATATGGACGGACGCCGGATTGATAAGGTGCTGGTCACGCCTTTGCAGGCGGAAGATGAGTCAGACGAAACACAGCCCGGACAACGGACGGCATTCATGATCCCGGTACGATTGCAATTGAAGGGCTTTCTCTCTTATCTTGACCCGGTTGAGCTGGACTTTACCGGCCTGGATGTGGCCTGCATCAGCGGATCGCGAATGGGGCGGGCAAGTCTTCCCTGCTGGATGCGATCACCTGGGCGTTGTTCGGTCAGGCGCGCCGCCGCGATGATTCGGTGATCAACCGCTATGCGGACGCTGCTGAGGTCATTTTCGATTTTGCGTATGAAGGGGATATGTACCGTGTGCAGCGCAGCAACCCGCGCGATAAAACGAAAGTGCTGGAATTTTTCATCCAGAATGAAGCCGGGAAATGGCTGCCGCTCACGGAGCATACCTGCGCCTGACGGAAGAAAGCATTCAGAAAATCCTGAAGATGGATTATGAGACCTTCACCAATGCCTCCTTCTTCTTGCAGGGGCGCGCCGACCAGTTTGCCCAGCAGCGGCCCGGTGATCGCAAGCGTATTCTGACCAGTATTCTCGGCCTTGAGGTGTGGGATGCGTATCGTGATCGGGCGGCCCTGCGCCGCCGAGACGCATGAAAAAGACCTGGCGGTGATTGAAGGCTTGCTGGAAGAGATCCATGCAGAAATCCAGACAGAACCTGAACGCCGCGCGCATCTCAAGCAATTGCAGGATGAGCTTTCCCAGTTGGAAGAGACCCGCAAATTACAGGAATCGGCATTGGAAGACCAGCGCCGTTTGAAGACTGCGCTGGACAGAACAGCAGCAGTTCCTGAATGTGTTGGGCGACCAGCTTGCTGCTGCCCGTCAGCGGCTGGAGCAGAACAGCTGCTGCCCTGCGAGAGAACGGGAAGCTGAATCGGCGCACATGCGCGACCAGCTCCAGCGGGCAGATGAGATCACTGCGGCTTACCAGCAGTGGCAGGCGGCGCGCGAATCTCTGGCGGAATGGGAAAAGATCTGCCGTTGATTTTCATCAGTATGAAGCCAAACGCGCAGAGCCGTTGATGGAAATCGAGCGTCAGCGGTCGGCTCTTGTGCAGGAGCAGCAGGCCTTGCAGGAAAAAGCCGACGAGGTCGCCGCGCTAGCCGGTCCTTGCCGCAGTGGGAAGAGGAACTGGCGCAGGCGCGCCAGGCCGTGCAGGAGGCCAATGATCAGCTTGCCGAGCGGACTGCCCTTCAGGAAGAAGAGCATCGCATCCTGGATGAGCAGACTGAAGCCATGGCAGAAAACAAGCGCCTGAAAGATCAAATGACTGAACTCAAGGCGCGGCTGGATCAGCTTGAGAAGCTGGACGATGCAGACTGTCCATTATGCGGCCAGCACCTGGATGACCCTGAAGTGCTGTTGGAGCATCTCCAATCGGAAGGGCAACAGCAGGGAGATCGCTATCGCGCCAACCAGGCGCGCGTCAAGGAAGTGGAGCAGCGGGTGAAGGATATCCGTGCGGCGTTGGCTGGCCTGCAATCTGTCGAGACGAAACTCCGCCAGCACCAGCGCCAACTTGACCAGATGGAAGACCGCATGAAAGATGTCCAAACCCGGCAGACGGATTGGCAGGAAAACGGCAATTGCGCGTCTGGAGGAGATCAACGCCATCCTTGAGGCGGATGCTTTTGCCCCCGAAGCACGTGCTGCGCTGGCAGAAATTGACGCTTCGCTGAAAGAACTGGGCTATGATTCTGCGGCACATGATGCCGTCCGCCGGACTGAAGCTGAGAACAAGGACAGCGAGGCTGCTTTCCACCAGTTGGCAAATGCCCGCACCGCGCTCGATACATTGGCGCGTGAGATGGAGCGTTTGAAAAACAGGTGTATGAAAGCCAGAAAGAAGTGGATCAGCCGCCGAAAATGGATTTCAGCAAGGCTGAAACGGCTGTGGAGAAAGCGGCCGAATCTGTGCCTGATATCGCCCGCGCGGAGCGCGACCTGCGGGATATGCGGGAGCGCGAGAATATCCTGCGGATGCAGATTGGCGGGGCAGGCAGAAGGTTGATGTGATCAAGGAGCAAAAAGACCGGCAGGCTGAACAAACCGAAAACCGCGAGGCGATTGCCCGCCAGGTGGGGGACCTAAAAACCCTCGAGCGCGCCTTTGGCAAGGACGGCGTGCCCGCCTTGCTGATCGAGCAGGCCCTGCCGGAAATTGAGAGCCAGGCCAATGATATTCTGGATCGCCTGACGGACGGGCAGATGTCGGTGCGCTTCATCACTCAGACGTGACTACAAGGATAAAAATCGCACGGACAAAAAAGAAACCCTGGACATTCTGATCAGCGATGCGGCCGGCGCGCGGGAGTATGAGCTTTTCTCGGGCGGCGAGGCGTTCCGCATTAATTTCGCCATCCGTCTGGCGCTGTCGCGGGTGCTTTCACAGCGCGCGGGCGGCCGCCTGCAAATGCTGGTGATTGACGAAGGCTTTGGCAGCCAGGATGCCGAAGGCCGTCAGCGCCTGATCGAGGTGATCAACCTGGTGCGCGCGGATTTTGCCCGTATTCTGGTCATTACCCATCTTGAGCAGCTCAAGGATGCCTTCCCCGCCCGCATTGAAGTGGAGAAAACCCTGCGCGGTTCACAGGTCAAGGTGATCACATGAGGACAGCGGCGCCCCGCCTGGGTGTGCAGCAGCGCGTATTGCCTTCTTATCGCGTGCCTTTTTTTGATTCGCTGGCGCAGGTCTTCCCGCAGGGGGTGTCTGTCTTTGCCGGTCAACCCCGTCGCGGAAGAGATGATCGACTGCGGGAAGCAGCCAGAGATCGCTGAATACTATCCCGCCGAGAACCGCCACATCTTGCGCGGTCGTTTGTATGTGTGCGTGCAGCAGAACATTCTCGAACTGGCTGGAAAGCTGGCAGCCGGATGTGCTGGTGACTGCCACCAATCCACGCGAGATCCGCAACCTGGCTGCCATGCGCTGGATGCATGCCAGAAAGCGCCCGGTGATTGGTTGGGGGTTGGGTGCTCCGACTGCAGGAACATGGAAGCAAAAGGTACGTGATTTTGCCCTCAACGATCACCGCCTGGATTTTGATGCCTTGATCGCCTACAGTCAGCAGGGGGCGGAGCAATATGCCCGGCTGGGATTTTCTGACAAGCGCATCTTTGTTGCGCCCAATGCGGTCACTCCACGGCCGGCGCATGCCGCGCCGGAACGGCCAGCGGAATTTGTAGAGGGCCGTCCATTGATCCTTTTTGTTGGTCGCTTGCAGGCCCGCAAGCGGATAGACGCTTTGCTGCGCACCTGTGCCGCCTTGCCGGAAGGCGAGCAGCCGGATTTGTGGATTGTGGGCGATGGCCCGGAGCGCGCAACGCTGGAAGCCCTGGCGAGGGCTGCGTATCCCCGGGCGCGCTTCTACGGCGCAGTGCATGGCTCTGACCTCGCCCCGCTCTTCTCACGGGCTGACCTGTTTGTGCTGCCCGGCACGGGCGGCCTGGCCGTGCAGGAAGCGATGTCCTATGCCTTGCCGGTGATCGTTGCTGAAGCGGATGGCACGCAGTCCAATCTGGTGCGGCCTGAGAATGGCTGGGTCATTCCCGCCGGCGACGAGGAAGCGCTGCGCACAGCCATACAAGGCGCATTGGCTGAACCTGCCCGCCTGCGGGAGATGGGGAAGGAATCCTTCCGCATCGTCAGTGAAGAGATCAACCTGGAAGCAATGGCTGCTGTGTTTGAACGGGCCGTGGCTGCGATCTGGTAGGAGGCGCGATGAAGATTCTGCTTGTAGCAGATGGACGCAGTCCCATCACCCGGCGTTGGGTGGGCGGACTGTTCGCCATGCAGCATGAAGTTATCCTGGTAAGCACCTTTCCCTGTCAGCCACTGGATGGGGTAGCCGAGATGGTCGTGCTGCCGGTGGCCTTTTCCGGCCTGTCTGGCAGTCAGGCTGGGCGGGGGAACAAGACTGCTGAAACGGACGCAAAGCCCGCTCAGCCGTCCCGATCGCGGAAGCTGGTGGCGCGTTTCCGCAATGTCTTCCAGCGAGTGCGTTATGCTTTAGGCCCGTTGACGCTTCGTTTCTATGGCCCGCGTTTCCGCCGTGTGGCGCAGCGTGTGCAGCCTGATCTGATCCACGCCCTGCGGATTCCTTTTGAAGGCATGTTGGCTTCCTATGCGCCGCCGGAAATTCCCCTGGCAGTCTCCATTTGGGGCAATGACCTGACCCTGCACGGGAAAGGTTCGGCAGCCATGCGGCGTTTCACCACGCGTACCTTGCAGCGGGCTAATGGCCTGGCCGCAGACGCACAGCGAGACATTCGTTTGGCGCGTGCCTGGGGTTTTGATGCAGACAAACCGGTGCTGACCGTGCCTGGCAGCGGGGGCATTGACCTGGTCGAAACCGGCGCAGCGCAGGCAATGCCTGTTTTGCCAGATCTGCCCCGGTTTTCTGAGAATACGCCACTGGTGATCAATCCGCGTGGTTTCCGCCCGGGCAGTGTGCGCAATGATATCTTCTTTGAATCCATCCCGATGGTGCTGGAACGGGTACCGGATGCGCATTTCCTGTGCGCAGCTATGCAGGGCCAGCAGGAAGCCCAAGCCTGGGTGGATCGCCTTCATATCAGCGGGCACGTACACCTGTTACCCTATCTGGCTCAGGAGCAGCTGTGGGCAATCTTCCAGCGCGCTGCGGTGTCGGTGTCGATCAGCGCCCATGATGGCACGCCAAATTCCTTGCTGGAGGCCATGGCGGTTGGCTGTTTTCCCATTGCCGGGGACATTGAGTCCCTGCGTGAGTGGATCGTACCCGGCGTAAATGGTCTGCTGGTCGAGCCGGACAAAGCCCAGGCGCTGGCCGAGGCCCTGGTGCTGGCGCTGGAAAACCCAACCCTGCGCGAGCAGGCCGCCGAAGCCAACCGCGCTATCATTCAGGAGCGGGCTGAGTTAAATCTGGTGCGTTCACTGATCGCAGTATTCTATGAACGGCTGTTGCAGGGGTAGGGGGACGGTGTTTTGCAAAAAAAAACCAATCATGAGAAAATGTCTTAATCCCTGATCGATTATTCCGTAAGCATCCCTTAAACAAAAAACTGCCCGCGAGGGGCAGTTGATAGCTTTGATCTTATTTGCTTACCACCAGATGCGGAACCAGGTGGTCGTGGCAGTCTCACTGCCGTTATATATTGCGGTAACGTCCATCTGGATGATTTCATCTACCCCATACGCAGGTACTTTGAAGGGCTGCGTGCTGATGCCGTTTGCATCAGTTTGATTTGGAAGCTGGGTTTTGATGGATTCGGTGCCGTCCGGGTAGCGCAGGGTGACATAAATGGTAGCGTTTTCAATGGGCTGGAATTGGTCATCCTGCACGATGACGTAAATGGTTTGATCTGTGCCGGGCTGCGCGAGAACATTTTTGACAAAAGCATGGGCCTGCAGATCCACCAGTGTGGCCGGGGCATTGGTAATATCATCTACCGGATGAAGCATTTCCGGATTATCGTATATGCTGTCGAAATGCATTTTCCCGAGATAACTCAGCGAAATTTTCTCGCCTGCAGCTGCATTGGGTTGATACTCCATGAGTACATTTTCAAAATATTGCATACTGGGGGTGTTGTCACTGATTCTGGAAAAGGCCGGAAATCGGCTTCCCGAAATATTTTTCCCCATCGTTTTGCTCATAGAACAGCAGAAATTCATAGCAGACATTGTATTCTGTGCCAAAATCTTCACAGAAGGTGCTGTTGGTTTCAATATCGTTGACCGGCGCATCCACATCGTAGAGCAGGTTGCCCAGGTCGGCAACGACAACTTCGCCGTTTTCCATGTCCAGCCTTGCGCGCTGGAAGTATTGCATTTCATTACCATATTGATCAGTGAAAGCTTCAGTGATGGGATAACCGAAGATGCGCAGCGGGTCGGAGACACTGTTGTAAAATGTCCAGAATGGGCCAGTAATATTGTGACCTTTGATGTATCCTCCATCCCCTTCCTGTGCGCTGACAGCCGCACTGGGCAAGGCCAGCAGGAGGATGAGTACGATTGCAATTTTGTATGGAAGGGTTTTGTACATCATGCGTTAATTATACACGAATTAAATGCGTATATCAATTCGTGTGCCCGTGATAAATGTACTGATGTGTGTTATGGTATGGTAATTTTTCAGTATTTATACGGCATATATGGGGGTGTGTTGACTAGACAACCGTACGGGTGGGGGTGGTATTCAGTGATTTTTGCCTGGGTAAATAAAAACGACCCGGGTTTACCAGGTCGTTGGCAATTCTATTTATCGAAATCAGTCCGCTTTTTTGGTGCTTTTGGCAGGTTCAGCGGCTGGTTTCTCATTAGTTTTTGATTCTGTGTTGCTTTCGCTGCTGGGTGGTTTGTCTTCAGCGCCCGAGCTGGCGAATTTCATACCCGATGGCGAACGATGGTCAGTGGCATAAAATCCGGAACCCTTGAAGACCACACCTACGGGGGTATAGACCTTGCGCAGGGCTTCTTTTTCACATTCAGGGCAGCGTTTTAACGGGTCATCGGTAAATTTCTGGGTGTGATCAAACTGGACACCGCAGTTTTCGCACCGGTAAGTATAAATAGGCATAGGATCTCATTCACCTTTCAATCAAATCTCTAAACTAAGATTATAGTCCTGTTGAGAGTGCCTGGTCAAGGAGCAAATTTTTGAACGGCTGACCATCAGATTAATCTTAGCAGGAATTTGTCAAAAAAACATTAACACAAATAGAAAAAATACTCTATAATAGAATGACGATTATCAATAGTATTTCGCACAGCATTTGAGGAGACAGCAGAATGCGTGATTTTATTGAAAAAATGCCAAAAGCAGAGCTGCACTTGCATATTGAAGGCAGCCTTGAACCAGAGTTGATGTTTGCATTGGCGCAACGCAATAATGTTACCCTTTCGTTTAAAAGTGTTGAAGAAGTTCGGGCTGCGTACCAGTTTAGCAATCTTCAGGATTTTCTGGATATTTATTATCTGGGTACGAACGTGCTGCTGCATGAGCAGGATTTTTATGATATGACCTGGGCATACCTGACCAAAGCGCATGAGCAAAATGTGCGCCATGCCGAGATCATGTTTGATCCCCAAACGCATACCGACCGTGGCGTCCCTTTCGAAACGGTGATCACAGGGATCCACCGCGCTCTGGAAGATGCTGAGAAAGAGTACGGGATCACATCAAAATTGATCATGTCTTTCCTGCGCCATCTGAGTGAGGAAGCGGCTTTCAAAACGTTGGAAGAGGGCGTCAAGTTCAAGGAATGGATCACAGCGGTTGGATTGGACTCGTCTGAAGTGGGTTTCCCGCCAGAGAAATTCCTGCGGGTATATCAGAAAGCACGCGAATTGGGTTTCCTGCCTGTGGCCCATGCTGGTGAAGAAGGTCCGCCGGCGTATATCTGGGGAGCGCTGGATGACCTGGGTGTTTTGCGGATTGACCACGGTGTTCGCAGCATTGAGGATGAAGCTCTGCTTGACCGCCTGGCGAAAACGCGGATACCGCTGACGGTGTGTCCGCTTTCCAATACCAAATTGTGTGTCTTTGACCGCATGGAAGATCACAGCATTAAAAAGCTGCTGGACAGGGGATTGTGTGTGATGGTCAATTCCGACGACCCGGCATATTTCGGCGGTTATGTGAATGAGAACTATATTGCTATTCAGGAGGCTTTGAACCTGACCCGGGATGATTTGTACCAATTGGCACGTAACAGTTTTGAGGCTACTTTCCTTGAAGCAGATCAGAAGAAATCTTTGGTCCGGGAACTTGACCAGTATTTTGCCAATCATCCAGTGTAATTGTTTCCCTGCATCTACAAAATGTAAAAATGAAAAAGCGCCCTCCGGGGTGCTTTTTTTGTTGGCGGATAAAAGGGAGAAGTTGGTATGTTGGCATCTGTTGTTGTACAATTGAAACAAGATGGAAGGGATTTTCGGCTATTTGGCATGGCTTCACCATCATAATTGAACAGGGTCACCCTAGAATCATGCTGCTTTGAAAATTTTTTCCAATAAGGAAGGCGTTAGACCTTTCTTGTGAAATACTCAGGTTTGAAAACTAAAGGAAAACCTAACCCGATGAAAAAGTTTCGTGTTGCTTTGCTGGCGAATTTGAAGGTCAACGCTCCGAAGTGGGAGGGAATGACCGATGATCAGTGGGATGATCTTGATTCGGAAAAAACTGTTGATGCACTTGTTGGCTGCTATTCGAGATGGCGGACATGAGTGTGAATTTCTGGAAGCAGATATCAATCTCTATGATACGGTGCGTAAATTCAATCCGGATATTTGCTTCAATATCAGTGAAGGCCATTTTGGAGATGCCCGTGAGGCACAGGTGCCTGCCATCCTGGAAATGCTCCGGATTCCCTATACTGGTTCAAGAGTTTTGACCCTGGCTTTGGCGCTGGATAAACCGATGACAAAGCGCATCTTTCACTGGCATGATCTGCCCACACCGGCTTTTCAGGTGTTTGAGCGCGTCACCGAGAAACTGCAGGATGATCTGGAATTTCCGTTGTTCGTGAAACCCAGCCGGGAAGGCACAGGCATGGGGGTCAGTGCAAAATCTGTAGTACATGATGAGGCAGAGCTTCGCGAACAGGTTGGCTATATCCTTGAACGGTATAAACAGCCGGCATTGGTGGAGACTTTTGTTGAAGGCCGTGAGGTTACGGTTGGTGTTGTGGGAAACCTGATTGGACCGGTTGCCCATCGCTTGCCGGCGAATGAGACGGCGCCGCGCATTCAGTCCGGGTTGCGTTTCTTCCCGCCGATGGAAGTGGACCTCAACCCCTATTTGATCAGTGACGGGGTATACAGCAATCGGTTGAAAGTGGCCCTGGCGGATAAGTTGAATTACCTTTGCCCGGCGCCGCTGGACGATGAAATGGTTGATGAGTTGAATTGGCTAGCCGCTGCGGTGTTCCGTGTGACCGGCGCTCTGGATGTGGCCCGGGTTGATTTCCGTCTGGATGCCAATGATGACAACAAGCCCTATATTCTTGAGATCAATCCTTTGCCGGGGCTTTCTCCTGGTATTTCGGATATTGTGATTGAAGCGGCAGCGGAGGGTGTGGAGCATACAGAGCTGGTCAATATGATTTTGAATACAGCCCTCAAACGGTATGGCCTGATGTAGTGACAAATTAGGTATTGGCAGTTTTGCAGTCAATAAATACTCCTCCCCGTTTATTCTCCAAATCGGGGAGGAGTATGTTTTTAAACACCCTGCGTTGTTGATCGGGCTGATAGGTTAGCTTACCAATATAATCGTTTCTTTTTCCATTTCCCGCTGTACCAAAGCCAGCAAGCGTGGACGCATCTCGGCAGCCTTGCCAAAACGGGCCTTGGCGATCAGCGTCAACTCCGTTTGCTCGCCCATTTTTCCTGTATCACTGATGATCTGCCACGGCTCCAACAGGTTGGGCAACTCCAGAACGGCATCCTTGCGCAAGTTTTCCAGCAGGGCGATGGCATTGCTCAGATCGGTTGCGGCCACGGAGAGGGTGATCTTGACGGTGGAGAAACGGCCGCGGCTGAAATTGCGTACGATGCGCATTTCGCTGTTCGGGATCAGGTATAATTCGCCAGTAGTAGAGCGCAGGAAAGTGGTGCGCAGGTGGACAGATTCCACTACGCCCTGGATGCCGCCCGATCCCATTGTTGCGAATGCTTCCACTTTATCCCCCACGGAGAAATTATCTTCAGACATGAAAGCCAACCCGGCGATGATGTCCGAGATGATCGGTCGCGCGCCAAATCCAAAAGCGGCGCTGAACAGCCCGACTACCCAGATCAGGGTCTCGGCCTGAACGAACAAGGCTGTACTGGCAACCACTGCGGCTGCAACAGCTGTGAAGCGGATGATGCTGGCAAATAATCCTCGCAGGGTGTTTTTTCGTTCATTCGAGAGATGCCCGTGGCGTGGCGAAAGCTGATAGATTCCGAGAACGAACTTTGATATCAGGTTTGACAGCCAGCGGATGATCCAGGCGATCGCGAAAATGATCGCAATATTGAACAATGTCTGCGTAAAAACAGTTTGTTGAAAAATTTGAGAAGGGGTATTAAAGGGTATCATTATTTCCAGACCTTATTCTTGGGTAATTCCCCTGTGTTTGTCATCAATTTGAATTTTGAATTCTGGCGCATCCACAAGGTGGAAGGTGGCTGATGCCAGAGAAACCTTCCCGTCGCTGTTTTCTATCTGGTCAACAATTTTGCTGAAGATTGCGTCTTTGGTGCCGCGCCGCTGTTTGAAATTTACCACATATCGGCCAGTGAATTCCATCCAATTGTCATTTGCAACGAGTGTGGTTTTGGGTTCCACAGATGCTTTTTCAATATTGTATTTATGAAGCATTCTATCCCAGTGTTTTTCTGCTTCAGGGATATAGCTGCCAGTGACATCGTAGATGGTATTTTCAATGATAGACCGGGCTGCTGTGTAATCGCTGCCGTATTTGATTGGTATTATTATCTCATCCCAGAGGAATGGAAAATCGGCTGAATAATTGAACACCGGTTCCTTGAATACAAAGCTGTTGGCAACCCGCACAATTCTGCCATTGTAAAGATCCCCATCCACCCATTCGCCAATTTCCATTATCGTTGTGCGCAGGACAGAGATTTCAATGACATCCCCTTTAATACCCCCCAACTGTACGCGATCGCCAATTCGATAAAAATGTTGTAATGATAGTGCGATCCAGCCAGCGATGCTCCCAATCACTTCCTGTGAAGCGAAGGCGATCCCTGCGCCGGCAACGCCTAGGGCGACGGTAAATTCACCCAGATGGGCGCTCAACACACCCAATGAAAAAAAGATGGCTGTCAGCGCACCGATGGTGGTCGATAATTTCCTCAAAAAAACTCGGGAATAGCTGTCTTTGACGTACAGGGTGATCGATTTTTGGGCCAGACGGACAAGCAAAAAAATGACCACCAGGCCAACTGCGGCGGTGAGCAGCTTGCGTGCCAAATCGTTACTGTTTATCATTGTGAGAAAATCGTTCATCATACCTTCTCCGTTTTATATAGGCGAATCCTGATTTGATTCTACCTTAATCCGTACGCGATAATGTATGCCAGCCATACGAAAAAAAGACAAAGTTTGCTTGTATGGTTAAACACGCTTTGTCCTTTGTTTCTGTAGAATTTTAATGGGTTGTTCTAAAACCCTGTTCCAATCAATAACTGTTGTAATGTTGCAGCACGAGGTCAGCGTAGGTGTAGCCGGAGTCGCGTGGGCCATAGGATCGCAGCCCCTCACGGACAGAGCCGTTGGTCTGAATGAGACCAGCCAGCAACTGTGTGCCATAGGCGACATTGAAGTGTGGGTCAAAAAGCTCCTGCATGCTGGGGCGGTCGGCAAAACAGGGACCATTGATGCACATGAAGGTCGCGGCTTGCCCATCGCGCGGCATGACCTGCATCAGGCCGATCGCTCCGGAGCGGGAGACAGCTTGCGGATCTCCGACACTTTCCTGCAGCATTACCGCGGCAACCAGCTTGGGTTCCAGCCCATTTTGCCGGGCACTGTTCTCGATGACGGCGCACCACTGGCGAACCGAGGCGGGAAAATTGGCTGGCAGGGTGCAGGCAATGGCATCCTGCATGTCTGCCGGTTGCGCAGGCTGGGCAGCAGCGTTTTGCACAACGGGTTGCAAAACATTTTGGAAAATCCCCTGTGTTTGAGGTTCTGTTTGCGGTAAGGCGACCATACCTGTGAGGAAGATGATTGCCAGACTGCCGATGATAATCCCCGGGAAAATTGCTCGTCTTGCGCCGTACATAATAAATGCCTCTTTTGAATAGATGGTTTCGTTTTGTTCTATTATAAAACAATTGTTCTATTATTGCAAGGTGGTGGCATGGGGGAAATTTTTACGAATGAAAGCCAGTGATATTGGCAACTTGCTTCAAAATCTTAAGAATCCGAAATATTAAGATTAAAATTTTTCCTTCTGCTTGTCCCGCGTGCTATAATCATTTTAGCAACATCCGTTCTATGAATTACCAAGGGTGTGAAGACGAAATGTTCCCGGAGCGGCGTACCGCGATGTATTGCGCGGCTAAAATATTATTGTTTGAAGGTTGCTACAATTCATGTCATTTGTTCATTTGCACGTCCACTCTCAATACTCCATTCTCGATGGCTTCAGCGATTTAAAAAAGCTGGTTGCACGCGCCAAAGAATATGAGATGCCTGCCGTGGCGCTCACGGATCATGGCACCATGTTTGGTGTCATTGATTTCTTCAATGCGGCCAATGCAGCGGGGATCAAACCAATCATTGGATTGGAAGCTTACATATCACCACGCGGGATGACAGATCGAGATCCCAAATATGACAAGCGGTCCAATCACCTGCTGCTGCTCGCTGAGAACCAGACTGGTTATCTAAACCTGTTGGAGATTGCCAGTGCAGCCCAATTGGAAGGTTTTTATTACAAACCGCGCATTGACCATGAGTATCTGGCCTCTCACTCGGAGGGTTTGATCTGCACGTCAGCATGTATGGCTGGCGAAATTCCCCGGGCAATTTTGGGGGAGGGGGAGGAAACAGCCATCCAGAAGCTGGACTGGTACTTCAATCTCTTTGGGCGGGAGCGCTTCTTCCTGGAATTGCAGCGCCATAATATTGATGACCTGGAAAAGGTTAACCAGACTCTTTTGCGTCTTGGTAAACGGTATGATGCCCAATTCGTTGCGACCAACGATACGCATTATGTCGACCAGAAAGATGCCGAATATCAGGATATATTGCTTGCCATTCAGACCGGTGCCTTGATCACCGATCCGCACCGGATGAAGATGAATGACGACAGCTATTTTCTGCGCAGTCCGGCGCAGATGGCGGCCCTGTTTGCGGATATTCCTCAGGCGCTGCCCACCACGGTGGAGATTGCCGAACGCTGCAATGTAGACCTGGGGATGACGGGCTATCATCTGCCGCTGTTTGAGGTGCCGGAAGGCTACACGGTGCCATCGTATCTGCGCATGTTGTGTGACAAAGGTCTGGAACGCAAGTATGGCAGCCGCGCCCAGGATGCTGAAGTGCAGGAACGCCTTGAATATGAATTGGGTGTGATCAATGAGATGGGTTTTGACGCCTACTTCCTGATCACTTGGGACCTGTGCCGCCACGCAACCGACCTGGGGATCTGGTACAACGCGCGCGGTTCAGCTGCAGGCTCGCTGGTCGCCTATTCCCTTGACATCACCAATGTGGAACCGCTCGGTCACGGGCTGATCTTTGAGCGATTCTTGAATCCGGCGCGCGTCAACATGCCTGATATTGATCTTGATTTTCAGGATGACCGCCGGGCAGATATCATGCAATATTGCGCTGAGAAATACGGCGCTGACCACGTCTCACAGATCATCACCTTTGGCACGTTGGGGGCCAAGGCCGCCATTCGCGATGTGGGGCGGGTGAAGGATATCCCGCTTTCCGAGGTGGATCGCGTTGCCAAACTGATCCCTGGAAACCCTGGCATGACGATTGAAAAAGCGTTTGAAGTCTCGCCAGAGTTGAAAGAAATGTATGATACATATGATTACCTGCACGATCTGCTGGACACTGCCCAGCAGATGGAGGGCGCTATCCGTAATGCCGGCACCCACGCGTGCGGGGTGATCATCACTGATGTGCCCATCACCCAATATGCACCCTTGCACCGCCCGACCAGTAACTCGGACGATTCGCCGATCAAGGCGGTTGCCCAGTTTGAAATGGCGGTGGTGGATGCGCTGGGGTTGCTGAAGGTGGACTTCCTCGGACTGTCAACGCTGACGATCATGCAGCGCGCTTGTGCCCTGATCGAAAAACGGCATGGCATCCGCTATAATCTGGAGAATATTCCCCTCGACGACCCCGAGACCTTTAAATTCATGGGCGAAGGCCACACGGCGGGTGTCTTCCAGCTGGAAGGCAGCGGTATGACCCGCTACCTGATGCAGATGAAACCCCAAAATCTGGACAATATTATCGCTATGGTGGCGCTGTATCGTCCCGGCCCGCTGGGGTTCATCCCGGATTACATCCACCGTATGCACGGCGAAGAAAAAGTCGTATATGCGCACCCCAAGCTGGAACCGATCTTCAACGAAACATACGGAATCCCGATCTATCAGGAGCAGATCATGTTTGCCGCGATGGACCTGGCAAATTACACGGCTTCCGAGGCGGATGGGCTGCGCAAGGCGATTGCCAAGAAGAAGAAGAAAGATATTGAGAAGCACCGCAAGCAGTTCATTGAAGGTGCAGTACAGAATGATATCGAGCGCAAAATAGCGGAGCAGATCTTCATCGACTGGGAAAACTTCGCCCGCTATGGTTTCAACAAAAGCCATGCTGCTGACTATGGCGTTATCGCCGTAGAGACGGCATACCTGAAGGCGCATTACACTGTTGAATATATGACAGCCCTGCTTTCGGCTTCAAAGAATGACTCCGGCAAGGTGGCATTTTATGCGGCTGACTGTCAGAGCATGGGCATTGAAGTCCTGCCGCCGGATGTCAATCACAGTGATTGGGATTTCAGCATTGAAGACCGCGAGGATGCTTCCGCGGTGATCCGTTTCGGTATGGGGGCAGTGAAGAATGTCGGGCAAGGTCCGGTGAATACCATCCTTGAGGCCCGCGCCGATGGACCTTTCAAAGACCTGGCTGACTTTGTTAATCGGGTGGACATGCGCCATGTGGGCAAGCGCGCTCTCGAAAGCCTGATCCGGGTGGGGGCGCTGGATGCTTTTGGTCCGCGTTCTGCGATCCTGATGATCATGGAAAACTTGATAGCATTGAGTGCCAGCCATTTTAAAGCCGCTGAGTCTGGGCAGTTGAGCTTCTTTGGCGAATTGACAGGTGTGCAGGACGAAATTCATCTGCCGATCGTTGATATGGTTGACCAACGTGAACAACTGGAATGGGAAAAGGAGTTGCTGGGTTTGTATGTGTCAGACCACCCACTTTCTCCGTATATGGGATTGTTGAAAAGCAAAGTAACTCATTTCCTCGGCCAACTGGGCGAAGTCGGCAACAAGAAACCGGTCACGGTTGCCGGGATGGTGGTGCGCATGCGCCGTCACCAGACCAAGAAGGGCGATCCGATGGCCTTTGCCACCATCGAGGATATTCAAGGTACGCTGGACCTGGTCATTTTCCCGCGCACATGGGCGCAGTTTAATGGGTTGATCAAAGTGGATAACCTTATCCTGGTGCGCGGCAAGGTAGATGCAGATGGTTCTGATCCCAAGGTGTTGGCCGATCATATTGAATTGATCTCGCTGGATGAAGTGGATGCCATTTCTCAGGGAGACTTGCTGGAAATGCCTGCCGCGGTTGAACTGCTTCCAATGCCACCATTTGATGCAGCGTTGAACGGTTTTGACGCGGAAGCAGAACCGGATTTTGAAGATGTCGATGACGATGACGATGATGAAGAGGATGATGAGGAATTGCAAGTCAGGACCACGCCGGTTTGTCATGTTCCCCCCGAAGACGTACCAGTACCAGTGGTGGAATCTTATCAGCCTGCAGAGCAGCCGCGAACTGAGCCGGCACACCAGGTGGCTGAACCGGATGATCCCTTTGGCGAAGGTCCCCCCATGCCGGATGACTGGGTGGTTGCCCCGCGTCCGGAACGCTTCAACAGCCTGCCGCCAGTTGATATGCCCCCCAGGGCACAGACTGCAACGGCTTCTTCAGCAAAACCACAGGCAGCCCAGGCAGAAACAGAAGTCGCTGTCGAGGAAAGACCGGTAGAGGCTGTCGCCGTGTCAGCACCTGTGCGGTCGAAGGAAGTCAAATTGCCGCCTTATATCGTCCCACCTGAAGACAGCGAGAGGGGTATTCTCCCGGCTAACGGCGGGAATGGTGGCGGGGCGAAGCTGCGAATGAAGAAGGCGGAGAAGCCGCGTATGGTGACGGTGATCCTGCACCCCTGCGGGAACAAAGTGCGAGATCAGCGCCGATTGCAGCGTTTGCATGGGTTGCTGCGCTCCTGCCCGGGGCTGGACCGCTTCTCACTGATGATCCACGAGTCCGGGAAGGATTACCTGGTGGAATTTCCCAATAACACTACCGGGATCAACCCCGAAATGCTGCGCAAACTGAGTGCGATCATCGGGGAAGATAATGTGCGTGTGACACCGCTGAAGGGGTAAAGGCAGGAACCAGGCGATCCGTCAATCAGGAAGTTGGCTGGCGTTCATATTGATCTTTTCAGGAGTAGACCCTTGCATGAATTTGCAGGGGATTTTTTTTGACCTGTCTAGTGACATAATTATTATTGACAAATACAGTATTGACAAAATGTAAATAGTGATGTATGATGGAGACATGATAAAGATAAACAGAAAAAGGAGAAAGAATGTACGGACATCATAGACGCTCACCGCGCGGCGGTGGCGGACACAGAGGAATGGGACGGCCGCATAGCCATTCCCGCATTAAACTGGTTCAGCCAGCCTTGATGGTCTTGTTGGAAAATGGGCCGCTGCATGGCTATGCCCTGATGGAAAAATTAACAGATGCCTTTTCTATATCGGTAATGAATCCCAATCAGGTGTATCGGACATTACGCAGTCTCGAAGGGATGGGCGCGATTGAATCAAGCTGGGATGAGGATGAGAGCCAGGGTCCGCCGCGACGGGTGTATCAACTGACCAATGACGGCAGGGAAATGTTGATTTTCCAGATCAAGGAATTGGAAGAGACACGCAAAGTGCTGGACCGCGTGCTTGAAGAACATAACAAAGCTGCCTGAAACAGGCGGCATCACCAAAATCAAAAAGGAGGCTACTATGCCTGGTGGAGATAAGACAGGGCCGCAAGGCGAAGGCCCGCAAACAGGACGACAGGCTGGATATTGCAGCGGCAGCGAAGATGCCGGATACGATCAGCCCGGTTATGGACGGCCCGGATTTGGACGAAGGAGTTTTGGATTCAGACGTCCGCGGCGGTATGGCCGCTGGCCGGTACACATGCATGGCCAGGATGTTGAAGAAAGGAATTCGCTTTTGCAGGAAGTGAGAGAGTTGAAAGATTTGGTCTCTGGCTTGCAGAAAAAAGTGGATGAGCTTGAGAAATAATGTATGAAAAAAAATAGCCCACAGCTTACTCGGCTGTGGGCCATTGATTTACTTCGTCATTTTTCGTGATCGAATGAACATCGTTATTAATCCCATCAGGAATGTCAGGCCTCCCCATATCCAGAACCGGGTTTGGGTTGTTTGTTCAACCATGATCAGAGGGGGGAAGAGGGAAATGAAAGAATTTGACCACCCATGGGCGACCATTGCTGCCAGGACCTTTTTCCCGGAAGATTGATGCACCCAGGCCAGAAACCATGAAGAGCCGATGGTGATTAACAGGAAGCCTGCAAAAGGCATATAGGTTTGGCTCAAGCCCGGAATAAAAAATAGCGGGAGGTGCCAGAAACCCCAAACTACACCCAATATCAGATTTCCGAGCCACGGGCCATATTTTTTCTCCATAGGATCCAGAATATAGCCGCGCCAACCAAGTTCTTCCTGGCCGCCACCCAAAAAGACCATGATGATCGTATTGAGCGGGAACATCCAAATGGACGGCAGGAGGTTTGGCAAACGTGGCGTCCCCCATATTTCCGGCAATATCCATGCAAGCCAGGCAATCCCTCCCAATGCCAGCATGGGAATCAACCATGCCCGCCAGCCAAATTTCAAATTAAATATACTACGCAGGTATTGACGAAGTGCAACTTTGCCATCCAATGTCCTGATGGAGAAAAAAGCGCCAACAGCCGGGCCAAAAGCCCCCAACAGGGAGATAGGGGTAAATGCTTCACGTGGGATGGAGAGTACGCCTGCACCTGCCAGAACCAAAGGTGTCCAGAGTACCCATGACCAGACGAATGTCACAATGAAGAATCGATAGGGAAAATTTGATTGCTTTACCATAACCATGTTCCTTAATAGGAAGCAAAAAAATCTCCCAAAGATAACGCTATGGGAGATTTTAATACTGTCCGAATTATTCTTCGCTGCCGCGGTCGCGGTCGCGCAGGTGGGGGAAGAGGATCACTTCGCGGATGCTGCGCCGGTTGGTGAGCAGCATGACCAGACGGTCGACGCCGATGCCGAAGCCGCCGCAAGGAGGCATGCCGTAGGACATGGCGCGCAGGTAGTCTTCGTCCATGGGGTTCTGTTCATCATCGTCTTCATCATAGGTGCGGCCCAGTTCGAGGAAACGGCTTTCCTGATCCAGCGGATCATTCAGTTCGGTGAAAGCATTGCACAATTCCATGCCGCCGATGAAGCCTTCAAAGCGCTCCACAGTTTGCGGATCTTCCGGTTTGCTCTTTGCCAGCGGGGAAATATCCCGTGGGTAGTCGTACAGGAAGGTGGGTTGGATGAAGCTGGGCTCCAAAATGTCGCCCATCATGGCATCAATCAGCTTGCCGCGCGGCGAGCCGGGTTTGACCTTGATGCCTTTGGCTGTCATCGCGGCTTCCAGGCTTTCGGCAGTTTTGTGTTCTTCAATGTCAATGCCCACGGCATCGATCAGCCCCTGGCGCAGCTCGATGCGATTCCAGGGCGGGGTCAGGTCAATCTCGTTGCCATTGAACTGGATGACCATCGTACCCAGGGTTTTCTGAGCCACTTCTGAGACCATCTGTTCGGTCAGTTCCATGATCTTGTTATAGTCAGCATAGGCCATGTAGAACTCAAGCTGGGTAAATTCCGGGTTGTGTTTGAAGGACACGCCCTCATTGCGGAAATCACGTCCAATCTCATAGACACGGTCCAACCCGCCGACCAGCAAACGTTTCAGGTACAGCTCGAAGGAGATGCGCAGGAAAAGGTCCTGGTGCAGCTGGTTGTGGTGGGTGACGAAGGGGCGTGCAGCCGCACCGCCATAGATGGGCTGCAGGATGGGGGTTTCTACTTCGAGGAAATCCCGCTGGTTGAGGAAATCACGCAGGGACTGCACTACACCGGCGCGTACGCGGAACAGCTCGCGAACCTCGGGATTGACCGCCAGGTCTGCATAGCGCTGGCGGTAGCGCACTTCGGGGTCAGACAGGGTGGCATGCTGCACGATCTCGCCGTCTTCATTTTCAACATTTTTGGCGGCAGGCAGGGGCAAAATGGATTTAGCCAGCATTTTGTAGCTGCTGACGCGCAGTGAAATTTCCCCGGTACGGGTGCGGAACATTTCACCGCTGGCCTGAATATAGTCACCGATATTGAAAAATTCCTTGAATTGTTTGAAGTTCTCTTCGCCGATGTCGTTGATCCGCAGGAAAAGCTGCACCGTGCCGGTGGCATCTTCGATGTGACTGAAGATGATCTTGCCCATCGCTCGCAAGGAGCGCATACGGCCGGTGAGAGTGGCCTGAACCGGATTGGCATCCTCATCACCATCAATGGCTTCAAACAGTGCCCGCGCTTCGCTGATGGTATGGGTGCGTTCAATGCGGGTCGGATAAGGCTCAATGCCTGCCTCGCGCATTTGGTGGATTTTGTCTACTCGTTGTTGTTCCAGTTCGGAAAATTCCATGGCCTTGTATCCTTTATTAAAAAATAGCCCCGCCCGGGAAAGGGGCAGGGCTGAAATGATGATCTCAGTCTAACCTAACCAACTTTCACGACTTTGACAGTGAAAGATCCTGCCGGCGCCTTAACTTCTACCACATCGCCCGCCTTATGTCCATCCAGGGCTCGGCCCAGCGGTGATTCGTTGGAAATCTTGCCTTCGCGCGCCTTTGCTTCGGCGCTGCCGACGATCACGAAGGTTTCTGGCCCCATTCCGTCTTCCTGAATGGTGACGGTTGAGCCAAACTGAATTACGTCAGCGGGAATATCCGAGTTATCGAAGACCTTGGCCTTGGCCAGCAGGATTTCCAGTTCCTTGATCCGACCTTCAACGAAAGCCTGCTCGTTTTTGGCAGCTTCGTATTCAGCATTTTCGATCAATTCGCCGCCTTCTTCAATGGCAGCGTGCAATCGATCAGCGATCTCGTTTCGCCGGTCATTGCGAAGAAAATCCAGTTCCTCCTGAAGATTGTTGTATCCTTCCCGCGTAAGAAAAGCAGTTTGCATCTTTTTGTCCTTGGTATGAGAGACCAGTTGAAAGCGTCCCTTTTGATGAACCGCTTCGAGCTGATAGATACGATAAGCGGAGCCCCAGGTTGCGAGGTTCCGATTGGTTTGGGACAGCGGTTCTGCTGTGATTGATTTCTATTTTTTCCCGCGTATCAATAAAAAACACTCCCTGAGGAGCGGTCAGCTCGATTTTATTTTCGAGTTGCGCTATCATATCATAGTTTTTTTATATCCGCAAGGATTAAAAAAGTGTTTTGCGCGAAGTATAATACCTAATTGCGATACCATTCCACTCCCAAGGGCAGATCATATGACAATTTCAAAGCAGATCCCCGTATGAAATCCTCGAAAACAGCATCCTCAGCAAACCGCGCATGATGGGCACCCCAGCGGAAAAAGCGACGACAACATTTTTGCTGGATTATCTTCGCAATCATGGCCTTGCTCCCTACACAGAAGAAATCGAATGGTCTACTGCAAAGGTGAGAGGGCGCAAGGCGATGTATCTGATGGCGGCAATTTACGTGCTCTTGCTGAATTTGAGTTTTTATTTGCCAGCCCCGTTCAACGCGTTTATTTCGATTGCGCTGGCTGTCCTTTCTGTCGCGAGTGTCATCCTGTTTGGCAGGGCGTTGGAGAATGACAAATTCAAGTTCCTTGGCACATCCGCTGCCGGGGAAAATGTGCTCTGTGACATTGAACCCGCGAAGTCACAAGAAGATGCAGCCATACTTTATTTCACTGCCCATTCTGACAGCGTGGCCTCCAATATGCCGAAGCTTTATATCAAGTTGATCGTGGGAATCCTGACAGCATATATTGTCATTGTCATCCAGACAGTTACTTCCGGTGTTGATTTCTTGATCGGGTATTTCAATCATAGTGTGGCCGGTGCTCCTGTTTCTGGCACAATCACCAATGATGTATTCTTCTTTTCCCTGCTTTTGTATGTTTTGATCTTCATCAGTATGTTCACCCGCCGGGTGAATACCAGTCCGGGGGCGTGCGATAACGGCAGCGGTTCGGCGATCCTGCTCAGCCTGGCCGCGCATTACAAGGAACATCCCGCACAGAATCTGCACATGAAGTTCTGCTGGTTTGCCGCCGAGGAGTGGGGCTTGTATGGCTCAAAGCATTATGTGGCGGATCACAAGGATGAGATCGTGGCGCAGAAGGACAACAGCTATCTGATCAATGTGGATATGGTAGGCACCGAACTGGCCTATCTGGACAAGGCGGGTATGTTCATCAAGAAGCCTATCAACAGGAAGCTCAACAAGCTCATCGTCGAGACGGCTAAGGAAGCGGGAATTGAGGTGCGCTCGTTTAAATCGCCGATGGGGAATAACAGCGACCATGCGCCCTTCCGCAAGCTGAAGATGGAAGTGGCTTTCTTCCTGGCGAAGAAGGACACGAAGCGCATTCACAGCCCGAAAGATACATTGGAGCTGGTGAGGCCGGAGAAGCTGGATGATGCGGTGCGGCTGATCATGGGGGTGGTGGAGAAGCTATAACTACATCCCATCCTGGCCTTCCCAAAATCTTCGATTTTAGGGAACGAATTTGGTGGTTCCGTTTGCGGTGGTGGTTTTATAGATAGGAATGATCGGAAACCACCCTGGCTATTTGTCGACAAAATACTCTCCCCTATTTTTCACTCGAAAAATGGGGGAGTTGGAGGGGGTGCAGTATACTCGCTGGATATGATCCCTTCTTTCTTGAAAATACTATACAATACAAGAAGAAAGGATCTCTATGGCTCAATCGCCGGACAGAGGTGAAGGCAATTAAGAACGCAAACGCGCTGCGCAGCAACATGACAGACGCTGAAGTGCGGTTATGGCAGGCTTTACGGATGCGCCAATTGAAAGAAGCCCGATTCCGCAGGCAGCATGCAATTGGACCTTATATTGTTGATTTCTGCGCGCCGCGGAAAAAGTTGATCATAGAGATTGACGGGGGACAGCATGCTGAACAGGCGGCATATGATGTAAAGCGAACTGCTTTTCTTGAGCAGAAGGGTATCGCGTGCTAAGGTTCTGGAATCATGAGGTGCTTGGAAATTTGGATGGGTGCTTGAGATGATCTTGAAGGCGATCAAGGGCTAAAGACACCCCCTCCGGCGACTTCGTCGCCACCTCCCCCAATTTGCGGTGAGGCTGCAAATTAGGGGAGAAACATGATGATTTTTGGTGGTGTTACTTTTTAAGATGAGGATGATTGGAAACCGCCGTGGTCATTTTGCATCCAAAACTCTCCCCAAAAATCGAAGATTTTGGGGGATTTGGCGGGGGTGTATAGGAGATGACTGGTTAGTTTCATGGCAATGCGGGTGCAAAGTCCCAGCACAGTTTTTGCTATCAAACGTTCAATATTGCGGCCTGTGTTTTGCAGTTCATGGAATACGCCTTCAATTCGTTCGCGGACACTGCTTAGCCAACGATCCAGGCCTTTTGTATTTTGGATTGTCCTGATTGGATCGCATGGGTGTCCAGATCAAGTTGCCTGTTTGATCAAAGAGTTTCGTTTGCCATTCAAAGCCAATGAAACCTTTGTCAGCAAAGATATCACAGCAGGTCAAGTAGTCTGTAACTGTTTCGGCTGCCAGCCGCTCATCCACATTGGCAGGAACCAAGTCATACACAATTGGAAAGCCTGAAAGTGTGCTGATCGTGACCAGTTTGTAGCCAAAATACTTCATATTACGGCTGGCACAATAGCCATAAGCAGCACTTCCTGCAAAATCGCTATGCTGCTTGTGCCGTTTATAGCCCATGACAGGAATCGGCTTGGTATCCAGCAGGTAGTTTCTGATGATTTAGAAGCCCTCTTTGATAATCCAAAAACGACGGAGTGCTTCGATTGACATTCTCAAGGAGCGAGCTCGCCGATTGAATTGGCTCTGATCTAATAAGTGTGGAAATAGAGCCAAATGATTGGCTCGAATGTATGCCAGAAACTGGGTTTCACTTGGGTAAGGAATAAAATCCTGAGCAAGCATGAGGGTCAGCACTTCACTATCAGTGAACTTAGGTTTTCTTCCTCGTTTGTGTTTTGGCCTTTGCATCACTATTCATCTGGTTCCAATCATCTACAAGGACAAAAATGGTGGTCAATAAGTCAGAAATTGATATACTTGTCATGGGAATGTTTACCTCTTTGATTTTGGTTGCAACCTAATCTTGAGGTCATTCCCTCTTTTTGTCAATTTATTTTGAATTTCACATCAGACGTATATAATGATTTCAAGCCCCAGTTGGTCGCCAGATGGACGCTATATTGCTTTCTATCTATATTCTGACACAAATGGAAAAACTCGTCTGTCCATCTTCGACACAAAAACTAGAATCACTGACCGATTACTGTATATCAGCTAATTCATCAATGGGAACTTTTCCGCAACCATCGGCTCCTCTCTGGTCACCTGACAGCAAGCAGTTGCTATTGCTCGATGAGGAGTATGGCTTTGTTGAGAACAACGTGATCTGGGTAAATCCGGAACAAGGGCTTGCTGCGCATATACTCGAAGACATTGAAGAGGACAATTGGTATTCTGGCACTAGAATGTGGGGCTGGATGGCCGCGCCGGAAGAGTGAGCTACATTGTCTTGACACCCCTTCCCTTTGTCATTACAATCAATCCATAAAGATCGCAACAATTCAGGTCTGACCGCCTTCAATAAAAAGCGAAGGCGGGAAGCGAAACCGGTGCAAATCCGGTGCTGACCCGCAACTGTGATGAGCTGACGCTCTAAGCCAGGTCGACTACCTGAATTTGCGTTCCCACCAACCTCGTGGAACGGGTGACGGAACATTGACGCAGATTTCCTGAAAAGAAACCTCACCCCTGTCCTGATGACAGGGGATTTTTATTACAATGCCTGATCCTGATTTACGGTGGAAGAAAATACCACAACCAAAGAAGGAGTATGCCCCAGATGAAACGTTTCTTCCCCTTGCTTTCCCTTTTGATCCTATTGAGCCTGGCTGCCTGTGCCCCCGCAGCCGTCGAGGCGCCTGCCGCCCTCGTCGCGGTCGAAGAAGTTGTCGTTGAAGAAGCTGCGCCCACTGAAGAAATGGTCGAGCTCGCGGAACCTGTGGTTGAGGAAGCTCCCGCAGCGGAACCCATCGTTCTCACCGACGGCCTTGGCCGCACAGTCACCTTGCAAACCCCGGCTCAGGCAATCATCTCCCTGGCCCCGTCCAACACCGAAC
>CAVWEE010000010.1:0-180448 GCA_963753895.1 uncultured Chloroflexia bacterium | reverse complement strand
AGGGTGAAGCGCGATCGCCATATGGGTGGGTCATGATGGCAGAGTAGAGCATGGCTGAGATGACCAGGGTGTACAGAGCGACAGGGAGCATCATTTTTGTGTTGTCGTTGGCAACCATGCCGGCGTACAGTTTCCTGAAGATGATCATGCCGGAGAGAATGACCACGACGGCAACACCCAGGGCAAAGGGCAAGGAAGCACCGATGGGGATGAGGGTGCCGAAGCCAATCACGTAGAAAATATGCCCGAGCAGGAAAGCGGCCAGCCCTTTGGTGAAATGCTTTTCGCGGAACATGAGAAAAACGTCACCAATGGTGCAGAGGATCAGGCCGATCAGGAACCAGATCATGGGGCGGCTGGCCGGGCATTGCGCCAGGAGGAACGCCTGACCGTAAACGATTTCCCACAGGATCAGCGAGATCATCATGGCAGGTTTGGTGATGAGGATGCCGGTGCGGTTTTCCTGCCAGACGAATACCCAGTGCATGGCGCCGAAAAGGATGGAAAGATAGAGAAAGATCATGGTGTGGTCCTGTGTGAGTGTTGCAATGAAAATTGATATTATACAGGAGATTGATCATGTATTATACATGGGGACAGGGAACAGCGAATGATGTTCAATTCAGGTTGACGGGGCGAGGATTTCTTGACAAGGCAGGGAAATATCTTGTTAGAATGTTCACATGAACAATAATGAACAAAGTAACAATATTCCAGATGGCCAGCCGATTGATCTGGCATTGGGCAGACTGCTCTTCAAGATTGCACAGGCTTATTATGAGCATGGACTAACCCAAAAGCAAATTGGAGAACGCTATGGTCTTTCGCGGATGAAGGTTTCGCGCTTGCTGAAGCAGGCGCGAGAGCTGCAAATTGTGCAGATCACGCTCAATCCGCTGGAGCCGCTGCATGCGGATCTGGAGCAGCGTCTTGAAGAGCGATTTGGTCTGGATGAGGCGATTGTGGTCACACCGGATGATGACAGGCCGGAGTCCATTCCGGCGGGCGCTGGGTTATCCGGCGGCGGAGTGTTTGCTGCGCAGCCTGCATGAGAAATCCAGTATGACGATCACCTGGGGCAGTACGCTGGCTGCGGTGGTGGATGCCCTGCCGGTGGAATCCTGGCCGGAAGTGCAGGTGGTGCAGGGCCTGGGCGGGCTTTCAGGCCCTGGATCGCCGACCAATGCGGTTGATTTGACGCGCAGGATCGCCAACCGTCTGCGGGCAAAGCCGCTGCTGTTGGCTTCTCCGGGGTTTGTGGACGAAAAGAAGTGCGCGACGCCTTGATGCAAGATCTCGGCGGTGGCTGAGGTGTTGGCGGCGGCTGCAGCCAGTGATATCGCCTTGGTGGGGATTGGTGCGCCGACGAAGGACGGGGTTGTTTTCCGCGAGCAAATTCTTGATGAAGGGGATCTGGAACGCCTGACAGCCAAAGGCACGGTGGGGGATATTGCGCTGTGTTTCTTCGACAAGGATGGGCAGCCGGTGGCGGATGAAGTGAGTGACCGACTGGTGGGACTGACCCTTGAGCAGATTCGCAATATTCCGCGGGTGATTGGTGTGGCTGGGGGCGAAGGGAAAGTGAATGCCATCCGGGCGCACTGCTTGGCAAACTGGTGAATGTTCTGGTGACAGATGATATAACAGCGAGTATGCTGCTTGAACTGAAGCGATAATAAAGGAGATCGCGATGATCGATGGCGATTTAAAGCGTGAAACAACTCCCTTTTCTGAAAATGGCATTCAGCAAGTAGCGATTATTGTCAAAGACCTCGATAAGGCGGTTGAGAATTATTATCAATTTCTTCGGTATTGGTCCCTGGCATTTTTATACCTATGGGCGACCGTTGTGCAGCCACATGACCTATTATGGCAAACCAGGCGATTATGTGATGCGGATTGCCCTGTCGTATTTTGGCCCGATGCGGGTGGAATTGATCGAAGTGGGGGAAGGGGATACGGTGTATGCTGATTTTGTGGCCGAGCATGGTTACGGGCTGCATCATTTTGGGCTGCTGGTGGAGGACATGCAGGCGGCGATCGAACGAAGTGGAGGCAGCGGGTTCAAGATCATCATGGACGGTGCCGGGTTTGGGCCGGATGGCGATGGTCATTATGCATACCTGGATACGGAAGAATTATTAGGCGTAACCCTGGAATTGATCGAGCGACCAGCGCGGCGGCATCCGCCGGAGAAGGTTTATCCGCCGGAGGCATAAGATCACGCAAAGACGACATGACGCCAGATTTGGATTTTTAGTGATTCCAGGATCTTTTTTGAGTGAATGAACTGGTAACGCTATGAAACGCAACAGGATTGAATCCTATATACAGCGAGGTATTTCTGTTCGGCTTTGCGCCTTGGCGTGAGATATATAAAGAAATTAAGATTGGAGAGCATGCATGACGGCAGACAAAGCACTTGATGAAGCAGTCAGACAAACATCAGCATTGATTGAGAAACAGGGGTTGACCAAAGCGCAGGTGATCGACATGCTGCGGCAGATGATGGAGATCCGCGCACTGGAGATGAATATTTCGAGCCTATTGAGCCGCGCTGTATTGAAAGGCGCATCGCATTTATATGCGGGTGAGGAGGCTGTAGCGGTGGGAGCAGTGGCTGCGCTGAGGGATGCTGACCTGGTGACGAGCACTCACCGCGGGCATGGACATGCCCATGCACACGGCGACTCGGCAGCCAAAACGCCCGAAGAAAAACAGATGCACTACAACAAGATGATGGCCGAGGTGTTGGGCAAGTCCGGCGGGTATTGCAAGGGCAAAGGCGGCTCGATGCACATTGCGGATGTGGCGCATGGCAACCTGGGCGCGACGGGTATCGTTGGCGGGAATATCCCTGTGGCGGTGGGGGCTGGTCTGGCGCAGAAACTGCAAAACACGGGGCAAGTGGTGCTGTGTTTCTTTGGCGATGGGGCTTCCAATACGGGCAACTTCCACGAGGCGCTGAACATGGCCAGCCTGTGGGACCTGCCAATCATCTTTGTGGTGGAGAACAATCTGTATGCCATGTCTGTGCCGTGGAAAAAGTCCAGCAAGCTGCCCAATGTTGCTGATCGTGCGGCAGCTTATGGTATCCCCGGCGTGGTGGTGGACGGGATGAACGCGCTGGCTGTACGAGAAGCGGTATCTGAGGCAGTGGATCGGGCGCGCAGCGGTGAAGGCCCGACGATCGTTGAAGCCAAGACCTACCGCTGGTTTGGTCATTCCCATTCCGACCCGCGTGCCTACCGCACGAAGGAAGAAGAAGCGGAGTGGCGCTCGCGGGATCCGATTCCCAATCTGGGCCGGCAGTTGATCGCCGCGGGATTGCTCAGCGATGAGCAGTTTGAGGGCATGGACGAAGAAGTGAGCGTCAAACTGGAGGCGGCTATGGCCTACAGTGAAGCCTCACCGGCGCCGAAGCCAGAAGAACTCAATACCGATGTTTTTGCCCCGGCAAAATGGACAAAGGCAGATTTTGACACTGATGCCCGTCTGCGGGCGGCGATTGCTGCGGATGCATCCCAGTTCCCGGAGATGATGTACAACCAGGCGCTGGCACAGGCCATGCGTGAGGAAATGCTGGCGGACGAAAGCGTCTTTCTGATGGGAGAGGATATTGGTCTGTATGGCGGCGCATATGGCGCCACGCGCGGCCTGTTTGAGGAATTTGGCGATGCGCGCGTGATGGACACACCCATTTCGGAAGCGACGATTGGCGGCGCGGCGGTAGGGGCGGCCATGTCCGGCATGCGGCCAGTGTGCGAGATCATGTATGTCGACTTTACCCCTCTGGCGATGGACCAGATTGCCAACCAGGGCGCAAAGAACCGGTATATGTTCGGCGGGACAACGTCGGTACCGATGGTGTGCCGCACGGAAGGCGGCGCAGGACGGGCGATTGCAGCGCACCATTCGCAGAGTCTGGAATCCCTGTGGACGCATTTCCCCGGCATTTACGTGGTCATGCCTGCCACGCCTTACGATGCCAAAGGTCTGCTCAAAGCAGCTATTCAGGACGATAATCCGGTCATGTTCATCGAACACAAGATGCTGTATAAAACCAAAGGTCCCGTGCCGGATGAGGACTATATCATCCCCTTTGGTGTTGCGGACGTGAAACGTGAGGGGTCGGATGTGACCATCGTGACCTATTCGCGGATGGTGCTGCGCGCGCTGGAAGCCGCCGAGGTGCTGGCGAAAGAAGGTATTGATGTGGAGGTAGTTGACCTTCGCACGCTGGTGCCGCTGGATATTGAGACGATTGTCAAGTCGGTGAAGAAGACAGGGCGCGTGGTGGGTGTGACAGAGGCTTACGAGAATACCAGTTTCATCAATGAAGTGCTGGCTCGGATCAATGAAGAAGCTTTTGACTGGCTGGATGCACCGATGATCCGCGTGGCATCGGCGAATGTGCCTGTGCCGCGGGCCGAAGTGCTGGAAGACCTGTGCGTGCCCAATGTGGCGCGTATTGCTGCGGCCTGCCGCAAGGCGGTGAGCTGAGATGGCCGCGCAGCTCTTTATCCCCAAGCTGGGGCAGACGGTTGAGGAAGTGAGTATCATCGGCTGGCTGGTGGAAGATGGCGATCAGGTTGAGCTGGGCCAGGAAGTCCTTGAAGTGGAAACGGACAAGGCCATTTTCCCGGTCGAGGCAATGGCAAAAGGTATTATTCACATTGGGCCGTTTGAAGACGGTGACATTGTGCCTGTGCTGGAAGTGGTAGCGGTGATTGGCAAAGCGGATGATGGTTTTGTGGGCGGAAACATGGGGGAAGAGGGGAGTAGATGCCCCTGAGACAGCTGCCGTCGAGGAAGCAAAACCAGCGGAATCTCCTACGATAGGTTGCCCAAGGGAGAGATGAGCAGGTGTTCGCCTCGCCGCGGGCGCGGCGGACGGCTGCCGAACATGGCGTTGACCTGGCACAAGTTGAGCCGACGGGATACGACGGACTGCGTGTAGCCGAAAGAGATGTGTTTGCCTGGATGGAAAAACAGCCGAAAACGGGAGCGATAACCCGGCAGGAAATATTGAATTTACTGGTCAAAGCCGGTGAAGTGGCGAGTGATGTACCTGTCAGTGAAAGCATGCCCTTGTCCGGCATCCGTGGTGTGATCGCAGAGCGCATGGCTGAAAGTGCGCTGTTGACTGCCCGGGTGACGATGTTCATGGATGTGGATGTCACTGATCTGGTGGAAGCACGTGAGGGAATGAGGGTCGAGACCGAAGATTGGGGATTTACTCCTGGATATAACGATCTGATTGCCCTGGCTGTGGCGCGGGCTTTGCGGGAGCACCCCTATATGAATGCTCGCCTGACGCCTGAGGCGATTGAGTACATGGAACCAGTGAATATCGGAATGGCGGTCGATACAGAACGCGGTTTGATGGTGCCGGTGATCCGCGATGCGGATAAGAAGACTCTGCGGGAATTCGGTGAGACCTTCCGTGCGCTGGTGGAACAGGCGCGCAGCGGGCGCATTTCCCCAGTTGATCTGTCCGGGGGTACTTTCACCATCACCAACCTGGGCATGTATGATATCAAAGCCTTTACGCCGGTGATCAACTTGCCGGAGACGGCTATCCTTGGCGTGGGGACGGTTGCACAGCGTCCGGCAGCCTACCAGGGCGAGCTTTCCCTCCGCTATATGACGACCCTGTCATTGGTCTTTGATCACCGCGTAGTGGATGGGGCGCCGGCCGCGCGTTTTATGCAGGCGGTGAAGCGGCTTTTGGAAGCTCCCACAGAGTGGCTGCAGGAGTAGATGCAAACCCTGTGATGAGCGGGTCACCCATGTGGGAGAGGGAATTTCGCTGCGGCTGTTTGCAAGAGCATACAGGGCTGGTAAAATTAAACCAGATATTCCAAAACATTCAAGATAGAGGCTGTCCGTGGAAGCATTTGAGCATTATCTTTCCCCGTTTTCCTGGCGATACGGGTCTGAAACCATGCGTGAGCTATGGAGCGAAGCGCACAAACTGCGCACCTGGCGCCGCTTGTGGGTGGCGCTGGCGCAGGTGGAGCATGAGACCGGCATGGTGACAGCCGAGCAACTGGATGCCTTGCGCGAGCATCAGGATGATATTGATATCCAGCGTACCCATGAAATTGAAGCAGAAATCCATCATGATGTGATGGCCGAGATCAAATGCTTCGGCGAGCAGGCCCCGGCTGGGGCGGGCATCATCCATCTGGGGGCGACTTCCTCGGACGTCAAGGACAATGCCCTGGTGATGGTGCAGTTGGAAGCCCTGGATGTGTTGAAGGGCAAACTGCTGCAACTGCTAAATGCGCTGGCTGAGCAGATCGAGCGATGGGCAGACCTGCCGGTGGTGGGGTTTACCCATTTGCAACCCGCTGAGCCGACCACGCTGGGTTACCGGCTGGCGGTGTATGCCCAGGATTTGATGATGGACTGGGAGCAACTGTGTGGTGTGCAGGCCGGGCTTAAGGGCAAGGGCTTCAAAGGGGCTGTTGGCACGGGGGCTTCTTTCATTGAAGTGCTGGGGGAAGAGTATGTTGAGCTTTTTGACCGCCGCCTGGCGGAATTGCTGGGATTTTCGTTTTTCCCGATCACGACACAGACGTATACCCGTAAACAGGACTACACGGTTTTGAGCGCGTTGGCCGGGGTGGGGGCATCCCTGCATAAGATGGCATTTGATGTGCGTGTTTTACAATCGCCAGTGATTTTTGACCTGAGTGAGCCATTTGGCAGCAAGCAGGTGGGGTCCTCGGCGATGCCTTTCAAGAAAAATCCGATCAATGCTGAAAAAATGGACTCGCTGGCACGGATGCTGGCGCAGTACCCGCGCGTGGCGTGGGACAATGCTGCCCTGTCCTTGCTGGAGCGGACACTGGATGACAGCGCCAATATGCGCACGGCGATGCCGGAAGCCTTTTTGATCAGCGATGAACTGCTGGAGACGGCGATCAAGATCGTGTCTGGTCTGGTGGTGCATGAGGAGCAGATAGGACGTAATTTTGCCCGTTTTGCGCCGTTTGCCAGTGTGGAGAAGGTGCTGATGGCGATTGCCAAAAAAGGCGGCGACCGGCAGGAATTCCATGAGGTGCTGCGGGGGCATTCGCTGCGCGCGTGGGATGGATGCTGGCTGGAGAAAAAAATCCGCTGCAGGATTGGATCTGTGCGGATGCGAAGGTACAGGAATACCTGGGTGCGGATGAATTGGCAGAGATGTTTGACCCGTCTACGTATCTGGGGTGGGCGCCGCAGCGCGCACGGCAGATGGCGGCGGAGATCAGGGAAGTAGTTGGACGAGAGTTGAATTGTTGATCGTGCAGGAGATTGCGCCAGCTGAAAGGCTCGCAATGACAAAAACAAAGAAGGCAGGAAGAGATGACACTTCAAATTGTGATTGGCGCCCAGTGGGGCGATGAGGGGAAAGGCAGGTTTGTTGATCTGCTGTCGGCAAAGGCCGATGTGGTGGCACGTTTTGCGGGCGGTGATAACGCCGGGCATACGATCCGGATTGGCGAGGATGTGTATAAGCTGCATTTGATCCCATCAGGGCTGATCTATCCCCAGACAGTGGGGGTGATTGGCAGCGGAACGGTGATCAATCCGCTGGTTTTGCTGGGCGAGATGGACAGCTTGCGGGCAGCTGGCGTGGTGGTCAATCCTGACCGGTTGAAAATCTCCTATGCGGCGCATATGATCACCCCGGCGCACATGGCCCTGGACCGGGCGCGGGAAGCGAGCCTGGGCAAGGCCAAGATCGGCACCACGGTGCGCGGCATCGGCCCCGCATATGTGGACAAGGCGCGGCGCTCTGGCATTCAGTATCATGACTTCTTGATCTGGATTTCTTCAAGGAACGCCTGACCCAGAACCTTGAGCAGGCTAATCGTGAATTGAAACTGTATGGCGCGGAAGTGCTGGATATTGCTGCGATCGTGGAAGAGTATTTGGGGTATGCCAAAACACTGGCACCATACGTTGCCGATACCTCCTCCATTGTTATGGATGCCCTGGATGCAGGCCAACATGTGATTGCCGAAGGCGCGCAGGGCGCGTTGCTGGATATCGATCATGGCTCGTATCCCTTTGTGACCAGTTCCTCCTGTGTGGCGGCCAACGCCCTGGTGGGGTTGGGCATTGGCACTCCGGATAAGATGAGTGTGGTGGGGATCGTGAAGACTTTCCAGACGCGGGTTGGGTCTGGTCCGTTCCCGACAGAAGTGGAAGGAGAAATGGCCGGCATGCTGCGCGGCGATGGCAGTCAGCAGTGGGATGAGTTCGGGACGACGACAGGCCGCGCCGCGGCGGATTGGCTGGCTGGACGGGGTGCTGCTCAAGCGTGTGGTGAGGATGAATGGCGTTACTGAGCTGGGCCTGACCAAGCTGGATGTGCTCTCGGGGATTCCCGAGATCCAATTCTGCACGGATTATAAGCCTGCTAAAGGCGTGATTTCGCCTTTGCTGGCACGCAACAGAAATTGAACCGATTTATGACACTTTCCAAGGCTGGGATGAGGATATTATGAAGGTCACCAGATGGGAAGATTTGCCGAAAGCCGCGCAGGACTATGTGCTGGCTATTGAAGCTTATTGCGGCGTACCGGTACGCTGGATTTCGGTCGGGCCGGAACGCAGTCAGGTGATTTACCGTTAAAGGGGAAAAGGAAGAACATTATGCCAAAAGCATTGCTCTCTGTATATGACAAAACGGGGCTGGTGAATTTTGCCGCGGGATTGCATAAACTGGGCTGGGAATTGATTGCCTCCGGTGGGACGGCGCGCGCCCTGCGTGAAGCTGTTTTACCGGTTGTTGAGGTATCAGACTACACCGGTTCACCGGAAATCCTCGGCGGGCGGGTGAAAACCCTGCACCCGGCCATTCATGGCGGGATCCTGTCGCGCTCGAGCGATGAGGATAAAGTCCAACTCGCTGCCCAGGGTTGGGAGGAAATTGATCTGGTGGCGGTCAATCTGTATCCATTTGAGGAAACGATCGCCAGGGAGGACGTGACCCTGGCGGAAGCGATTGAGCAGATAGATATTGGCGGCGTGGCCTTGATCCGCGCGGCGGCGAAGAATTTTTCCCGTGTCGCACTGGTGTGTGATCCGGGAGATTATGCAGGGTATTGCAAGGGCTGGAAAATGGTATTTGAGCGAAGCAGAGCGCCGCAAACTGGCGGTGAAGGGTTTTGCCAGCACTGCCCATTATGATGACGCGATTCATGCTTATCTTTCCGGTGCAGAAAGCCTGCAAATGGAATTGTTCCCGGTGCAGGAATTGCGTTATGGGGAGAACGGCCACCAGCAGGCAACGCTGTACAGCTACGAAGCCGGTGCCGGGCCGCTGGGAGGCAGGATCTTGCAGGGCAAGGCATTGTCCTATAACAATTTACTCGATCTGGATGCGGCCTGGCGCACAGCGGTCAGCTATGATGAACCGGCGATTGCGATCATCAAGCATCTTTCACCGTGCGGCGTGGCTGTCAATGAAAATCTGGTGCTGGCGTATCAACAGGCACTGGCGAGTGATCCGGTGTCGGCGTTTGGCAGTGTGATTGCTATCAATCGCGAAGTGGATGAAAAGACTCGGCTGCAGCGATGAAAGATCTTTTTATCGAATGTGTGATCGCTCCTGGTTTCAGCGAAGGCGCATTGGAAATCTTTGCGAAGAAGAAGAACTGCCGCCTGGTCGAGATGCCTGATCTGGTTGTTGAGCCGGATATGGAAATGCGTTCCATCGTGCGCGGAGTGCTGCGCCAGAGCGTGGACATGGGCGATCCGCAGGGCACCGAATGGCAGGTGGTCAGCAAGCGCCAGCCGACGGAAGCGGAATGGGCGGCGCTGCGGTTCTCGTGGAAGGCTGTGCAGCATGTCAAGTCCAACGCAATCGTGTTTGCCAATGAATCAGGCCACGGTAGGGATTGGCGGCGGCCAACCCAACCGTGTGGACTGTGTGCATATTGCCGCACAGCGTGCGGGGGAACATGCCAGTGGCGCGGTGATGGCTTCGGATGCGTTCTTCCCCTTCCCGGATGCGGTGGAGGCGGCGAAGGAATATGGGATCACGGCCATCATCCAGCCGGGCGGGTCAATGCGCGATGATCTGTCGATTGCCGCTGCAGACGAGGCGGGCATGGCAATGGTGATGACGGGCGTGAGGCATTTCAGGCATTAGATTATGAAGGATGTTTGCTGATTCTATCTGTGCGATTTTCCTCCAATGGTTATGGCAATCCCCCCTGCCCCCCTTTTACAAGGGGGGTAAAAACTATTCGGTGTCATATGCGAGCAAGTCAGTTAAAATTCTTTTCGAGTTTTCGGCAACCAGGTTGTGCAGGCTGCGGCCGTGGGCGTCCATGGTGACGACGGCGGGAAAGTCTTTAACTCGATGATCCAGATGGCTTCGGGGATGCCAAATTCGGGTTTGTAGACCGCTTTTACTCGTTGCACGGTCTGAGCGATGAGGGCGCCGGCGCCGCCGATGGCATGCAGGTAGACAGCAGGTCCCTGCTGGCAGGCAGCAAGGGTGTTTGCGCCCATACCGCCTTTGCCAATGATGGCTGAAACGTGGAAGTGTTCCATGATCCTGGGTTCGTATATTTCTTCACGGATGCTGGTGGTTGGTCCGGCAGAGAGGAATCTGATGTGATCTGTACTGCCATCGCGTGCAATTTCTCCTGAGATGAGGGGGCCGCAGTGGTAGATGGCGCCGTGATTGAGGATGGGGGCGATGGCGTTGTGGATGGCCTGGTCATCAGGTGAGTGGTGGCTTGTAAATTTTCGATGAAGGTTTCAAGCAGCCATTTATGGGCGGCGTCACGGGCGGTTAACAGGGTGCCGGAGAGCAACACCTCGTCACCGATATGCATGGCAAGCACATTTTCATCGTTCAGGGGCAGGGTTAATTTGTGAGCCATACGACCTCATGTGAAAAGGGCCAGGCCGCTGCCGCAGCGATAAGCGGCGGCGGCGATATGCCCAGCACATATAGGAGATGGTAACGAAATAGCTGGCGGGCAGGCGATGGAGCACGGCGATTTTCAACCCTAACAGGGTCGTGTGCCCGCCGAAGCCCATCGGGCCAATACCAAGCTGGTTGGCCTGCGCCAGCCACTCTTTTTCCAGTGCGGCGATTTGTGGATCAGGGTGGGAGTCATCTAAGTGGACGCAGCAAGGTTTGTTTGGCGGCCTGATAGCCGCTGGCACGGTCACCGCCGATGGCGACACCGAGCACGCCAGGGGCACAGCCGCGGCCCTGCGCCTGCCAGACAGCATCCTGCACCACGCGGCGTACACCATCCAGATCGCGGCCGGCTTGCAGGGTTGTGTCCGGCAGTTTGTATTGTGCGCCTACGTTTTCGCAGCCGCCGCCTTTGAGGATCAGATCAATGGTCAGGGTGTCGTCCTGTGATTCGGTGAAATGAATGGTAGGGAAGAATTTTCCGCCGAGGTTGTCGCCGGTGTTTTTGTCGGTGACGGGATGGACGGCGTTGGGTCGCAGGAGTGATTGGCGGGTGGCTGTCGGCGACGGCCTGCCGGATTTCGTCTCGCAGCGCGTGGGGGGAATATTCCTGGGGGTATGAAACGTAGAAGGTGGGGGTGCCGGTGTCCTGACAGAGGGGGGTGGCATTGCGGCGGGCAAGGTCCACGTTGCGCAGGATGGTGCGCAGGGCGGTGTAGGCGGCAGTGTTTGGTTTTTCATTGTGACTGGCGGTTTGCAAGGCGGCTTCAACGTCTGGCGGCAGGTTGGTTGAGGTCAGGCGGATCAGGTTGAGCAGGTGACGGAGTAAATTTTCTGTCATTCCATCAGTATAGCAGGGGTCTGCGATAGGGGGCAAGCATGTTTTCAGTTCAAATCCATTCCAGGACATAAGGATTATAGAAATTTGACACTCTCCATGGAGGAGGTTGTTCGGTATTCAAGGGAACTGGTGGAAGATAATGAGGTTAGAATTCGGATTGACATTGTCTGGTTTGTTGTGTATACTTGAGTTAATCCCACCCCCTATGGGGGGGGGTAAACAGGAGGCGGCAGATGCACATGCACGACCATAGTGAGACGATCAAACGATTGAAGACAGCCGAAGGACATTTGCGCGGGATTCAGCGCATGCTGGAAAAAGATGCTTATTGCATTGATGTCATCCGGCAAATTCAGGCAGTGCAGGGGTCGTTGAACAAGATCAGTACACTGATCCTGGACCAGCACCTCAATTCCTGCCTGATCACGGCTGTTCGGGGTGAAGACCCCGCAGAGCGCGAGCGAGTGTTGCAAGAGATCGCGGATGTGTTTGAAACCGCCACGAAAGTTTAATATTACCAACCCAGGAGGATTTTATTATGAGTACCGTAACTTATCAGATTCCCGGAATTTCCTGCAATCACTGTGTGCATACGATCAAATCAGAAGTAAGTGATCTGGCAGGCGTGCAATCCGTTGACGCTTCAGCGGAAAGCAAGGAAGCGACGATTGTTTTTGACGCTCCGGCAAGTGAAGAGAAAATTGTCGCGTTGTTGAAAGAGATCAATTACCCGCCTGCAGGCAAGTAAGTTGTCAGGATTGAGGGCGGGAACTTCCCGCCCTGATTTCTATTTGTAAATTTCCTGTCAGTCTTCAAGAAATCATTTTGGCCTGAGGAAATCCCCCTGCCGCTTCGCGGCATCCCCGTTTAGCAAGGGAGACAAAAAGCAGATCATTTCAAGTGAATGTCTGCGAGGGGGCGAAACGTATGAAACTATTGGTTGAAAGGCAGTACCTATGACAGAACAGAGACATATGACTCTCCCGATTACGGGAATGACTTGTGCGAATTGCGTTGCCACTGTTGAGCGCAATTTGAAGAAGGTGGACGGCGTTGAATTGGCCACCGTAAACCTTTCTTCAGAACGAGCGACAGTGGTATTTGACCCGGCCCTGGCTGGTTTGGGCGATCTGGTGAACCGCATCGAACGGGCTGGATATCATGTCGCTGAAGGGGAAGCGGATCTTGTGATCCGCAAGATGAGCGATGACAATGATGCCCGCCGTCTTGAAAAGGTATTGGCAAGTCTGGATGGAGTGCTGGCGGCGCAGGTGAGCCATGCTACGGAGAAGGCGCGCGTGGTTTATATTCCCACGGTTGTCAGCCAGCGTGAAATCCGTGCAGCAATCAAGTCTGCGGGTTTTGAAGCTGTAGAAACCGGTGAGGCGGTTGAAGACGCCGAACAGAAAGCCCGCCAACTGGAGATTGACCAGCAGCGCCGCTTTTTGATCATTGGTCTGGTCTTTACCATTCCCCTGTTTGTGATCTCGATGAGTCGTGATTTCGGTTTGCTGCCCCATTGGGCACACGATCCCTGGATGAACTGGTTATTCCTGGCATTGGCAACCCCGGTGCAGTTCTACGTCGGCTGGCAGTATTATGTGTCGGCGTTCAAGGCGCTGCGCAATGGCTCAGCGAATATGGATGTGCTGGTGGCGATGGGCAGTTCGGTGGCGTATTTCTATTCCTTGCCGATCGTGTTTGGTTTGCTGCCCGGACATGTCTATCTTGAGACCGCGGCGGTGATCCTGACCCTGATCAAGCTGGGAAAATTCCTGGAAGCGCGCGCCAAAGGGCGTACCAGTGAAGCCCTCAAGAAATTGATGGGACTGCGGGCCAAGACGGCGCGTGTCATCCGTGATGGACAGGAAATTGAAATCGCAGCTGATGATGTGATCGTCGGCGATGTGGTGCTGGTGCGGCCTGGAGAAAAAATCCCGGTGGACGGCGTTGTGGTTGAAGGACGTTCATCCGTAGATGAATCGATGTTGACTGGCGAGTCACTGCCGGTGGAAAAAGCACCCGGTGATGCGGTGATTGGCGCAACCATGAACAAGGTGGGGATGCTGCGTTTTGAAGCCACCAAGATTGGCAAAGAGACTGCCCTGGCGCAGATCATCCGTCTGGTGGAGGCGGCGCAGGGCAGCAAAGCGCCGATTCAAAAATTAGCCGATCAAATTTCGGCGGTGTTTGTGCCGGTTGTGATCGGGATTGCCCTGGTCACCTTCGCGGTGTGGTATTTTGCCGGGATCCCGCTGGCAGCAGATGCTGAAGTGACCGTTTTCACCCGCGCCCTGATCAATATGGTAGCGGTGCTGGTGATCGCCTGCCCTTGCGCGATGGGACTGGCAACCCCCACCGCAGTCATGGTCGGCACAGGAAAAGGCGCAGAGCATGGCATTCTGATCAAGGACAGCGAATCGCTGGAGCGTGCCGGGCGACTGGATATCGTTGTGCTGGACAAGACCGGTACGATCACGCGCGGGCAGCCGGCTGTGACAGACATCGTTCTGGGAGATTATGCTTCCGGTGAAGATGAACTGCTGCGATTGGCAGCATCGGTGGAGAAAGTCAGCGAGCATCCTTTGGGTGAAGCATTGGTGGCCGAGGCGGGTAATCGCGGGCTGGTATTAAGCGAACCTTCCGGTTTTGAGGCTACGGTTGGGGCAGGTGTTTCTGCTGAAGTGGACGGTAAACTGATACAGGTTGGCAGCAAGCGATTGATCCCTGCGGCGCATGCTTTGGAAGAGGTCGCAGAACGATTGCAGCAGGAAGCCAAAACAGCTTTATTTGTGCTGGTGGATGGCGAGCCAAAAGGTGTGTTTGCCGTGGCGGATACGGTGAAAAATGGTTCCGCGGCAGCGATTGAAAAACTGCATGAGATCGGATTACAAGTGGTGATGATCAGCGGCGACAATCAACAGACAGCTGAAGCAATCGGCGCTCAGGTTGGCGTAGATACCGTCCTGGCAGAAGTGCTGCCGGGTGATAAAGCCGCCGAGGTGAAACGATTGCAGGAAGCTGGTCGTATTGTGGCAATGGTGGGGGACGGGATCAATGATGCGCCCGCTCTTGCCCAGGCGGATGTGGGTATGGCGATCGGCACAGGTACTGATGTGGCGATGGCTTCGGCGCCGGTGGTGTTGATGAGCGGCGATTTGATGGGCGTGCCTCGGGCGATCGATCTTTCCCGCAGGACGCTGCGGACGATCAAACAAAATTTGTTTTGGGCGTTCATTTATAATGTGATCCTCATTCCGGCGGCAGCGATGGGTTTCCTGAACCCGATGCTGGCGGCAGGAGCGATGGCATTCAGCAGCGTGTTTGTGGTGAGCAACAGTCTACGGTTGCGGCGAAGCAGGCTGGTGTAGAATCAGGAATAGTAATTTCCGCGGCCTTCTCTGCATTACAGGAGAGGGCCGCGTTTCGTTTAACGAACTGTGTGGGCATAATTTAGCTGTCAATCGGTAATCGTTTACAAGTATTCAGGCAAGACAGTGGATCCGGGAGCAAGGATTTTGGGAAAATCCAGCCGTAAAATCGGGTAAAAATACCAATATATTAGAAAACTTAAAGTTTTTGAGAAGCTGTTGACTTTCATATTGTAATCGTTTACAATGTGTTTATCTTGTAATCGATTACAAACGTCTCCATGTATGCTTCAAATGAATAGCAGATCCACTGTAATCCAATCTATTTTTTCTGGTTTTGAAAGGAGAGAGAGTACATGAAGGAAAAGCTTCAAAAATTTGGTGGTTTTCTGGCAGGAATGGTCATCCCCAATATGGGCGCATTTATCGCCTGGGGTTTGATCACGGCATTATTCATTCCCACTGGATGGACCCCCAACGAAAAATTGGCTGAACTGGTTGGGCCAATGATTGTTTACTTGCTGCCGGTTTTGATTGGGTACACTGGCGGCAAGATGGTGCATGGCGTGCGCGGCGGCGTGGTCGGCGCAACGGCTGCCATGGGCGTTATTGTCGGCACCGGCATTCCCATGTTCCTCGGCGCGATGATCATGGGCCCGTTGGGTGGCTGGTTGATCAAGAAGATCGACGATGTTCTCGAAGACAAGATCCCCGTTGGTTTCGAGATGTTGATCAACAATTTCTCCGCTGGCATCCTGGCTGTCGTGCTTGCCCTGTTTGGCTATTTTGCAGTTGGTCCCGTTGTCGAGGCTTTCAGCAATGTCGCTGGTTCAGTTGTCGATGCGATGGTCAATGCAAAATTGCTGCCCCTGGCTGCTCTCGTTATTGAACCCGCCAAGATCCTCTTCCTGAACAACGCTTTAAATCATGGGGTTCTGGCCCGCTGGGCGTTGCAGCAGTTGAAGAAACCGGCAAAGCCATTCACTTCCTGCTCGAAACCAATCCCGGCCCTGGTTTGGGCTTGCTGGTTGCTTTCTTTGTTGCCGGAAAAGGCATGTTGAAAGATACCGCCCCCAGTGCAATGATCATTCATTTTTTCGGCGGTATTCATGAGATCTATTTCCCCTTCGTTTTGGCACAACCCATCATGGTCCTGGCGGTGATCGCCGGTGGCTTTGCAGCCGACTTGTGGTTCATGATCTTCGGCGCTGGTCTGGTTGCAACTCCTTCCCCCGGTTCCATCTTCGCCTATCTTGCAGTAATCCCCAGGGGGCAGCATTTCGCAGTGCTCATGGGCGTCCTGATCGGCGCAGTGGTTTCCTTCCTGGTTGGCTCTGTTCTCCTTCGCATCAGCCCTGTTCGTGAAGAAGAGGATGAGGCTGAGGAATTGGAAGATGCAGCTGCTGCCGTCCCCGGTTTGGGCTAAAGATTAAAGTACCTATTTCATTGGAGAGAGTTCAGGGGGACTCTCTTCACCTTTTTTCCCACACACTGGAGGTTATCAAATATGGCTGAGAAAATTCTGGCATCAGAAGTTAGACAAATTATTTTCGCCTGCGAAGCAGGAATGGGATCCAGCTTGATGAGCGTGAATTCCCTCAAGAAAATGTTGAAGAAAGCAAATGTTACCGGAGTAAAGGTTATCCACAAACCCGTCCGTGAAATCCCGGCAGACGCGCAGATTGTCGTGGTTCATAAAGGCCTGGCAAAATCCGCCAAGAGCAAAGCCCCGAATGCAGTGATTGTTGCTTTCAATCATTTCCTCAAGGATCCGGCTTTCGTCAAACTGGTAGAGGCCTTCGTTCAGAACGGCGAAGTCGAAGGATCGCTCTAATGGGTATGTTGACAGTTGATCGAATCAGCCTGGGTGCAAAGGCCAAAGATAAAGTTGATGCGATCCGCCTGGCCGGGGAGCTGCTGGTCAATGGCGGCTGCGTGAAGCCTGCTTACATTGATGGCATGCAGGAGCGGGAGCGTACGATGTCCACATATCTGGGCGTTGGTGTGAGCATTCCGCACGGTATGTATGAAAATTATGATGACATTTTGGATTCTGGTCTCTCTTTCCTCCAATTGCCAGAAGGCGTGGAATGGGAAGAAGGCGAGATAGTATACGTTGTCATCGGCATTGCATCCAGCTCCGATGAGCACATTACTGTTTTGCAAAGTCTGGCTGAAGCACTGGAAGATGATGAAAAATTAGAGGCATTGATCCATTCCACAGACCCAAAACAGGTTATAGAAATCCTGGAAACGGTATCTGTCGAAGAAGAGTAGTCTATAGTGAAATTCAATTGAATTGAGGAAACATTAAAAGTTTCCTGACAATAATCTGACAGACCATCCTGCCAGAACGTTAGATTATGCATACAGGGGATGAGATAAAGAGGCAGCGGTGAGAACCTTATAAATGTTTTACACGTAGAATGAATGAGGTGAGTAGAATGACGAAATATAAAGAATATCGGGAGATACAAGCTCCCGTTCCTGAAAAATCCTGGGCCTGGAATTTGTATGGGGCAGGGCTCGATAGCATGGGGAAAAATGGCGAGCCTGAACTGGTAGACATCCCAGAACCAGGCCCTGACCAGATGCTGGTCAGGGTAGACGCGGTGAGCCTATGTTTTTCCGATGTAAAGATCATCAAGCTTGGGTCGGCTCATCCCAAATTGTACAACCGCGACATGATGATTGAACCTACCCGGCTTGGGCATGAAACTTCCGTTACGGTCATCAAGGTTGGGGAGAACTTGCAGGACCGGTATTCCCCAGGTCAGTTCCTTTCCATTCAGCCTGATGTTTATCAGAATGGAATGAGTACAGCCTACGGTTACACAGTGCCTGGTGGGTTGATCCAATACCATTTGATTGGCCCTGAAATGCTGGTCACCGACACTGGAGAATGTCTCGTGCCGGTCAAGGACAAGCGGATGAGCTATGCAGCTGCGTCCCTGCTGGAGCCATGGGGCTGCGTTCTGGCTGCCTTCACCCATCGCCGGCGATTGACGCCCAAAGATGGTGGGGTGATGTGGATCCTGGGACGGCCTGGTGAAGAAAAAGACTACCAATTCTCTGTTGGATTGGAAGCGCCGGCGAAGATCGTATTAACGGATGTGCCGAAATCAATACTGGATATGATCAAGGAAAAAGGTCTTGCTTATGAAGAACGCAATGGCATTTCCATGGATGCTTTTTCTGCACTTTCTGAAGAATGTACCGGAGGCGAGGGGTTTGACGACATCGTGGTGCTGGACCCGCGCTCTGCCAGTCGGGTTTCACAAATTGCGCGTTTGATTGCGCGGCGTGGGACCATGAACATGATGGGGCAAACACCCCTTGATGGACTGGTTGAAATGGATCTCAGCCGGCTGCATTACGATTACATTGCCCTTTTGGGAAATACCAGCAGCGATATTGGCGCATCGTATGGTGAGGAACGCAACCGCTGTGAACTGCGCCAGGGCGGGCTGACACTTATGATTGGTGCCGGCGGCCCGATGGGCCAGATGCACGTTCAGCGAGCCATTGAGTACGAGGAAGGGCCCAGCAGCATTATTGCGACCGAAGTCAACGCGGAACGTCTTGCAACTTTAAAAGAGCGCTTTGTTCCCCTGGCTGAATCCAAAGGCAAGCAGCTGTATGTGATCAATCCCGCAGAGGATGAGCAATCGCTTGCTGATCTTGTGAAAAAAGTCAGTAATGGCCGAGGGGCAGATGATGTAGTGGTATGTGTGCCGGTCGCGAAATTAATGACAGAAGGTGCGTCATTAATGAGTCCGGATGGTATGCTTGTCTTTTTTGCAGGCGTACCCAGCGGAACGATGGCCCCTTTGAACCTCAGTTGTGTCTATTTACACAATGCACAATACACCGGCACCTCCGGACTGCGCATTGAGGATCAGGAGCTGGTCCTGGACCGTGCGCTGGCAAATGCTCTTTCCCCTGATCTCTCTGTGGCCGCGATTGGCGGAATGAAGACTGCCAAAGAAGCCTACCAATCATTGATTGATGGCCGCTTCCCCGGCAAGATCACGATTTTCCCTCAAATCCACGATATGCCGTTGATGGGATTGGATGAAATTAAAGACACAATGCCCGAGGTGGCTGAGAAACTTGGCCCAGGCGATGCCTGGACAAAAGAGGCCGAGAAAGCGTTGTTTGAACATTGGCTGTAACTCAAAGGCTGGCGCGATATGATTTATACTGTAACGCTCAATCCGGCAGTGGACCGTGAGTTAACTGTTGCGAATATTGAATATGATACTGTTTTGCGTGCATTAAGCTGGCAGACGGACTGCGGCGGGAAAGGTTTCAATGTGTCCCGTATGCTGCGCTCGATGGGGATGGCATCATGCGCAATGGGGTTTGTGGGTGGAAAAAGCGGCGAAATCCTCCATGAAGGATTGCATGCTCTGGAAATCGAGACGGATTTTGTGTGGGTGGAAGGTGAAACCCGCACGAATATCAGTATTGTAACTTCAGAACATGACCGTTATTTGAAAGTGAATGAGCCTGGCCCTGAAATCTCATCTGCCCGTCAATCTGAGTTGTTGGAGAAAATGAGGAACTTGATCCAGCCGGGTGACTGGTGGGTATTGGCGGGAAGCTTACCGCCTTGTGTTTCTGAAAAAATGTATGGGGAAATGATCCAAATCATTGAGGTGGGCGGTGCCCATGCCATTCTGGATACAAGTGGTCCTGCTTTGGCGCATGGATGTCAAGCCGGGGCTTATCTGGTCAAACCGAATGCAGAAGAGGCGGAGAAATTGACCGGAAGTCTCTGTGCAATCACCTGAAGATGCGGTTGGAAGCTGCCAGACGTATTCATGAGATGGGCGCCGATGTGGTCATCATTTCTATGGGGAAGTCAGGTGCTTTACTCTCCACAGAACAGAAAAGCTGGCTGGCTTCTGCCCCGGCAGTTGAAGAGAGCAACCCGATTGGTGCAGGCGATTCGCTGGTTGGCGGGGTGGTGTGGGCATTGAGTTCCGGGTTTCCTGTGAAAGAAGCCCTGAAGTGGGGAGTGGCCTGCGGTGCAGCTTCTGCGAGTATGGACGGCACCGCTGTGGGTGGGCAGGAGTTGGTCAGTCGCTTTATGAGCAGGTTAGAGATCGAAGGAACTGATGTAGCGATCATGTGGACATGCTGAAAGTGAAAGGATACAGAGATGGCAAAGTATGATGTTGCGGAGGAGAAAACTTACCTTCAACCTGAAGAGATGGTCTTCAGGCGGTGAAGGGCGCAATTGCCGGTCTTGAAGGAGAAATCATCGAGATTGAGGAAGGTCAGAAGAAACTTAAAGCGTCTATTTTCCCAAGACCATTCTGGGGAATACGCTCGGTGACCGAACCCATGTTTTTGTTGAATGGGCGGCGAGTTACAGAAGGCACCCAGGTCAAGGTGCTGGCCTACCCTGTGGATGCCGTTCAGCGGAAATTGCAATTTGGCGCTCGGAAAGGTGTCGCGCGGAAAGTGGTAACCTGGTTTTGGGCGCATGTGGAGCATCGCTTGAAGTAGATTATATGTGAGATGTTGAACTTATAGGCATTCAGGCAGCACCACAGACCAGTTGATTTGTGGTGCTATCTTGTTGTACCAGTCAGTGTTTTTGGGAAACCGCTTTGTATTTTCTGTGTTCCTGCTATAATTTGAAGGTACTTATTTCATACAGGTAAAGGAACATTATGACGAGTATCAAGGAAGTTGCCGAAGCTGCTGGCGTGTCAACTGCGACCGTGTCAAGAGTGCTGTCCAATAAACCTCATGTTCGTCCTGAACTGCGGGAAAAGGTGCTGGAAGCGGTAGAAAAGTTAGGCTACCGCCCAAATTTGGTGGCTCGAACACTTCGTTCGCAACGATCCAATGCCATTGGACTAATCGTTTCGGATATTCGCAATCCGTATTTTACGGCAATCAGCCGGGCGGTGGAAGACATTGCGTATGATCAAGGGTATCAGGTTGTGTTTTGCAATTCTGATGAGGACCCGGAGAAAGAAGCGGATTATCTGGATTTGATGCGCGATCAAAATATTGCGGGGGTGATCTTTTCACCGACGCGGCAGATTGCTGAGAATTTGGACGCAGTGAGTATTAATTTCCCAATGGTTGTCGTTGACCGCACGATCCAGCCCACCGAACTTGATGTTGATGTTGTGAGAATTGATAACGTGGATGCCGGGTACCGCTTGACGCAGCACTTGATTGAAAATGGGTATCGGAATATCCTGGGGCTGTTTGGTGAAGCAAGTACCACCGGCCGCGAGCGATGTATCGGGTATTCGAAATCACTCCAGGAAAGTGACATTTCTGTTAGAGCGCAATTTGTTCCTCCCCGCATTGAAGCGGGTTATATAACTGCGATAGAAGCATTATCGAGTGATGATCCTCCTGATGCAATTTTGACAACAAACAGTCTGCTTTTGGCTGGTGCGCTGAAGGCGATTCAGGAATTGGAAATGAAAATTCCTGACGAGGTCGGGCTGGTGGGTTTTGACCGCACCACATGGTCGACGCTGGTGCAGCCCGCGATCACTCTGATAGAACAACCCACAACTGAAATTGGCAGAAGCGCTGCAGAGTTGCTGCTGAAAAGAATTGCAGACCCTAAGCGCCCGGCACGCGAAATCATCCTTCAGGGAAAACTGGTGATCGGTGGATCAAGTGCGCGACGTTTGGGGACGTAACAATCCTGCCTGCTGTTTATATATGAGCTAATGGCTATGTATTTTGGTTGGTAACAATTCAACTCGAATTATCAAATGAAACGCGGACCGAAGAGAGGCCTGCGTTTTTATGTAGTAGTTTCGGTGATAAACGGCTCAACCCCAGCCTGTCAAATGTTATTGTCCTTCAATACGTATAGATTACGCAGCGATCGAAACTACAGAAATTCGAAAAAACCTATATCTTTATTAGTAAGGTTTTGATATAATAAAACTAATAAATTAATTCGTTTCGTGATATTGCAAATAATCACTGAAATTTAACCAGAAATCAATGAAAGGAAAATAAGATGGATCACAAATTTTCAGGTGAGAAAAAATTTACGCCGATTGCATTGAAGCGGTTGACGCCCGTTCCGTCGGATATTGATATTGCGCAGGCTTCGGAAATTAAACCAATCTCATTGGTGGCAGAAGAACTCGGAATTTTACCGGAAGAGTTGGAAATGTACGGCCCAAACAAGGCCAAGGTGAATCTTTCGGTTTTAAAGCGGTTGAAGGATGTGCCAAACGGAAAATACATTGATGTGACGGCCATAACGCCGACCCCGTTGGGGGAAGGGAAAACCACAACGACAGTAGGGTTGAGCCAGGCTTTAGGCGCCCACCTGGGCAAACGTGTGGTGACAGCCATCCGCCAACCCAGTCAGGGACCGACCTTTGGGATCAAAGGCGGAGCGGCAGGCGGTGGGTACAGCCAGGTGATCCCGATGGAAGAGTTTAACCTGCACCTGACCGGCGACATTCACGCGATCACGGCGGCGAATAATTTGCTGGCTGCGGCGATTGACACGCGCATGTTCCATGAAAGCAATATGAGTGATGAACGCCTGTTTGAGCGGTTCTTCCCGGAAGATAAGAAGGGGGTTCGTCATATTCCTCTGGAGATGCACCCACGGATGAAAAAACTGGGCATTGAAGTGGATGACCCTGAAGACATGACGCCGGAAGAGCGGGCGAAACTGGTGCGCCTGGATATTGATCCCGAGACGATCACCTGGAACCGGGTGATTGATACCAGTGACCGTATGCTGCGCGGGATCACCGTTGGACAGGGACCAAAAGAAAAGGGGAAAACACGGGAAACCGCTTTTGATATTTCGGTTGCCAGCGAGATCATGGCAATTTTGGCACTCACAACGTCGTTGGCAGACATGCGCGAACGCATTGGCCGGATTGTGATTGGCCTGAGCCGCAGAGGGAGAACCTGTAACCGCAGATGACCTGGGGGTGGCAGGCGCAGTAACCGTGTTGATGATGGATGCGATCAAGCCCAATCTGATGCAAACCCTGGAAGGCACCCCTGTGTTTGTGCATGCCGGGCCGTTTGCCAATATTGCCCACGGGAACAGCTCTATTCTGGCCGACAAGGTTGGGTTGAAACTGGCAGATTATGTGGTGACAGAATCCGGCTTTGGGGCAGATATGGGCATGGAGAAATTCTTTGATATTAAATGCCGCGCTTCAGGGCTGGTTCCTGATGTGGTGGTGCTGGTGGCGACGGTCCGCGCGTTGAAGATGCATGGCGGCGGCCCGGCAGTTAAAGCTGGTGCTCCACTGGATAAAGCGTATACAGATGAAAATCTGGATTTGCTGCGGGCGGGGCTGCCGAACATGCTTCATCATATCAAAATTGCCAAAAAATATGGTGTTCCGGTGGTCGTGGCGATCAATTCATTTTACACGGATACGCAAGCTGAACTGGAATTGGTTCGAAAAGCTGCCGTAGAAGAAGGCGGGGCAGAAGCGGCGGTGATCGCTGAACACTGGGAATTGGGCGGTGAAGGTGCGGTGGATCTGGCAAAAGCGGTGATCGCAGCGGCAGAGAAACCTGCTTCGTTTAAATTCCTGTATCCGTTGGAAGGAACGACGATCAAAGAGAAAATTGAGACCATCGCCCGTGAGATCTATGGGGCGGATGGAGTTGATTATTCGCCACTGGCTGAAGAACGGATCGCAGAATACACGCGTCTGGGCTTTGACAAAGTGCCGATCTGTATGGCCAAGACACATTTGAGCATCAGCCATGACAGCAAATTGAAAGGTGTACCGACCGGGTTCCGCGTACCGGTGAATGATATTCGCGCTTCTGTTGGGGCAGGGTTCTTGTATCCGCTGCTGGGGACGATGAGTACCATGCCAGGACTGCCGACAAAACCCGGGTTCTACAATGTGGATATTGATCTGGAAACTGGCAAGGTACTTGGGCTGTCTTGATCATTTCATTAAAGTGAAAATTAATTGGCAATTAGGGACTAAGAATTGGAACCCGCAGGCGTGATACCGCTTGCGGGTTTCTCATATGATTCATGGGAGGAGATTGCTTCGATCAAAGAGCTCCCAATGAAATGATGATTGGGTTAGAATACCCGCCGCAGGAGGGATTCGGTGTCTTCGTGGAGGAAATTGATCAGGGGTACTTCCAGCATCGTATACGCGCCAGGGGGCATATTGGTAACGGCGCGGGCGGCATTGACCATGACCTGTGCGGTAGAGGCGGGGTTGTGGAAGGTGGTGTCAAAATCCAAAAGTTGGTTGTCGACACCGCTGGCGCCGCCTTTGCGTGAGATATGGATGCGGTGGCCGCGATCTACCAACGGGGCAACTTTGTCTACCTTGATAAAACGAACATCATCATGAGCAAAATATGGATCTTCCATGATCAATTTTTTTATCTTCTTGAGACTGGCATCGGGTTCCAATTCCAGGTATACCTCGCGTTTATGGCGTCCGGGTTCTCCGGGTCGGGTGATGGCGAGTGCATCCTTGACACCAGGATAAGATTTGGCGGCTACGGTGTGCCCCATGCTCATCCCTGGGCCATAGGTGACATAGGAGATGCCGGTGGTGGCCCATAGCTCAAAGATGGCGCGGATCATGGTGCTGACGCCGGGGTCAACACCGCAGCCCATGATGGCAGCGACGTTATTGGTGCGGGCGATCGGGTCGAGGGCGTTCTTTAATTTGATGAAGAAATCGCCGTGCATGTCGAAGCAATCAACGGTATTGATCCCTTGTGCGAGCAGGCGCGGGGCAATCGTCTTTACCTCGCGGGATGGAATGCCCAGCACGACCACGTCAGGTTTTTCGGGCAGATCGAAGATGTCGGCAACGACGGGGATGTCAGGGAGCTGATGTTTGAGATCAGCCATGCAGTTGTCCTGTTCAATGACACCAACAGGAGTTCATATCTTCAGCGATTTGAAGGGCTTTTAGTGCGTATTTGCCGATGTTTCCACATCCCATGACAGCCACTTTGATTTTCTTTTCGACAGTCATTTTTCTCCTCAAATTTGTTGGTTTAGTTGTGATGATAGTGAAATGTTGAAGTGCTAAAAATCTGACAAAAAACGGAAAACATTTTTTCCAGCAAAGCTGATCACTAATTAATCTTCGAGTTGATGCCTTTCAAAAAAGAAATGGAGGTTGCACGCTCCGCCTTATGAACGGTCTGAAAAAAAGGTGAACGTAACGGGATCGCCGCAGGAAAATCCGTGGTCTTTGCCTGTTTGCAGAGGCTGGTCTGTTTGGATGACGAGGTTCATATGATTGGGCAGGTGGGTGAAATCAAAGCCAGCGAGGTGACCAATGATTTTGCCATTGATTTTCAGCTCATCCCCTTTAAGGAGGATGCCGCCTTGCAAGACTTCAAAGAAACCCAGGTAAGCAATGTGATTGACCGATGACCCGGTGCTGCTTGCATTTCATCGGTGAGGATGAGTTCGTGAATCTCATGTTTGAGGACGGCGCGCGAGGGAAAGGGCTCAGTTCCAGCCCGCGTTCGGGCAATTCCGCATCCAGAATGCAAACCAGACTGCCAATGACTGGCGTTTTGCTGGCGTAGGGAGAGGCTTTAAAGAGATTGTCTTTATAAGGGTCTTTAGGCATATTGCTCCTGTCCATGTTGGGAAATATGCTGATGAAACCATGCTTTCATTGTATCGTTTTTTGAATGAAGTATGTCAAATACGGGGGTGAACTTTACCGTTCTGCGCATTTCTTTCAAAAGGGAAATGCGATCAATGAAACCTGACTGATAGCTGCCGGTTTTTTGCAGGTATTGGGGATAGAAAGGATTGACGGTGATCAAGAGGAGCGGCAGGGTCTGCAAAACATCAATGGGGAAGTTTCCTTCGTTGATGCTGTCAAGCACCTGCGACCAGCGCAGGGCGTTGCCGCTGGCGATCATTCTTAAAGGGGAGCCGAGGTGAATTTTTACCCTGGCGGGCAAGTGGGGAATGAGGTCAGCCAACAGATCGGGCTGGCATGCACCGGGGATGGATAAATCAGTGCATTGGCTCTGTGAGGAAAGGGAGTAATGGAGGGACGTTGCTGGCATTGATGAGTGATCCGCCGGGCAGCGTGCAGGTGCTGCCATCCGCGTACTGTATCAAAATTACGCTATCGGGGGCTTTGGCAGCTGACTGAGGAAGATGAAAGATGCGCTCAACAGCAGCAGCGTGGATTGCAATCTGCTGCGCGTCCTGGTTGAAGGCAGCGCCAGTGGCGAGGACAAGGCCATCCGCGCAGATCAGGGGAACAATGCGATTGAGCGCGCCATCAACGATGGTGAATTCGGCACCGAGGGCGGCAAACTCTTTCAGGACGAGGCGCAGGTCGCTTTCGCGGTTGGGGCCGGCGAGCAGGACGAGGCCGGCTTGCTGCACTTCGGCGATAAGGATGGCGCCCAATACAGTGTCGATGCCGGTTTCAACCAGCACCTTGCAGCGTGCCGGACTGGCTTCGAGACATTCGCGGGATGTAGCGATCAGTTCGCCGGGGAGCAGTTGATAGCGCGGTTTGGGAAGGCCGGTGATATGGTCAAGACTCTCGCCATCATAGCCGATGCTGGTGATGGCATTCTTGTTTCCAGACAGGCGGCTTTGCTCCAGCACAGCCAGGGCTGTAGTGGTTTTGCCTGTATTTTTGGCGGTTCCGGCAAACCCGAAAGTTTTCATCAGCAATTCCCCGGATCAGATTTCGTAGACAGTGCCCTGACCAACGCGGCCGGGGTAAATGCCATCTTCCGGGCTGCCGAGGTCGCCCTGATAGATGGATTGGACAAAGTCGCCGCGGTTGGCAATTTGTTTGAGCGTGGCTGAGATGCCATCGCGCAGTTCCTGCATGAAGACATCCGCCTGTGGGGTGGCCTGGATTTGGCGCACTTCCGGTGAAACGCAGTAAGTCACGAACACTGCGCAGGGTATCGATCCGTGCCTGGAGAGAGATGGGTCCTTTGGAGTAGGCCTCATCGGTGGAGGCGATGGTGGCCGCATCCACGCCCAGGCTGGCGGCCAGGGCGGCATGGGCGGCGGTGGTGGTGGCGGATTGTACGCGCTCAGGGGAGTGGGTCATGAAGCCGATCGGTTCGCCGGGCCAGACGGGCGTATCGACGATGGTCTGCCACACGGCCAATTTGGCCGTGTTCATGTCGACCATGTTGTCATCCATATCCCCGTGCATGGCCATATATGGCGAATAACACATGAGCGGCTTGGGAATGGGGCGTGCGCCGAGCTTTAGTCCGATGGCCATCATGATGAGGATGCCAGCGAAGGTTTTGTGAGGTGGCACGCCACTCAATTCGTCATTGCCGGGGATATCAAAGGGGATGCCGTATTGGGCAGCCAGATGCAGGGAGTAGATGCCGTCCACAGCCAGGCGGGCGGGGTCGGTGCCGCCGCCGGTGGAGCCGTAAGGAATGTTAATCTTGAACAGGTCTGCGCCGGCGGCATGGCCCAGCACCTGGGTTTCGGCGGTGTTCAGACCGCGGTGGCCGCGCACATCCCACAGGGTGTTGGGGCTGATGTACTGGCGGATCAGTTTGAGGTTTTCAAAGGTAAGGATGGTGCCGTCATGTTCGTGAGAGAGCAGTCCTTCCATCAGTCCTTCCTGTTGGGCATTCCATGAGGGATCAAAATGCAGCACGCCATCTGCGCCCCAGGCTTCGCAGGCCCGAATGTGGACGATATCCATCACCGGGCAGCCGGTGCCATACTGGACGAAGAAGAGGGGCTTGCTCTGCGTGTGGCGCAGGGAGCGTTTTTCGGCTTTGGCGTCCAACAGACGGGGCAGGTTTTCCACTTCGCGGGATTCCAGCCAGCGCACACCGGAAGGCAGAATTCCCTGGGTATAGAATGAGCGGATGTTGGAGCCCGATAACTTCGTGTAGTCATCGCGCAAATTGGGCGAGATGTGTGTCGGATTGGGCTGCCAGCATCTCCTGGCGGAACTGGGCTCGCTTGATTCCGTCGCTGCTGCGTGTGCTGGCCCAGTGCAGGGCTTGCCCGGCGATGCTGTCCAGCAGGGACTCGATTTCGCTGTCCTTGAATTGGTAGGTATACCCGGCGGTGATGTCCGGCTTTTGCTGATTTTCGGTGCTGGCTGTGTCACCATCCAGAAACTCGATCTTGCGATTTTCCAGGAAGCTGAGCAGTTCGATCATTTTCAATTCCCCGACAAAGGTGGCGTCGAAACCCAGCTCGGCACCGATCTCGCGGGTGATGGCCATGCCGCCCACGCCGAGGCGGGCGGTCTGGCGGATGCCGGCGGCTTCGGCCAGGTCGACCAGGCGGCTGAGGGTTTCGGCGACCTGATAGCCGAGGGTGCGGCTGACGAGGATCGCGGAGGGTTTTTCCTCCAATGCGGTGTGGACGACTTCCTCCACAGTGGTGCCGGGCGGCATGAGGATGGTCTGATAGTCGTAGTCTTTCAGCTTGCGCTGAATGAGTTTGACGGCATTGTCATGCACGGGGTCGAGGGGGGCGAGGAGGACTTTCTTCATGACTGCTCTCGCGGAGCATCTTCCAGCCAGCGGTAATGATCGCCGGGCAGGTGGATGTAGGAGCGCAAGCGCACCCGCGCGCCGAGGCCGTTGTGTTCCAGAAAGACGATGTCGCCCTGCGGGCAGGGACATTTCTGCCATCAAGGCGTTGGCCAGTTGTTTGGCTTCGCTCTCATCCTTGCAGTAGAAAAAAGTCTCGATATCAATCGCGTCGACGATCCTGTCTTTTGCGCTTGGGGTTGGAAGGGAGGTCGCGGTCATAAATGTCCTTTTGCCGAATCCCGATGATTTGGAAAACAGGGAAAGCCAGATATGGTAATACCGGGCTTTCCCTGTTTTGTTGTTCTGTTGGTATTAGTCGATCAGCCCGGCATGGCGGGAGATGATCTCGATCAATCTGAACATGGCGCGGATGGCGATGCGGGTCGGGCCTTCCAGCAGGCGGCCTTCTTCGTCCAGGTTGCCAACGCCGTTGGAAATGAAGATGTTGGCATCATAGGCGATGGTGGGGATGAGGCCCATGGCCTTCATGCCTTCCTGGAGGATGTGCGAACCGGCGTACATGTCTTCAATGGAGAAGATGGGAATCCCGAAGCCGTCTTTCCAGCTATCGCTATAGTTGAGTTCCACAGCCTGGCAGTTGGGCGACTTGTAGAAGTTCCAGCCTTTTTGGAGGGGTTTGGGCAGGGTCTCAAATTCTTCCATGCAGATGTCATAGAGACCATCAAGGGCGCTCATGGTGATGTCGGGCTGGTCTTTGAGGATCTTCATCGCCGCCAGTGCGCCGGCGAGGGCTTCCTTGCCGGGGTCAAAACCGACATAGGCGGCCTTGCCGTGCGAAGAGAGGGTGCCGTAGCGGGCGCCGTGGATGCCCAGTGCGCGGCGGATGAGGACCATGATTTCTTCCTTGCCGATGATCAGGCCGCAAGTGGGGGCGCCGGAGGCCTTGTCCATGGAATAGATCATCACGTCAGCGCCGTTCTTGCGGATGTCGGTGCCGGTGAAGGGCGTACCCCAGGCGTTGTCAACGATGTAGGGAACGTCATAGCGCTGGGCCAGTTCGGCGATGCTGACTTGCAGGGCGGGAGCACCGTTGCGGTCTTTTTCAGCGTAGCCATAACCGGGGGTGTCGTATCCAAGAGAGGCAAACCCTGCCAGGGTATCAGCGTGGCGTTCGGCGGCAGTTTCGATGGCTTTGGCGGTTTTCCTGGCGTCGGTGTGGAGGAGATCATGAATGGGGTTGTATTTGATACCGTGGCAGGGGTAGGCTGCGTCCTGCATGCGCACGACAACGGTATCCAGATTGGAAACGCGCTTGCCCTGCACCCCATATTCACCGGCAGCTTCACCGCGTTCGGCAACAGCTTCCTTGTACTTGGGCGGGAAGGGGCGGCCATAGGCACCCTGATGGTGGAAATGGCGTTCGTAGGGGGCGATATAGCGGGCACGGTAGGGATCGCCTTTGCCGAGGTTGGGGGGCATACACAGGGCTTCGTAGGAAACATGCAGGCCCGCTTCACAGGTGCTGATCAAGGCTGCGTCATATTCATCCCCATAATGCTCCTTCACCACATCGCGGATCTTCTCGTCAAAGACGGCGCTGGGGATGACCTTGCGGGCGGCGTCGTGCATGGCTTCTTCGACGGTGCGGGAAAGCAGCCCGTGGCAGCCGGAGACGGCGCCGGTCAGGCCGAGTTTGCCTTTCATTGCGTCGGTGATGCCAACTTCTTTGGCAGCTTCCTTCGCTTCGGCGAAAATGGCAGCGGATTGGGCTTTTAGGTGGGCATACATCTGGTATTTGAATTTGAATTTTTTCGGCATTTCCAAGGCTCCTTGTGGTTAATATGAAATACTTTATTCGATAGAAGTGTGGGGTTGATCATGAGCACGCCGGGCAGCATCCTGCACGAGAGTGTCAAAGTCATGTGTGGTGGTGAGGTCGGCCGCAACGCTCAATAGGTGGGCTTTCATACCTGCTTCGGCTGCTTCCGGTGCCCCGGTAAGGATCGCATCGAGAACTCGCTGGTGTTCCTGGATGGACTTTTTCAGACGCCCCTGCTGAAAATAGGAAAGCATGCGATAACGCTGGAGGTGGTCATCGAGGTTGGCGAGGACGACTTTCAGCCACTGATTGCCTGATTTTTCAATCAGCAGGTCATGGAACAGGCGGTTGATGCGGGAGGCATTGGGTATGTCATTGCTGTTCAGGGCGGCGATCTCGTCCTGAATTAATTGCTGGGTGTATTGGCGGTCTGTCACGTCCATGTTTGGGGTGGCCAGGCTGGCAGCGAGACCTTCAAGGACGGCGCGCAACTGATAGATTTCCTGGACGGATTCCCGACTGACATCCGAGATGAAAGCGCCTTTGTAGGGGATTTTGACGACCAGGCCTTCTTTCTCGAGGCGGGAGATGGCGTCCCTGACGGGAGTCTTGCTCATGCCGAGCTGTTTGGCGAGGTCGCTTTCCACGATGGATTGGCCGGGGGCAAGCTGGAAGCTGAGGATGGCTTCCTTGATGGCGTCATAGGCTAATTGATCGAGGGGGGTGGGGCTGGCAACAGGGTTCAAACTCATGGTGTTTTCCTGTGTATGGTATATCGTATACGATATACCAATTGTAGTGGGGATGGCGGAGAGAATCAAGGGGTGAGGAGGTGTTTCCCATTGGCCGCTTCGACTTCGACAAGCTCAGCCTACGCTACCATATCAGATTATGAGAATTGCTCCCTGAGCTTGGCGAAGGGTGCGAGGCCGCGCATAGTCAAAAATCATGACGTCCCCAGATTGAACAAAGCGTGCCAAAGCCGCTCATTTTATGGTAAAACTAGGGCAGTTTATATGTACAGAAGAGGTCATTGTGGACGAGACATTGAGATTATTTCCCATTACAATAACGAGAGATGATAAGGGCCAGATGATGATTGCCGGGCAGTTGGTGCGCGATCTGGTACAGCAATACGGCTCGCCTTTGTATCTTTATGACAGCGCCACGCTGCGGTCGCAGTTGGATTTGCTGCGCACTGCGTTTGCGAACTCATTATCGCGGCGGTTTTGAGATCACGTATGCGGCCAAGGCTTATTTTTCATTGGGGATGGCCAGGCGCATGGCGGCGATGGGCCTGGGCGTGGATGTGGTCAGTCTGGGGGAATTGAAGGTTGCCAAAAAAGCGGGCTTTTCCCCGAAGATGGTTCATTTTCACGGAAACAACAAGACTGTGCCGGAGCTGCTGTTTGCGATGGAATGGGGAATTTCCGATATTGTGGTTGATAATCTTTCCGAGCTGGTACTGCTGGAATCGCTGGCCTCGGAACGCAAGAAAGTGATCAATATCTGGCTGCGCATTACTCCCGGCGTGAAGGTGGATACGCACCATTACTGGCAGACGGGTGATATTGCTTCCAAATTTGGTTTGCCGATCTATGATGGTCAGGCTTCAGAGGGCATCCGCTTTGCACAGTCCAGCCGCTGGCTGAAGCTGCGCGGGCTGCATACGCATGTGGGATCGCAGGTGTTTGATGTGGCGCCGTATGGTGAGGCACTGAAACGCCTGATTGGTTTGGCAGGGCAGGAAGACTTCATCCTGGCAGAGTTGAGCCCAGGCGGCGGACTGGGGGTGCAGTACACGCTTAACGACAAAGTGGCCGACGCAGTAGACTGGGTGCGCACGATGAGCGCTGTGCTGGAAAAGGAATGCGGCAAACACGGCTGGCCGCTGCCCAAGCTGCTGCTGGAACCCGGCCGCTGGCTGGTAGGAAAGGCCGGTGTGTCTGTGTATACTGTCGGCGCGGTAAAGTTCTCCAGTGATGGTACGTATATTGTGGCGGTGGATGGCGGTATGGCGGATAATCCGCGGACGGCGATGTATCAGGCGCATTACGAGGCGGCCCTGGTGGACAGAGTGCCGAGCGGTATGCGCAACCGCGCGTCGCTGGTGGGCAAGTACTGCGAATCCGGTGACCAGTTGATCCCGATGCTGGAGCTGCCGGAAATGCACCGCGGTGAATTGCTCGCCTTGCCGGTTTCAGGGGCGTACCAATTGAGCATGTCCTCGAATTACAATATGGCTGCGCGTCCGGCGGTGCTGTGGCTGGAAGATGGGCGGGCAGAGGTGATGCAGCGCAGGGAAGATCCGGCTGAGGACGGCTGGTGGTTGAGTGATGGTTCGTGATAGTGAATTCGCGGCCAACTTCACCCCTATCCTAACCTTCCCCAATTTGCGATACTACTGCAAATTAGGGAAGGCATATGTTGGTTTTGTTTGATGAGAGGGAATTTAAGATTGGTGTTATGATTTGAGTCCGGTGATGTGTGTTAATCGCAGGTACAGGTTTCTACCTGTACCTTTTTTGAAAGGAAAGTCGTTATGCCTATACTGGATCATTTTGGGATACTTGCGCCGTTTTATGACCGCTTTATTGGTTCGACGAAGATGGATGTCTGGCAGGAGGTGCTGGATTTGCCTTTTGAAGGGCTGCTGCTGGACGCGGCCGGGGGCACGGGGCGGGTGGCACAGCACCTGGGATGCCCGGCTTGCCAGGTGGTGGTGGCGGATGCTTCTTTTCAAATGATGCGGGAGGCGAGAAAGAAGCCCGGTCTATTGGCGTCCGCAACGACGATTGAGTGCTTGCCATTTGAGGATGGCAGCTTTGAGCGCGTGTTGATGGTGGATGCGCTGCATCATGTGGTCGACCAGCGCCAGACCTGCCTGGAGATGTGGCGGGTGTTGAAGCCCGGGGGAAGACTGGTGATCGAAGAGCCGGATATTGAGACGCTTTTGTGAAGGTGTTGGCTGTGGCGGAGAAGGTGCCCTGATGCGCAGCCATTTCCTCTCACCGGATGAGATTGCGGGGATGTTTGCCGGGTTGCCGGCGGAGATCAGCATCACGCGGAAAGAGAATATTGCCTGGGTAATTGTGGAGAAGTATTACAGAGTCTTTGTTGCACTCAAAGCACATTCTTGGCAATTACTTTTGAAGCCCCCCTAGAATTCAGGTTCTATTTTCTTTTTGTATAGTTTGCCGTAAGCTGTTGTCCAACGGTTGTGGTCCGCGTCTTCATTTACTTTAAGCTGATGTGGTAATAGCCAACACCATTTTCTGTTCATCGCAGGTCTAACCAGGCCTCCCCGATAGATGAAATTGAACCATAATCTTCCATCGGAACTTTCCATATATGATTTCAGGAGTGGTCCAACGATAATCCAGTCCGCTGAAAAAGACTGGTGTCAGAAAAATACGGATGACTTTTCCAATTGATATAGTCTTCCTTCGTCATTGATGTAACCAGAGTGCATCCAGCCATACCCACCCTTTGTGGTCAACAAACACACGTACAAATGGAGGCCAGTGGATCTAATCTGACAGGAATTTGTTCTATTTGTTGGTTTTGTACATCAATTTTGAATACACGCGTGTCCCCTGATGATATATTCAATATATCCTTTTTTCCATAGAATTGATACTTCAGAAAAATAAATATCCCCATTAGGTGCGAGTGATGCTTGATCCGGCATCAATTCTTCAAGGTAAGTAGTCTTTTCCAAAGTGTTTTCAACAGGATTGTAAACATACACATAGTCATTTGGCACCAAAAACAGAGATCTGATTGTCATGATCGATGAGCATTTTTGTCCAATACCATGAATAAGTTGGATCATCTTCATGCATTGTATAAGGAACTTCTTTAGTTACACCAATGAACTCAAAGGTTTGAGTTTCCTCATTGAGTCTGAGATAAAAGCAGGAATCTTGTTGATCGCTTTCATAAATTTCAAAAAATCCAAAATCTGTTAGTCCCCATACAACGCCATTAAAATCACATGAATTTCTTTAACATAATATTCCACTATTCTCTATTTCTCCAGAATATCTTCCCATTCCTGTTTCAATTCGGGTTGCATAAACCAGAAAACTCTATTTCGGAGGTCGATGTATCCGTGAACCATAATTCCACTTTTTGGTCAAATTTACGGCTCGTCGAGTATTGCTTCATGTATCTCCCGTTCGATTTCCCAATTAGGAGGGATTTCATTCCATTCTTCCTCTTGGGTTCAGGGATATGCTGAATCAGACAAATGATTCTAATGGCGGGATACATTCATCGACAATTTCAGGCGTTTGTTCGGTTTTTGGTTGGCAGGAGGATATGAAGAAGGAGCAGACATCAATAATGCAGCAAGAAATTTTAATTTTCACGCAATTTCTTATTATGTGTTTAACACATTGGGAAACCATCCTGAGACAATGAAATAAATATTTAAAGCAATCCTCTTGTTGAAAAAGCAAGATATGGGTACTCGATATATGAAATCGTTGAATTGGGAAATTAAAAATTTAGCCAGCGCGAGGCGGCATCGGGCAGGTCGCGGGCGGGGCCGACCTGGACGGTGCATTGGGGCAGGGATTCGAGGAAGGCGCGGCCGTAGGTCTTGGTGAGCACGCGGCGGTCATAGATGACGACGACGCCGCGGTCGTATTGGGTGCGGATCAGGCGGCCAAAGCCCTGGCGGAAGCGCAGGATGGCTTCGGGCACCATGTACTGGTTGAAGGGATTTTCGAAGGTCTCGCCGCGGGCGGCGATGATCGGGTCAGAGGGGACGTCAAAGGGCAGCTTGGTGATGGCGACCACCGAGAGGGCGTCACCGGGGACGTCGACGCCTTCCCAGAAGGAACGCGTGCCGAGCAGGATGGCGGCCTCTGCCGAGCGGAACATTTCCAGCAGGGCATTGGGGGAAGCGCCTTCGCCCTGTTCATAGACGTAAATGTTGCTGTCGTTCAAGGCGGGGCTGATGGCCTTTGAGGTGGTTTTGAGCTGGGCGTAGGAGGTGAATAACGCCAGCAGGCGGCCGGAGGTGGCGCGGGAGAGCTGCAAGAGGGACTGGTCCAGCATGCGCTGGTAATTGGAGCGGTTGGAAGGCTCGGGGATGTCATTGACCACGTACAGCAAGGTAGCGCTTTCATAGTCAAAGGGCGAGCCGAGGGCGAGTTCGTCTGCTTCGTCGGCGTACAGCCGATTGCGCAGGTAGTCGAAATCGCCGTTGGTGGTGAGGGTGGCCGAGGTGAGGATGACACTTTCTTTCTCGTGCCACAGGTATTCTTCCATCATCGGGCCGATGGTCAGGGGGGCAATGTTGAGGGTAAGATAGCGCCGGCGCGGATGCTGCTCGACCCAGTAGATGCGGCCAGGGTCGCCTTCCGAAACGAGGGAAGTGCCGTTGACCTGGGCTTCATCCAGGCGGGAGTAGATCTGCCCGAGGAGTCCGCGCACATCGTTAACCTCGTCTGATGAGCCGTCAATGATGTGACCGAGGGATTTGACCAGTTCGTTGAGCAGGTTCAGCAGCAGGCCGATGGTCTCAAGGGTGGTGTCCCAGCCGATCTCGACATCCAGCCAGATAGGCAGGGTGCGCGTGGAGGGGAGGATACGTTCCTGCTGGCCGTAGTTGCTCATCGGACGGCCGTCACGCTGTTCAGAGAGGAAGTCCTTCATGGCGTCAAAGAAGACGCCGAAGTCATGTTCCAGGCGGAAGGCGAGGTCGGTGATGCGCTGGGCAGCCTGCTGGAAGCCGGCATAATCGGCCGGGCTGAGCATGGGTTTGATCAGCTTGAGCAGGTGGCGCATGGTGCCGGTGGAGGTGCCGCCCAGTTCTTTCAGCAGGCGGGTGATGTCGCCATGCGACAGGGTGTAGCTCATCGAACTGGTAGTCGCCGATTCAATGTGGTGGGCTTCGTCGATGACGAGATGCTTGAAAGCGGGCAGGACGCGGTTGCCGGTGGCCACGTCAGCCAGAAGCAAGGCATGGTTGACGATGATGATATGGGCAGATTCGGCGGCCTGATGGGCCTGATAGAAGGGGCAGGTGCCACCCATGCGGGCCTGGCAATTCTCCGCGCTGCAGGCTTCATCCTCGGCAGAGAGGAGGCGCCAGACTTCGCGTTCCTGGGGGCCATTGAGATTGATCTCGTTGCGGTCTCCGCTGCCTCCTTCGTATAGCCATACGAGGACTTTGGCGACGACACGCACTTCTTCCTTGCTGTTGGGTGTGCGGCGGCGCATGCCTTCCAGGCGGCGCGGGCAGAGGTAGTTGGAGCGGCCTTTGAGCACCACGGCGCGCAGGTCAATGTCCAGGGCAGTGGTCAGGTCGGGGATGTCTTTATTGATCAACTGGTCCTGCAGGTTGATCGTGTTGGTGGAGATGACAACAGGCTGCTGGTTCTGGATAGCCCACAGGGCAGACGGCACGAGATAGGCAAAGGATTTGCCCGTGCCGGTGCCGGCTTCGATCATGTAATGCAGGCTGTTGGAGATGGCATCTGTGACCGTACGCAGCATTTCCACCTGCTGGGGGCGTTGTTCGTACTGCTCGAAAAAGCGTGAGAAGGGGCCGCCGTATTCCAGGATGGAGGCGACTTCTTCGGTGTCGAGGGGGATGGTTGGGTCAGCGGGGGTCAGTCGGGCATTGTGATCCCAGCCCTTGCGCAGGGTGGGGGTGATGTCGAGACGTGCGCCCCGGCCGGGCTGAAAGCCCTGCTGGATGTGTTCGTGGATGACTTCTTCAAACAGCCAGCGGCCGTCCCAGTCGAAAGGTTCGCTGATACGCAGAAACTCTTCGATCAGTTCGGGCGGCAGGTCGCGGGCTTTCTTGTGCATTTCAACCAGCACGGCATGGGTCAGGCGGGCATCATCGAGGGCACGGTGGGTGCCAGGCAGGAGGATGTTGAGCTGCTGGCCGAGGATGCCCAGGTTGTAGCGTCCGGCGGTGGGCATGAGCACAGCTGCCAGTTCATAGGTATCAATGGTGAGATTGTTCTGAAAGATGTTCTGCTGGCGCAGGAAGCCGACATCAAACTGGACGTTGTGTCCGAGGATGGGGTCGCTGCCGACAAAGTCGGACCAGTTCCTGCAGGACGGCTTTGATGGGCGGGGCCTGGACGACCATTGCATCGGAGATGCCAGTCAGTTGGGTGATGAAAGACGGGATGGGACGATGGGGGTTGATGAGAGTCGACCATTCGGCTTCAACGCGGCTGCCATTGAAACGGACTGCGCCGATCTCTATGATGGCGTCTTTTTGCGGGTCGAGACCAGTGGTTTCGAGATCGATGCATACGATGGAAGACATGGAAGGATTATACCATTGGCGGTCAGGGAAATCCGTCAATCGGTTATTCAAGTAAACAGGCAATATCGTTTCCGGTGGGTCAATCAGTCAATCAGATACCGTCTTGAAAGTCAAGTAGAAGAAACGGGAATATGCAAAGAATCTTGTAAACCCATTTCATGAAGAGGGTCAAACGGGGCATCATTTTTCAAGACGCCAAAAGCCATATGGAGCAGTTTCCGCATTGCGGCAACAATCACTTCCATTGGGACTAAGCCATTATCTTTCATGCGTGCACAGAAATCTCGAATAACAGGATTACATCCTTTGGCCACAATAGCAGGGAAATACATAGCTTTTCTCAAATGAGCATTACCTGTTTTTGAGATTGAGCTGTGACCTTTGAACTTGCCAGAGAGTCTTTGTCTGGGATTGAGACCTGCATAAGCTGCCACCTGGCGGGCATTTTCGAAAGGAATCCAGGAAAAGGAGTTCCCCAAGGATCGTGTGAGCTGTTTTTTCACCAATCCCAGGAATACTGAGGAGTAAAAGCTTTTTGCGTGTGAGAGATCATCATCTCGATCAATAAGGGACTTGATGAGTTGCTCAACCCTTTTGATCTGGTTATCGAGATAATCAATAAGATCTTCAAGTACATGAGCCACATCCGTGGAGCGGACACCGCTTTTGAGACGATTGATCTCAGCTTGTCGAGTAGCCGTCGAGGTCCTCCAACAGGCGTACCAGGGCTTGAAGATCACGCAGTTCCTGTCGGGGTGGATGCCACTCGGGCGGAGATTGTGTGCGGCAGAAATCAGCAATGATGGCAGCATCAAGGCGATCAGTTTTGTTGCGGGTCAACAGGCTGGTGGGGATTAGGTAATTCGTCAATTTGGGATTAGGGGTTTAGTCAACCAGGGATATGGAAACCACGCTATAATTTCTGCATGGAACTCATTGGTATGCTCGTCTTTCTGGTATTTGGCCTGTCCACGGTCATCATTTTCCTGAATTTTGGTTGGCAGAATTTGCGCACGAAGCAGTATCGCGCGGTGGGGTTTTCGCTGATGTTCTGCGGGGGCGGCGCGCTGCTGGCGCTGTGCGCTTTTTTCCTGCCGCATTACTGGTTGATGCGCGGGGCGGTTGTTCTGGTGGGGTTATTTTCCTTGCTGTTCGTGCTGTTCTTCCTGCCCTTGGGCAGGGCCAAACATAAAAATGACATCCCATCGGCGCGGGTGGATGAACGCGATATTATGTTTGCGCGTTACCGCTTGCGCGAGGGTGCAGCAGAGTACGACGCGTATTACGCCATGCGGCCAGAGAACAAGATCGATCGACGACAGGATCCGTGCGAAACCAGGGCTGCTGTCGCTGAATGCCAAATATGCCCATCCGCTGCATTTCAGGGCAGCGGATGCCAGCTTTTCCATCCCGGCTGCGCTGCGGGAGCATGTGGATGGGCTGGTGGCGGAGGAACAGGTGGCATTGACCGCCGACCAGATCACGGGATATATCAAGGGGTTGACCCTGTATTACGGCGCAAAAACGGTGGGGATCACAAAGTTGCAGCCGTACCATGTGTACACAAATATCGGACGCGGGAGCGGGGAATACGGTGCGCCCGTGGAACTGGATCACCAGTATGCGATTGCCTTCACGGTGGAAATGGCGGATGAGATGGTAAGTACAGCTCCCCATGCGCCGGAGGCGATGGAAGCAGCGCGGCAATATGCGGAGGCGGCCGTGACGGCTGTGCAGCTTGCCAGTTTCATCCGCTCGCTGGGGTATGAGGCGCGGGCACATATTGACGGGAATTATCGCGTCATCGCGCCCCTGGTAGCGCGGGATGCCGGTCTGGGGGAGATTGGCCGGATGGGCTTGTTGATGTCGCCGGAACTGGGACCGCGCTCTGCGCCTGGGGGTGGTGACGACGAACCTGCCGCTGCAGGTGGATGTGCGTAAGCCGGATGAGGCGATGCTGGAATTCTGCCGTATCTGCAAGAAATGCGCAGGGAACTGCCCCAGCAGGGCGATCTCGTTTGAGGACAGACAGGAAGAGGATGGTACCTGGCGCTGGAAGATCGACCATATCCGCTGTTTTTCTTACTGGAACGTGATTGGCACAGACTGCGGGCGCTGCCTGGCGGTGTGTCCGCTGGCACATGCCGAGGGTATCGCCGCGGACTTCGTACGCTCTTCTGTGCACCTCTCGCCATTTGCCCGCCGTGCGGCGTTGTGGCTGGATGATGTATTTTATGGGCGTAAACCCAAGGGGCGGCGAGGACCGGGGTGGCTGCGGGTGGATTTGGATTAACTCACGCAAAGCTGCAAAGGTATTCCATGCCGGGATACCGTTTCCTGAGAGAATAGAATGCTATTGGAATTCTGTCTGACTGATTGATTTCCAGATTTCTGATAACCTGGTTGACTAATCAACTTTCCCTGCCTGTGATATGATTATTAGCATCCGTATAAGGGTAAACAGGCCAGAAAATGGCTTGTTACCGCATTGAAGACCTCATCCATACAGGGAGCTGCATTGTGATCCATACACCCTATTTCCGCCTGAAATTTGTACCTGAACGGGGGACGTTTAGCCTGTATCCCGAGACAAGCGGGATGCCGCGGCTGGACGATGCCCGTTTGAGTGTATCGTACACCGCCCAGGGCCGGCCGTATACCGAGCTTGATGCTGAATGGTTGTCCGCTTCTGCGCGGCTTGGCGAAGGCATGGATACAGAGCATGGTCTGGTGACCCGGATGGTCTACACGACCAAACCGGGTGCCCATGGCTTGGTTTATAAGATGACCTTTGCATTGTCTGAGGAAAGACCGCTGTTCCTGTGGAAGATTTCGGTACAAAACGAGGGGAAATATCCGGTCTGGATTGACCAGATCAAAATGTTGAATATTGATGATAGCGGCGGCCAGTGGCAGGTGTGCGAGCCAGTGCGACCGACGAAATACAGTTTCCATTCAAACAACTGGCAATCATGGGGGCATACGGCCACCTATATGGCCGACAAGGCACCCTTCCGTACGCGCATGGCGAAGATCCGCGATCCGCTGTGCGCCAATCCCGGTACGCCGCAGCCGCACCATGTGGGGCATTTTGCCAGTGATTTCTACGGCGTGGTGGCTGACCGAGCAAACCGCAAGGGCATGGTGATCGGCTTTTTGTCACAGAAACAGCATTTTGGTTCAGTAGAGGTGAAGTTCAAGAGCCAGCCCGTGCTGCGCATGTGGGCAAACGGCGACCACACCCGCCTGGATCCCGGCACAGAGATGGAAACAGACTGGGCAGTGATCTACCCCTTCCTGATGGATATTAATGATGCGATCGCACCGTATCTGAATGCGGTTGCCCGTGAGAATGAGATCAAGGTCAAGGATGAATCACCGGTTGGGTGGTGTTCGTGGTATCACTATTATCAAAAGGTGTCCGCGGAGGATGTGCGCCAGAATTTGAATGCTGTAACCCGGTTGAAGGGGCGGCTGCCGTTGGACCTGATGCAGATTGATGATGGCTTTGAGAGCGAGGTGGGAGATTGGTTCACCTTCCGTGAGGGTTTCCCGGAGGGAGTAGCGCCGCTGGCAGAAGAAATAAAAGAGGCTGGTTTACTCCTGGCCTGTGGCTGGCGCCGTTCATTGTGCATCCGAAGTCGGCAGTGGTTAAGGAACACCCGGAGTATTTGCTGCGAAATGAAAAGGGCAAACCGGTCAGTGCAGGTTTCATCTGGAATGTATTTACCCATGCTTTGGATCTGACCCATCCCGGCGCGCGGGAGTATGCACGGCGCACGGTGGAAACGGCGGTCAAGGAATGGGGTTTCCCGTATCTGAAACTGGATTTCCTGTATGCCGGTGCGCTGGATGGGCAACGGCATGATATGACCCGCACGCGGGCGCAGGTGCTGCGCGAAGCGCTGGAGATGCTGCGTGAAGCGGCCGGAAAAGACACTTATCTGGTGGGCTGTGGCGCGCCTTTAGGCCCATCACTGGGACTGTTTGATGCAATGCGGATTGGTGAGGATGTTGCCGAAACCTGGGAACCGCATTTCAACGGGATCAAACCTGTATTCAGGGAAGAAAAATTTATCCCGTCTATACGTAATGCACTGAACAATATCATTACGAGAGCGCCGCTGCACAAGCACTGGTGGATCAATGATCCCGACTGTCTGCTGGTGCGCGGAGAAACCAAACTGAGCCTCCCGGAAGTGCAGATGCTGGCAACGGCGATTGGGATGACGGGCGGATCTTTGCTGCTCTCGGATGATTTGCAGTTGCTGGCTGAAGACCGGATTCGGATTGCTGAGTCGCTGCTGCCGGTGATCGGCGAGCGAGTAGAGGTAGTGGATTGGCTTGATGAAAGCCAGCCAGCCCATTTGCGGCTAGATCTGCGCGGTGCGGCAGGAAGCTGGTACTTGCTGGCATATTTGAACTGGCAGGATAAGCCGAAAGACCTGCGCCTGTATGGGTCTGATTTCCATTTGCCCAATGGCACTTACTGGGTACGCAGTTTCTGGGATGGCGAAGTGAGCTGGATGGATGCGCTGCATCCGGTGGTGAAAATGCAGGTTCCCGCCGCACAGCGCGGTGGTGCTGGCGGTGCGCAAACTGAATACGAGCCTGCCGCAATATCTGGGGAGTGATCTGCACTTCTCCCAGGGACTGGAAGTGAGCGAGTGGGAAGTATCCGTGTCCGGCTTGCGATTTACGCTGGACTGCGGGCGCGAACTGGCAGGGAATGTTGACCTGTGCCTGCCTTCCGAGCCGAAGTCGGCGCATTGCAACGGGATGCCGATGGCCTGGCAGCAACTGCGTGAGGATGTGTACCGCTTCCCGGTGGCGGGCAAAGACCGGGTGGATATCGAGATCGAATTGTAAAAAAATTTCCCCGCTCACTGGGCAATTCCGGTGAGCGGGGTTTTTTGATTCTAGTGAGGGAAATGTAATGCTTTCATTTCCACATGATTAATGGATCAAGGTTGAATTGCCTCATTTGCATCAATCGCAAAGCTGCCATCTTCTGCAATTCCAGGGCTGGAGTAGGTTGATACGGTGAACACCTGCAGGGCATCAATGTCGATGTATTTGGTTCCACCAGGGTGAACAAACTGAATGGTATGGTCCCCGGCGGGCAAGCCATAAATTGTCAACCAATTCTGGTATACCAGGCTGGGGCCGTATTGGCTAAATACAAGGGGTTCGTAGTCGTCAATGAGGATGACAACGTCTCCGCGGCTGGTGTATCTGGTGAAGATCAACCTGATTTGCTCTCCGGTAAAGGTCAAGGCAGCGGTTGCGGAATTGTCATTGCTGTATGTAATGCTACCGCCAGAGGCTGTGCGTCGCTCCAGGTTTGCCAGTTGCCTGTGTAGCGGATATTGGGATCGGTTTGCTTGATACAAGCCTTCGGTAACCGGGACGATTGGTTTGGCCTCATGCTGACGGCGAGTTGGACAGATCAGACAGATTATTGGAGTCATCCAGTGTGCGCAGGGCGAAGAAGTAGGTCTGCCCGGGGGTGAGGCCGGAGACGGTCATCGATCTGAGTGGGTGCCTGCGATTGCGGCGTGGGTTCGCCGGTGACGTCTGTAGCGGCGTCCCATTTGGCCTGGGTGTCAATGGCGCTGGCAGCATAGCGCACGATGTATCTCGTGGCAGTGCCGGTGTTGCCATCATCGCCGGGGGCGTTCCAGTCTCAGATCAACCTCACCAGTGTTGCTGCCGGTGGCCGCAGCTCAATGTGACTGCTGCCGGCGGGATGGATTCGGGATCGGAAACGATCAAGGCATCCAGGTCAATGTATTTCGTGCCGCCGGGGTGGCGCAGCACCATCGTGTGGGTGCCATCGTCCATGAGCGGGCTGTCCCAGCGGTTCTGGAAGCTGAGGGCAGTGCCGTACTGGTTGAGCAGCACGGGCGTCCCGCCGTCGATGGTGATCTCGATATTGCCGCGGCTGGTGTAACGGGTGAAGAGCAGCGACACCTGGCGGCCGGTAAAGGTCAGTGAGGCTGAAGCAGCGGGGTCATTGCTGTATCGTGTGCTGCCGCCGGAAGCACTGGCATGTGTTCCAGGCCGTCCAGTTGCCAGTGTAAACGATGTTGGCATCTTCGTTTTCGTACGTGCCCGCGCCGACCGGCGTGGGCGCTTTGGCCGCAGCCGAGGGTGAATTGGACAGGTCGGACAGGTTGTTGGAATCATCCAGTGTGCGCAGGGCAAAGAAGTAAGTCTGCCCAGGGACGAGACCGGAAACGGTCATCGATTGGGCTGTGCCGGCAACCAGCGGTGTGGGTTCGCCGGTCACGTCCGTGGCGGCGTCCCATTTGGCTTGCGTGTCAATGGCGGCTGGCAGCGTAGCGGACGATGTAGCTCGTGGCCGTGCCGGTCATTGCCATCATCGCCGGGGGCGATCCAGTCGAGATCAACCTCACCGTTATTGCTGCCGGTGGCGGCATTCAAGCGTGACTGCCGCGGGCGGGTCGGATTCGGGATCGGAGATGATGATCGCATCCAGGTCGATGTATTTCGTGCCGCCGGGGTGGCTGAATTCCACGGTGTGGGTGCCAGCCGCCATCAGCGGGCTGTCCCAGCGATTCTGGAAGGTCAGGCTGCGCCGTACTGGTTGAGCAGCACCGGCGTGCCGCCATCAATGGTGATCTCGATGTTGCCGCGGCTGGTGTAGCGGGTGAAGAGCAGCGATACCTGGCGGCCAGAGAAGGTCAATGTGGCACTGGCAGCGGGGTCGTTGCTGTACCGGGTCTGCCGCCGGAGGTGCGGGCATCGTTCCAGGTTGTCCAGTTGCCGGTGTAGACGATATTGGCATCGTCGTTTTGATAGGTGCCCGGGCCGACCGGAGTGGGCGCTTTGGCCGCAGCCGAAGGAGAATTGGACAGGTCGGACAGGTTGTTGGAATCATCCAGGGTGCGCAGGGCGAAGTAGTAGGTCTGCCCGGGAACGAGGCCGGAGACGGTCATGGATCTGGGCCGTGCCGGCAACCAGCGGTGTCGGTTCGCCAGTCACGTCTGTGGCGGCGTCCCATTTGGCCTGCGATGTCAATGGCAGCTGGCAGCGTAGCGGACGATGTAACTTGTGGCCGTGCCGGTCATTGCCATCATCGCCGGGGGCGGTCCAGTTCAGGTCAACCTCGCCGTTGTTGCTGCCGGTGGCGGCACTCAATGTGACTGCTGCGGGCGGGGTGGATTCGGGATCGGAGATGATGATCGCATCCAGGTCGATGTATTTTGTGCCGCCGGGGTGGCTGAATTCGACGGTGTGGGTGCCAGCAGCCATCAGCGGGCTGTCCCAGCGGTTCTGGAAGGTCAGCGCTGGCGCCGTACTGATTGAGCAGCACGGGCGTGCCGCCGTCAATGGTGATCTCGATGTTGCCGCGGCTGGTGTAGCGGGTGAAGAGCAGGGACACCTGGCGGCCGGAGAAGGTCAATGTGGCACTGGCAGCGGGGTCGTTGCTGTAGCGGGTGCTGCCGCCAGAGGCGCGGGCATCGTTCCAGGTGGTCCAGTTGCCGGTGTAGGCGATATTCGGATCCTCGTTTTGATAGGTGCCCGGGCTGACCGGAACGGGCGACTGGGCAACGGCCGATGGTGAATTGGACAGGTCGGACAGGTTATTGGAGTTCGTCCAGGGTGCGCAGGGCAAAGTAGTATGTCTGGCCAGGGGTCAGACCGGAAACGGTCATGGATTGGGCGGTGCCTGCAACCAACGGTGTGGGTTCGCCGGTCACGTCTGTGGCGGCGTCCCATTTGGCCTGGGTGTCAATGGCGGCAGCAGCGTAGCGCACGATGTAGCTCGTGGCTGTGCCGGTCTTGCCATCATCGCCGGGGGCGATCCAGTTCGAGGTCCACTTCTGACCGTTGTTGCTGCCGGTTGCGGCACTCAAGGTGACTGCCGCGGGCGGGATGGATTCGGGATCGGAGATAATGATCGCATCCAGGTCGATATATTTCGTGCCGCCGGGGTGGCTGCAATACAACGGTGTGGGTGCCAGCGTCCATGAGCGGACTGTCCCAGCGGTTCTGGAAGGTCAGGCTGCAGCCGTACTGGTTGAGCAGCACAGGCGTGCCGCCGTCAATGGTGATCTCAATATTGCCGCGGCTGGTGTAGCGGGTGAAGAGCAGGGATACCTGGCGGCCAGAGAAGGTCAACGTGGCGCTGGCAGCGGGGTCATTGCTGTATCGGGTGCTGCCGCCGGAAGCACTGGCTGTGTTCCAGGTCGTCCAGTTGCCGGTGTAGACGATATTGGGATCACCGTTTTGATAGGTGCCAGGACTGACGGGAACGGGAGACTGTGCAACGGCCGAGGGCGAATTGGACAGCGCAGAAATGTTATGGGACTTCGTCCAAAGTGCGCAGCGCAAAGTAATAGGTCTGTCCTGGATTGAGGCCGGAGACGGTCATGGATTGGGCAGTGCCAGCGCCCAGCGGTGTGGGTTCACCGGTCACGTCTGTAGCGGCGTCCCATTTGGCCTGGGTGTCAATGGCATTGGAAGCGTAGCGGACCATGTATCTGGTCGCAGTGCCGGTAGTGCCGTCGTCACCGGGGGCGTTCCAGTTCAGTTTCACCTGGCCAGGGTGCTGCCCGTTTCCGCGGAAAGGATGACTGCCGCAGGCGGGGTTGTTTCGGGTGAAGAAACGATCAAAGCATCAAAATCGATATAGTGACTGCCACCTGGGTGGTAGAAATGGACAACATGGATGCCTTCGTCCATGATCGGGCTGTCCCAGCGGTTCTGGAAGCTTAGGCCGCTGCCGTACTGGTTGAGCGTAACAGGCGTACCATCGTCAATGGTGATGGCGATATTGCCACGGGTGGTGTATCGGGTGAAGAGCAGAGACACCTGGCGTCCGGTGAACCAGAAGGTGGCTTCAGCGGTTTCGTCATTACTGTAAAGGGTACTGCCGCCGGAGGCGCGGGCATCGCTCCAGGTCGTCCAATTCCCGGTGAAATCAATCAGGGAATCGGTATTCTGATACGTGCCCGGGCCGGGTGGAATGTAATAGATTGACCGAAACCGTGTGGTCGCTGGATGGCATGCGTGAGGGTATTGATATATGCCCATGCTGCTATCATCGCCGGTGCCTGTCCAGCTCGAGATGATCGAATCCGGATCGCATGGGTCCGCGTCGAGCTTGATCACCTCTCGCCGGGTTGTATTCACCGGGATTTTCGCATTTCTCGGATTTGGTTGGGCTGGCAACCGGATCTGCTGCCGTTGCCGGTGTGGCTTAGTGTGAGAGTCCAGGCAGGGTGCTACGATTTCAATGGCATCAATATCTACAACACTGCCTGAAGCATGTTCCAAACGGACCGCATGCTCTCCAGCAGGAAACTCAGTGCTTGTCCAGACCGTTTGATAATCGGTTGAACTGCTGTATTGATTGATGGTGTCAACAAGGGTGTTATCAACATAGACATTCATACTGCCGCGATTGGAAGCACCGGTATAGCGGATTTTGAAAGTGCCGCCTGCAAACTTGAAGTTGGCATAATTGCCAGTGGATGTTGAATAATGATTATCCCCACTATAGAAGCTTGCGTTTAAGGCTGTACTCCAACCAGCACTGTAGGTGATTTCCATATCATCATCATTGTGAATACCTTCTTCCAGGATTTGTGGTTCGAGGTGGACAATGCTGACGGAATACATGTCCATGTTGGAATAGCTGCCGTTCCAGGTCATGGTATGGGTGGAGTAGTCCCAGGTATCGTGGATGTACATGGTTTGATTGCTGTCATTATATCCAACGCCGATCATGGTGTGTCCATGAACATGGAACATGACAGGATAGCCAGCATCGATTTCGGCTTTATAGTCTTCAAAAGTGAAACCGCCAGCTACATCGGTTCGTTGGTTGTAGCACTCAGTGACGGTATATCCGCGGGCTTCATAGAAGTTTTTCACGCCAACTGTGCCGTCATCCAGAATACCATACCCTTCCATCTGACTGCATGTGAAAGGTCCCGGATTTGAGACCCAGGTGTAAAAACTGGTTGAGCCATCGGGATTGTCGAAATTGGATTGGTTGGTCCGCATGTAATCACCGATGCTATCGCCATAGCTGTGTTCTGCCCAATTGCCAATGAAGGGATCATCAGTGCTGTTGCCATATCCCCTCCAATAATCATCCACGCCCCCTCTGGTTGCGCGGCCGTCCAGGCCCTGGCGGGATGCGGCGAGCGGCATTTGCGCCCTGATATCGCCATAGGAGTCTACCCAGGTGCCCCATGCACTGTTATTCATGGGCACAACGCCCTCATTCGTCGGGCCGGTATACATGTTGGCAAAGAACGTCCGGTCATAATAGGAGGCGATCATCGCGGCAGAAGTGGCTGAACAGCCATGCACCCAGGTGAAAGCAGGAACCTCGCTGAGGGTATTGATGCCAGCTTCCAAATGCGGTTCAGGAAGATCGGTAGCCGAGGTTCTCAAATACCCATCGGGCGGTTGAGGCGGGCTTCCAATGACAGATCTGATGAATTCTTCTCCATCTATCGTTCCCGCTTTTTCGGTTTGAAAATATTCCGTATCTTCGAAAGGCGGCGGCGGAGGAGGATCTACTGCGGGAGAATTGCTCGCGGCAAAAACTGCTGCGGGGGTCGATAAACCGAAAAGCATTGAAAATACTAGTACAAGGGAGACAACGATGTTTTTTTTATACATTGTGAATGATCCTTTTGTTTTGGTGAGAATTGCAGTGTGTATTGCTTGATAATTCATAACGAGATGTTGTGGTGTATCAATACTTGTGAGCGGGGACCGGTCTGAGGTTACTAACATTTCTTTCACCATTTTTTGCAGTTCAGGGTGTACTGCTGTAGTGCTGTAAAAATTACGATGAAGAGGAAGCCAAGCACTGCCAGGAGTCGAGCAGGAGTTGAAGATCAGCAATTCCTGGATGTGATGGGTGTATTTGAGAACAGGCATGCATGAAAGCTCACAGGTGCTGAGTATATGGTTTTGTTGGCTTGCCACTATTTTCCCCCATTTCTGTGCATTATTTTAATACAATCAATGACATTTACTGCAAAGTGCTCCTGAACGTCTTTATATAACCGACGATCTTCCCTGCTGAATAATCCTTGACATTCGAAGTAAATCGTACTTCCCGGTTATTATACTAGAAGTAATCTACTATTTACTGGAATGTATTATTAACAAAATTGAAAGGTCAAAATAATTGGTTTGTGGACAATGTTATTGTGTGGCTGCTTCACTGCGTTGCGCAAGCGATGCAGGGGTCAAAGGCACGCACAACGCGGCCAACGGCTTTTTCGAGTTCCATGTTGACCTGATCGGATGTGATATACCGATTTGCGGCCACCTTGAGGGCGCGTTCAATGGCGAGCATATTGTGTACGGTGGGGATGATGAATTCCGCGCTGGTGATCTTGCCGTTTTGAATGGCATAGTGATGGATGAGCGGGCCACGGGGTGCTTCGACGAGGCCGTAGCCTTCGCCGTCGCGAGGGGTATATGGGGAATCGGTGTCTTCATTGTCGAGCGGTTCAGAGAGAATCTCGATGGAGCGCTCAAAAGCGTAGACCAGCTCAATGCCACGGCACAGGTCAAACAGCAGGATGGGGTGGGCCGGTTTGCCGTATTCTGCTTCCAGCCGCCGCAGGTAGCCGTCTGCCAAGGGTGTGGCGAGCGATTTGACCATGTTCATGCGGGCGAGGCTGTTCGCGCGCAGAACCTTGCCCTGGAAGCTGCTTTGGCCGGCGTAACTGTAAAGGGTGTCTTCATAATTGAGGAATTTTCTGAAGTCCCTGGGGTGGAAGTTTTCCACAATGGTGCCGTTGGGTTCCATGATGCGGATGGAGGTATTATCCAGGCCTGGTTTGGTATCGTCTGTGGAGGCGATGTAAAAGGCGGGTTCGTCATCGCCCCAGGTGCCGATGCGGTCGCGCATTCTATTGGTCATTTCCCAGTATTCGTCCACCAGGGCGCAGGCGCGAGGCAGCAGGGTCTCCATGCGGTCGCGCATGGCGTCGGCTTTTTCGGCTTCGATGCCGCTGGTAACACCGCCAATGACGGCTTTGACTGGGTGAATGAATTGTCCTCCAGCCAGGGAGATCAGGTCTGTCCCAATTTTGCGAATTCGCAGGGCGCACTGAGCGATGTTGAATTGGGTTTCGCTGGAGGCTTCTTCTGTTGACATGTGAAAGATGCTGTCAACTCCTACGCGGTCGGGCATAGTGAAGATGAACAGGGAGGTAGCCTGATTTTGGATCAATTGCCCCAGGAGGAGAAGATTTCTGATCTTCTTTGCCAAGGGAGGGGGGGTGATACCATAGGCGTCTTCCAATGCCTTTACCGCAGCAACATGGTGAGCGGTGGAGCAAACACCGCAGATGCGTGGGGTAATCACGGGCATTTGCTCTGCGGGAACGCCCTGGACAAATTTCTGGAAGCCGCGCATTTCAGTGGCCTGGAAGCGGGCAGAAACGACTTCGCCGGCCTGTACTTCAATCACGACGCGGGCGTGGCCTTCAATACGGCTGATGGGAAAGGTTAGGGTTGTCATGGCTAGAGTACCTTCTCTTTTGAGCGCGGCGGTTTACCCGTATGGGCATAGTCCGAGAATTGGAACAGGAACAGGGACAGCTGAGGAGAGCGCAGAATTTCGTAGATTTCCTCTGGCGGGATGTCCGTCATTTTCTCAAAGACGCGTTGAATGCTGGTTAACCAAGCGCTTGAGTCTTTCTCAATGAAGGCATCTGAGGGGCCGCGGCAGCCTACACAGGGGTGGCCGGGTTTGGTGCAGAGGGCGTTGCATCCGCCACGGGTGGATGTCCCCACACAGGGATAACCCTGATTGATGAGGCAAATGTCGGGCAGGACTTCTCCGGCCTGGAAACCGATGAAATGTTCCGGTTTCATGTCTTTTAGTTTTTGGCGCCCGCATTCCTGACAGACGGTTTTGGAGGGTTTGAAGTCCTCTTTTTCGAGCAGGAGGGCCATGAAAAGCTCAGGTGTGGGAGGGCAGCCTGGCAGGTAGAGATCCACATCGATGAAATCATCAATGGGCTGGCTGCGGGGCAGCAAGCGCGGCAGGTGGATACGTTCTTCCTGGGAGAGGAAGATTTCGCGGACTTCATCGCGATTGCCGAGATTGGATACCCCGCCGGAGATGGCACAGGTGCCAACGGCGACCACTTTTTTTGCCCGTTTGGCAGCCTCAATGAGGTGATGGATGTCTTCATTGTTGCGCACCCCGCCGCTGATGAGGAGAATTTCCACATCCGGTACTTCGTAGGCAGAGACGACCAGCGGCATGTAGACCAGTTGAAACTGGTCTACCCATTCGTCAGCGTTCAGCAGGGAGACTTCACAGCCTGCACAGCCAGAAAGCTGGAGGACGGCGAATTTTGGCATTTTATATTGGGTCATGGGCAATTCCTGTGGTTATAGATCATTCTTTTGATTCTACCAGAATCCCTTCCCGCAAAGCGTCCCCAATATTGCGAATAAATCAGAAATACGGGAGACATGAGCCGATTTAGTGATTGATGTGGCTTAACCAAATGCAGGGTGGCCGAGGGCGGGACGGCAGATGACTTCGAGGATCTTGAGGTCAAAGAAGGCGTAGGTGTTGACAGGCAGGACAACGGCAGCCAGGTCAGCGCCGTGACCGGTGCCTGCGATACACAGGGTAGGTTCACCAACATTGACCAGTCCAGCATCAGCAGCCATCAGGGCAATCTCAGCGACGACTTTCATGCCTTCACCAAATATGCGCAGGGTATTGGCGATGATGTCGTCGGTGGCAGCGGTGTCGAGTTGTTTGCGGATGGCCCGGTTGACGCCGCCAAATGCGTGCTGGCAGGTGAGGATGATGCCGCCGGCAGCTTCAATCGCGGCACGGTTTTCCGGGGTCAATTCCTGGGTGTTGGGACCTTTGAAACCAAACGCATGGCTGATAGCGATCACATTTTTCCCTTGAAAGGCTTGTGCAGTAAGTTTTCCGCTTTCGCCAAAGGTGGTGGCAACAAGGATGGTGTTGATGTTGAGTTGGGCGGCACGTTCGACGGCAAGTTGCAGGGTGCGGGCAGTGTTTGCTTTGCCGGGTTTGTCGAAATATACGGTTTGAGAAGTGAATTCGGACATGGGAGTCTCCTGAAGTGGGATAGAAAAGGCCGTGGGACGTGTATGTCCCACGGCCTAATCATACTATGTTGTTGGTGATTTGAAAGCGTCGATTGGCATTATTCTTTTGTTTTTTCTTCGGTCTCTTTCACCGGTTCGGCGGCTGCTTTGAGGGCTTTGCGTTTCTTGCTGCGGCGGATGAAGAAGCGGATCACCAGGAAGATGGGGCCAAAGATGATGAGCGCAACAGGGAGAACGAAGATGATGATCCAGATCAGGGCTGAGGCGATGAACTGAAGCGCATCAATCAAGGCCTGAAGGGCGTCGCGGGCGATGCCCTGCGGCTGCCATTTGCCGATCGTCAGGGGTGCTACAGATTCCTGTGCCTGGATCTCAATAGAGATGGCAGACAGGCGTGAGGCTTCATCGTAGTATTTGATCTGTCCCTTGATGACTTCGATTTCTTCCTGTACCTGCACCAGCCGGTTGTAGACGGTTCAGTACTTCTTCAGTTTTGTAGGCTTCGTCCATGATCTCTTCCAGTTGCTCTGCAGCATTTTCCAGGTTGCGCAGACGGGATTTCAGATCAGTGTATTCACGGGTGACATCTTCACCAGAGACGGTTTCGTTCAGGATGTCGGTCTCGCCATTTTTGACCAGGGCTTTGATCATCTCGAGGTCTTTGGTCAGGTTTTCGGAGGGAACGCGAATGGTGACGTTCGCTGCCGGTACTTCAACGCCATTATGCGTATAGGTTTTGTAGAGATAGGAGTTGACCACAAAGCCACCCTGGCTTTCAGCCATATCCACGATGGTTTTCATTGCTGCGGCGGGGTCATCGACGACGATGGAAAGATCGGCGTTTTTGATGACGATGCGTTCGACGGCAGCCTGATCCACATTGGAGGCAATGCTGACACCAGGGGCTTCATCTGCCATTTCATAGTCCATGGATTCTTCAACGGCCATTTCATATTCCATTGCCGGGGCAGCGCCTACCATGCCGTCCGACATCATCTCTGGCGCAGACGATTGTAGTTTTGCAGCGGGTGCGCAGCTTGATAGCAATAAGGCGATCAGGGTAAACAAAATCAGGGCGTATTTTCTTCATTGTCTTTCTCCTCAATAGTGGCGAATGTTGGATTAGCTTAATTATAGAACGATTTCTGGAAATAAAAAAGTTCCCGATGAAGGGAACTTTTGAATTCTGCAAGCAAAGCAGGTGTTTACCAGCCGTCGTCAAGGCGCAATGCGTGACGCTCGGGCAATCCGCTGGCGTAAATGCGCTGTTGGACGCTGGCGATGTCATATTCCACGCGATGGGATTCCCAGATATTGGTTTCCGTGTTGAAAATAGCGTAAGCAGCGCGGGCGTCCTGATCGCGCGGCTGGCCAACCGAGCCGGGATTGATGATCATGCGATCGCCGAGGATAATGTTGGTATCGCCACTGATCAATTCCCAACTGATCTTCTGGGTGTCCTCATCTTCCTTCAGCAAGAAGGAAATGGGGAGGTGAGTATGCCCGACGAAGCAAAATGGGGTTTCAAAATGATTAAAATTGATGGTGGCTGTGTACAAGTCCATCAGATATTCCCAGGTGGGGTTGCGCGGGCTGCCATGCACCAGAGTAACAGAATCCTTGATGATCTTTTCTGGCAGCGAATGCAGGAATTGCAGGTTTTGTGTCGTGATGGCCGATCTTGTCCATTCATTGGAAAGGCGGGCGTCCCGGTTAAAGGTGTTAATGTCAATCTGCCCCAGCAGGGCAGCATCATGATTCCCAACCACGCAACTGAATTTGGGGAGGTTCTTCAGGCGGTTGATACATTCATTGGGGTCAGGACCATAACCAACGAGGTCGCCCAGGCACCAGACTTCATCGATGGCGGAGGCATCGTTGAGGACGGCTTCGAGAGCGGTGTAATTGGCATGGATGTCTGAAATCACTAATATGCGCATAGATTATTCTGTAGCCTCTGGAGTGGGGGTGGGATGTGGAAGGTCAAAGTACAATTCCCAGCGGCCGTCATGAGCTTGCCAGAAATCAGACAATGGGTCGACAATGATGATCCAGGTATTACCAGGTTTGAGGGCCATGGGGGTTCCCCAATTGTTGTAAAAATGCATGGGGTGGTAATGGTCTGTGGCCCGCCAGAAACCATCAATCATTACGCCGTCGCGGAAGAAAATGGCGCGCTGTTTTTCGCGTACATCCCAAACCAGAATTTGATGCAGGGTGGGCGCAAACTCGACGTATTCAGCAAATACAATAATAACATTAGAAAAGGCCAATTGTTCGCCAGTATTGCGATCAACCAGGGGAATTTGCGGGTAACGATTTTCCGGGGTGCCATTTTCATCTGTTTCAATTGTGCGCAGGTATTTCCCGGTTGTGGGATCGTAGTGCCATTCACCGCGGTCGCGGACGCTGTATTCGACGCCGAGCTGGATGGCAAACTGGTTGCTGAAAGGGACATTCTTGTCGAAAAGCATGCCGTCCAGGTTGGGGCGGGAGTTATCGACACCCTCGCCAATGGAAAAACGGCTGAGGCCAGCGGAATCGACAAACACGCCGGCTATGCTGTGGGTTTCAGCTCCGCAAATGGGCGGGCAGTTGGCATCGTCAAAGGAAATCGCGCGCTGACCCAATTCGTCGACCAGGACTTTGTCAACCTTGGGGTCGGCATTGCCATAGGCGAGGATGCCCTGGTACATATTGGTCAATTGGGCGTCAATCAACCGTCCGGAGCGCAAAGGGCCGACTTTCTCGCTGTCCTGACCGTAGTAGAGGGCGAGGAAACGATTGGCTTCTTCACCGATGTAGTATTCGAAGACGATGTCGGCAGCAGAAAGCCCGGCATGCGGGCGGCCGTAACGGGGGTAGTTGGAAACCTTAATGAGAGCGGGACGCCGTTCCAGTTTTTCCAGGTTTTCCGGTTCAAGCCCGGTAAGGGGATTGATATTGGGGGAAAAACCGGTCAGCCCCAGGATGACAGGCACCTGGGTGGCAGCCGGTTCGGGTACTGCCAGATTTTGCACTGCAATCGGCTTTGGGGTTGGGGTAGGTCCTGCAGCGTAAGTCGGGATCGATTGCAATGTGGGGGCTGAGGAGGGCAGGGTAGCGGAAGGAATGGGGGTAGTTGTTGGCAGCGGGGACGGGGTAATGAGCATAGCCTGCACCTGGGTCACAAGACCGCTGCAACCTGCAAGGATGAGCAGGGACAGGATCATGGTGGCGGCGGTGAACAATCTATGGCGTTTTAGCATAAGGTATTGATGATTGCCTCGGCAATTGTAGATTTTTCCTGCAAGGGAAGGTTTTCCTGTCTGCCATCGGCAAAGAGCAGGGTGACCTGGTTGGTGGTTCCGGCAAAACCGGCGCCGGGGGCAGTGATGTCATTGGCAACGATCAGATCAAGATTTTTGCTTTTCAGCTTTCCCTGGGCGTTTGACAATAAATTCTGACTTTCTGCGGCAAAACCGATAGTGTTTTGCGGGAAGCCTGTTTGTGTTTTTTGTGCGGCGACTGCTTTGAGAATGTCGGTGGTCGCTTCAAATTCCAGGGTGAGCGATTCGCCACCTTTTTTGATCTTGTTCGCGGCTCGCTGCGCAGGGCGGAAGTCGGCCACGGCGGCAGCCATGATGAGGGCAAAGGCGTCTTTGCTTTCATCGAGGACGGTATTGGCCATTTCAGCTGCGGTGGTGACGGATACGAGGTTCACGCCGAAAGGCGCGGTGATGGCGGTCGGACCGGTGATGAGGGTAACACTGGCTCCCTGATCGAGGGCGGCCTGGGCAACGGCGTAGCCCTGACGGCCTGATGAGTGATTGGTGAGGAAGCGAACAGGATCAATGGCTTCACGGGTGGGACCAGCCGTCACAACGATTTTCCTGCCATGCAGCGGGCCGGTTTTGCCCATTTCATAGCGGGTGGCGGAGATAATTTTCGCTGGTTCACTCATGCGTCCCAGTCCAACCAGGCCGGAAGCGAGGTGGCCTTCTTCGGGGCCGATGAAAATCGCACCGCGGTCTTTGAGGATAGTCACGTTAGCCTGGGTGGCGTCATGATCGTACATGCCGGCGTCCATGGCAGGAACGATCATCAACGGGCACTTGGCGGCCAGGGCGGTTACGCTAAGCAGGTTGTCACCGATGCCGTGGGCTAGTTTTGCCATGGTATTGGCAGAAGCTGGAGCAATAAGCATCAGGTCAGCGGTGTGGCCGAGACCAATATGGGTGACATGGCCTTCTCCGCCCCACAAATCGGCATCCACGTAGGCTTTGCGGCCTGTGACGGATTGGAAAGAGAGGGGGGTGATGAAGCGGCAGGCGCTTTCGGTGAGAACGACATCGACCAACGCACCCTGCTGGGTGAGCTTGGAGGCGATGTCGGCGGCTTTATAGGCTGCAATAGAGCCAGTTACACCAAGGACGATGTGCTTTTGCTGAACAGGATTTGACATTTTAGTTATTCATTTCCCAGAGGATGCGCAACCCGTCAAGGGTTAGCCAGGGGGCGAGGACATCAATTGATTCTGTTTCTTTGGAGACCAACTCAGCCAGTCCGCCGGTGGCAACGACTACCATATCGTCTCCCAAATCTTCGCGGAAGCGTTTCACCATGCCTTCTACGAGGGCGACATAGCCGAAGAGGAGGCCAGATTGAATCGCATGGACTGTATTGTCGCCAATCACAGAAGGCGGAGCGACGATGTTCACACGGGGCAGTTGGGCTGTGCGGGAGAAAAGGGCTTCGGCGGCAATGCCGATGCCGGGGGTAATGGCGCCGCCCAGGTATTCGCCTTTGGCGTTGATGGCGTCAAAAGTGGTGGCGGTGCCGAAATCAACGACACAGGCGGGGATGCTGTAGAGCGCCTTGACGGCAACAGCGTCGACAATGCGGTCAGCCCCAACGCCGCTGGGGGGATCATACAGGATCGGGATGCCGGTCTTGACAGTGTCATCAATCAGCAGGGGGTCTTGGCGGAGATACATTTTACAGGCCTGAACGATGCGATTGGTGATAGGGGGCGAGACTGAAGCCAGGCAGATACCATCGAGCTGCTCGATGGAGCAGCCGCTGTGCTGGAGGAGGCCGAGGATTTGCAGACCGTATTCATCCGGCATGCGTTCGTAGTTGGTGGCCAGCCGCCAGCGGGCGCCGAGCTTTTCACCTTCATACAGCCCTAATGTTAAATTGGTATTGCCAATGTCAATTGTTAAAAGCATATAGTACTCTCTTTTTCAAGATTTGAACTACCCAATTCTAACCCAAAAATGACCGAAATTGTACTTGTTTCATCGGAATTTTCGAGATATTTACGGAGGTCAACCCGCTGAGCGACCCCCATTTTGCAGTTTCATCGCAAAATGGGGGAGACAAGTGGCGGTACCGGGGTTGGCACTAGGCGGTAACTGCTGCATTCGCTTTTGATGATGGCTATAAATTATTTGCGGATGGTGAAGTAGCGCGCTTCGGGGTGATGGACGACGATGGCGGCGGTGGATTGCTCAGGGACCATCTGGCCTGCGGAGGTCAATGCCATGCCCAGCCATTTTTCCGCGGGGAGCAGATTAAAAACTTTGCGATGATCGGCAATATCCGGGATGGCGGGGTAGCCCCAGGAGTAGCGCAAGCCCTGGTCTTGGGGAATACCCCATTCTGCGCGGAGGCGGGCATGCATCCATTCGGCAATGCCCTCGGCGGTTTGTACGGCCAGGCCGTGGGTGAAATAGGCTTCGCTGTACTGCCCATCGGCATGCAGAGCATCGATGCGTTCAGTGGCGGCGCGTCCGACAGTGACCACCTGGAAGGCAACGGTATCGAAAACACCAGATTCCTGTGAGGTGAAGTAGTCAGACAGGCATAATCCCCGGTCGGTGGTCTGACGGGGCATAGAGAAACGGGTTAGTTCCTGCGGCGCAGCACTATTGTTATTGAAGGGGGCATAGATGATGAGATCATCCCCATCGGTTTGGGCAGGCCAGAAGCCATAGACGGCCTGGGGTTTTAGCCAGCCGTAGTTCTGCGCGTCCTGCACCATTTCTTTCAGTCGCTGCTCGAGGCCAGCTTCCAGTTCAGGGCGGTCGGCTTTGCTGGCATCCTTGCTGCCCCAGGAAAGGCGGAAAAGGGATTTCTTGTTGATCAAGGGGATGACTTCATCAAGGGGAATATCTTTCACCGCCCTGGCACCCCAAAATGGCGGCTGCGGGATGTGTTCGGCAGGCGGAACTACGGCAGCGGGAACGGTAGGGCGGGTTTTGGACGATTCCTGGCGAGGGCCCGCGGCATTTTCTTCGGCTTTCTTTTCCTGCAGAGCCTGTCTTCGCACGGGATCATTGAGATCATCCAACGTGGCAAGTCCCTCAAAAGCGTCTTTGCAATAATAGACGCCAGGTTTGTAGGGGCTGCCGTCTTCCGTTTTGGCAATGCGCAGGCCGAATTGGCGGTTGATGGCAGCGCCGCCAATCAAAACGGGCATGTCCATTCCACGACGGTGCAGTTCATTCACTACACGGGGCATTTGCTGGCTGGTGCTGACGAGCAGAGCGCTGAGGCCGATGGCCGTGGCCTGGTTGTTTTGGGCCTCAGTGATGATGGTCTCCACCGGCACCTGTTTACCGAGGTCAATGACTTCGTAGCCGTTGTTAACGAGGATGGTCTTGACCAGATTCTTGCCAATGTCATGGACGTCGCCATATACGGTAGCCAGAACGATGGTGCCTTTGGTGGTGCCGGCTTTCTTGACTAGATAGGTTTCGACCTGGTTGACGCAGCGTTTCATCACTTCGGCGGACTGGAGGACGAAAGGCAGGATCAGTTCGCCATTGCCGAAGCGGTCGCCGACATCTTTCATGGCAGGCAGGAGGACGGTGTTGAGCAAATCAACGGCGGCATTGTGCTGTTCGGATGCGGGGAAATCCTGCAGGATGGCGTCGATGGTGCTTTCCACGCCATCGTGATAGCGATGGAGGATGCTCCAGTGCAGTCGTTCTTTGGGTGTGAGGCTGGCAAGGGTTTCCTCGCGGGCCGCGAGGGCTTTATCCTTGTCCACTTTCTGTACACCTTCAAAGCGTTCGATGACCCTTGCCAGCGCGTCGGGATGTTTGTTGAAAATGAGGTCTTCCATCAGGGTGCGGTCTTCCGGTTCAATCTCGGCATAGGGTTTGACCGTGGCGGCATTGACGATGGCCATATCCAGCCCGGCCTGTACGGCATGGTACAGGAAAACAGAATTGAGCATGTGGCGGGCGACGGGTTTGAGGCCGAAGGAGATGTTGCTGACGCCGAGGGAGGTGAGGGTGCCGGGCAGGTTTTCCTTGACCCATTGAATTCCTTTAAGGGTGTCTTTGGCTGAGTCGAGAAATTCTTTCTCACCAGTAGCCAGCGTGAAGGTGAGTACATCGAAAACCAGGTCGGCGGGCTGGAAACCATATTCATTCACGACGATGTTGTGGATTCGTCGGGCGACTTCCAGTTTGCGTTCGGCTGATTTTGCCATGCCTTGTTCGTCAATCGTGAGGGCGATCAGGGCGGCGTTGTATTTTTTTGCCAGCGACAAGATGCGGTCGGCTTTGTCACGCCCGGCTTCGAGGTTGATGGAGTTGATCAGGCAGCGGCCGGGGGCAGTCTTGAGGGCAGTTTCCAGGACGTCTGGTTCGGTGGTATCAATGACCAGCGGCGCGTCAATGACTGGCGCAAGGGTTTTGATGACCTTTGCCATCATTTCATTCTCGTTATCTGTCTCGGTCAGTGCCACACACACATCCAGCGTGTGGGCGCCGCTTTCCACCTGATGACGGGCCAGTTCCAGTACGGCAGCCATATCCTCTGCCAGGATGATGTTTTTGAATTTGCGGCTGCCCTGGGTATTGAGCCTTTCTCCGATCAGGAGGGGCGGTGGTTCCTGGGTCATGGTGACGGCATGGATGCCGGAAGCGAGTTTGTTGACCTTGCGTTCAGGACGCGGCGATTGTGGGCGTCCGTGGATCCTTTTGACCAATGCTGCCAGATGTTCGGGGGTAGAACCACAGCAGCCACCCACAACACTGACATTGTATTTCTCGACGAATTCCGTTAGAGCTTCGGCGAAGGGTTCCGGTTCCAGGGGATACACGGCTTTGCCGTCTTTGTTGATTGGCAAACCGGCATTGGGGATGCAGGAAACCCATTTCGAGGCGTGTTCTCCGAGGAACTGGATGGGCTGTCTCATGTGAGTGGGACCGGTGGAGCAGTTGAGACCGACCACGTCTATGGGCAGGTCTTCCAGAATGGTGAGAGCGGCTTCGATATCGGTGCCGAGAAGCATGCGCCCGCTGGTGTCGAGGGTGATCTGCGCCTGAATGGGCAGGGAAATACCGGAGGTGTCAAAGGCTTTCTGGACAGCAAGGATGATAGCACGGGTTTCAATGATGTCCTGTGAGGTTTCGATGAGAATGAAATCTACGCCACCCTGGACGAGAGCCAGGGCTTGTTCATAGAAGATGTCAGTCAGTTCATCAAAAGAAATGCGGGAGAGCTCAGGGTCGTTCATAGAGGGGAGCTGGCCGGAAGGGCCGATCGACCCGGCCACGAAACGGGGCTGTCCGGTGGTCTTGCTGTATTCGTCCGCAAGGCGGCGGGCGATGCCAGCGGCATTGTGGTTCATTTCGGCGACTTTATCCTGCAATCCGAATTCGCCCATGGTGAGTCGGTTGGCGCGGAAGGTGTCTGTTTCGATTACGTCTACGCCTACATCAAGAAACGAGCGGTGGAGTGCTTCGACGGCGTGCGGGGCAACAATGGAAAGGTAGTCGTTGCAGCCGACGAATTGTTCACCGCCGTAGTCTTTGACCGTGAGATTCATGCGGTCAATATTGGTGCCGGTTGCCCCATCGAGGATAAGGACACGTTCCTGCAATGCGTCCAGGTATTTTCGGTTTGTGTATTTTCGGTTCATAAGTCGTCTCTCTCCGCAGGGATATGTTACTTGCGGTAAATTTCTAACAATGGCACGAATTGTATCACGATGGTGGCATGTTTTCTGCATAATATTGAAGACATGGCGGCTATGAACACCCCCTTCAGCTACGCGTTCTCCCAATTTGCGATAATGCTGCAATTTAGAGGAAGCATGTGGTGAGCGCGGGAGCATTGGTGGTTCCTAAGAGGAAGGATGCGTTCCGGGGATTGGATATGCCATTTCATGGGGTTCTTTGAGATATAATTCAGTATACGATGTGACGAAGGATAGGGGCACATCCGGGATGGAGAGAGGCTTTATGACAACATTACGATCTTATTTGATAACCGGGCTGGCAATGGCAGTTGTGGGGGTGGGCGGTCTCGTGTTGTTGTTCACCAATGCGTATCCAACATTGGGTCCGCGCTGGTTGTTTTTCTTTTTGTTAACATTGGGAATATGCGGGCTGGCCTTGCCGGCGGTGGCATATTTGCACCGACGTTTTCCTTCTGATCCACCAGTAGATTGGGACACCATTTTGCGGGAGGTGATCTGGTTTGGCACTTATATCAGTCTCATTGCCTGGCTGCAATTGGGACGGGTTTTGAATCTTTCGATCGCGTTTTTCCTGTTGCTGGGTTTTATTTTGATTGAATACCTGATTCGTATGCGCGAGCGCAGCCGCTGGGAGCCGCGAAAATAAGCATGGTCAATGAATTAAAAAATCTCCCCTCTGTGGATAGTATTTTGAAAACCAAAACTGCCGCCGAACTGGTGGCAGTTTATGGGCGTTCATTGACTCTCGAGGCTATCCGGCAGGAGTTGGATGAAATCCGTCGCGACTATGCCACTAGCAAGACAGTACCGCAGCGCATGGCTTTGCTGGATGCCGTGCAGATGCGCCTTGAGGAATGGGTGACGCCGAGCCTGGTGGCGGTGATCAATGCTACTGGCGTGGTGCTGCATACCAACCTGGGGCGGGCTCCATTGAGCCGTTCTGCTCTGGAGATGGTGGCCGGTGTTTCAGCAGGCTATTCCACGCTGGAATTTGACCTGGACAAGGGCAAGCGCGGGTCGCGCACATTGCATGCCGAAAACCTGCTGAAGCAGATCACGGGCGCAGAAGCAGCCCTGGTGGTGAATAACAATGCCTCTGCGGTGATGCTGGCATTGAGCGCGCTGGCAAAGCGCAAACGGGTGGTCATCTCACGGTCTCAACTTGTTGAAATCGGCGGCGGCTTTCGGGTACCAGATGTGATGCGCCAGTCTGGCGCCAAGCTGGTTGAGGTGGGCACGACCAACCGCGTGCATGTGCGCGATTATGAAGCAGCATTGGCAGAGCAGCCAGTGGCCTTGATCATGCAGGCGCATCATTCCAATTTTCGGATTGTCGGGTTTCACCAGTGAACCGGAATTGAAGGAACTGGCTGACCTGGCGCACAAGAATGACATCTATTTGCTTGATGATATTGGTTCCGGTGCTTTGCTGGATACCGCCAATTTTGGACTGGCACATGAACCAACTGTGCAGGAATCGCTGGCGGCGGGGGCGGATGTGGTGTGTTTCTCCGGTGACAAGCTGCTTGGCGGTCCGCAGGCAGGGATCATTGTCGGCAAGGCAGACTTGCTGAAGAAGATGAAAAAGCATCCCTTTGCGAGGGCAATCCGCGCGGATAAACTGTGTTTGAGCGCGTTGAGTGCGACACTGCTGCATTATTTGAAGGATGAAGCAGAGCGGGAAATTCCCATCTGGCAGATGATTTCGCAGTCTACGGGACAGGTGCGCAAGCGGGCCGTGTACTGGGTGAATGTTCTGAAACACGGTGAAGTCATTCCCGGGAAGTCAACTGTTGGTGGGGGAAGTTTGCCTGAAGAGGAGCTGGACACCTATCTGGTGGCGCTGGATGTCCGCCATCCAGATCGATTTTTGGCCAAATTGCGGGAGATGAATCCGCCGATCATCGCCAGAGTGAAAGACAACAAAGTTGTGCTGGATCCGCGCACAGTGCTGGCGGAGCAGGAAGATGCCTTGCTGGTTGGGTTACAAAACGCCCTGACTGCCAAATAATCCCGTCTCATTAACAAGGATAGTTGAACAATGAAATCTGATCTTGATGCATTGATGCAGGCCCATGATGTTGATGCTTTGCTGGTTTCCGGCCCCGGTAAACATAACCCGGCAATGGTGTATATGACAGGCGGGGCGAATTTGACCATGGGGCACGTGATCAAGAAGCGGGGCGAGCCGGCGATACTGTTCTTCGCACCGATGGAGCGGGACGAAGCCGCGCGCCTTGGCATGGTATCGCACAATTATTTGGAGTATCCCCAATTCCGGGCATCATTGCAGGGCAACCTGGACCAGCATGCCGCCATGTTACAAGCCATGCTGAAAGATGCGGGTGTGACGGAAGGGCGGTTGGCCATGTATGGCGAGGTGAATGCTTTCCGACATTTTGGGGTTGTCTCGCGGTTATTGGATTTGATGCCGGAATTGCGCATAGCCGATAGTGTAGAAGATGATATTGTGCTGCAAGCCATGTCGACCAAAGATGAAGCGGAAGTGGCACGCATCCGCAAGATGGGGCAGATCACCACTGAAGTGGTGAAAGCGACTGCAGATCTGCTGATGAGCAGCAAGGTGAAGGACGAAGTGCTGTTCAAGTCAAATGGCGAGCCGTTGACGATTGGTGAAGTGAAACGATTGATTGATGTGTGGTTGATGGAACGCGGGTCTGAAAACCCGGAAGGGACGATTTTCGCGATTGGGCGAGACGCAGGCGTGCCGCATTCCACAGGAACTGCAGACGACGTGCTGCGTTTGGGGCAGACCATTGTGTACGATATTTTCCCTTGTGAAGCTGGCGGCGGATATTTTCATGATTTCACACGTACCTGGTGCCTGGGGTATGCCCCGGAAGATGTGGTGAAGTTGTATGAGGATGTGAAAACCGTGAACGAGACGCTGATCGCCGAGTTGGAAGTAGGAAAACCGTTCTTCCATTACCAGAAGCGGACCTGTGAGTTGTTTGAAAATTTGGGACACCCGACCGTGATGGACAATCCAGGAACTGAGGAAGGTTATGTGCACAGTCTGGGCCATGGTGTGGGCTTGAAGGTGCACGAGCTGCCGATGTGCAGCTATTCTCCAGAAGGGAAACCAACCAATATTCTGACGCCCGGGCAGGTGATCGCCCTGGAGCCGGGGTTGTATTATCCTGAGCGTGGTATGGGGGTGCGCCTGGAAAATACGTACTACATTACCACGGATGGGAAGTTCGAAAATCTGGCGCCATATCCGATGGATTTGGTGCTGCCGATCAAGGGTTAAAAACGGACAGGAGAATAGAATGACCATAGAACGATCTGCGCGAGAAGGATTTGCACCAGCGCGAATCATGGGGATTGAGTCATCCTGCGATGAAACTGCTGCGGCTATCATCCGCGATGGACGCGTTTTACTTTCCAATGTGGTCGCATCGCAGGTGGACATGCACGCTGAATATGGTGGGGTGTTCCCTGAGATGGCCTCACGTCAGCATATTCTGTCCATTTATCCGGTGGTGGAGCAGGCGCTGAAACGGGCGCATCTCAGCCTGACCGACCTGGATGCAATCGCAGTAACGCGGGGTCCGGGGTTGGCGGGGTCACTGGTAGTGGGGGTGAATGCGGCCAAGGGGATATCGCTGGCGACCGGTCTGCCGCTGATTGGGGTAAACCATCTGGAATCCCATATCTATTCCTCATGGCTCGCCCCCGAAGACAGCGAGGAACTGCCGCCTGAGCCTGAATTTCCCCTGCTGGCGCTGCTGGTTTCGGGTGGTCATACTGAGTTAAACTTGATCACCGGGCATTTGCAGTATGAAAGGTTGGGGGCTACGCTGGATGATGCTGCCGGTGAGGCTTTTGATAAAGTAGCGCGGCTGATCGGGTTGCCTTATCCGGGTGGTCCATCGGTGCAGGATGTAGCTGTGGAAGGGGATCCGACAGCTTTTAATTTCCCGCGCTCATGGCTGGATGGCACCTGGAATTTCTCGTTCAGCGGTTTGAAGACCTCTGTGCTGCGCACGGTACAAGGAATAAAGCAGCAGGGTGACGAACTGCCCGTGGCCGACCTGGCAGCGAGTTTTCAGGAGGCTGTGGTTGAAGTGCTTTTGAAGAAGACACTGGCCGCGGCACGCCAGTATAATGTTAAGCAGATCCTGATCGCTGGCGGGGTATCTGCAAATCAAAATTTGCGGGAAGCGTTCACAGGGCAGGGTGAATTCCCTGTGCATATCCCGCCGCTTAAATATTGTACAGATAACGCTGCCATGGTGGCCGTTGCCGGATATTATCGTTTTGTTCACGGGCAGCGCGATTCACTGGATTTTGACGTGATGCCAACGTGGCCGCTTTCATAGGAGGAACTTTTTGCGCCCCATTCGACATTTAACCCCGCGGTACATCACTAACCGCATTGTTGAAAAATTGTATCGCCGCACCCACCCGGAAGTCGCCTGGCTGACGCCGGACGCGAATGAAATTCTGGATGACTGTTTGGGCAAAGAAGACCGCGGTGTGGAGTTTGGTTCGGGAAACAGTACCGTATGGTTTGCCAGACGGGTCGCTTTTTTGGACAGCGTAGAGCACCAGGCTGACTGGTTCGACAAAGTGACCCAGAAGCTGGCCGAAGAAGGACTGGATAATGTGCAATATCACCTGCATCTTCGGGATTCGGATGACAACCCTGACGCCTCCGGTTATGTGCGGGTGGGCGACGGCTTTGCACAGGAGAGTTCTGGATTTTGCGCTGGTAGATGGCATCTATCGGGAATATTGTGTCAAAGCTGTTCTGGATAAATTGAAACCCGGCGGAATGCTGATCATTGACAATGTCAACCTTGTATCTGCCCTGCGAGTCCGTCGCCCCGAATTCGGTGCCGCTGGATGGCAAACCGGTTACCCCGGTGTGGCAGGAAGTGTATGATGTGATCCATCCATGGCGTACAATCTGGACGACAAACGGTGTTAGTGATACCGCCATTTTCATCAAACCCTGCGCTCCGTAAGGCGCAGGTAACTTTTTCCACGATTTGGGCATCTAAACATATGAGTGAAGAAAACAAAAAAGCAGAATTCTCCATTGAAGCTTTACAGGCTGGCGACCGGGCTGAGTTTGCGCGGATGATGGATCATTTCTCCAATCCGATTTATCGGTTGGGATTGAAGATATTGGGAAATGAACAGGACGCAGAGGATGTATTGCAGGAGACATTCATCAAGGCATTTCGCTCGATCGTGAATTTTGAAGGACGGTCATCGCTTTCCACCTGGCTATACCGCATTGCAACCAATGAGGCTTTGATGCTCATTCGCAAGCGAAAGCCTACGCTGGATTTGGTGCTGGAAAACGATGACGAGGAAGATGTGACTCCGACCGAGATTGTGGACTGGTGCTGTTTGCCGGAAGATGAACTGCTTTCGACCGAATCGCGTGGTTTTCTTGAAGAAGCAGTGCAAGTGTTATCCCCGCCACTGCGTCTGGTGTTTTTGATGCGAGACGTGGAGCGATTGTCGATCAAGGAGACGGCGGAAATTCTGGAGATCAGCGAATCGGCGGTGAAGGTGCGCTTGATGCGTGCACGCTTGAAACTGCGGGAAGAGTTATCCCATTATTTCGGAGCACAACTGGATGGGAAGGAGGTGCAATATGCATAATCATGAGCATGATTCATTGGTCTGTCAAAACTTACTGGCAAATATCTCTGAATATGTGGACGGCACCCTGCGCGAAGACCTGTGCGTGAAGCTGGAAGAGCATATCCATTCCTGTGAAAACTGCGAAATTGTGGTCAATACGTTAAAGAAGACCATTGATCTGTACCATGAGGCGGGTGAAAAAGAGGCGACGATCCCTGATGATGTGCGCAGCCGCCTGTTTGCCCGGCTGGATCTGGATGATTTTATCGAAACAGCCTGATTTTCAGAAGAATGAGTTTGGGATAATCCGTGAATTCCACGTCGAATGCAGACCGTGGAATTCATCTTTTAAGGTGGTTTGAGGACATTTTGCGGCCAGTTTGTATTAAAATCATATCAAGTTGGAAAATGACGTAACTTTTTTGAGGGATAGCACATCTAAAGATTGACATGCAAAACAGGATTGCTTTGGAACATGACAACAAAGGTTTGGACAGGGAAATTGTGTACTCCCTGGACGATAAACCGGCGGAGACACGGGCAACCGGTTACGGGGCAGGCATGGTTTGCCCCAAATGCAGGCAAGCAGTTCTGGATTATGATGGTTTGTTGAATGTGGTTTGTCCGCATTGTGGTGTGGTACAGGGGGGCTGCTTCACCTGATAGGATATAATCGATGGCCTTCCCGTGGGGCAGGCAAAACATAAATAGGAAACGAAAGATTTTTCGGAGGAGATAATAATGGAAAAATTACTCAATGCTGAACTGGAAGGGCAAATCAAAGAGGTGTTTCAGGGAATAACGGACCCTGTGGTAGCTCTTTTCTTTGGCAGTAAGTTGAACAATTGTAATTATTGTCAGGATACCCTTGCAGATGCTGCAGGAGTTGGTGGCTTTGTCGGACAAGATTGAATTGCAGATTTATGATCTGGAAGAGAATTCTGCCACGGCTGAACAATATCATGTGACCATGGCGCCCGGGATTGTGATGACCCGCAAGAATGGGAGTGAGCTGGTGGATTACGGCGTACGTTTTGCCGGTATCCCTGCTGGACACGAGTTCACTTCCCTGGTGCGCAGTTTTCTTCTGGTCTCGAATGCTGATTCTGGATTGAAACCAGCCACAAAGAAATTCCTGGCCGAATTGAAAAAACCGGTCAAACTGGAAGTATTTGTGACCCCGACTTGCCCGTATTGCCCGCAGGCGGTGATCCTGGGCCATCAGATGGCTGTTGAGAGTAAATTTGTTGAATCAACGATGGTTGAAGCAACTGAATTTCCTGACCTTTCCAACCGGTATGGTGTGGGCGGCGTCCCGCATACGGTGATCAATTTCGATGCCGCATCCATGGTTGGGGCAGCGCCAGAATCAATGTTGATTGGCAAGATCCAGGAAGCTTTGAATTAAGACAAAGGCAGGTGTGATGATGGATGCAAGAGTAAAATGGAATGGCAAGATGGCTTTCACCGGCACGGCTGATAGCGGACATGATGTGATTATGGACGCACATGATAAAGTCGGCGGCGAGAATACTGGCTCAAGACCAACTGAGTTGGTGTTGATGGGACTGGGCGGCTGCACAGCAATGGATGTGGTTTCGATCCTGAGCAAGATGAAGCAGGATGTGACGGATTTTGAAATCAAAATTCATGCCGATAAAACTGACACTCATCCGAAAATATTCAAGGATATTGTGCTGGAGTATGTGCTCACCGGGCATGATCTTGACCGCAGTGCTGTGGAAAAAGCAGTGATGCTCTCGAAGGAAAAATATTGCTCGGTGCAGGCGATGCTGCGCGAAGCAGCCGATATTGCGATCAAGATCACGATCCTTGAAGCGGAGTAATTGAAGAAGGTATCGCATTTGAAGTGATTATTCAGGGAATAAGAGTGGCGACGCATGGCGTCGCCACTACAGTTTTGGGGTGGGGCAGGTTTCAAAACCTGTCCTTGTTTATTTAATCAGAATTATTGTTGAACGGTTTCGCGGCTTTCAATGCGGCTGCGGCTATCGGCTACTTCGCTGGCGATGACGGTTTTCCCGAATCGGACCAGTTCGCCTTTATAGGCGCGTGAGCCGTCTACGGCAACCCAGCCCTCCAGGTTAAATGCAACCGGGCTGTCAGCGGCAATCCATTCGCCGTTGTATTTGCGAGCAATGTGTACGTGGGTTCCAGTGGATCGCCCGCCATCACAGGAGGGGTGGCCGATGGGCTCGCCGGCAGCAATATTGGTGCCGACCGGGGGGATGCTTTTGGTGAGCAGATGCAGGTAGAAAATGACCCAGCCGGTGCGTTCATCCCCATCGCCATCCAGATCAAGGACGGCGGCGCCGATGTCGGTGCGGACGATGATACCGTCAGACACTGCGGTTACCCACTCATTGCTGGGTGTACAGCCGCCGCTATCGGTTGGCGGAGCAAAGTCGAGCGCCGCCCAGGGTTCACCGCTGCCCCATCCGGTGTGCGGGCCGCCGGTATAGGTCCAGGGCTTTCCGGGGCCAAATGGCAACAGGAGGTCAGGTTGTTTTAGAGAACCCGGGATAAGGGCCTGGTTCCTGCTCCAGGGGTCGAAACGGAACAAGATGGTGTATGTGTCGAGGATACCCTGGGCATGGATGGCCTGTTGATAGGCCGTGCCGGAAAAGACCTGGGCATAATAATAATGCAATGCGGCGGTGGCAGCGTTTTGCCAGGGGTCTACGATTTCAAGACTGCCGTCCCGTAATTCAAATGATGTAGTTTTGCCGGTGCGCCAGCCATAGTATCCGTTGTTGAGGATATTCGCAGCCAGGATCATTTGATAGTAGAGCCCTTTTCGGTTTTCGTTTGCAAGACCGAGAGGGTAAGTGGCACTGGGATCGGTGAATTTGGAGAGGGTGAGAGCGCCTGTCTGGTAATCGACAAGGGCCAGCAGCAAACGGGGGCTGATGCTGTAATTCTGGGCAACGTACTGCACCAGTTCACCGCCGCGTTTGTCTTCTCCGCTGACGTAGAAGGTGTAGTCTTTCAACCAGCCGGGCATGCTGTCAACGAAGGCCACCGTATTGAAATCACGATCATTTGGTCCGTAGACAAAGAGCGAGTCAGGGATGATCTGGTATGGGCTGCCCCACAAGGCCTGATAGTAGATGGGAATCTGCATGGGCAGTCCCTCGGGCAGGGTCGTGGCGTCGGCCGGGATGATGGGGTTGGCTTCACGGATCTCGTCTATAGTGGTGTTGAAGCGGGCAGCCAGGGCGGGCAACACGTCGCCGGATTGGGCGGTGTACGCGACCAACTCACCGGGTGCGTAGGAGGGGCGTGTGGGCAGAGGCGTTGGGGCTGGCTGATCGTTATCTCCGAGATAGAGGTCAGCAGCCGCTTCACCGAATTCGTCAAATTGGGGCTGCGGTTGGGAAGCGGGAAGATTACAACTGGTGAGCAGCAGAGTGACGATGAGCAGTAGCAGAACGAGTTTTGAGCGGAGGATGATATTTAAAGTGGTGTGCAAATCGTGTTTCATACCTTTATTAAACCTGAATTCAGGAAACGATTGAAATCGTTCCTACAAGGGGAAATTTAGTGGCAAATGCTGGCTTCGAGATCATCGCTGCGGATGATACAGGATTCAAATGAGCCAACCTGTGATGCGATGATCACTTCGTTTTCACGGGTGAGGAAACCTGCATAGGGAATATCGTCAGCGTGCGCCTGCCAGCCGGAGAGGACAAAAGGCAGGGGGCCATCGGCCAGCACCCATTCGCCGTTATATTTGCGGGCAAAGTGAAGGTGGGTGCCGTTTGAGACACCACCTTCACAGGAAGGGTGGCCAATTTTATCATTGGTGCTAAGCCACGTACCGACGGGTACACGATCTTTGGTAGCAACGTGCATGTAGAGCAGCGCCCAGCCAGTTTGCTCGTGGCCGTCACCGTCTAGGTCAACCATGACGACGCCCTGATGGGATCGGACGACCAACCCGGATGCCGCAGCTGTGATCCAGCGGGTAGATTCGACGCAGCCATGATCCTGCGATGCAGGGGCAAAGTCGAGGGCGGCCAAGGCACCATCAGGTCCCCAGGCGGAATGCGGCCCACCGGTCATGCTCCATCGGATGTTGGGCTGGAAAGGAAGTTCCATATCTGGCTGGACGAGGTACGTGGGCAATAACGGTTCGACAGCCAGGGCGCGCGTCCAGGGATTGCCAAACATATTTTCGTAAAGGGCGGGCAGACTGTCGGGGTCATAAAGGGAGCCGATCCATTCCCGATCATCGTATAGTTGGGCCATCATGTATTGTACGGCAACGGTGCCAGCGTTCAGCTCCGGAGCGATCCGAATGGTCTTGTTATTGGTAAATTCAAGCTCGGTTACCAGTCCGGCACGCCAGCCGTAATAGCCGATGGAAAGCTGCTGAACCGCCCAACTGAGTTGGCGGTAGAGGCCCTTGGCATGGAAATCATTCCAGCCCATCGGGTAGTCGGTTTGGGCCAAATTGGCGGGTTGACCGCTGACCCAGTTGCTTTCGTATTCCAGCATGGCCAGCAACAGCCGTGGGTTGACGGAATTTTCAATCGCTACAGTTTCGATGATCTCAATGCCGGTATACCAACCGCCAACGCGCCATTCGCGATATTCGTTGAGATAGCCGCCAGCATTTTTTACATAGGCATCCACATCGAAATCAATGGCTGATGGAGAGAAAACAATTTCACTGTCCGGCAGGAGAATTTCTTTGGAAGTGACCTGATCCTCATTGAACCGCTGCGGAATGATCAGCAATTGGTCCGGTTTGATCAGCGAGATGAGGGGGATATCTTCCGGGGAGGTGATGACCTCCGGCCAGACATCGAAACGGGCAGAGAGGGCGGGTAAAGTGTCTCCGGCCTGGGCGTAATACAGGATGGGGGTGGCCGCTTCGGCATCTGGGACGGGGTTTCGGGAGGCGCATCTGCGGGCGGAGCTGTCAGCGTGACGGTTGGGGTAAGGGTTGGCGGAATGGCTGTCCATGCAATGGTCGGCACGACTTCTGTTACTGTAGGTGTGGGCTGAACAGCTGTTGGGGAATATTCAGGGTGTCGGTGGGTTCAGGGGGTTGCGTAGGGTTCCAATAAACAGCTGTGGCCGTCTGACTGGCAGCGTACCCTGAACTGAGTGAGCAGGCAATCGAAAAGAACAGCAATCCGCCCAACAAAGTGAGCACGAACAGCTTTCTAGCGATGAATTTGGTTTTCGGGTTTTCTTTCATCCCACGCTTCAACAATTTGTCCATTTTTCTGTAAATTACCATTATAAACCGCGCCAGTTCCTGAAGAAACCCAACCGTCCATGACGAATGGGCAGGGAACCGTCGGCGGCAATCCATTCCCCATTATACCTTCTTGCGACGTGAACGTGGGTGCCGCTGGAAACACCGCCTTCACAGGAGGGATGGCCGATGCGATCACCGGCTTTTACTGCTGTGCCGGCAGCGATGCGGTCACGGGTTTCGATATGACCGTAGAAGACACTCCAGCCGGTCTGATAACTGCCATCGTTGTCCAGGTCCTAGAATGACGATGGCATCTGCACTGTACACGATGATCCCATCGGTCAGGGCGACGACCCATTCATCGCTTTGCACACAGCCCTCGGCATTCCCGGGCGGGGCAAAATCGAGTGCTGCCCAGGCGGCGCCATCTCCCCAGCCGCCGTGCGGACCGCCGGTGAAGGACCAGGTGGCATTGCGTTCAAAGGGAAGCTGGAATGCGGGTTGGTTGAGCTGTGATGGGACGAGGGGTTCAATGGCCAGGTCGAAGGGATAGCCGAAGAGGTTCTGGTAAGTCTGGCGGAAGCCGTTCTCGCCGACAGCAGACCGCCAGGCGTTTTCGTCCAGGAGATGACTGAAGAGGTGCTGGACGCCAGCGGTGCCGGGGTTGAGGGTGTTGTTGACGGGAACGACGACGCCATCGGCGGTGACCCAGTTGGCGAAACCGTTGATCTGATAGAGGTAGTAGCCGAGATTGAGCTGGTTGGCCGCCCAGGCAAGCTGTCGGTACAACCCTTCGCGGTAGACGTCCTGGTATTGGAGGGGATAGGTCAGGGAAAGGGCATCAGGATGGGCAGTAGTGACCCATTGACTCTGGTGTTCCAGCAAGGCCAATAGCAGGCGAGGGTTGATGGAATATTCAGCGGAAATTCTTTGCACGATCCCGGCGCCCGTCATCAGGTGACCATCTACAGTTTCCGTATACTGGTTGAGGTAGCCATTGTATTGCTGGATGAAGACCTGTGATGTCAAAACAGGCAGCAGCAGGGCCGTTGACCAATTCTGAATCCGGGAGGATCTTGAAGGCTGTGCCGGGCTGCGCGGGCAGTGGGGCGGGAATGGAGAGGGTCTGCCCGACTTCAAGCATATCGGGGTTGGCGATGGCGTTTTCGGCGACGATGTCTGCCAAGGGAACGCCATACTGGTTGGCAATGGCGGCGAGACTGTCGCCGGGCTGCACGGTATAGTTCTCGGGCTCGGTTCGCAAGGTGGGCAGTGTCGCGCGGAGCATTGGGGGTGGGTTCGGTGAGTGGTGTACCTGGTTGGCGGGTGGGCGGCAGGCACCAGTCTGGCGGGCGGCTGTCTGCGGTCTGCTGGACTGTGTCAGAGATTAGCCGGTGATTGGGACTGGATGGAGTCCCCATTGAGGATCGCCAGGGACGCGGGGTCGGTGGTGACGGGTTTTTGGCAGGAAGCGAGGAGGAAGGCAGTGAGGAGGATGAAGGCAAGGGAGAATAATTGGCGGGGAACGAGATTGCCACGATCGCTCCGCTCCCTTGCAATGGCAGGTATCGGTTTCATGCGGTTGCCAGACCGATGGGGAGGGATTTGCCGCCGATGAGGTGCACGTGGAGGTGATGAATGGTTTGTCCGCCATCACGGCCAGTGTTGATCAGCACACGGTAACCGCGGTCAAAGATGCCCTGGTCGCGGGCGACTGTGTTGGGCTGTCAGCATCAGGTGGCCGAGGAGAGCCTGATGCTCGTGATTGGCTTCGTTAAGGGAGGCGATGTGCTTATTGGGGACAATCAAGATGTGGATAGGGGTGATCGGCGCGCGATCCCAGAAGGCGGTGACGAGGTCATCGCGATAGACGATGCGTCCGGGTCTTTCACCCGCTATGATTTGACAGAAAGGACAGGTTTGTTCCATTATGCGATCCAGGTTGCAAGGGATGTGCCGCCAGGATCATTCAGCCAGGGCGGGGATGTCTCCGGTGATGGGTTTGCAGACGATGTCGTAGTATTCCAGTTCGGTGGAGCGGGTTTGTTCGGCATAGGCGCGGGCTTCTTTGCCAATCGTGCGGACGGTATCGATGTGATAACTGGCGTCTTCAGCCCAGTAGCGCGGCAGGGTAAGCAGGGGGTTGGTCACCTGACCTTCAGGGATGTAGGATGGTCGGGCAGCATCATATTCGTCTGCCTGGGGAATCCAGTTGAACATGAGAGGGCCGCGCGGGTTGACGGTGAAACCGAGCTGATAGCCGAGTTCCTGGGCGATCTCAACGGCGCGGGGGGTGAAGCCGCCGCCGGGCCAGACATAGGCAATGGGGGTGACACCATACACGGACTGGATGGTGGAGATGGAGCCGCCCAGCTCGGAACGCATGTATTCTTCCGAGGAGTTGCCATCAATTGGGATGTTGTGAATGACACCGTGCGATTGATGGTCTACCCAGCCCTCATTTTGCAGGCGGACGTTCCCTTCGATCACTTCCGGGAGGGTGCCTTCCACACTGATCCATCCATTGATCACTGACCAGCCAAACTCCTCATACAGGGGTTTGAAATGGGTATCGTAATAGTCGGCGTAGTGTCTGTCGTCAACGATGAGGATGACAGCGCGCTCAGGGATTTTTGCGTTTGAAGTAAGAAAGGCCTGTAATTGCTGCATGGTGATGGCCTGGAAACCCTGTTCATTCAGATTGCGGGCCATCGCCATAAGGTATTCATTGGTAATCGAGGTGCCTTCAGCGACAGCAGCATCGGTGATGCCATGAAACATGATCGGCATGACGACGGTGCCTGGGGCGGCATTGTTTGGATCCCAGCGCATTTTGAGATAGGTGCAGGTGTCTTCAATATAGCTGCGGGGGGCGTCCATCGGGTTAAGGTACTGCGAGGTGAAAACGGCTGGCAGGGCGGGCGGGGTGCGGTTGGGGTCCGGCGTGATTGTAGCGGTTGGTTCTGTTGTGGGCGGCACAGCTGTGGGCGGCTCCGGGGTGGCCGTCTCTGTGGGGCCAGTGATGGCGTAGGTGGCCGTCAGCAGGGCATTCTCAAAGATGGCGGTTGTATCGATGGCAGGCTGTTCTGCCGCAGCAGGGGTACAGGCTGTCAACATGAGGAGAAGTGCTGGCAGCAAAGCCAGGATATTTATGAGCGGGGTGTTGTCTCGGATCAGTTTTTTCATTATTCGTGTCAATCTCACTGGGTATTTTCATAGATAGGTGTCGTTTTGTTCAGGGCATAAGTATAACAAAAAAAGGCGGTGGCAAGATGATTGGGAATTTAGTTGTGGAATCAGTGGGTTTATTTTGCTCACACAAAGCCAAAAATCCGCCACGAATAACAATTTGGCTATCCTTGCAAAGGAGAGGATCGACCGCAGTTGAAAATCCCATGGGGCGGATATCTTCAATATCCCTTCAGGGATTCGCAATGACATCAAGCGGGTATTGGCGGTTATAATTAGCCTCTGAATGAGGGAAGAAAATTGAAAATTATGTGCCCTCTACAGCGTTTTTTTTGGGGAGGTTTCATGGGTGGTATCAAAGATAAACTAAAAACCTATTTTAGAGACACCGATCATAGAATTTTGCTTTTGGCACTGTGTATTTATTTGCCCTTTATTTTTTTGGGGTATGGCAGTGATTACGATTCGTATAATGTTGTGTGGGCTGGCGAGAATTTTGCGGCAACGCTTGACTATGTTCCGTCCCGTGTGCCTGGCTTTTTTATCTATGAATTCATCATCTTTTTTCTTAATTTGATTGGCGGCAGTATTCTAACCAACCTGGCCAGTGTGGGAATGTCTTTGCTGATTTTGCAGCATTTTATGCGATTCAGTAAGGAAAATCAGGTGCCGCATTACCGGCTGCTGACCCTGATCCTGATGGTACACCCATATTATCTGGTCAATTCCACCTGCACGATGGATTATCTTTTTGCTTTTGGTTTCGCATTTTTGGGGTTGATGAAATTCCGGGATCGCAAATTCTTTGCTGCCGCGGTGCTGATGGCTTTGGGAATTGGCTCCCGACTGACGACAGGGCTGGTAGTGGCGGTGTTCTACCTGTGGGTGTTCTTTACGAAAAAAGCGGACCGCGGAAAAATCATTCTGGGTGGAGTGATCACTGCATGTCTCACCGTGTTGTTTTATGTGCCATCTTTGGATTTTGCGGAATGGAATTTTGCGTATGTCAGCCCTTCGGTGGGGACGGAAGTATTTTGGACGCCGATGTTGCGCATCGGGCGCTGGGTGTACAAGACCATTTATTTCTGGAGTCCGCCGGTCATCCTCGTTCTGGCCTGGGGTGTGATCCGGTTGATCGCCCAACGAGCAAAATGGACAACAGTTACCAGACAAGAGTGTGCTGCTTGCCAGTGCGGCAATGATCCTGGTGATCCAATCCTTCTACATGTATATTCCCACCGAGCCGGCATATATGATCCCGACAATTCCATTCTGGTTGATCTTGCTGGGGGTGGCATTTTCAGACAAGAAGAAAGTTTTGACCATTATGCTGGTGCTGGTGCTGCTTTCGAATTTTGTCAGCTTTAATGTCGCCCGTCCCGATAAAGTCAATCAGGCCACCGGGGCGCAGTATGGACTGTGGGTTGAGCCTGGGCATCTAGTGAAGGATGTCATAAAGCGGATTGAATATATCAACTGCGGGTATCAGCCTTGCAGTTTGCTGGAAACAGATGGGGAAACATTTGCGGAGTAAGCAGCGGTTGACATGTCTTCCTTCCCCGGCTTGTTTTTGGTGCGGCCGAAAAGCACGATCACACTCTGCCTGCAATAATAAAAGAGTGGCGAGAAATTCTCCCGCCACTCTTTTATTTATATCGAAATGTTTGGTTATTCTATGTCTTCACCCTGGATGAAGGCTTCCGTCTTGGCGTGGGCGATATCGTCCTTGAACTGCCGGGGCGGGGACTTCATGAAGTAAGAGGAGGGTGCGTAGAGCGGGCCGCTGACACCGCGGTCCAGGGCAAGTTTGGCACAGCGCACGGCGTCAATAACGACACCGGCTGAGTTGGGGGAGTCCCATACTTCCAGTTTGATCTCTGCGTTCAGCGGTACATCACCAAAGGTCGTGCCTTCCATGCGAATGTAGCACCATTTGCGGTCGGTCAACCACGGCACATGGTCGCTGGGGCCGACGTGAATGTGTTCAGCGCCCATATCATAGGGCAGCATGGAAGTGACGGCCTGGGTTTTGGAGATCTTCTTGGATTCAAGGCGGTCGCGCTCAAGCATGTTGAGGAAATCTGTGTTGCCGCCAAAGTTCAACTGGTAAGTGTTGTCGAGACGCACACCGCGATCAACGAACATGCTGGTGAGGACGCGGTGGGTAATGGTTGCGCCGACCTGGCTCTTGATGTCATCGCCAATGATAGGCAACCCGGCATCGATAAACCGCTTTGACCAGTATTCCGAACTGGAAATGAAGACCGGCATGGCGTTAACCATGGCGCAGCCGGCTTCGATGATCTGTTCGGCATACCATTTGGTTGCCATTTCGGAGCCAACGGGCAGGAAGTTGACGACGACATCTGTTTTGGTTTTCTTGAGGATACCGACAATATCATCGGTTGGGCCAGGGGCTTTTTCGAGAATTTCGCTCAGGTATTTTCCCAAACCGTCGTGGGTCATCCCGCGAGAAACGGGAACGTTCATTTTCGGGACTTCAGCAAATTTGACGGTGTTATTCGGGAAGCTAAAGATGGCTTCCGAGAGATCTTTGCCAACCTTTGTGCTGACGACATCAAAGGCTGCGGTGAATTCGATATCGTTGATGTGGTATCCCCCGAGGTTGACATGCATCAAGCCTGGCACGCGATCCGTATCTTTTGCGTTCTGGTAATAATGAACACCCTGTACCAGAGCAGAAGCGCAGTTTCCAACACCAATGATTGCTACCCGTACTTTATTTTTTGCCATTTCCGTATTGTCTCCTTGCAAGAAATTATTTGGAACAGTAAATGATTGGGCAATGCCCAAGTTTATCGTTCTTTAGAACCTACCCGTTCAATAACTATTGAGCTTCTCCAAACGATGTCATTGCTCAGGCATGCTTTTGCGATGTGGCTGTGGAGCATCCCTCACTTTCCAGAAGATTGCCGAGTCGGTCTCCGGTCCTCGCAATGACATGCCTGAACAATTACCCCGTTCAATTGAATGAAGTTATTATAATACTCAAAACCGGTAATATTTATGGGATTATGTGAAATTGTGTGGCAATTTTGGTGTTGACAAACCAATTTTTAAACATTATATTACTTTTAATTCATTTGTCACAAATTCTCTGGTAATAAAATATTCAGAAGAAAATCGAAAAATAGTTATGCTTTCGTCAAGGGGTTGAGATTATGAATCGTATCTCTGGAGCAGGAATTGATCTGGATGATGTCGGCGCAATGGGCCGGCAGCGGATTATGGTGGTTGAGGATGAAGGGGATACAGTATTTCTGTTGAAAAACATCCTGCGCATGGCTGGTTATAATGTGATGAGTGCGTCCAGTGGGGAAGAGGCGCTGCAAAAGATCGGTATGCATGAACCGGACTTGATCCTGCTGGATTTGATGATGCCTGAGATGGATGGGTGGGAGACTTTTGAATATATCCGCAAGATGACGGAAACGCCGGTGATCTTTATTTCAGCATTGAGTTCCAAAGAGCATATTATCAAAGGGTTTACGCACCGGCGTGGATGATTACATTACCAAGCCTTTTCATAATGAAGAGGTGGTCGAACGGGTGAAGGCGGTGCTGCGACGGGCAGGTCGGACGAAAGAAGTAACTCGATTTGTGTTTCCCAAGATCAAAATGGTAGTGGATGTTAAAGGTCAGCAGGTGCAACTTAGCGGAAGAAACCATTCATTTAACCGCGAAAGAGTTTGCTGTGCTGGCTGTGCTCGCAAAACACGCTCCACAGGTGGTGAATTATCAAACGATCTCTGAATCCGTGTGGGGAGCTGGATTCAAGTGAAGCACGCAAGCGGGCTAAGTATCTGGTGTATTTACTGCGACGCAAGTTCAACGAAGTGCTGCCGGACGAGGACTTGATCCAGAATGTGGATCGATTGGGATACCGGCTGAATTCCGCAGATTAGCAATCCATACGCCGGATTTGATACCAACTATTCCTGCGATTTGTTCTCGGCAGAATGCAGAAAAAAATTCAGGATCGATTTGATCGCTCCAAAAAGATGGGGAAGATGCAGTGAAAAAAGGTTGCATGGTATAATCTGAATGCTAAAAATTTAGCAATCCATTGGTTGATTTTGAGGAGAATTTATATGTCTGGTCATTCTAAGTGGTCTACGATCAAGCGTAAAAAGGGCGCTGCGGATGCAAAACGTGGCAAAATTTTCACCCGCCTGGCTCGGGAAATTGCAATGTCGGCCCGCGAAGGCGGCGGCGACCCGGGTATGAATGTTCGTTTGCGATTGGCAATTGAAAAAGCCAAAAGCAATAACATGCCCAAAGACAGTATTGAAAGAGCCATCTCGCGCGGTACCGGTGAAGGCAAAGACGGCGAAACCTTTGAGCAGATCACCTACGAAGGCTATGCACAGCATGGCGTGGCATTGATGATTGAAACTGTTACCGAAAATCGCAATCGTACAGTTGCCGAACTGCGTCATATCCTGACCCGCTCCGGCGGCTCTTTAGGCGAAACCGGTTCGGTTGCCTGGCAGTTTTCACGGCAGGCATATTTCAATTTTGAAGCCCCGGGAAAGACATTCGATGACATTTTTGAGCTGGCTGTTGAGAACGGCGCCGATGATGTGGAAGAAGATGAAGGCGTCTTTGAAATCACAGCGGCGTCTGATACCTATAAAGTGATCAGCGACGCCCTGCTTGCTGCCGGGATCGCCCCGGAAGAAGCAGAGATCCGCATGGTTCCCAATCAGGAATTGGATCTGTCTGTGGATGCGACCTTGCAAGTGATGAAAACGATTGATGCCCTGGAAGAACTGGATGATACCCAGAGCGTGTATTCCAATCTTGGCATTTCTGATGAGGCAATGGCAGCCCTGGAATCAGAATAAACGATCATGTTAGTTCTCGGCATTGATCCCGGTACGGCTATCACTGGCTACGGATTTGTGGAAGAGAATGACCGCGGAGAACTACGCAGCGTGACGCATGGCGTTATTGAAACCCCGGCTGACATGCCGATGGAAGATCGCCTGCAAATGTTGTATGACGAATTGACAAAACTAATTCTTCTTCACCGTCCACAAAGTGGGGCGGTGGAGAAGCTTTTTTTTCGCCGGAATGTGACCACGGCTATTTCTGTAGGGCAGGCGCGAGGCGTTATTCTGCTGGCGATGGTGCAGAATGGGGTGCAGTATGAAAGAATATACCCCGATGCAGATCAAACAGGCTGTGACCGGTTGGGGCGGGGCGCAGAAACCGCAGGTTCAGGAAATGGTGCGCGCCTTGCTGGAACTGGAAAAAATACCCAAGCCGGATGATGCCGCCGATGCACTGGCTGTGGCGATTTGTCATATACACAGTCAGGCATATAACCAGCTATTGGATCAATGAGATATGATCATAACCAGTCGGGGTAATGCGAAAGTCAAACAATTCCGCAAGCTGCGGGATCGGAAAGAGCGCCAGCAAACGGGGTTGTTCACGATTGGAAGGACTGCGTATTGTGGCAGAAGCGGTTGAACAAGGGGCAAAGATAGAGGCCCTGTTCGTTTCGCCAGATCTGCTGGTAAGTGAATTTGGTCAGGAATTGGCGGAGACTGTGGCCAGAAGCGGGGTCGAGATGATTGAGGTCAGCGAGGATGTGTTTCACAGCCTTTCGTTGAAAGATGGTCCTCAAGGGGTGGCAGCCGTTGTTCAGCAATCATGGATTTCCCTTGATCAGGTGCGATTGACACCTGGTGAGAACTGGACGGCGCTGGAATTGATCCAGAATCCCGGTAATCTGGGCACGATCATGCGTACTCAGGATGCGGTGGGCGCGCCAGGATTGATCCTGCTGGATCAATCGACAGACCCGTATGACCCGGCGGCGATGCGCGGCAGCATGGGGGCGATTTTCACCCAGAAACTTGTCAAGGCCAGTTTTGCCGAATTTGCCGATTGGAAACGCCAAATGGGGTATCCTTTAATTGGCACGTCCGATGAAGCTGCGTTAGATTTTCAGGATGTGGTTTATCCTGATCCTGTACTGCTGCTGATGGGCAGCGAGCGGCAGGGTTTGAATGCGGAGCAGACATTGGCTTGTGACGAAATGGTGCGCATTCCCATGGTCGGGCAGAATGATTCGCTCAATCTGGCAGTGGCGACCGGTGTAATGCTGTATGAGATCTTCAACCAGCGGCGGCACAAGCGAAATTAGCACTTACAAGGGATGAGAAATGATCGCAAATATCCAGGGTGAAGTGGTTCTTGTAAAAAAAGAGGAAATTGTCGTCCAGGTGGGTGGTTTTGGTGTGCGGGTGTATGTGCCGGTTCGCGATTAGTGATGAAGTTCATGTCGGGCGAAGCTGTATTTCTACACACGTATCTTGCCATTCGTGAAAATTCCTGGGCGTTGTACGGGTTTGACCGTGAAAATGAACGCGAGTTTTTTGAGTTGTTGCTGGATGTGAACGGCGTCGGACCCAGAATTGCTTTGGCAACGATGTCTGTGCTGACGGTGGATGCTATCCGGCGGGCAGTGGTCAGCGAACAGGCGGAGGTCTTTACCCGCGTACCCGGAATTGGCAATAAATCTGCCCAACGGATATTGCTGCACTTGCAGGGACGGGTCGGCGAGGTCGATGCGTTGGAAGGTTACGCAGTATCAGATGTGGATGCCGAGGTGATCGAGGCGTTAACGAGCCTGGGTTACAGCATTGTGGAGGCACAGTCCGCATTGCAGGCGATCCCGAAGGATGCGCCGCAGGAAGTGGAAGAAAAATTGAGATTGGCTTTGCAGTATTTTTCATAAATTGAGCTTTTTGATTGGTGGTTTGGGGATTGCCACGCCCTCCTTCGGAGGGCGCGTAATGACAGAAAAAGATTATCGTTGCCTTGCTTTATTGTCCTTGAGGCCTATTGGTTCGATTGGAGGCAGGCATGCAGTCAGCTTTGTATCAGAATTGCCATCTTTGCCCCCGTGAATGCGGGGTGAATCGTGTGGCGGGTGAAAAAGGCGTGTGCGGGGAGACGGCTGAATGCCGGGTTGCATCCAGTTTTCCTCATTTTGGAGAGGAACCATTTTTTACAGGCAGCAGCGGGTCAGGATCCATTTTCTTCAGTGGATGCGCCAGCCGCTGTTTTTTTTGTCAGAATGATGATATTTCCCTGGGACATCATGGCAAGCTGGTTTCTGAACAGGATTTGTATCGGATGGCGAAATATTTGATCAGCCAGAAGGTACAGAACCTGAATTTTGTCACACCTGACCATTTCTGGCCGCATGTTGAAGCGTTGTGTGCGCATTTGCGTAGTGATGGGGAGGATTTGCCGATCCTGTACAACTGCTCGGGGTATTCCCTCCCGCAGATGATCCGTTCTGCTGCAAAATGGATTGACATTTTTATGCCGGATTTCAAGTTTGCAGATGGACAGCTTGCGCGGAAATGTATGGGTGACGCCCGCTATCCTGAACTGGCGATGGCATCCATGAGAGAGATGGTGGCGGCATGCGGCTTCCTGCGCCCATGGGATACCGAGGGGTACCAACCTGCAAAGAAAGGTGTTTTGGTACGGCATCTGGTGCTGCCTGGCGAAGTAGAGAATAGTTTGAATGTTCTGAATATGCTTGACGAGGCTTTTGGGCTGGATATTCCGATTTCATTAATGAGCCAGTTTCGTCCAACATGGCGTTGCCGCGAGCGACAATTGTTGGATAGACAGGTAACCCGGCAGGAATACCAGCAAGTGCTGGATGCTGTGCAGGCGCATGGTTTTACACATGTGTACGCCCAACCGCTGCCACGGATGCTGTTTTGAAGGCGAGATCGGTAAAAGAGACACTACCCAATTTAATCAGTTCACTGGTGACAAAAAAAAGCTCCCGAAGAATGAAGTCTTCGAGAGCTAATATTTGCCTTGGGGTATTTATGCAGCGGATGCATTGGTGGAAGCATTGAGGAAATCCTGCTCTTCTGCTTCGGCTACGCGGATGCCTTCTTGCTCATCCACTGCGTTCAGTACGATTGCACCGGAGATGAAGAAAATAATCAGGGAGACGATACTCAGACGGCTGCCACCCATCAGTTTGCTGACCAGCCCAAATACCAGTGGTCCAGCGGTGCCGGCGATCTTTTCGCTGACGGAGAAGAAACCGTAGAATTCTGCGGATTTGCTCTTGGGCATCATGCGGCCGCACAAGGAGCGGCTGAGGGCCTGGCTGCCGCCCTGTACGGTGGCGACGAGGAAGCCCAGCATCCAGAACTGCCATTCCTGTCATAGGAAATAACCCATGATCGCGATCACGGAGTAAACACCCAGGCTGATCAGGATAGAGCGTTTGGTGCCCAGCTTTTTGGCAAGCCAGCCAAACAGGAAGGCAAAGGGGAAGGCGACGAATTGCACCATGAGCAAGGTGCCGATGGTGGTGGTGCTGCTGAAACCCAGTTCAGTACCGTAAATGGTTGCCATGTAGATGATCGTGCCAATGCCGTTGTTGTACAGCCAGAAAGCGATGATGAACTTGAGCAGCTGCTTGTATTTCGAGATTTCGCTGAAGGTGGAAGCCAAACGGGAGAAGCTGGCCTGAATAGGATTGAAGCCCTCCTCGCCTTCCTTGACACGGCGCGGGGGTTCGGGAACGTGGCGCCACAGGGGGATGGTAAAGACGAACCACCAGATCGCAACTGAAACAAAGGACAGACGGGACATAAGTCCGGTCAGATGGTCTGGAGAAAGCATGATCATTGCCAGATTGACCGCGAGCAATAAACCGCCGCCGAGGTAGCCAATGGCATAGCCTTTGGAGGAAACCTGGTCGATCTCATCAGGTCGGGCGATGTGCGGGAGGAGGGAATCGTAAAAGACGATCCCGCCGGAGAAGCCGATGCTGGCGAGGATGTAAAAGATGGAGGCTTTCATCCAGTCGCCGGTTTGCACCAGATAAAGCAAGGCAGTGCCGGTAACACCAACACATAACAAAGATGGTCAGATATTTTTTCTTTGCACCACTGAAGTCCGCCATTGCGCCCAGGATGGGGGACATGATGGCAACGATGATCAGGGCAATGGTGGTAGTAAATGCCCAGTTGGCGGTGGCGTCGGCAGGGGTGAGGTTTGCGCTTGCCACGGAGGAGTAATAGACGGGCAGTACGGCGGCCATGATGGTGGTGGCGAAGGCTGAGTTGGCCCAGTCGTACATTACCCAGCTGTTGATGCGTTTTTTGTGTAATTTCTCTGAATTTTCATTTGCGATCGTGTTATCTGTCATGCTTTTCCTCCGGTAAGAATAATGGCTGTAACTGGATCAAACGGGATAAAAACTATTGTCATTATACAGTGAAGATGAGGAAATTGCTTTAACAACGGGTAAAAGAAAGGGATCAGGAAATTAGGGATATGGGAATATCCCTTGAAATTTTAAGGAAATTTAGAAAGGTTTTCGCCGGATAATCCCCCTATCTTCAGGTAGGGGATACAGGAGGCGGTGGCGAAGCCACACGACAGAACATATGTGCTATAATTAATGTGTGAAGAATTCTGATTGGCGGTCAACAAGCAATTCAGTGTATCTATTGAATTACCATTTTGTGTGGTCTACGAAGTATCGCAAACGGGTTCTTCTTCCGCCTATTGATTCAAGGTTATCACAAATTATCCATAACATTTGTGATAAGAACGATGTAGAGATTCTCCAAAGTGAAATTATGCCAGACCATGTGCATTTATTTCTTTTTGCGAAGCCTACTCAATCACCGTCAGAGTTAATGAGATTGCTTCGCGGGACAACAGCTTATCAGCTATTCAAAGAGTTTCCCTGGCTACGACGAAAATTATGGAAGGGGCATCTCTGGAATCCTTCTTACTACGTTGGAACCGCTGGGCAAATGTCGGCTGAAACAATAAAAAAATATATTCAAAACCAAAAGACAAAATGACAACCATCACACTTGTATCGAAAATTATCGCGAACCCGTCAGCAGAAGCAACGCTGTATGACGCAATGCGCAGTGCGACAAAAGTGTTTAATGGGTTGATTTGGCATTTACGAAAGCAATACGAAGAAACGGGCAAAGCACCTGTCAGTCGAAAAAATCTAAATAAGATCATGAAAGAGTTGCCACGCAGAAAAGAATATTATTCTCTTTCAGCACAAGCCACCCGCGATGAAGTGATTGGGGCGTACAAGTCGTTCTTTGCACTCAAAAGAAAGGATGATGAAAAAGCCCGTCCGCCTGGTTTCCGCAAGAAAAACGCGTATTCAAACTTGCGATACTATGACGGGTTTGGGTTTGAAGTGATTGGCACCAAAATCAAGTTGAGATTTGGGAGGAGTAGACTTGATGGTGTAAAGGAAGTTGAAGTTGAAATACAGGGACGAGATGATGTCCAATACACAAAGGTCAGAAACGTTGTCATTACCTACGACAAGAATTCTTGGGTTGCAAGCCCACCTGGTAGTCGATGTTGAAGACCAAGAACCCCTCGGTGATAGGGTAGTCGCTGTGGACTTGGGCGAAACACAAATCATCTCTGCACTGTTTGATGATGGTACAACGCTTTTGTATAGTGGAAAGGAAATCAAGGCAATTCGTCGATATTGGAACAAGGTTCGCAGGATGGTCAAACCGCCGATTGAAGGGCAGCGCAAATCCCGTCGATTTAAAGAAATTGAGCGCAAGGAAAATCGGCAGGTCAATCATCGACTGCACCAAATTTCAAAAGATTTTGTCAACCGGTGTTATGAGGCTGGTGTGGCGACCATCGTTCTTGGTGACTTAACTGGAATCCGTGAGAACATCCAATACGGCACAAAAATGAATCAACGGCTTCATGCCTGGTCGTTTGCTAAACTGATTGACCAAATCAAATACAAAGCCGCGATGAAGGGTATCAAGGTGGTTCAGATTTCCGAAGCCTACACGAGTCAAACCTGTCATCAATGCGGCAGGGTCGCAAAATCAAACCGCAAGCATCGAGGTTTCTACCAGTGTTCCTGTGGCTGGTCAGCCCATGCGGATATCAATTCTGCAGCAAATATATTTGAACGATTCGCCAATGTATCTCCCTTGAAACGGAGTAGTGGGGCTGTGGCAGCCCCCGTAGTCTTGCCTCTAAGAAATAACTGGCATACGGTCTACGAACCAATAGATGCCCCTTTCTTTAGATAGGGGAGGATGTCACAATTAATTGGACGTTTGTTCTGGTATAATTGCACATTGCACGAGGGTGCAAGTGAACAGAAAAATTATTCAGACTTGTGGCGTACAGTCTGGTGAGGACAGGTTGGATGAGCAAAAATGTGATTCGTGTCTTGGGGGCGAGGCAGCATAATCTGAAGAATATCAATGTTGAAATTCCCCGTGATGAGTTGGTGGTGATCACGGGATTGTCCGGTTCGGGAAAGTCATCTCTGGCGTTTGATACTATCTTTGCAGAGGGGCAGCGCCGGTATGTTGAGTCGCTGTCAGCTTATGCGCGCCAGTTTTTGGGGCAAATGGAAAAGCCGGATGTCGATTTGATTGAGGGTTTATCCCCGGCAGTGTCGATTGACCAGAAGGCCACTTCCCGCAATCCGCGTTCAACAGTGGGTACGGTAACCGAGGTGTATGACTATTTCCGCCTGTTGTTTGCGCGGGTGGGCATTCCGCATTGCCCGATCTGCGGAGAGGTAGTTTCACGCCAATCTGCGCAGGAAATTGTGGACCGGATCGAAAGCCTGCCGGAAGGCCGGCGGTTGATGATCCTCGCGCCAGTGGTACGCAGCCGCAAGGGAACGTACCAGGCAGTGTTTGACGAGATCCGCAAGGCGGGTTTTGTGCGTGTGCGCGCAGATGGTGTGTTGTACAACCTGGATGATGAGATCACCCTTGATCGGTACAAGATCCATACGATTGAAGCTGTTGTGGACCGCCTGGTGCGCCAGGCGCCGGAAGATGAAGAAGACCTGCTGGCGCAGCGCTCGCGGTTGACCGACTCAGTGGAAACTGCTTTGAAGGTTGGCGAAGGCTATCTGACGGTGCTGGATGTGACAGAAGATGAGCCGGTAGAAAGGTTCTATTCAGAACATCTGGCCTGCCCGGAGCATGGCGTCAGCCTGCATGAGATTGAGCCGCGCAGCTTTTCCTTCAATACCCCGCACGGGGCATGCCCTGATTGCCAGGGTCTGGGCAGTAAGCTGGAAATTGACCCGGATTTGTTGATGCCCAAATCGAACCGTTCCCTGAATGGCGGGGCGATCATCGGCGATGGAATGGAGCAGCACCCGAAACCGCGAGGAAGGTGGATATTACTGGCAGATGCTGTCGGCGACTTGCCGGGAATTTGATATTGATATGGATGCACCAGTGAAAACATTGCCCCAGGAGAAACTGGACATTGTGTTGTATGGCACGAAAGGCAAAGAGATCACCGTAAAGTTCAAGAGCCAGAATGACAGACGGTCTACGGTGAAGATGGCTTTTGAAGGCGTGGTGAACAACCTGGAACGCCGTTTCCGCGAAACTTCTTCCGATTATGTGCGTTCACGCATACAGGAATATATGAGTGACAAGCCGTGTCCGACATGCAAGGGAGACCGCTTGCGGCCTGAGTCGATCGCGGTAACGGTTGACGACAAGAATATCATTGAAGTGACGGATTGGCCGGTGGTGCGTACGCTGGAATGGGTGCGGAAACTATATGGGGAGGATACCCCGCTGAACAAGCGCGATCTGGTGATCGCCGAGCGGGTGTTCAAGGAAATTGATTCGCGGCTGGGATTTCTGGTGAATGTAGGGCTGGATTATCTGACCCTGCGCCGTCCGGCGGCGACGCTATCCGGCGGTGAGGCACAGCGTATTCGCCTGGCAACCCAGATTGGCTCGCGCTTGATGGGGGTGTTATATGTGCTGGATGAGCCTTCGATTGGGCTGCATCCACGGGATAATGCCAGGCTGCTGGAAACATTGAAGGGATTACGCGATCTTGGGAACTCGGTGCTGGTGGTGGAGCATGATGAAGAAACCATCCGCGCGGCAGACTGGATTGTGGACCTTGGGCCTGGGCGCAGGCGAACATGGCGGCGAAATCGTAGCAGAAGGCCCGCTGGACAAGATCCTTGCGACACCTGAATCCCTGACTGGCGCATATCTGGACCGACGCTTGCAGGTGCCAATCCCGGAGAAGCGCAGGAATGGCAACAAGAAATCATTGCGTGTGATTGGCGCAAGGGCAAATAATCTCAAGAATATTGATGTCGAAATTCCGCTGGGCAAGCTGGTGTGCATCACCGGTGTTTCCGGTTCAGGGAAATCCACGTTGATGGTGGATATTCTCTATCAGGTGCTGGCGAAAGAACTGAATGGAGCGAGAACTTCTCCGGGTGAGCATGACGGCATTGAAGGACTGGAGCATCTGGACAAGGTGATCAACATTGACCAGTCGCCGATTGGACGGACACCGCGTTCCAACCCGGGGACGTATACAGGCGTGTTTGACGAGATCCGCAAGCTGTTTACCGAAATCCCGGAGAGCAAGATCCGCGGGTATAAACCCGGGCGGTTTTCGTTCAATGTGCGCGGCGGGCGGTGTGAAGCCTGCCAGGGACAGGGGCAATTGCGGATCGAGATGCAGTTCCTGCCGGATGTGTATGTGCCGTGTGATGTATGCCACGGCGCCCGCTTCAACCGCGAGACGCTGCAAATGCGCTTTAAAGGCAAGAATATTGCCGAAGTGCTGGATATGACTGTGGAAACTGGTCTGGAATTCTTTGAAGCTTTCCCGCGGATTGTGTCGAAATTACAAACTTTGAATGATGTTGGTCTGGGATATGTGCGCATTGGGCAGCCTGCGCCGACATTGTCGGGCGGTGAAGCACAGCGCGTGAAGCTGGGCAAAGAACTTTCCCGACGGGCAACCGGCAAGACACTGTATGTGCTGGATGAGCCTTCGGTTGGATTACATGCGGCTGATGTGCATAAATTGATCGAGGTCTTGCAGCGGCTGGTGGATGCCGGTAATTCAGTGGTGATCATTGAGCACAATCTGGATATTATCAAGGTGGCGGATCATTTGATTGACCTGGGACCGGAAGGCGGCGACGCTGGTGGACAGGTGCTGGCGATGGGTACGCCAGAAGAGATTTGCCATCATCCACGCTCGTATACCGGGGAGTATTTGCGCCAATATCTGGTCAGACAATCATGATGCGGACCGGTGCTGACATTAGGGTTCCAATCACATCGAAAAATAATCAGGCTCTTTTAATCATTGTGGGAGTGGTATTTTCCGGGTGCACGGTATCTTGGATGATGTATGATTAAGCTATTTTTTTGGCAAGAAGCGGATTTTGGTGAAATCGCCTTTTTGCCAAATTTCCTATAATCAGGTAGAATTGAATCCAATGAATGCCCTCATAATCCGGAGTTTCACGCGGATGTTGGACATCTGCGTGAGGTGATGAACGGCGCATTGAAAGGATACTAACAGGTAAGCTTATGGCTAAAAATGATCCGCAAGATGTGATCAATAATTTCAAGAAACGGCAGAAGGTGATGCCTTTCGTGATCTGGGGCCTGGTGACGGTGCTGGTTGTGGCCGGGATCATCTTCGTGGTCACATCCCTGACAGGCGGTGAATCCGGCGGTTTGAAGATTTCCGTTGTTTAAAACGGATACGCCGACCCCGACATTGACATTTACCCCTACGATGGTGCCGCCAACGGCAACGGCTACATTGACCCCGACAGTAACATTGACACCTGAGCCAACTGTGACGCCCGACTCCTACGGGGCCATTTGAGTACACCGTGCAGGAGAATGATAACTGCTGGGGTATTGCCCAGCAATTTGAAGTGGATATCAATGTGCTGCTGGCATTGAACAATTTCGGCGGGGCATGTCCGATCAATCCGGGTGACAAGATTTTGATCCCGACCAAGGACCAGCAATTGCCGACCGAGACGCCGCTGCCCGACGGATTTTGTGCCTGGGACGAAGATTGAGTACACGATCAAGGTGGGCGACAGTATCGACCTGATCGCTTCGAGATTCAATACGACTGTTGAGTCCATTCTGGAAGAGAATGAAATCGAAGATGCCAATGCGATTTTTGCCGGACAGATTTTGATCATCAAGGCGAATATTGTGACGCCGACGATCACGGTTCCGGCGACTTCTACTTCGGCAGTTATTGAGGCAACGGCAACGCCAGCACAGTAGTTTTCAGTGATTAAATGAAGAAAGGCTGTCCGATCGGGCAGCCTTTTGTGTTTAAGGAGAGATTGCGGAATCCAGCACACCATTTTACGGCTGCACATTGATTCAGGAAAAATTGCTCATGGCTTGCTGGATTTCAGTTTGGACGGTGGGATCGGTTTCGGTTTGGAGGGCGGATTGCAGGGCTGTTCAGGGCTTCTAGGGCGGGGAATACAGCCCAATGCCCATGCGGCGTGGGCACGGATGAGAGGTTCAGGGTCATGCTGCAGGCTGTGCGGAAAGGGCGGGGATGGCCTGGGGCTGGGCGAGGTTGCCCAAGGCGACAGCTACGTTGCGCAGGTAGCCGCGGCGTTTGGCGCGGAGGATGGGGGTATGTCGAAATCGGCTGCGGAAGGCTCATCGTCAAGCTGCATCTCTTCAGTGAGAGTGGATGGATTGGAGGGCTGCAAGCGGGGGAAAGAGGGTTTGCTCGGGCGGGACGGACTGCTTTCCGGTTCCAGGGGCAAACGGTCTGGCAGACGTCACAGCCGAAAATGACGGGTTTCCAGATCTGGGCGCAGATCAGGCGGGATTTGGCCTTTGTTCTCAATCGTCAAGTAAGACAGACAACGGGCGGCATCAATCGTGCGGTCGGGCAGGATGCAGGCTGTGGGGCAGGCATCCAGACAGCGGGTGCAGGAACCGCAGCGGTCGGCAGTAAAGGGGGGATCGGGTTCGATATGAGTGTCGAGGAAAAGTTCCGCCAGCAGGAAGGTATGAACCAATTTCCGGGCTGATGAGATTGGTGTTTTTGCCGATCCAGCCCAGACCGGCGCGCTGGGCCAGTTCTTTTTCCAGGATGGGGGCAGAATCGGTGAAGCCGCGCCATTGGAGGGGGTGATCCTCTTGCTGGATGATCCAGTCCGCGAGAGCTTCCAGCCGCGGAGGAAAGACGTTGTGGTAGTCTGTTGACTTCGCATAGCCAGCGATTGTGCGCTGTGTTTGCAGAGACACTGGCTGGCGGCGCAGGGTATGGAGCAGCGAGGACGATGATGGTCTGGCAGTCGGGGAGGAGGGTGTCGGGTTTGGCGCGGCAGGCCAGCGCGCGCGGGGTGGCGAGATACGCCATATCAGCGTGGCGGCCCGCGGTAATCCAGGCGTTATAGGTATCCAGATGAGGAGGCGGTTCCGGGGTGGTGACGCCGCACAACCAAAAGCCGAGGCGGAATGCCTCGGCTTTCAAAGCTGCTTTATCAATCATGTTTGGGTCCCGGCTGAGCCTGGTTGATGTTATTTGACGGTGAAGACGAATGCAGATGTGAAGAAGGTCACACCGTCGTCATTGACCAGATAGAGGGTGTTGACGTAGTTGCCGGGGGTATTAGGGGCGACGGTGTCCATCACAGCGGTGAAGGTATCGCCGACTGTGAGAGCGCCAACATAGACAGGGCCAAATTCTGTGCCGTCAAAGCGGCGTAGTTTGTAATAGAAGCTGGCATTCCATTGGCGATGTCCGGTGTTTTCGACGGTCCACACAGTGTCAAAGTCGTACCCGGGGGAAAAGACGGAGTAGCTGGCAGGCTGGAGATTGCTGCAGCGGGCTACATCAGTGTAATAGGTGGGGGTGATGGTCGGCCAGACTGCGCCGCCGCTGACGGGTTTCTTGGTTGCTGTGGCAAGAACCGGAACGACAACCTGAACGGTTTCCTGCTGGGCAGGATCGGCGGTGGCGGTGATGACCCAGGGAGTCCGGGTGGGTTCGACGACATCGGGTTGCTCTGCAGGTGCTGCATCCTGTGCAGGGGCTTGCAGTGTGATCTCGGCGATGACGGTGCTGGCGATTTCTGCTTTTAATGCAGCAATATCCAGCGTGGGCTGGGCTTCTGCGGGTGCGGCGGCAGGTGTACAACCAGCGAGCACAGTTAAGGCGAGCAGAATGCCCAAAATCAGGATGTTTAATTTCATTTTAGTCATTGTTTATTCCTCCGTAATATGTCCAGGGCCAGTTGGCCCGTTCCTGCCGGGATGGCAGGTGGAGCATGAAAGATTTTACCACTAAGTGATGTTCCATGGGGATTGCGCCCTCATCGGGTGTAACAAAATGTTGAAGATTTTGTTATTGTGAAATATGAGCGATCGTCCCAATCCCTCTCTTTGACAAGGGGGACAAAGCACTGGTGCTTCGCAATGACAGTAGGTGGGTGGGTGATTTTCTACACCATTTTAGTGTTTCCCGCTTACCTGAAGGACTTGCTGTGCAGGGCTTTGTCCTCTCCCGGCAAGCGGGAGAAGATGGGTGGAATATGAGAGTGTGGGCGGGATGCGGGAAGTTTATGGAGCCGCGGCAGGCAGGCTGTAGATGGTGATGTTCCCCTTCCGGAAAACAGGCTCGGCGCCGGTGAAAAGGGGGAGGTCTGCCAGTGGTTGAGGGGACTGGGTATAGACATAATTGACGTGGCGCTGGATGAGAAAGTCATTCAGGGTTTCTCTTTGTTCATTGATGTAAGGGTGGACAGCTCCGCGGCCCGTGAGGGCGGGGATCCAGCCACCACCGTTGGAGGGGGTGATGGTATCGCCCCACTGGAAGCTGTCAATATAGAACACGGCATCTTGCGGGGTGTGTTCCGTGATCCATTGCACGGCTTGCCGTCGTGTCCGGGTGAAGAGGATGGTGACGGGGTTGATGATGCCGCTGATACCGGTGAAGCCGGCCAGTGCCAGACAGATGAGGAGGGCTGCTGGCAGCCAGACGGCGATGTCTGCCATTGGGCAGGAATTGATTGCAGCGGTTTCTGCCGCACCTGACAGGGCGGAAGCGGCCAGCCAGCAGAGGGGCAGGGAAAGGGCGATGATGTAATTCATCCAGCTGGAGATGGTTGTGCCGAGGAGGGTGATCTGGAGGATGTTGAGAATGAAAAGGGACAACAGCCAGCCAACAGCGAGGAAGGCAATTTTCCGGTGATCTTTCCAGAGGAGGGCAGCCAGCAGACCGGTAATGGCGAGACCCCAGACCAGCCATCCACCGTGCATGGTGGTCAGGGTTAGGGCGTAGCGCAGGTCAATGACCTGGTTGTCGATTTGATGGTTGGTGAGGGCGCTGATCCATTGCCCGCGCTGGATGAGAGAGATGATCCTGATCAGCAGGATGGCAGCGGCAGGTGCGGCAAGACCAGCAAGACGCAGGATCTGATGCCGAAGCGTTGCGCGAGGATTTCGCCTTGCGGCCAAAAGCGCCAGGCCAGGAGGAGGACGGGCAGAAAAGCGGCGAAGTGGATGACAGTGCCGTAATGGGAGAGGACCAGCCCGGCGGCCAGGATGGCAGCAGGAAGGGCTTGGACCATCTCGCGGGGAATGGTCATACGAGGGCTTTGCAGCCAGTCCAGGGCGGCATGGAGGGCGAGGGGCAGCAGGGTGAGGCCCAGCAGGTAGGGGAAGCGGCTCCAGGTGGCGAGGTAGGCGGGGAAGGGGGCGAACATACCATAGAGGAGGACGGCCAGCAAGGCAGTCCAGCGCTGCCCGAAAATGCGGCGAGCCAACGGCCAGGCAGCCGGAATGGCGAGGGCGCTGATCCAGAAGCCGGTGTTAAACGCGGCGGCTGGCAGGTCAAGACCGGTTAGGAGGTGGACGTACCAGGTGAGGATATGGTATCCGAAAGGGTAGTTGATCTGCAGTGGCAGGATGCCGTCCCTGGCAAGCAGAGAGATTTTGGCAGCATGGTTGAAACCATCCACCCAGAGGGGAACGGGTTCAAGCCCGATGGTTTGCATTGCGCGGCTGGCGCAAATGACCAGGAATAGGAGCAGGAGAGCGGCATCTTCCCGTGCGGGGGCAGGCACGGCAAAGTGGGCGGTGTTTTTTCGGTCGATGCGCCACCGAAATACTGCAGCCAGGGAAAAGGAGGATACCACAGATCAACAGGCCGCGCAGTGAGAGGGGTATGTTGAGTACAGACTGCGTGTAGCCAATAACAATCAAGAAGGTCAAGCCGAGGCCGGTGGATTGCAGGATTAGATGAGAGAGGGAGTTGAGGGCAGCGTGGCCGGGTCGGATAATAAAATGAAGGGTGAATCCGATGAGAATGATGAGGCAGGTACAGATCAGCCAGCGGAGCATGATTGGCAAGGATTGGGTGAGCAACTCAAGCCATGCAGGAGGGAAGGGACGGTAATAGGCATTGAAGGCGAGGTCATTGGGCAAGGATTGCCCATCACCAGTAACGAGGCCGCCAGCAGAATAGCGGTCACCGGCAGCGGCGGCAAGGAAAATGGTCCCTGGCGGGGCGTCGGTGGTGATGGTGATTTGATAGGACTGTCCGGCGGGAAGCGGCTTGAGATGGAAGGACGAGCTTGCCGTTGCGGATGGCGTTTACAGGGCGGTGGACAACGGAAAGGGGTATCGATGGGTCTTGTGGGTCATAGAGGCGCAAGATGAGGCTGTGGGGGCTGCCTGGGGGGCTCTGGGGATACAGGGTGAGAGCGGAAAGATTATCCGCAACAGGCTGGATGGTTTGGGTGAGAGGGGATTGGTTGTCGAGAGGCAGGTAAATGTCGGTCTGGTTTTGGCGGCAGGCGAGATCAGGCAATCGACCATTGGAAGCGGTGTAGAGGATGCCGCCAGCAGCGGCAAGGAGGATAAGGCCGGCGATGAACCAGTGGAAGATGGGGGAGCGGGTGCGCATGGTTTATTTATACCGCAAGTCAGGGAAAGAAGGCAATCAGGGAATCAGTTGATCAGGTAACCAGTCAAGCAGATAAGCCGGGGATAGGGGGGGATAATCAGAGGCAAGAGGACCAGATGTGGGTGATGGTGCATTGCGAAAGAGATGTTAACGTACCCTGCGAGTGGATGGTAGTGAATTAAAACACCCACCCTGCTGGTTGGGCGGGGTGGGTGAGGGGTTCACAAAAGTGTGAGGTTATTTGATCGTCAATGTGACGTCGAAGGTATCCAGGAACCACTGTCCATCAGCATTTACCATCACCCATCTTTGCTGGCAAGAGCCTTTAACGAGGGGGGCGGTCATAGGGACTTTGATACGCACTTTTTCGCCGGGGAGGACTGGGGAAGTGAGGTAGTAGATTTTGGAAGGGCTGTACAAGGAGCAATCTTCCGAACCGCCCCAGTACTGGTAGCTATAGTCGGTGGTCCAGGTGGTCACACCGGTATTATAAAGCGACCAGATCATTTCAAAGCTGGTGCCGGCAAATACCTCGGTAAAGTCAGCAGGGTTCTGTCCAGCCCATTCGGCCCTGTCCTTGATTTCGTCGGCAGGCAGGGTGGGCGTGACGAGCAGCACCGGTGCTGCCGGGGTGTTCTGCGCCGGGAGGGCCACAGCACCCGCAGGGGTATTGACGGCGGGCAGGCCGGGGAGGGGCGCGTTAGGATCATCGGTGGCGGCGCCAGCAGCAGGGGCGAGGGTGGGCAAAGCCGTGGGCTGAATGACTTCGGCGGTGGCGGAGGGCATGGGCGTCTCGGTGGGGCTGTTCTGGGCCTCTTCCGTCATGTTGGCCGCGACGTTTCAGCGGCAGGGTGTAGAGCATGCCGCTGTCAAAGGTAGGTTCGGCCACGGGCTTCGGGTGCGGCGCTGCCGCCACAGGCGGCAAGCAGCAGACTGGCTGCCAGCAGGGTGAAATAGAGCAACATTTTCTTTGATTTGATCATCATGATCCCCTCCTGTTCGAGGTGAAATTCAATTATTAATTTTGTTATCGCAGCCGGAGCAATTTGCTCCGGCTGCGAGGATTATTATGTTATTGGACAATCGTATTAGGGTGTAATACCCACTGAATTACATACCGTCAACCATGTCTTGCCACTCCCATGGTGCGCCAACACCTGCAACACCAAGACCAGTAAGCCATGTCTGGCATCGAGTATCAGGGAGCAACTGCCCTTTGGATGGTATGTACAGCAGTAATCTTTGTCACTAAGTGTGCCTGGTGTGCCGGTAAGTCACTGAAGACTCCGCCAACAGTGAAACGCACATCAAACTGGCTGAAGTTGGCGCCAAAATTATCGGTGAGCACCCACAATTCGTAGTAATTGCCATTGGGGAGATTGGATTTCATGTCCACGGTGAGGGTTACTTCTTCGCCGGGGAGGACTTCCTTGGGCATGTAGTAGGCGGTATATTTGTGGAACTGGCCTTCGCCGAGGTAGAAGCGGTACTGGTATTCCTTGGTCCAGGTTTTGGTGCCGGTGTTTTTCAGTGTCCATTGCACGTCAACATCGGTGCCGACAGTGATGCTGGAGCCATCAATAGGCCACTGGCCGCGCCATTCGGCGGTGTTGCCGGTGGATGTGACGGGAATGCCGACGGTAGGTGAAGACAAAACCGGCAGGGGCGCGACCGTGTTCAGGGGGGCAACGGTGGCCAGCGCGGGGGTCTCAGTGGCCTTTATTGGCCATCTCCGCTTCCACGGTCTGGGCTGCTTCGGTGCGGATCAGATTGGGGTCCAGGGTAGGCTCGACGGTTGCCTGCGCAGCAAGCTGGGCAGCAACGGTCTGGGCGGCCTGGGTGTAGACCATGTTGGTATCGGGGGTCGGTTCGGCGTCTGCTTTGGGAGTGCAGGCGGCAAGAAGCAGGATGCTGACCATCAGCAAAGCAAAACCGATTTTCTTTCTGGGTGACATATGCAAACCTCCATACGTGTTTATGTCGTCGGGCAGAGTGCCAGACGAGGTTTATCATGCAAATTCAGCCGCTAATAATAACATAATTTTACCAGAAGAGAGAAATGCATAGCAATGCGGAATGGGAATCTCTTTGATAAGGCATTATGAAAAAGGGAAAAGTCGAGGAGCGGTAGAGCTTGGGCTTGAGCCATTCGAGGAGGGTCTCGATTTGGAAGGGTTTAAGCAGAAATGTGTCGATGCCAGCTTCTGCATATCGCTGGGGGTCGCCGGTGATCGTCAGGGAGGTGAAGCACAGGATGGGGATGTTTTGCAGGGCTGGATCCTCTTTGAGGATGGACAAGATCTTGCCAGCCATCCATTTCAGGGATCTGCATGTTCAGCAGAAGGATTTGCGGGGGATTCAGGCGGGCTTGTTGGATGAATTTTGTGCCGGTGCGGGCGATATCTACCTGGCAGCCGAGGGGCTGCAGGGCGGATGTGATCGCCTGGATGGCTGTTTCCTCATCTTCAGCAAGTAAAACCGTACCTGCCAGGGGATTTGCCTGTGAGTATTTTTTTGTCCATTCCGTGACAACCGCTGCATGTTCGATCTCCTGGTTCAGGGGCAGGATAGATGGTGAAAGTGCTGCCCTCCCCGGGGTGACCGGTGCTGTCCAGGTTTGTGCTGCCGCCATGCATGGCCACCAGGCGGGACACCAAAGCCAGGCCCAATCCGGTGCCCTCAAAATTCCGGGAGAGGCTGGAATCAATCTGGGAGAAGGGTTTAAATAACTGGGGCATCATTTCCGGATCGATGCCTATACCTTGATCTATGATGGTAAAACGAAGGGCATTTTGCTGCGGCATATCGTCCACGGTGAAGTCGATCTTTCCATTTTCCGGGGAGAATTTGATGGCATTTGCCAGAATATTGACAAGAATTTGTTTGGCGCTACGCGGATCTGCAGAAAAACGGTGTTGCTCACTGTTGTTCTCGAAAACGATCTCGATATTTTTTTCAGAGCGCTGTTTGCTGCACAAAATAGACGGGACGAACGGCACAGGTCGTCGATCTGAACAGGCTGAAGATGGAGACTTTTTTGCCCGGCTTCGATTTTGGAGAGGTCAAGGATGTCGTTGATCAGGTCCAGCAGATGGTGGCCACTATTTTCGATGATCTTCATATATTTGTGTCTGTTTTTCATTCAGCGGACCGTGCAGTTCTTCACCAAGCATCTCGGACATGCCGAGGACGGCATTGAGCGGGGTGCGTAGTTCATGGCTCATGTTGGCGAGGAAATCGTCCTTTGCGCGAGCTGCCTTATGTAGTTCTGCATTGAGGCGCTGCAACTCAACCGTGCGTTCTTCTACACGCTGTTCCAGCAAAGCACGCTCTTCCAGGAGGGTTTGGCGGGCTTGCTGGCGATCGGTAATGTCGCGCGAAATAATCAGGATGCGGTCTCGCCCTTCCAGTTCGATCAATCCAATGGATAATTCCACCGGGATCGTTTTTCCCTGATTCGGGTGCGTTGATAGCCTTCTTTGGAGAAAACAGCCCCTTTTTCTAAATTATTTCCATTCGGCAAGGATTTCTTCTTGCCCTATATTAGCAGCGAAATCAAATGCGCTGTCGTTGAAGCAATCTCACTGCGGGAATAGCCCGAGCAGGTCGCAGGCACGCTGGTTGACATCCAGGATCTGCCCGTCCATTTCGCAAATGATGATGGCATCCACGACCTGTTCAAAAAGGGTGCGGAAGCGTCTTTCACTTTTTTGCAGGGCTTGTATGGCATACTGCTGCGCAGTCGTATCGCTGAGGCTGGCAATGGCGCTGATGATTTGCCCTTCTTCGTCCAGGATAGGGGCGGCGCTGATGGTGAGCCATTTTATCTCTCCGTCCGCATTGATCAGCCTGTAGGTCGCATTATAGGTTTCCTTGCCATATTTTAGCGCAGCAAGGAGCGGGATTGACTCAGACGGGATGAGGTCTTTATTATCATCAATAGGCGTCCAGCTATGGCTCAAAAAGCGGGTCTCCTGGCTGAACTGAATCTGGAATGTCCATGAATCGTCTGGCAGCGGGATTGATATATGAAATGGTCGATATCTGCGATTGATGACGATGACCCCGTCAACAACGGTCTGAAGCATTCGATCCAGACGTTTTTCTGCAGCAGCCAATTCTTTTTCGGCTTTCCTGCGGCGGCGGACCGCGGATATCAGAATGGTGATGATCAAGGTTTGCACGACAATGAGAAAAAACTGCCAATGGATGATGGCATTGCGGATATTGACGATAGAAAGTCATGGGTTGATTGATGATCGTGCTGTTATCGCGGCACGGCAGATAAGGGGATGTTATAGCGCAGTAATTCGTTGTAATCGAGAATGATTTCTGTAGGACTGCTTTCGAGGATCGGAATGCTGGAAGCCGGCATGCCTTGCAGAATTTGCAGGGCCAGGTTGGCGGCGGCTTCTCCCTGGCTTTGCCCGGTCAGGAAGGCGACCCGCCGATGACACCTTCCCCCAATGTGAAATCCCAGGTAGTGAAAATCGGGGCAGAGGTGTTTTTGGTGATCAGCCGCAGAGCTTCTTCAACAGTGATCGATTCCCCTTCTGCGCTGCGAAAAAATGAACGGAAGAAAATTGCTGAGTTGTCAGGGAGTTGGGAAAGTTCATTTGCCAGTTGATCTACTGAGAGGTCGTTAAGAAAAATGAAATCCACCCGACCGGCATACTCTTTTTCGAGTTCCTGAAAACGATTGAAATGAATTGCCCCGGTAACGGTACTGTCAGTGATGGTCACAAGATGTCGGGTTTCAGGCAGCAACTGGAGGATCAGATCAATGGTTGCCCGCTCATCAAGACTTTCGGAAATACCGGTCACCTCGGTCATGCCCCCCAACATGTCTGGGGTGAAGCCGTTGACTCCCAGAAAAATGACCGGCACATCCGGAAAAAGCTGGTCATGGTAGGTGGCCATGAAGGCAAGCGCATTATTATCGACGGTGATGATCAGATCCAGCGGGGTATTTTCGTATTTGCTGGCGTACATGGCGATCAGGCTGGGAAAGATTTCTTCGGGCGCATAGCGCTTGGTGTCCATATATTCGACAAAGACTTCGGGGCGAATGGTGCCTTTGCTGAATGTGGTGTTGATCCCCTTGATGATATCTTCTGACCATCTATAGCCAATATGATAGCTGTTTAAAACGAGCACATTGAAAGGACCAGTGATTTCAACGTTCGGGGCAGTGGTACAGGGGATGGCTTGGGAACAGGTTGACAGCCAGATAAAATAGGGAGGAGACAGGCCACCAATAGTGCGAACGGCGTAAGCCAGAATTGATTGTCGCGTGGCATGTCGGGCAGAGTTTTGATGTGGTTTGCTGGGCATGAACATTCCTAGGTTGTTATGAGGAAAGGCAGGTTTATTTTATCACGGTGGGAGAGTTGATTTGTTCCCAGGAGTAGGGTTTTTTGAGGATCGATTCAGGCAATTCCCCTTTCCGCCCTTTCCCCATTTGGGGACGATGTGACAAGGTGGGCGAAATGCAGCACGCCTATCGGCGAGAGGGGCAAAATCACGCTGCTGATGAGCGGCTCCTCTTTGGCAAGGGGCAGATCCTCCTACCCCCCTTTGACAAGGATGGCCAAGACACGGCACACTCTTTTTGGCAAGGGGGGCGAGCGGGCAAAAAAGATCAGGATGCTGGATTGAGGATATCTTCTGCGTCGGGTGAGGAGGGTGGCTCCAGGTTGAAGCCTTTGTCTCCGCGAAAGGTGAAGTAGGAAACAGCACCAGGGTTGATGGTGATCTGGGTGGAAAACCAGGTTTCTTCTTCGTATTCAATGCTGAGTTCGTAGTCTCCAGCCGGCAGGTCGGAAAGGACCAGATTTTCCTGATAATAATCGTCACTGGTGACGACAACGCCGCTGTTGTAACTTGTGATGGTGTTTATTTTATTGGTCTGCAAGTTTCGCACATAGAGGGAATGGCCTTTGAGCAAGGAGCCGTTGGTATTCATCAGCCGGCCAACAAGGACACCCCACCCCTGGGGTGGGGCACAGCCATAGTTCGGGGTTCCGGCTGGCGAAGAACTCTCCGGTTTCGATGCGCACTTCGAAATGCACATGGGGGCCCGTGGTAAAGCCGGTGGTGCCGATGATGCCCAATTGGTCGCCTGCTTCAACGCGCTGACCGGGGACGACATCGACGCGGTCCATGTGGGCATAAACGGTGTACAGACGGCGGTCATCATAACCGAAATCGTGCTTGATGGCGACAGCGATGCCGTAAGGGTCTTCTGAAGGGGCCAATTGACGATTGAACAGGTCCCAGCCAGCCCACATGACGACGCCAGGTCCAGCAGCCAGGATGGGCGTGTTGCGCGGGGCAGGGATATCCACACCGGTATGGATCACATCCGGCAGGCCAGGGAACTGTGCGCCATAGCGGTAATCCTCAAGCCACCAGTTGATCTCATTCACGGCAATGGGACGGATGAAAAAGAAATGGTCGTTGGCAGTGAGTGCCCCAGGGGGTATCGTACAGCGGGGGCCGCCACAGGGAGATCGGTTCCTGTTCGGGCGTGGGGAAGGTGTAGCGGATGGGGGCGTCATCGGACGGCAGGTGTCGAGGGAAAGTGGGGCAGGGCTTCGTCGGCAGGGGCAGCGGGTGCAGCCGGGGGTGGCGGCAGACCTCGGCAACCATTGTTTCTGCGATGACAGCGATTTGTGTTTCCTGAGGCGCGTCGAGCCGGGGAGAGCACAGCCGTCGGCTGCCGGGGCAGATTGACAGGCAGACAATGCATCAGTGTGAAGAGTGAAATGAATTTCCAGCGGTGGGTCATGGCAGGGGCGTCCAGGTGGGCCGCGGGATGGGGGTTGGCGTGGGCTGGAAGGTGGGGGTGACGGTGTAGAAATGCCAGTTGGTATCTTTGGGTGTAGAAGTGGGCAAGGGGGTCAGCGAAGGCACAGAGGTGGGGGTGATCAGCGCCTCCGGCGGGAAGATCTCAGCCATGGCCTGGTGCCAGGTGAGGCCGCCGGTGAGGACGAACTGGTTGAAGCGGGCAGCATTGATGAAAGTGCGCCAGTTGAGCTGGGCGGGCAGGCGTTCCCAGTTGTATCGGGCAGCGAGGTCGGTGAAATCGACCCAGTAGCCGGACGGGGCGTTTTGTGGCAGGCCGCCCTGCTCATAGGATGACGGGTCTTCATTGTAGCGGGCGTTGATATCCCAGATGGAGCTGGTGAGGGGCATACCCTGGGAGCCATCCTGATAGCGGGTTTTCAGGTAGACGCGCCAGTAGGTCTGACCGTTGATCTGTTCTCTGACGAGGGAGATGAAGCCGGCGTTGAGGGGAACAGGATTGAAGGCGAAGGCGCGTCCGGTGAAGAGCCAGTTTTGCTGGGCGGCACAGGGTTGGCGGTTCAGAAAGGGGAAGGTAGGCGTTTTCCAGGCTGGAAAGGAAATCCCAGCCGGATTGCAGGGCAGTGAATTTGCGTAATTCGTTGAATGATTTGTCTGCCAGATCGACAAGGTAGGGATGGGGAACGGTTACATCCTCCAATTTGACGATGCCGAAGCGTCCGTCTGGCGGGAGAGGATCGGCGTTCAGGGCTGGCGTCCAAAGCAGAGGAGCGGGGTCTGCGGCATTTTCAGGCAGAGGCATGGCAAGCATGTTAACGGCGAAATCACCGGAAGCCCAATCGAGACCGAAAAGGCTGCCGGGAAGGCGCTCGGCAGGAAAGGCGAGTGCAAGCTGACGCAGATTGTACCCGCCGAGCGTGGTCTCGTTGGGGCCGATCATCCCGGCGGCGAGGGCGTCTCCCTGGGGACTCCAGGCCGGGCAGGAAGCCTGCACCCAATTGGCCGGGGAGCGCTGTCCGGGTTTTGTGAATCCCACAGGTAGAGGTTGTGACTGCCTTCGGCGGCGGCGCCCCAGACCAGATAGCGGCCATCAGGCGACCATTCAGGGATGGTCTTCCTGGGCGGTCGGTGGTGCGCGCTGATGTTGGTGAATGGATCAATATTCTCGTCCAGGTCAGCCAGCCAGACATCGGGTTCGCCGCTGCGCTGGGAAATGAAGGCCAGGCTTCTGCCGGCAGGCGACCAGGCGGGGGCGTAATCGGCGGCGGGGTCATCTGTGATGCGGATGGGGTCGTTGGTAGGGTGATCAACGGCGAGGAGCATGATATCGAGATTGCCATTGCGATAGGTTTCGTAGGCAAGCCATTTTCCGTCCGGCGACCAGGAAGGGGCGGCATCGTAGGCGGGGGTGTCAGTCAGTTTGGTCAGCTCACCGCCGGGCAGTTCCAGCAGATAGAGATCCCAGAAGCCATTGCGGCGGGAAGAAAAGGCGATGCGGCTGCCATCCGGGCTGACGGCGGGGGTGATGTCGTCAAAAGGATCTGACGTGAGGCGGGTGAGGGGCATAAACTGGGGGTGGTAGGCAAAGAGATGATTGTTGTATCCGTCGGCCATTGACAGGACAAGCAGGCCGCTGTGACTGAGCGAGTCCTGCAGAGAACTGCCAGCTGGCAGGGTGGGCAAGGCGGTGGCTTCCAGCTCGATATGCGGCTCAACGAGGGGCACAGCGGTGGAAAGATCAATCGCGGTGGCGCTGACAGTCGGGTGGAGTTCGGTCTGGGGTGCGGCCTGGCCGTTTGTTGAAAAAGAGGAATGCAGCCAAACCGGACACCAGCAGGACAAGTCCGATGAGGATGGCGATGATGATGTTGCGCCTGTCTTTTCGCGGGGAGTGGGTGTTCAATTTCTGTATTCATCAGTCCTTATTATACTTGCATCCGTTTTTTTATCGCGAAATGCCTGCGAAGGTGAGTAATCTGCAAAGGTAAGCCAGTGGTGGTTTGGTCAAGCTAAAATAATCTTGACGGAATATTGGAAATGAGCCAATTCGAGCAAGTTATTTCCCTCAATCTGTAATACTTATTTGGTTTCTTGGGCAATCTCCCCGCCGCTTCGCGGCACTCCCCTTCTGATAACGGGGCTTCGTTGGAGCCGCATAACGGGGATACCAACCTACGCTTTCGTTATTTGTCAAGATTTGCACCAGTTTTCTTATTGTCATTAAGCAGGAGAGCTGGATCAACCAATTGAAACCAACCGCTGATACGCCAGGTGCAGTAATTGTGCCGTTCTGCTTCGCTGGCGGAGTGGTGTAATGTCCGAGGTTTTCGAAGTTAGCTCCGGCAGGGCCAATGCGGACTTCAAAATGAAGGTGTTCGTTGACAGAGAGGCCGGTGGTGCCCACCACGCCGATGGTCTGGCCGCAGGAAACGGTTTGCCCGGCCTGTACGGCGGGCGGGCTGGTCCATGTGGGCATAGAGCAGATATAGAGAGAGGGGGAGTTGTCCCATTCGGCGGGGACGGGAGGTCCGGGCAGGTGAGAGGCGCGACCTGGGTTGTCAGATGGGGCGGGTTTTGGCAGCTGCAGGGCGTCCACCCAGTCTGCGGGAAGGGCGTCCAACGGGGTCTCGATGATGACGGTGTAACCATAAGGGTCAAGGTTCCGGCTGGATGGTGATGACTTTGCCAGCCAGGGCAGCCTGGATGGGGAGACCTTTCATCTGGGTCAGTCCCAGGGCAGGGTAAGTCCAGAAGGCATAGTCTGTGCCGTGATGGCCGTCGTCCATCCCTGGCAGCGGGGCATCGTAGGGATTGGAAATGATGGCGGGCAGTTCAGCCAGGGTGAAGCCTTGCAATGGGGAACAAACTTGCAGGGGAATGGGCGTGGGCAGCAGGGTTTCGGTTGGTGCGGGCTGCGGGGTGGCAGTTGGTTGGAGGGTGGCTGTGGCGGGTGGCGGTGTGGCGACAGGCAGGGTGGGTGCGGGCGTGGGGACAGCGGCCTGCGGGGTGCAGGCAGTCAGGGTGAAGCAGAGGATGAGGATGAGCCAGTGCAGTGGTTTCAAGAATGCCTCCCGGGATATGATATGGGAATTATACCTTTTAAGGGAAGGGATGGGTTTAGTGACACATAGGAGGCTCCGCCTTTGTATTTCTAGGTTAATGTGATAACGGGCTGAAAAATCATTGAAAGAAAAAGCCCCTTTTCTGAGTAATGGCGCAGGAAAGGGGCTGGGTTTTGGCACATGAGATAACGACTAAAGTCGATCCTACAATTGTTTGGTTTTATTTAACGATCTTGCGGCATTCCATGTAGAAGCGTTTTTCGCGGGCTTCGCCCATGGAGAAGGTTTTGCGGGGCAGGGCGCCGTCAAGGATGACGGTTTTGAAAAGCTCGCTTTTGTCCATGCCGGGCAGGTAGATGCCGGCGTTGCCAGTCTGGCTGCCCAGACGGATGACGACATCTTCGCCGTGAACGTAGTCGATGCTTTCGGCGTTGCCAGCATTCAACCATCCGTCCAGGAAGTCCTGGATGGTACCGACGGGCAGGTTGAAGGCGGGATTATTGATGTAGGCAACCTGGAAGCCTGAAGGAGTGATCAGCCCGATGGCCTGTTCTCCGGCAGCAGGCTGGTTGTCGACGCTGCGAGACCATTTCTTCCTTGCTCTGGCAGTTTGTCAGGCGCAGGTTGGTGCCGAAGGCTGTTTTCAGATCGGCAATGAGATCAGATTTCAGATTGAAGATAGCGCGGTGGATGGGCTCAAATTCGAGACCTTCATCATGTACATTCTCGATCTCCACCAGTGCGTAGCGGGCGGGATGATCCATGCCGACTTCGGCTTTGATCTTTTCCCAGATGGCTTTGGCGGTCGCCAGGGAATGATTGCCATCGCCCATGGCAAAGAGGAGGACGTCCTGGTCATCGCCGACGCTGTATTTCTGGCGGAAAGCAGGCGGGTCAGCCAGCTTCTCGAGGGCGGAGATGATGCCTTGCTCTGTGGCGGCGTCATTGACGGCGTAGCCTTCCAGATGCCCGCTGCCGAGCATGAGATCAAAGTCATAGAGCTTGTCAAGCTGGCTCGTTTTGGCGGCGAGGGGTTCGATGACGGTGCGCTGCGGGTCATCAATGAGGACAAGGATATGGGGAAGTTCAAGGATGGCGTCTTTGCGAATCTTCATGCGCGGGCGGCAGGCGATCGACGATGGTGCCTTCGGTGGCGCGGATCAGGCTCTGCGAGCCTTTGTTGAAGTCGTAGCGTTCCAGATCCAGGGCGAGCATCAGTCCGTGGCGGGTTTTGCCTTCGGCGGTGCGGCGCACAAGGATGAAACCCTGACGGGATTCGAGCAAGCCTGCATCCAGATATTCCTGCATGGCCTGCTGGGTTATCCTGGGCGCGGTCCTTGCTTTCCTCTTTTTCCAGATAAACTTCCGGCAGGATGAGGTTGAGGGTGGATGGTGAATCGCCGACATGTTTTTCAACGGCCTGCCAGTATTCAGGTTCGGATGTGAATTGATCACAAGCGATGACGGCCCATTTTCCGGGGTCAATGCTCTCATTGGGAAGAAGAATATCTGCGATTTGAATGCCGATAGAGGGGATGTTTTTCATGTACCGTATCCTTTGTTCCTTAAATAGAGATAGTATGGGAGATGCAGGTGAGTTGAATTGTCAGACAAATTATAGTAGGGGATTTGGTAATCGTCAATCAGGTGATCCGGATATTCAGAAAGCAGTTGGAGATGGCCACATGGTACTGTGGGCGATGGTAAATGAATGATATGGGGTTTTCGAAAACCGCTTGCTTGCTATCCCTTGACCATTTGTGCTATTCAAGCTAAAATCACGTGCGCAACAGCCCTTTTTTGCAAAGGGCTTTGTGTTGTGTACATTTAATGAAAAGAAGAGTGTATTGTGTTTGAATCACTGAGCAGTCGATTGAATGATGTCTTCCAAAACCTGCGCCGCCGGGGAAAGCTCTCGGAGGCGGATGTTGACGTTGCCATGCGCGAAGTGCGGATGGCGCTGCTGGAGGCAGACGTTCATTACAGTGTGGTCAAGGATTTTGTGAAGCGTGTAGCGGGCGCGCCATTGGTCATGAGGTGTCGCGGGCATTGAACCCCGCGCAGCAAGTGATCAAGATCGTCAACGAAGAACTGATTGCCACGCTGGGTGAGCCGGCCAGGCTGGATTTGAGCGGGGAAAAACCGCATGTGATCCTGCTGGTGGGTTTGCAGGGCTCTGGTAAAACAACGGCTGCGGCAAAGCTTTCCCGCGTGCTGCGGGGTCAGGGCGAACGCGTCCTGATGGTTGCGGCGGACCCATACCGTCCGGCAGCGATCAAGCAATTGCAGACGCTTGGTGAGCAGGTTGGCGTACCGGTGTACACCCGTGATGGTGTCTCGCCGGTCAAGCTGGCACAGGAAGCGTACAAACAGGCGCAAAAAGACGGCACTTCGGTGATGATCGTTGATACGGCTGGCCGTTCCCAGCTTGCCGAGGATTTGATGATGGAACTGCGCTCGATGCAGAGCAAGCTGCCTTCCTCGGAAATCCTGCTGGTAATTGATGCGATGATCGGCCAGGAGGCACTGGGTATTGCGGAAGGTTTCCGTGACACAGTTCCGTTGACGGGCTTGATCCTGACCAAGATGGATGGCGATTCGCGCGGCGGTGCGGCGATCTCGATCCGCAGTGTGACCGGTGTGCCGATCAAATTTCTCGGTACCGGTGAACGCACCGACGCTTTAGAAACGTATGATCCGGGACGATTGGCATCGCGCATCCTCGGGATGGGCGATATGATCGGCCTGATTGAAAAAGCAGAGGCCAATCTTGACCAGGAAGCAGCAAAAGCTACTGCTGAACGCATGTTATCTGGTAAGATTACTCTGGAAGATTTTCAGGATCAATTGCGCCAGGTGCGCAAGATGGGCCCATTTCTCGCAGGTAATGGATATGCTTCCGGGCGGAATGGGCGCAGCAGCCCGACAGATTGATTCTCAGGATGCTGAGCAGCAGCTCAAGCAGAGCGAGGCGATCCTCAATTCGATGACGATTGCCGAGCGCCGTGACCCGCGTATTCTGAATGCGAGCCGAAGGCGCAGGATTGCTGCCGGATCAGGAACAGAAGTACAGGATGTAAACCGTCTGCTAAAACAGTTTCGTGAAATGCAGAAGGTGATGAAAAAGATCAAAAAAACGGGCGGACGCGGTCTTGCCGGTTTATTTGGATAACCTGAAAGTTTTATGGTTTGGCAGGCGTTCCCTTCAACGCCGCCCCTCGTCAGAGCAGAAAACCAAAGGTAACATCGATAATCAAATTTTGTAATAGATAAGAAGGAGTACAACTACAATGGTTCGAATTCGATTACGCCGAACAGGCTCTCGCCACCAGGCCAGCTATCGTGTGGTAGCAGCAGACAAAGAAAGCCCCCGAGACGGGAAGATTTTTGGAAATTTTGGGACATTACAATCCCCGCACTGAGCCTTCCACAATCGTGCTCAAGGAAGACCGGATTTATGATTGGATGAGCAAAGGTGCCCAGCCGAGCGATTCGGTTGTGAAACTTTTCAATACGATTGGTTTGACGGAGCGCTATGAACGTTTCAAGGCTGGTGAGGCTGTTGAAACCCTGGTTGCAGAGGCCGAAAAAGTCTACGAGGAGCGCAACGTCGATCCCCGCACTCGCCGGGATGCCACAGCATAATTGTTGAATTGATTCTGTCTGTTGGTTTGATTGGCGATCAGGGAAAGGATGTACCGTGAAAGAACTGGTTGAATATATTGCATGTTCGCTGGTAGATAGTCCGGCTGAAGTACGTGTTAAAGAACGTCGTTCTGGAAACCGCGTATACCTGGAATTACATGTCGCGAAAAATGACATGGGCAGAGTAATTGGCAAAGGCGGCCGTGTGGCAAATTCTACACGCGTATTATTGCGTGTAGCCGCTGCGCGCGAAGGCCAAACAAGTAAATCTGGAGATTTCGGAGCCGCGATGAGTCGACATCGAAGGATGTCACCTGGCCGGAAAAAGAATGAAACAGGCTCGCCCGGTGAGGGCGAGCCTTTGTTCCTGGTGGTTGGCAAGCTGCGCCGGCCCGCACGGCATTCATGGTGAAATATTAATGGATGTGCTGACTGATTTTCCCGAGCGGTTGTTGCCCGGGAAAAAAGTGCTGGTAGGTGAGGCACATCAGTCGATTGAGATTGTTCATCTGCGCCGCCATGACCCTGAATTACTGATCAGCTTTGAAGGGATTGAGACCCGAGAAGAAGCTGGAGAATTCCGCAATCAGATGGTGTATGTGGAAGCAGATGCGCTGCCGGAGCTGCCGGAAGGCGAGTTTTATCATCATGAATTGATCGGCCTGCGGGTCGAGGATGAAGCCGGAAAAAAATTGGGGGTGCTGGAGCAGGTGCTGGTAACCGGTGCGAATGATGTGTATGTGGTGCGCACGGAAGATGAGCAGGAATTGCTGCTGCCGGCTATTCATGATGTGGTGTTGGAAATTGATCCCGAAAATGGGAAAATGGTTGTCCGGCCAATGGACTGGTACTAGCGGGGAAGCATGGATCCAAGAGCGTACTGGTTGGGGTTCAACCTGGTCAAGGGAATTGGGTCGGTTCGTTTGCAAGGGCTTGCTAAGCTATTTTGGCAATCTGGAAATCGCCTGGCAGGCACCGACAGAAGCGTTTCAAAGAAGCCGGTCTGAGCAGCAAGGTGATCGAGAATTTGATCGCGGGTGCGCGGCGAGGTTGATCTTGAAGCCGAACTGGAGCGGATCCTCTCCAAAGATATCCAGGTACTCACCTGGGAAAGCAAAGAATATCCCCGAAGGCTAAAAGAAATCCATCAGCCACCGCCTGTGATCTATGTGCGCGGCAGTTTGACGTTGGAAGATGAATGGGCCGTTGCAATCGTCGGTACGAGACGGGTGACGGCTTATGGCCGGCAGATGGCAGAAGAATTGGCTGGGTATCTGGCGGGGAACGGGATCACGGTGGTAAGCGGTTTGGCACGCGGGGTTGATGGGTTGGCCCATAAGGCGGCTTTATCGGCGGGTGGACGCACAATTGCAGTGCTGGGAAGCGGGGTAGACCGCATTTACCCACCTGAACACCGCAACCTGGCGGAGGAAATCTGTACGCATGGTGCTGTAATCAGTGATTATGCCCCCGGCACTCCTCCTGAAGGTGTGAATTTCCCGCCACGAAACCGAATTATCTCAGGGCTTTCGCTGGCAGTGATCGTGGTGGAGGCAGGAAAGAAGAGCGGCGCATTGATCACAGCAAATTTGCTGCTGACCAGGGACGGGATGTTTTTGCTGTGCCCGGGAATGTACATGCTCCACAGAGCATTGGCACAAACCAGTTGATCCAGGAAGGGGCAAGGCCTTTGCTGCAACCGAAGGATGTGCTGGAGGCTTTGAATTTGCAGCAGATCCAGGAATACCGGGCTGCCCGGCATGTGATCCCCTCGGATGCAGTAGAAGCAAAGTTGATCGAGATCCTGCATGCTGAACCGGTACATGTGGATGAATTGAGCCGAGAGGCGGGATATTCTGTCCAACAAGTATCGGCAGCATTGACCATGCTGGAACTAAAGGGAGTGGTTCGCCAAGTTGGCGGGATGCAATATGTGATGGCTCGTGAAGTACGGGCTGCTTATGAAACCGAATAACAGGAGTGATAACTGAAATGTCAGACCATTTTTATGCAGTGATCATGGCAGGGGGCGGGGGAACGCGATTGTGGCCTCTTTCTCGTAAGGAGACCCCGAAACAGATGCTCCAATTAATTGGAGAACGCACCATGTTCCAGCTTGCTGTAGACCGGCTGGAGGGACTTTTCCCGGCGGAGCGCATTCTTGTGGTAACTGTGGCCGAGCAGGCGGCTGGTTTGCAGGAACAATGCCCTGAAATCCCAGCAGAAAATTACTTGTTAGAGCCGATGCCGCGTGGCACGGCTTCTGTAGTTGGTCTGGCGGCGATTGAGTTGATCCGCCGCGACCCGGAAGCAACCATGGCGATTCTGACGGCTGATCATTATATTGAAGATATTCCCATGTTTCAGAATTTATTGCTGGCGGCCAGTGATGTGGCCCAACGCGGTAATCTGGTGACGTTAGGTATCGTGCCGACTTTCCCTGCTACCGGATATGGGTATGTACAGCGCGGCCAGGAATTGGGTAAATTTCGTGGGGTGGCGGCGTACCATGCTTTGCGCTTCAAGGAAAAACCGGATATTGCCAAGGCCAAAGAAATGATTGCCGGAAAAGATCATTACTGGAATTCGGGCATGTTCATCTGGCGGGTAGACCGCATCCTGGAGGAAATCCGAGGGCTCATGCCCGATCTGGCAGGCAAACTGGTGAAATTTCGGAAGCATGGGGGCGTTCTGCCGGGGATGAGGTGCTGCAGGAAGTTTGGCCGACGATTTACCCTGAAACGATTGACTATGGTATTATGGAGCACGCTGCCCAGGTGGCAGTGCTGCCTGCAGCAGATTTGGGCTGGAATGATGTTGGCAGTTGGGACTCGTTATTTGATGTTCTGCCTGCTGATGAAAATGGAAACATTGTTGTTCAAGCCAGCCATTATGGCCTGGAAACAGAATCTTCGTTGATCTTTGGAACTTCCAGTGAACGCGCCGTTGTTACGATTGGTGTGCGGGATCATATTGTTGTGGATACCGGGGATGTGGTTTTTATTTGCCCCCGCAATGATGCACAGAAGGTTCGCGAATTAGTGAACGCTTTCAAGAACTTCAGACTGGAAGCGGTATTTGTAGGAGTATAGTTTGGAAGCATATTGCGTAAAATGTAAAGAAAAACGTGAAATGGAAAACCTGAAGCTGATTTTAATGCTTCGGGTGCTCCGATCACACGCGGCACCTGCCCGGAATGCAGCACAAGAATGGTACGAATTGGAAATACAGAGGCGCATGAGGGGATGACGCCGCCGCCGAAGAAGAAACGCAGCCGGACAAAACGCAGCGGGAAACTGGTGATCGTTGAATCGCCGGCAAAGGCGCGTACAGTTGGCCGGTTTTTGGGCAAGGGATATACCGTTAAGGCTTCTGTGGGGCATGTGCGTGATTTACTGCGATCTTCCCTTTCGGTGGATGTGGAAAATGATTTCACGCCCAAGTATCGTGTGCCGAATGAAAAACGGCCCGATTGTGAAAGAATTGAAAGCGGACGCGAAGAAGGCAGCAGAAATCTATCTGGCAACTGACCCTGACCGCGAAGGCGAGGCAATTGCCTGGCACCTGTTGGAAGCTGCCGAAATGGAACCTGAGCGTACCAAGCGGGTTGTGTTCCACGAAATCACCAAGAGCGCCATTGAAGAGTCATTCAATAATCCCAAGAAGCTGGATATGGAGATGGTGGACGCGCAGCAAGCACGCCGTATTCTGGACCGGCTGGTGGGATATGGAATCAGCCCATTGCTGTGGCAAAAAGTGCGCAGCCGGTTTCTGCCGGACGCGTGCAGTCGGTTGCCTTGCGTCTGGTTGTTGAACGTGAACGTGAGATTGACGCCTTTGTGCCGGAAGAGTACTGGACGATCAAGGCCAGATTGAAAGCGGAAGGTGGTAAGGAAGATTATCTGGCACGGTTAACGCGCGTTGATGGTAAGGAACCTTCCCTGCCGACTGAGGAATCGATTCAGGATATCCTGAAGGATATGGAAGCAGCGCAATACGAGATCGCCAAGATCAAGCGAGGTGAGCGTAATCGAAAACCGAATGCCCCTTTTATTACCAGTACCCTGCAACAGCAGGCTTCACGCCGTTTGGGGTATACGGCCAAACGAACGATGGCCCTGGCCCAACAGTTGTATGAGGGGATTGATGTGGGCGGCGGCGGACAGACTGGCTTGATCACCTATATGCGTACGGACTCGACCCATATTGCCAAAGAAGCAGCTTCTCAGGCACGCAACTATATCATCGATCATTACGGCAAGGACTATGTGCCGGAAAAGCCTCATTTCTTCAAGACGAGTGCCAAGTCGGCGCAGGAAGCGCATGAAGCGATTCGCCCGACCTCCGTACTGCGAGAGCCGAAGGCGATCAAAGGACATTTGACACGCGACCAGTTCCGCCTGTATCAGTTGATCTGGCAGGGGTTTATGGCTTCGCAGATGGCTTCGGCTGTCTTTGATACACTGACAATTGAAATTGATGCAAAGGGTGTGGAACACCAATACAAACTGCGCACCTCCGGGTCAACGATGCGATTTGCGGGCTTCCTGGTAGTGTTTGCTGATGTTAAGAATGGTGACAAGCTGGAAGGCGAAAACGGGAATGGCAACGGGAATGATTTAATTCCTGACGGCCTTGAAGAAGGACAGCGCCAAAATTTGATCAACCTGATCCCTGAGCAGCATTTCACCCAGCCGCCGCCACGTTTTACAGATGCCACACTGGTTGCCACGCTTGAGGAACACGGCATTGGCCGCCCGTCGACGTATGCTTCGATTTTGTCGACAATTCAGGACCGTGGATATGCTTATAAAGATAATAAACGCCTGTTTCCCACCGAGACCGGGATCCTGGTGAATGACCTGCTGGTACAGTATTTTGAAGACATCATTAATACGGGTTTTTCGGCCAGCATGGAGGAAGAGCTGGATGGGATCGCTGGCGGTGAGAAAGACATGGGTGAAGGTTGTATCTGAGTTTTATGAGCAAGTTTTCACCGGAACTGGAACATGCCCGAAAGGAAATGCCCGAGACCAAAGCAGAGCTGGAAAAAATTGGCCGGGCCTGCCCGAAATGCGAACATGATCTGGTGATCCGCTGGGGACGTTTTGGCAAGTTCATCAGCTGCAGCAATTTCCCTGACATGCCGCTACACTGAGCCGTGGCTGGAGAAGATCGGCGTGCACTGTCCGAAATGCAGCGATGGCGAGATTGTCAAACGCCGGACACGCAAGGGACGGATATTCTATGGCTGCGCCAATTACCCGGAATGCGACTTCACTTCGTGGAAGATGCCCATTCCAGAGCCGTGTCCGAATTGCAAAGGGATGCTGGTTATTCAGAACAAACGGGAAGTGCTATGTTTGGACTGCGAGGAGGCATTCCTGCTCGAACAAATCCGGCAAACTCAAAAAGAACAGGCATAGTCCTTGCAACATCCACAACAGAACATGTTGTGGATGTTTTTCTATATGAACACAATTTCATATCTGGTTGCATAATTGTGAAATTTGTTCTAAAATAAAATTGGTTGCGTAGTGTTTACACAATTGCACCGGGCATATTGTATGAGATGAGGAGCATTGGGCATGGATAAAATAAAGCAATATCTCACGAAAGAAAACTTGATTCCTGCTGGTGTTGGTCTGGTGATTGGCCTGCTGATTGGCTGGTTTGTCATTGGATGGGGTTTGTGGCCAGTCGCCTGGGTTGACGGCGAAGCGCAGCACTTGCGTGCTGATTTGCAGTCCGAATGGCTGAAAATGACGATCCAGTCCTTTGAGAAGACAAAGGACATCGATCAGGCGCTTGCCCGGTGGGACTCACTGGGGGGCGGCGCGGAAGCAGTTTTGAACCAACTGCGCACAGATCCGGAAATGGATGTGCAGGTGGTAAACACTTTTGCCGAACTGGTGACCGCCGAGATCCCTGCGGTACCTGCTGCTGGTGATGAACCGGCAGAGGAAGGCGGCGGTATTAATCTGCGCGTATTGTTTATCTCCGTTTGCGGGCTTGGTCTGATTATTGCTGGTGCGCTGGTTTACTTCCTGTTGCTCCGAAAGCGCGGCGGGAAATCAGACAAACCATCGGCGATGTCTGAATCGCAGCGGATGAATCGGGAAGCAGACAAAACCGATTTTGCTGCGGATGGTCTGGATGTACCGATTGCGCAATTCATGACGACCTATAAATTGGGCAACAATTTTTATGATGATTCGTTCAGCATCGATTCGCCAGCAGGTGAATTCCTCGGTGAATGCGGTGTTGGGGTTTCGGAGACGATTGGTGTGGGGGATCCCAAGAAGGTGACCGCGCTTGAGGTGTGGTTGTTTGACAAGAATGATATTCAGACCGTGACGAAGGTTGTAATGAGCGACTACGGTTTTGAGGATGGCGAGCTGCGCCAGAAGTTGTCTGCCAAGGGTGATCCGGTCAAGGCCAAGATTGGCGATCAGGTTGACCTGGAGACGGCGACTTTGCTGCTTGCTGCGCGCGTGGTGGATATGGAATATGCCTCCGGGGCACTGCCCGAGAAAAGTTATTTTGAGCATGTAACAATTGAATTGGCGGTATGGCCCAAAGAGTAGTACCTGGCCACGAATGATTGCAATTCAAAAGCTCCTCAGTAAAATGGGGAGCTTTTTTTATCGTGGGTATTTGGGAATTCGGGAATAGGGATTAGGAAAAACAAAAAACTTCCGCAGCGATTATCCTGCGGAAGTTTTTTGTTTGTGTTTGGGTCAGGCGGATTTTTCCTTGATGAGGCGGGCGTAGGCAGCGCCAAATGCACGGGCTTTGGTCAGCTCATCATCCGATGCGCCGCCGCAGAACTCGAGGGTGTCAAAGATCTCCCAGCGCAGGCAGGAGGTGATGTCATCAAAATCACGGAGACCGCCGCCGTTCCAGCCATAGCTGCCAAAGCGGGCTACGGTTCGTTCGGTGGCGAAGCGTTTGTGAGCCAGTTCGCCGAGGGTATGGGCCATTGGAGGATAAAGCGCGCCTTCATAGGTCGGGGCACCGATGATGAGACCTTCCTGCACCATAACGTCGGAGAGAATATGGCTGTCATGGGTTCTGAGGACGTCAATGATTTTTAACGGAACGTTTTCATCGGCTGCGCCCTGGGCGACCGCCTCGGCAAAACGCTGCGTGTTGCCATACATGGAGCCAACCAGCATAACGATGCCCGCGGGCCGGGGAAATGTACTGATGCAGTATTCAGACCATTGTTGATACAGTCCAACAATTTCGCCCGGATTTTTGCGCCATACGAGGCCGTGCGAGGGAGCGATGATCTTCACCGGCACGTCGGCCAATTTTTTAATGGCACTGATGACTGCTTTTTTGAACAGGCTGACAATGTTGGCGTAGTAACGCTGTGCTTCCTGAATGTAAAATTCCTTGTTCTGCACTTCGTCATCAAAAATTCCGCCCTGCAAGGCACCGTAGGAACCAAAGGCGTCACAGCTAAAGAGGATCTGTTCGCTGGTTTCGTAGGTCATCATGGTTTCGGGCCAATGCACATTGGGGGTGCAGACGAATTTCAAGGTGTGCTGCCCCAGCGATAGTTCATCGCCGTCATTGGCAACCAGAAAGCGCTCGGTGTCAATCCCGTAAAAGCATGCGAGCATGTTTTGGGTTTTCTTTGTGCCAACCAGGGTCAAGTTTGGCGCAAGGTCCAGTAAGGCCGGGATGGCGCCAGAGTGATCTGGTTCAATATGGTTGATGACCAGATAATCAAGGTCAGGAAGGTTGATCTTTTCCTGAATTTGATTAAACAGCTCTTCGGTGCTGAGTTCTTTGGCAAGGTCAATGATGACGTTCTTTTCGTCTATGATCAGGTATGAGTTATAGGAAACGCCTTCTTCGATGATCGGCCAAAGGCCTTCGAAATAGTCCGTGTCAAAGTCATTGACACCCACCCAGAAGATTCCCGGTTTGATTTCAACTGTATTCATGGTATTCTCCAGCAATTTAGCTGATCTTGACGATGGTCATTTGGATGCTGCCATCGGGGGTTTCGATTGTGATTACATCCCCCTTTTTATGGCCAAGCAGCGCTTCACCAATCGGCGACTTGTGCGAGATGCGGCCATTTGCAGGGTCGGCTTCTTTGGGTCCGACCATGAAATAGGTCTCGTCCGGGTAGCCGTCTTCCTTGACGGTGACATGGCTGCCAATGCCGACAACATTCTTGTTGACTTTAATGTCGTCAATGATCTGGGCATTTTTCAGGGTGGCTTCCAGTTCCAGGATACGGCCTTCCAGAAATGCCTGTTCTTCTTTGGCGGCGGTGTAGTCCGCATTTTCGGAGAGGTCGCCCTGCTCGATGGCAATGCGCAGACGCCGGGCGAGATCTTCGCGGGCGTCGGTTTTCAGATGTTCAAGTTCTTCTTTCAGGCGGCGGGCGCCTTCGGCGGTTAAATATGAAACTTCTTGCATGTCTTACTCCAATTGTAAGCCGCTAAAATTAAGGCCTCACGGCCAGTTGATTGTTCAATGTCATGGTAATGACAATGGATTGAAGAGCCTGTCGTATTCTTCAACAGCAAAGCGGTCGGTCATGCCGGCGACATAGTCACAGGCGGTTTGTTCCAGTCCCCGCTCTTCGATCTGCTCCTGAATATGCCAGGGCAGTATGGTAGGTTCTGAAAGGTAGGCATTGAAAAGTTCTGTGATGGTTCTTTCTGCCTTAACAGCCATCCGAATAACGCGCGGATGGCGGTAGAGGTTTGCGTATAAGAAATCTTTGAGCTGGCGGTTGCGCCGGTGGATTTCCTCACTAAAGCCAGATACATTATACGTCAGGCGCTGCAATTCGTCCACAGTGCGGCAGCCGCTCTCCTGGATACGCTGGGTGGTGGTTTCAATCATGTCGGCAACTTCCAGGCCAATCAGGCGGCGGATGATGCGATGGCGCCAGAGATCGTCAAGGACGCCGTTTGACCAACCCAGGCTGGCAGTAACAGTTTCCCAGAGTTCAATGCCTTTCAGCATATCCGGAGTGAGCATGCCCGAGCGCAGGCCGTCGTCCAGGTCGTGGGCGGAATAGGCCAGCTCATCGGAGATATTGGCGATTTGGGCTTCCAACTGGCCGCGCAGTTCGGGGTTATAGTCGCGGACATCGGCTTTGTCATATTCGGTTTCGTGTTTGATCATCCCTTCGAGGACTTCAAAGCTGAGATTGAGACCGGGAAAATTGGGATAGCGCTGCTCCAGCTCGGTGACGATGCGGAAGGACTGGCGGTTGTGCTCAAATCCACCGTGGTCGCGCATCAATTTGGAGAGGGCATGTTCACCAGAGTGTCCAAAAGGAGGGTGACCGATGTCATGGGCCAGACAGATGGTCTCGACGAGGTCTTCGTTGGCGCCCAGGGCGCGTGCCAGGGTGCGGCCGATCTGGGCGACCTCGAGGGTGTGAGTGAGGCGGGTGCGGTAATAGTCCCCTTCGTAATTGATGAAGACCTGGGTTTTGTATTCCAGGCGGCGGAAAGCGCTGGTATGCAGCACACGGTCGCGGTCGCGCTGAAAGCAGGTGCGGTATTCGGCTTTTTCCTCGGGAAATTTGCGGCCTTTGCTGTCTTTGCTGCGCACGCCATAGGGGGCGAGGAACTGGTCTTCGAATTTTTCGTATTCGGATCGAGCAGGGGACATGGAACAACTCCTTAACTGAATGATGGACAGGCTATGATTTGCTGGAAATGCAGGTGCCCGGATTTTGACCGTTCAGGGCCTGGGTGAGCGTGTCCTGGCTGGCTGCCGGAGAAGATGAGCACTTCCAGACCCGGGTGGGCGGCGGCAAGATCAACCATGCTTTGCACTTTGGCAAGCATGCCGCCGGTGACGTCCACGGATTGGGAGCCTTTCAGGCTGGCGGCAACCTCATCAAAAGTGGATGGGGTGATGGTCTTGACCAATGTGGTGCGGGCGGGATAATCCTGCCAGACGCCATTCTCGATGCCGGCGATGAGGATGCGCTGCGGGGAGAGGACGGGCGTGAGGTGGAAAAAGAGTTCCTCTGTGGATAGAATAGTGCCGCCGCGGGTGGTGTCAAAAATGACATCGCCATAGATGAGGGGGATGAGGTTCGGCAGCAAGGGCGGCGCGCAGCGGGGCAATGTCCCAGCTTTGCACCTGCCCGTTTTGGGCAGTGATGCTGGCTGAAGGCGGGAAAGAAACCACAGGCAGACCGGCTTGCGAGAGGATGTCCATCACGATCTGGTTGAGGGCGCGGGCTTCCTGCCAGACTTCCTGAAAGCCGAGCCATTCTTTGCGGGGTGTGGACGCCGTCCGCGGGTGCCGTATTTTTTGGCGGGCATGTGACCAAACGAGCCGGAGCCGTGCCCGATGAGAAGCTGCATGGCTGGATTGCTCTGGCGGGCGGCGACGATTTCGTCTGCCAGCCTGCGGAGGATTTCGGGGCGGGCGGTGTGCGGGCTGTCCTTGTCGGTGATCAGCGAGCCGCCGAGTTTCAGGAAGGTCAACATGGTCAGCCCTCCGTGGCGGCGATGGTGGTAAGGATGGTTTCGACAGCGCCGTGCCTCAGGAGGGCATCGGCTACGGTCTGGGCGTTTTCGGGGTGGACGAGGGCGATGATGTTGCCGCCGCGGCCTGCGCCGGAGAGTTTTGCGCCCAGTGCGCCAGCCTGCATGGCGGTCTCAACCAGGGTATCCAGCTCCGGCAGGGAGACGTCAAGCTGCTGCAGAAGCTGGTGGTTTTCGGTCATCAGCGGGCCGAGGGCTTCCATAGCGCCGTATTGCAGGGCAGCGGCAGCGTCTTCGCTGATCTGCGCAATTGTGCTGGAAGAGGTCATCGCTGAAAGCCGGATCGGCATCGTGATTGCGGCGCACGGCGCTGACCACGTCTGCGGTGCTGGAGTGGATGCCGGAATTGGCGATGACCAGGGTGAAGGGTGCGGCAATGGGCAGGAACTGCACCGGCTGGCCGCGCACGAACCATACAGGTTTCGTGTAGCCGATAACGGTATTGTCGATGCCGGAGGGGGTGCCGTGGTAGGCTTTCTCGGATTCGTAGGCCAGCAGGGAGACTTCTTCGTCGGTCAGCGGGCGTCCGAGGAAGGTGCCCACCGCGCGCAGGGCGGCAACGGCAATGGCCGCGCCAGACCCCATGCCGGAGGCGATGGGAATGGTGGAGCTTACCCGCAGATGCAAGGCGGGGAAATGGTCGATGTGGAGGTGGTTTTGCAGGGCGGTGAACAGGCGGGAAAAGGCGTGGTCTTGCGGCAGGTCAGCCAGCAGGGCGTTGAGGCCGATGTCCGGCGCGTCGATCAGGACGCTGCCCTGGGGGGCAACGGGGCGGGCCATGACGATCGCTTTGGCGCGCACGCCTTCCACGGGGACAGCAATGGCGGGATGACCATAGACGACGGCATGTTCACCGAACAGGATGATTTTGCCTGGCGCGGATGCCGAAATAGATGGCATAGGGTTGCCTCAGTTTGGATCAGAGATCAGAACAGATAGAAGATGATCAACACGGTCACGCCCCACAGGAAGCCGGCAATTTGCAGCGGGCGGTCTGTCAGGACGAGGTCTTCCGGTGCGCCGCCAGCGCCCTTGACCTGCACCATGTAGAGATAGCGGAACATGGCATACAGCACAAAGGGAATGGAGAGCATCATGGCGTTGTTATCCGGCAAATTGACGGCAAAGACGGTGTACAGGGTGTAGGCCATCAGGGTGGAGGCGCACACGATGAGGATCATCTGGTCGAGCAGCTCGATGGTGTAACCTTCAAGGACTTTACGGTGCGAATTGGCGCCCTCTGCAAGGAGGACAAGCTCGGAGCGGCGTTTGCCGAAGCCCATGAAGAGGGCCAGCAGGGTGGTACAGACATACAGCCAGGGGGAGAAGCGCTCCACCTGGATCAGGCTGACGCCGGCCACGACGCGCAGGACAAAGCCGGTGGCGATGATCATCACGTCAATCAGGGGGATATGCTTGAGCCACTTGGAGTAGAGCAGATTCATGATGAAGTAGGCGAAAGCGATCAAGGCAAAGGAGGGCGAAAGGAACCAGGCCGCGGGGAAGCAAATCACAAGGATGGCGATAGCGGCGATCCTGGCGGTGGTGACGGACAGTTTGCCGGAAGCGATGGGCCGGTTGCGCTTTTTGGGGTGCTGGCGGTCGGCTTCTACATCGGCAATATCGTTGAGGATATACACTGTACTGGACAATAGACAGAAGATGATGACCCCGCCGATGGTCACGGCCAGGGCATTGATGTCCGTGAGCTGCCGGTCAAAAACGATGGCAGCCAGAACAAATACATTCTTGACCCACTGTTTGGGCCGCATGGTTTTTAATAGGTATTTGAGCATGGTATTGATGATAACATAAGACGCGCGCAGGAAGAGGGAAAAAGATGGGCGGGGATTAGTCAATCAGGCAATTCGTCAATCAGGGGTCAGTCAATCAGGCAACCAGGGAATTAGGGAATCAATGATTAGAAATTTGCAGATTTGTTATGGAATCATTTGCAGGAAAACCCTACAAGCCAATAAAACAGGAAATTTCCTTCATCAACCTGGTATGTAATAATCAATGCGTCATTGGGACTTGTCAGATGCATGAATGATAAAAGATCGTCTCCTATCCAAATGATTTGAGATATTGGCCGATAAGGAATTCTCCCTGACCAGTCAATTTCTTGAACAATGCCGCTTTCTAAATTTTCTAAATATAGTTTTGGTTGACATAATTCCCTTTCACAGGCGATAAAAGAACGGTAAGTGTTAGAGGGATTATCTGCAATTTCCCATATCCAAGTTCCTTCCTGGTTCAGAGGAATATTTGATTGCTTCAGGTTTAGACTTGGAACCTCCCACGGATTTTCTCCTGGCCTTAACAAGTCCAACCAACATTCTGTATTCACTTTATAGATCTTTTCCACAATCTCCTTGATTTTCTCCTCGGATTCTTCCTCGATAATTATTGGCGTAGCCGTTAAAACCGGAGTAGACATTAATACAGGCACAGCCGTTGGCGTCCATGTTGCGGAGGGGATTGTTGTCGGTGTATCTGGTGTGGATGTGGGCGTTTCCGTTGGCAGCAGGGACTCAGGTGCGGGGCTGGGCAGTGCAGGCGGTCAGCAGGGTGGTGAGGATGAGGAGAATGGCGAGGAGTGGGATTTTGGTTTTGGGCATGGTTTTGTTTTTCATGGCATCGGGTATACGGCAACAATGCCATATCCGCCTTCTTCGGATGTCAATGTTTGTTTATCGGATCCATCTGGTCGAATGGAATATATCTTTCGATGTTCATAGTCAGGCCCTGCTGCATAGATAATTCTTTCTCCATCTGGCGACCAGATAGGTTGGCTGAGATTGACGGGATCGCCCACAAACACTTCATGGATTTCATAATTTTCTGTGTTCAGGATGAAAAGACCCTTCTGTTCAGAATTCTTTTTCGCAAAGAAAGGCAATTTGTTTTCCATCAGGTGACCAGGTTGGATAATCGCAAGGACTGAGACCAATCATCGATTCGGGGCATCTGGGTTTTCAATATTAATAATTCGTAATGTGCTTGGCCCTGCGACGCCTTCGATAATTGGTGTCGGAATATAACTGCAGGATACAATGATTTCTTTGACTGTCAGGAGACCATTCTTGTAGCATACAGTGATCCTGATAAGTTGTGAGTTGGGTTGTTGTCCTTGCTTTCAAAGTCATATACCAGGATTGGGGAGCCGGGATATTTTACCTGGTTATCGACTCCAATCACTATTTGCGTCAATATAGACTTTCTTTCCATCTGGTGACAATTTAGCGGATTGGATCAATGCGGGGACCTCACCGGTTGTTTCTATGGAAATCCGTTGTTTGAGTTCTCCATCGAAACTAATGAAGTCAAGGTAATTATCAAATTCATATTCTTGTCCTTCATTCTTGACCACCAAGTACTGTTCTTGGTTCAGGTATCCAATCCAATACTGAAGCTATGCCATAACTTTACATAAATTGTAAAATAAACTTGTTATGTCAACGAAATTCTTTGCTGTTTGTGTCAAGAAGATAGACATGTCGTTCTTTTTCAGGTGTTTCAACTTCTGGATCTCCATATCCTGTCTCGAAAGACTATTTGGTCACCATTTTCCGATACTAATATGTGGTATTCTCCGATGGATGGGGTGAAGATGAGTTGCTCGATATGGTCCTGGGTGCTATCCGGGATGCGGTAGATGTCGCTATCTTTTGTGAATATGACACCAAAGCGGTTTGATTCCGCGGTGCAGCTGGTTAAGACAGCTATCCCAAAAAGACATGAAAGCAAGATGAATATTCTTTTATTGAGTTGATGATCTGGCATAGTTTCCTCATCGGATGAGTGTTTTCCCCTCTGCACTGGAGGCACAATACCATGATAACAAATAGCGGTCTCATAATGGGCATCAATAAAGTATTTAAGGTGACAATCCAGTCGGGAAGGAGAGAATGTTGTAGAAAATCCCTGCCTCTTGATGTCATTGCGAGAAGGGTTTTTACCCTACGTGGCAATCTCCTGGCCGGCACTGGGGATTGCCACGGTCGCTCGCTCCGCGGCTCCCTCGCAATGACAAAAATTTCAGTACTCCCGCATTCCGTCCGCCATTTCCCCTCAGTCGGGATTGTGAAGTAAAATACAGGCATGCAAAAAGAGAGACTGGATGTGTTATTGGCCGAGCGCGGCCTGGCGGAGAGCCGGTCACTGGCCCAGCGGTTGATCATGGCCGGGCAGGTGCGGGTGAATGGGCAGGTGTTTATCAAGCCGGCGACGAAGGTGCTGCCCGATGCCGAGTTGACGGTGGACGCGGGACAGCGTTTTATCTCGCGCGGCGGTGAAAAGCTGGAAGCGGGGATGCTGGCTTTTGGGCTGGATGATATTCATGGTCTGGTGTGTGTGGATGTGGGGGCTTCCACGGGCGGTTTTACGGACTGCCTGCTGCAGCACGGGGCTGAAAAAGTGTATGCCATCGATGTCGGGTATGGCATTTTGCACTGGAAGATGCGCAATCATCCGCGGGTGATTTCGATGGAAAGAACCAATGCGCGGTATGTGGAAGGGTCTTGACGAGCCGGTGGATCTGGTCACGATGGATGCGTCGTTCATTCCGTTGAAGATCCTCCTGCCGGTGGCGATCCGCTGGTTTGGGCCGAAGGGGGGGCAGATGGTGGTGCTGGTCAAGCCGCAGTTTGAGGCGGGGCGCAAGGTGGTGGCGAAAGGCAAGGGGGTGGTGCGCGACCCTGAAGTGCACCGCGATGTGTTGATGGAAGTGCTGGGTTTTGCGCAGTCGACCGGGCTGGAGGTGCGGGGGTTGATCCGTTCTCCGCTGACCGGGCCGAAAGGGAATACGGAGTTTCTGGCGCATCTGGGTGTATCCGGCGAAGGAGTCGGTGGATCTGGAGGCGCTGGTGAATGGTGTGCTGCCGGAGGTATTGAGGAAGACACCCCCTCCTAGCCTCCCCCATTTTGCGAAAAAACTGCATTTTAGGGGAGGAATATGGTGATTTGGATGCGGTGGTGATGATTTGAAGGCGATCAGAAAAAACGTGTGCTGCGCCATCAGATGAAAACCAAGGATTTTGGAGGTAGGGATTGAAGGGTACCGCTGATTTGCGGTATACTACAATCCGCCTATGAAAAGAGAACTGATTCGTAATTTTTGTATTATTGCCCATATCGATCACGGGAAATCAACCCTGGCAGATCGTCTGTTGCAGCTTACCGGTACGATCTCGGACCGCGATATGCAGAACCAGGTGCTGGACCAGATGGACCTGGAACGCGAAAAAGGCGTGACGATCAAGGCGTCTGCGGTGCGGATGTCCTACGATGCAAAAGATGGGACAGACGTATGAACTGAACCTGATCGATACGCCAGGTCATGTTGACTTTGGGTATGAGGTCAGCCGCGCGCTGGCGGCCTGCGAAGGGGCGCTGCTGGTCGTGGATGCCACCCAGGGGATTGAGGCGCAAACGCTGGCGAACCTGTATCTGGCGCTGGAATCTGATCTGGTGATCATCCCTGTGTTCAATAAAATTGACCTGCCTTCCGCACAGCCGGATGTGTTTGCGGAGGATCTGAGCAATCTGTTGGGTGTGGAAGCTGATTCTATTCCCGCATTTCTGCCAAAGATGGCCTGAATGTGGAGCAGGTGCTGGAAACGATTGTGACAGCGTTCCCGCCAGCCAAAGGGCGAGCTGAGAGAACCGCTGCAAGCGTTGATCTTTGATTCACATTACGATGCCTACAAAGGTGTGATTGCTTATGTGCGCGTGGTGAATGGCGAACTGAGCTCAACGGATACACTGAAATTGATGGCGACAAAACAGATCTCAAACCAGTCGAGATTGGCGTGTTTGCCCCCAACATGAAACCCACCAAGGATCTGCAGGCCGGAGATGTGGGTTATATTGCCACGGGATTAAAGACAGTGCAGGAATGCCGCGTGGGGGATACGATCACCAGGCTGCCCAAGCCTGCCGCCAAATCACTGCCTGGCTATCTGCATGCCAAGCCGATGGTGTTTGCCGGGATCTATCCGGTGGACGGCGAAGATTACGAAGACCTGAAAGAAGCCCTGGAAAAACTGCAATTGAATGATGCCTCTTTGCAATATGAACCTGAAATTTCACAGGCATTGAATTTTGGTTTCCGCTGTGGTTTCCTGGGGTTGTTCCACATGGAGATCATTCAGGAACGGCTGGAACGCGAATACGACCTGGATATTGTCGTGACGGCCCTTCGGTGGAATACAGGCTGATCATGAAGGACGGGTCGGAACTGTTCATTGATTCTCCGGCGCATTTGCCTGATGAAAATGACATTGAGGAGATTGGCGAGCCGTGGATGCATTTGCAGATCTTTACTCCCACGGAATACTACGGCACGATCATGGACCTGGTGACGAAACGCAGGGGCATCTACATTGAACAGGATTACCCTGCGCCGAACCGCGTGCAATTAAATTATGATATTCCGCTGTCTGAATTGATCGTGGATTTCTTTGATGATCTGAAATCCCGCACCAAGGGATATGCTTCGATGGATTATCAGTTTGACGGCTATCGCGCTGGCGATCTGGTGAAGCTGGAAGTGCTGGTCGGCGGCGAGCCGGTGGATGCGCTGGCAGCTATCGTCCATCATGAAGATGCCTACTCAAAGGGCCAAAGACTGGTCACCAAATTGAGAAAGCTGATCCCCCGTCAGATGTATGATGTGCCTATTCAGGCATCAGCTGGCGGACGGATTATCTCCCGCGCCAATGTGAAAGCATTGCGCAAGGATGTGTTGGCGAAATGCTATGGCGGTGACATCACCCGCAAGAAGAAACTGCTGGAAAAACAGAAACGCGGCAAGAAGCGCATGAAGATGGTCGGAAATGTGGAAATTCCCCAGGAAGCCTTTATGGCCGTGCTGCGCCTGGAGGACGATTGAAAAACATCATCACCTATTTGCGAAAAAACCTCATGCGCTGGCTGCCCGGTGTGTTCATCAGTCTTGTGGCATTTGGCGCATTGTATTTTTTGATCCAGTTTCAGGGGCAGGACGCGAAAATTGATTTTTCGGTGATCAAACCGTCAACGATGGCGGCAGCTGTCGTGCTGACGATGCTTTCGCTGGTTTCAAAAGCCATGCTGTGGCGTACCTTGCTGCATAACAAACCCAGTTTTGGAAAAACTTTTCTGATTGTCAATGAAGGCTATTTGCTTAATAATATCTTCCCGCTGAAAGCCGGCGAAGTTGGCCGGGCGGTGTTCATGGGCAAGACTACCGGGCTGGGCACGCTGCATGTGCTCTCAACGGTGGTGATCGAGCGGGCGTTTGATATTGCCGTTGCGGCAGGTTTGTTTCTGGCGACGTTTCCGCTGGTGCTGGGGGCTGAAAACGCCAACAAGACGATGGCCGTCATCTCGTTAACGGTGGTTGTGTCCATGTTTGTCCTACTGTATCTGATGGCGCGATATCAGGAGCAGGTGAAGAAACTGGTTGACCGGCTGGGGGAACGCTGGCATTTCATCAAGTCTTTTGTGGCCCCGAAAATGGAAGCACTGCTGCGGGGCTTGAGCGTATTGACCGACGGACGTCAGTTTCTTGCTGGCAGTTTTCTGGGTAGTTGTCACCTGGGTGATCTGGGTTTCGGTGTATTATGTCGTCTTGCTCTCCCTGAACCCGGATGCGCCGCTGTGGTGGGGTGTGTTTGTGGACAGTTTCCTGGCGTTGGGCGCGGCAGTACCTTCGGCACCAGCCGGGCTGGGCGTGTATGAAGCGGCACTGGTTGGGGCGTTGTCCTTTTTTGATATTGATGTGTCTGTCAGCCTGTCGTATGCCCTGGCGATGCACTTGCTGCAGTTTGTGGTGACGGGGATTTTTGGCCTGATTGGACTGATCAAAGAGAAAGAGTCTTTCTCTGATCTGTTTGCCGAATTGCAGCGGCGGGATGAGGGTGAGGTAGAAAACGAAGGTATCCATTCCCAAGTTGTAGAATGAGCCTGGCAATTTCTGGTTTCTCTGCCAATCATCGTGAGTAAGAAGCCTGGTTTTTAGGTAGACAGAAAGGGTGCGGTCAAGAAGCACGACCACACCCTACAACAACAAATTTGAAAAACCTTGGAGTGTTTCATGTCTGAACATTATCTGGTTACTGGCGGAGCCGGTTTTATTGGCTCGAACTATGTTGAACGGCTGCTGAACAACAGAAAACAGGTAACGATATTTGATAATCTCTCCCGGGCTGGGGCAAAAACCAACTTGCGCTGGCTGAAAGAGACGTTTGGCCCCCATGCTTTTCATTTGATTGAGGGCGATGTGCGGGATGCGGCTGCGATCCGGGATGCGGCCAGCGAGGCAGATGTGATCGTCCATCTGGCAGGCCAGGTGGCAGTGACGACTTCGGTGACCGACCCGCGCGATGATTTTGAGTGCAACGCGCTGGGAACCTTTAATACGCTGGAAGCGGCGCGAGCTTCGGGACGCAATCCCATCTTCATTTATTCATCTACCAACAAGGTGTATGGCGGGATGGAGCAAGTGGGGGTAGTTGAGGAAGAAACGCGCTATCGCTATCGGGATTTGCCGCTGGGGGTTTCAGAAGAAGAACTGCTCGACTTTCATTCCCCTTATGGCTGCTCCAAAGGCACAGGTGACCAGTATGTGCGCGATTATCAGCGCATTTACGGTCTGCCGACGGTGGTTTTCCGCCAGAGCTGCATCTATGGTCCGCGCCAGTTTGGGATCGAAGACCAGGGCTGGGTGGCGTGGTTCGTGATCGCGGCCATCACCGGCCGGCCGATCACCATTTATGGGGACGGTAAGCAGGTGCGGGATGTGTTGTTTGTCACGGATCTGATGGATGCTTACGATGCTGCCATTGATCAGATCGATGTTGCTGCAGGGCAGGTGTTCAATGTTGGCGGCGGGATCACGAATACGATGTCGATCTGGCAGGAGTTCAAACCGCTGCTGGAAAATCTGCTTGGCAAACCGATACCCACCGGACAGGGCGACTGGCGACCAGGCGACCAGCCAGTGTTTGTGGCGGACATCCGCAAGGCAGAAGAAGTTCTGGGCTGGCGCCCGCAGGTGAGCGTGGAAGAGGGCGTGCAGCGGTTGTTTGAATGGTGCAAAGCTCACCGAAATCTTTTTGAGGGATAGACCATTGCGAATATTAACCGGAATTACTTATTATCGACCGCACACCAGCGGATTGACGATTTACGCCGAGCGGCTGGCCAAGGCGCTGGCGAAGCGCGGTCATGAAGTGACTGTGCTGACTTCACAATTTGACAAAGCGCTGCCCAGAGAAGAAGTGGTGGAGGGTGTGCGCATTGTGCGCGCGCCGGTGATGTTCCGCATCAGCAAGGGCGTGATCATGCCCACCTTTGGGTTGCTGGCCAGCAAGCTGGTGATGGAACATGATGTGATCCAACTGCATTTGCCGCAGTTTGATGCGGCGGGCGTGGCTCTGCGCGGGCGCTTGCTGCGCAAGCCAACCGTGTCTGACCTATCACTGCGATCTGCGGATGCCGCCCGGGCTGCTCAATATGGCTGCCAACCAGGGCGTACTGCTGATGAATGAGCTGGCAGCGCGTTGCACGCACCGTATTGTGACCTATACCCAGGATTATGCCGACCATTCGCCGTATATTTCGCGACATATGAAAAAATTGCAGGTGATCAATCCGCCGGTGGTTCTGCCGGAAACGACAGCGGAAGCGGTTGAGGCATTTCGTGTAGCCAACAACCCGAACCGGCGCAAGCCAGTGATCGGGATGGCCTCGCGATTTGCCACCGAGAAGGGTGTCGAGATCCTGTTGAATGCCATGCCGCGGTTGATTGAGCGCTATCCTGATTTACAGGTGCAGTTTGCAGGTCCTTATGAAAATATTATTGGCGAGGAGCAATACTTCGCGCGCCTTGAGCCGACCATCCGTACCTATCAGGAGAGCGGGCACTGGCGGTTTTTGGGGAATCTTGATCCGCAGCAGATGGCGAATTTCTATCCCAACCTGGATGTGTTGGTGATGCCGAGCCTGAATTCGACCGAGGCTTTTGGCTCTGGTGCAGATCGAGGCGATGATGAATGGCGTGCCTTCGGTGGCATCCAATTTGCCGGGCGTACGTCAACCGGCCACGCGGCATGAGATGGGCGCGGTGGTGCCGATTGGCGATTCCGATGGGCTGGCATCTGCTTTGCTGGATATTTTCGCTGACCCGGCTGCCTACCAGCGCGACCCGCAGCAGATTGCATCGCAGTATGTGCCGGACCAGATTGCAGCGGAATATGAGAAGATGTTCACGCAGATGCTGGCTGAACTTGGGCGGGGGGAAGGATCATGATGACTGATCGCAAAACGAAACGCGATTATTTATGGATCAATATCCGTGAGCTGCCTTATTTCCGCGGGGTTTTGCGGGCAGTGGAAGCGCGCGCCTATGAGGATTTTGACCTGCCGCGCCCGTTGTTTGACCTGGGCTGCGGGGACGGCCAGTTTGTGACCACCACGGCGCTTGACCTGCCTGTGGATGTGGGGCTGGACCCGTGGACAGGACCAGTGCATCTGGCGCGTAAGGCGGGGGGGCACAGGGTGGTGATCCAGGGTAGTGGGGATAAAATCCCATATCCAGACGCCAGTTTTGGCAGCGCAATGAGCAACTCCGTGCTGGAGCATATTCCCGATCTTGACCCCGTGCTGGCCGAGATGGCGCGTATCCTGAAGCCGGGTGCGCCGTTTGTGTTTTGTGTCCCAAATCACAATTTCCTGAAGAATCTGTCTGTTTCGAATTTATTGGATAAAATCGGACTGCGTTCCCTGGGGGATGCCTACCGTAATTTTTTCAACCGCATCTCACGGCATCATCACTGTGATTCGCCTGAAGTGTGGGAGGAGCGGCTTGAACGAGCGGGCTTTGAAATTGAGCGTTACTGGCATTATTTCTCGCCGCGGTCGCTGCGTATTCTGGAGTGGGGACATTATTTCGGCGTGCCCACGGTCTTCAATCATTTCGTGTTCAAACGCTGGATCCTGATTCCGAAGCGGTGGAATTTTGCATTGATCTATCCGTTGTTGAAATCGGTGTACGAAGAAACGATTGAGCAGCAGCAGGGGGCGTATTCGTTTTATGTGGTGAGAAAGAAGAGTATTCAAGACTAGGATGACCAATCCATGGCCGCAGCAATTTGCGCTGCGGCTATTTTTATTTACCCGGAGGGATAGAAAATCGTGTAAGATATTATCGTGGCATAAACGACATCCATTTTCATTTAGGAGTAAATCTTGCAGGAATCCCTTCTCGCAACGAAATTCTATATCCCATCAACGAATCAGCAACTTGTTTCCCGCCCGCGCCTGGTTGAAGATCTGGATCAGGGTTTACAGCGAAAATTGTCATTGATCTCGGCGCCGGCCGGGTTTGGCAAAACAACCCTGGTTACACAGTGGTGTAAATCTTCGGATTGCTCGCTTGCATGGTTGTCAATCGATGAGAATGATAACGATCTGGCGAGGTTCCTGTCCTATCTAATTACTGGACTTACCAGGGCAGAGGGTGTGGGTGAAGCTGTGGGGGAGAACGCGCTGCGTATGATCCAGTCTTCCCAATCCCCATCGGCTGTAGCGGTGCTTACCTCGTTGATCAATGATCTGGCAGCTCTGGATTTCGGGATCATTTATGTTCTTGATGATTACCATTTGATCGAGGAGGAAGCAGTACATCAAGCCCTGGCGTTTTTTATTGAAAATTTACCGCCGCACATATCCCTCGTGATGACCACGCGGGTGGACCCGCCTTTGCCCCTCGCCCGCATGCGCGCCACGAATCAATTGATGGAATTGCGCGCTGCGGATTTGCGCTTTTCTAATGATGAATTCAGCTCAATTTCTCAACCAGGTGATGGGATTGCAGCTCTCGGGTGAGGACATCGCTGCACTGGAATCCCGCACTGAAGGGTGGATTGCCGGGCTTCAACTCGCCGCAATCTCCATGCGGGGTCTGGCAGACACAGCCAGTTTTATTCAATCCTTCACCGGCAGCCACCGGTATATTCTGGATTATTTGATTGAGGAGGTCTTGCAACAGCAATCTGATGAAATCCAGGCTTTTATGCTGCAAACTGCTGTTCTGGATCGTTTGAATGGCGCCTTATGTGACGCTGTGACGGGCAAGCCTGGTGGACGGGAAATTCTGGAGGGATTGGAACAGGCCAATCTCTTCGTTGTCCCTTTGGACAATGATCGCCGTTGGTATCGTTATCATCATCTTTTCGCCGATTTGCTGCGCCAACGTCTGCGTCAGACACAGCCGGAGAAAATCCCTGTATTGCAGATTCGGGCCAGCGAGTGGCATGAGCAGAATGGTCATTGCGAAGAAGCCATCGATTATGCGGTGCGTGCAGAGGATTATGACCGGGCAATACGCCTCGTTGAAGAAATTGCTGAGGATGTCTGGCTGCGTGGTGTGGATACGAAATTGAGTTATTGGTTGGCAGCAATGCCCGAAGAAGCGATTTGCACAAGGCCTCAGCTTTGTATTTTCCATGGGTGGTATTTATTATCTGCTGGCAGGCAGGATGCAGCAGAGCGAGTGTTTGAATCCGCCGAGAAAAGACTGGATCTGTTAGATGAGACAGTGGTTGTGGGCAGGAATTTGACGTTGTCCCGGTCAAATTTGCGCGGCAGGATTGCGACCGCACGTGCTTTTTTGGCTTTTTATCGCGGGGAAACCGGGAAGATTATTCATTTTGCGAATGAAGCATTGGAATATCTGCCGGATGAGAATGTTAGCTGGCGAGGGACAGCATTTAATATACTTGGTGATGGGTATGATTTTGCCGGTGAAATGAAGAAAGCATATCAATGCCGGCTGGATGCGCTGGAAGCATGCAAAGCAACGGGGGTTGATTTCATTATTCGAATTGCGAACATGAAACTTGCGATTGTTCAACGCATACGAGGACAGTTGCAGCATGCAATCGAGATATGCACACAAGAATTGCAGTTAGCCAACGCCAACGGAATGGATCAAGCCGTTGTAACCGGCTGGCTGCAGACAATTTTTGGTGAAGTGCTGACGGAACAGAATGATCTTGATGAAGCTGTCACCTATGCCAGGCAGGGTTTGGATATTGTTGAGCGTGGCAGTGAGTTGTCGATCCTTGCTTCGAGTTATATATTCTCGCTCAGGGTTTTCTTCTCTTCCGGTAAATACGACCAGGCAGAAGAGATCATTCAAAAATTGGAGCATGCGATCCGTTCGTACGATGTTCCTCCATGGATCGTTCATCAGGAAGAGGCGTGGAAAGCCCGCATCTGGTTGGCCAGGGGGGAACTGGACATTGCAACGCGCTGGTGCAAAGAGCAAGGTCTGGATGCCAGCGGTGATCTGCCGTATTTGCGCGAGTTAGAGTATTTGGTGTTTGCGCGTTCCCTGATTGCCAATGGCAAGCAAGATGAAGCCATTACTTTATTGCAGCGGTTGTACAAGTTAGCAATTGAGGGCGACCGGATCTCCCGTGCTGTAGAGATGTTGATCCTCCAGGCAGAGGCTTATCAGGAAAATGATCAGCTCCAACTGGCGGCAGATGTAATGGAGGAAGCGCTTGCACTGGCGGAACCGGGAAAATTCATCCGCATTTTTGTAGATGAAGGCGCGCCTGTCGAGGCATTGTTGAAGAAGAGCAAACCAGTTGACCCGGACCTGAAGGCATATGTACATACCTTGCTTGTGGCATTTTCTGGCAAATCCGGAACAGGTGGACAGGCTGCATTGCAAGGTCTGATTGAGCCGCTCAGTGACCGTGAGATTGAAGTGCTTCAGTTTATCGCAGGGGGATTGACCAACCAGGAGATTGCTTCTCGCCTATATCTTTCATTGAATACTGTCAAAGTGCATACACGGAACATTTACAGTAAACTGGGGGTGAATAGTCGCACAAAGGCAGTTGCGCAGGCACAGGAGTTGGGCATTTTGTCAACGGATTAGTGGCCAGGAAAACGGGTATGATGTGCTGCGAGCTGTCAGAGACAGTTCTTTGTCAAGCAGGAAATTTGTGTTTTCAGTTTGGTTAGGGCGGAAAGGATACTGTGATCTTCCTGGATATGGATATGTAGTTGTTTGCGCTGGCGATAAAGATGCAACGAATACAAGCGAATTCAAGGGAGTGGAAATATACATATTGCCCGCCCTCGACTAGTTCTATTTTGTGGTTCGCCTGGAAAATGATTCAGTTTTAGCCCGCTTTATACAGGTAAATGAAGCATTTTCTATAATTTCCCATTAATCTTCAGATCGCTTTTTGACTTGATGAAGCCTGCTGCATGAAGTAAGATTAACGGGATTGCTGCCTATATTGTGTAGACACTGGAGAAATGAATATCTCATGGCTGATGAACCCAGTATTCTGGATTATCTAAAATCAAAAATATTTCCAAACCAGTATGAAAAGGTCAGTATCCCTGAAGAGGGGGAAGGGTTTGTTGCGCCGGTAGTTGAGTTAGAGCTTCTTCCTGAAGCAGTGGATCGCGAAACCCGCCCGAGAGAAGAAAAACTGGAGCTTGCGAGCGATCCCGTGGAAGCCTGCGGGAGCATTGTTTATGGCGCTGGCGGCGCAAGTCATGCTGGAACCGCCGGGCCGCGCAAAGGCGCCTGCGCTGTTCCTTTACGCGTGGTCGGCGCTGTTGATTGTGGTGGCTTCTTTCAAGGATGGACATCGACTGGCAGTGTCTGAAAATGCAGAGCGCTGGATTGCCCCGCAGTTGCGGCGAACGAGTTTCCTGATTGGTTTGCCGTTGATGCTGGCCGCTTTCCTGTTGTTTGGCGGGAATCGTTTCACCATTTTGAATATGACTTTGTGGGCGGCGATGCTGTTTTTCATGCTGCATGCCTTGTGGGAAAAAGAAGAAAAGCGGAGCAGGGGCATTGCAAAACGAATTGCCAATTTCTTCAGGAACATCCCTGCACAGATCCGGTTTGAACCCTGGGATGTGCTGATCGTGGGCGTGGCGCTGGTGGCGGTGTATTTCCGTTTTGTGCAACTGGCGCAAGTGCCCGGCGAGATGTTCAGCGATCATGCTGAAAAATTGATGGATGTGATGGACGTGCTCAATGGACAGCATTCCATATTCTTTCCGCGTAATACGGGACGCGAAGCAGTACAGATGTATCTGACTGCCGCGGTGAGTGAGGTTTTCGGCACTGGTCTGTCGTTCCTCAGTTTGAAAATCGGTACGGCGCTGGCGGGGCTGTTCACACTGCCGTATATCTATCTGCTGGGTAAGGAAGTAGGCAATAAACGGGTGGCTTTGGCTGCTGTGGCATTGGCGGCAGTAGCGTACTGGCCGAATGTGATCGCCCGCGTGGCGCTGCGGTTTGCGCTGTATCCTCTGTTCACCGCACCAACTTTGTATTATCTGATCCGCGGGCTCAAACGCTCGCGCTGGAATGATTTCTTGCTGGCGGGTATTGCTTTGGGACTGGGATTGCATGGCTACAGTCCAATGCGGATTGTGCCAGTGGTGATCGTGATCATTTTTGGGGTGTATCTGGTACATACCCAATCTAAAGGGCAGCGCAAGGAAGCGATGATGGGCTTGCTGGCGCTGGCTTTTGTTTCCTTTTTGATCTTCCTGCCGTTGTTCCGGTATATGCTCAGTGACCCGGATATGTTTGGCTATCGGGCGTTCTCGCGGATGGGGACGACAGAACGTACTTTCCCCGGTTCACCAATAGCGATTTTCTTTAATAACACCTGGAAAGCATGGATCATGCCTTTCTGGGATAATGGCGGTATCTGGGTACATTCCATTCCCACACGTCCGGCGCTGGGCGTGGTCAGTGCGGCGTCTTATTTTATCGGTTTGGTGATGCTGCTGGTGCGGTATATCCGCAAGCGCAACTGGCTGGACTTGACGCTGATCATTTCCGTGCCGCTGTTGATGCTGCCGTCGATCCTGTCGCTGGCTTTTCCAGAGGAAAATCCTTCACTGAACCGGACTGGCGGGGCGTATATCGTCATTTTTCTGATCGCCGGATTGGGCATGGAAAGCATTTTGACCGCGTTGTTTGAGAAATCCCAAATCTGGTTTGGAAGGTTTTGCACGGTCATCCTGGCTGTTGGGCTGTTCCTGGGAGCAGCCGTTCAGAATTATGATCTGGCGCTGCATCAATTTGCGGACCAGTTCATGCGCGGGGCGTGGAACACGAGCCAGATGGGCGGAGTGATCCGCGGATTTGCTGATTTATCCGGTGACCGCGATTTGGCGTATGTGGTACCCTATCCGCATTGGGTCGACACACGTCTGGTTGGGATCAATGCCGGCTTCCCCGAGAAGGATTATGCGTTGTGGCCGGAAGAAATTCCGCTTACGTTAGCGAATCCAGATGCCAAGTTGTTCCTGGTGAAGGAAGAAGACCAGGAAAGCCTGGATATCTTGCATGAGACTTATCCTGCGGGGTGGTTTGAGAAATACGAAAATCCGCTCCCCGGCAAGAATTTCTGGATGTTCTTTGTCCCGCCGGAAGAAGTGGATTACCCTGAACCTGTGCCTGAACCAGAACCTGAGATCGCAGAATAAGCGATATTGCGATAGTAAAGGATATGATGAATTTACCTTCACAAGATGAACAAGAAATAACTCCAGCACAGCGAAACCAGTCGTGGGTCTGGGGTGTGCTGCTGATTGGCATTATCCTCTTAGGGGCCTATTTCCGGTTTGTTGGTCTGGATTGGGACCAGGACCATCATCTGCATCCTGATGAGCGTTTTCTGACCATGGTGGAAACTGGCATTTCGCCGGTTGAAAGTCTTTCTGATTATTTCAATACCGCTGAATCCAGTCTCAACCCCAATAATCGCGGGCATGGGTTCTTTGTGTATGGCACGCTGCCAATATTCATTGTGCGGTATCTGGGGGAATGGCTGGGACAGACCGGCTTTAGCGAGATACATCTGATTGGGCGGGCTGTTTCGGGTCTTCTGGATTTGTTGATCGTGTTGATGGTGTATTTGATCGCGCTGCGTTTGTATGGCAGACAGCGGCTGGCTCTGCTGGCTGCGGCTTTTTCGGCTTTCTCGGTGCTGCCGATACAGATCTCCCATTATTTCGTGGTCGACAATTATACGAATTTCTTTATTGTCTTGTCCATGTATGTGGCTGTTCATATTGCAACGAAAGCGGATGCCCCGGCTGCAGAAGTGGTTGAGACGAACGCGGAAGATGAAGTTGATGACATCCAGCAAGTACAGAGAACTGTGTGGAATGTGCTGGGTAAATTCTGGCATAGTACAGGCTTGTATATGCTGTTTGGGGTGGCGTTGGGGATGGCGGTGGCATCCAAGATCAATGCGGCTGTTGCGGCGGTGATGCTGCCAGCAGCTGCTCTGGTGTGGTACTCACGGCAGCCGGAAGAACAGCGCGACGATTACGTATTGAAGGTGATGGGCAACCTGGTGCTGGGGGCGTTGGTGAGTTTGATCACCTTCCGCATTTTCCAGCCGTATGCCTTCAAAGGCCCTGGCTTTTTTGGCATGCTGCCTAATCCTGCCTGGGTGGAAACGATGAAACAGCTTGCTGCCCAGACCGGCGGCGATGTGGACTTCCCGCCGGCATTGCAGTGGGCACGCCGCCCGTTGTGGTTCTCCGGCCAGAATATGGTCCTGTGGGGGCTGGGATTGCCGCTGGGCATCCTTGCCTGGAGCGGATTCATTAGCAATGGGCTGGCGCATGGTGCGACGCGGCGAATGGAATAAGCATATTGTCTTGTGGGGCTGGACGATGGTTTATTTCACCTGGCAGTCTTTCAATGCCAATCCGACGATGCGTTACCAGTTGCCGGTGTACCCGATGCTGGCGATCATTGCTGCCTGGGGTATTTTTGCTCTGTGGGATTGGGTGAAGAAGCGAGGATTCGAGAAGCGAAGGGGCAATCATGGCGGCGCGCTGCGGTGATTGCTTTGGGTGCGCTCATTCTGGCGGCGACATTTGCCTGGGCGTTTGCCTTCACGCGTATTTATGACGCGGCCGGTGACGCGGGTGGAAGCCAGTGAGTGGATCTATGAGAATGTGCCTGCAGCGATAAATTTGCGTGTAGCCAATGAAGAGCGAGGTAGCGAATTTCCCGTTATCCTTCACGGCCGGATATACGGCGACCCTTCGCAGCCCATGGTGATGGCGTTCTCTCCGCAGGAGACAGGCCAGCTTACCGGGGTGTATTTTGCTCATGTCTTGAACCGGAATGTGCAGGCGGATCTGACGCCGGTGAACCTGAATGTGATGGTATCGACGGATCAGGAAGGGGCGGCGATCATTGCCTCCGGACAATTGGCCAATGCTTTTGATTGGGGCAGTGAACAGCGCGGTTCAGCACAGGAATTCTTCTTTCTGGCGCCAGTCCAGGTTACCGCAGGGAAAATGTATTATCTGCGTTTGCGCCCGGACGAGGGTGTCACTCTGGATTTTGCCGGGACGATGGCGCTGGAGATGAGCGATGTGGAAGGGGCGTATAAACAACCCCTGGCAGAACCGATGAATGTGCTGCGGGCCGGGTTCAACGCATACAGTTCATTTTAATTCCCGAGACGGCGGAATGCTGAATGAGATATATGTGCCCTGGGTGATTGACTGGGAGCAGGCTCCTGGTGAGAAAACGCTTGCGCTTTAAAGTGATCCAGCCGGAAGCTGAAGAGCAGATCCTGAGCCAGGCTGATCTGGTGAACCCTCTGCCCCTGGTGGATGATCCACGGGGCGAGGCATACACTGTGAAATTTGATCCCCTGGTGGAATTGCTTCCCGGGCGGCAGTACATTTTGCAAGTAGAGTTTGTGGAAGGTGAAGGGGCGGTGGCTTTCTATGGCAGCACACAGGTCAAGGAAAGTTCCTGGGATGATCCGCTGCCGGTGGGTTTGTATGGGTACAGCCCGTATGATTACAATAACGGCTTGTATCGCACCGAACTGAATTTTGAGATGTACTGGGATGACAACGCTGAGAAACTGGAACGGTTTACCAGCGGCCTTGACCAGGCGGATTTTGTATTCATCAGTTCAAACCGCCAGTGGGGGACAACGACACGGGTACCGGAACGATATCCACTGACGACTGCCTATTACCGCAATCTGCTGGGCTGCCCGGAAGGGGAAGATATTCTGTGGTGCTACCGTGTGGCAGAACCCGGTATGTTTGAGGAGAATCTTGGTTTTGAGCTGGTGAAGGTGGTACAGTCTGATCCGAATCTGGGAAATCTGCGGATCAATACACAATTTGCTGAAGAAGCCTTTACGGTGTATGACCATCCGAAAGTGTTGATCTTCCAAAAGTCAGATGACTACGATCCCCGCCATGTGCGCGATGTGTTGGGCGCGATAGACCTGACGACAGTGATCCATGTGACTCCGAAGCAGGCTTCAAACAGTCCCGGCACTTTGCTGCTGCCCGCGGAACGATGGGCACAGCAGCAGGCTGGTGGAACGTGGTCGGAATTATTCAATCGGGATGCATTATATAACCAATACCCGGGGTTGAGCGTGGTGCTGTGGTATGTGGTGCTTACTCTGCTGGGCTGGGCAATGATCCCGCTGGTGCGGCTGGCATTTGGCGGTCTGCCGGATAAGGGTTATCCTTTCGTGCCGTCTGGCAGGTATGCTGCTGCTGGCCTATGTGACCTGGATTGCTGGTTCAGCAGGGGTGGCGGTAACGCGCACGATGATCACGGTGGTGATCGTGTTCCTGTTGGTATTGAATGCCGTCCTTTTCTGGAAGCAAAAACTCAATGTGCGCGAGATGTGGCAATCTCGAAAAGCGCGCGATCCTGGTTGCTGAAATTGTGTTCCTGAGTTTCTTCCTGATCGATCTGGTGATCCGCATTGCCAATCCCGATATCTGGCATCCCTACAAGGGCGGCGAAAAACCGATGGATTTCTCGTATTTCCAGGCGGTGTTGAAGAGTACCACTTTCCCGCCGTATGACCCGTGGTTTGCTGGCGGGTACATTAATTATTACTACTACGGCTTTGTGGTGGTGGGCGTGCTGGTGAAATGGCTGGGTATCGAGCCGTCGATTGCCTATAACCTGATCCTGCCGACGTTGTTTGCCTCTGTGGGAGCGGGAGCATTCTCGATTGGCTGGAATCTGTTTGCCGGAGGCGGCAATATCTTCAAACGCGTGAAAGTCGGAACCGGATGTTGATCCTGATCTCGAGGATGCGCTGGAAGATATGGCCGAGAAGATTGGCCTGATAGAAGAAGATACACAAGAGAAGGAAGAAGAACTGCCTACCGGTCGCGGGGTGCCCCTGCTGGCTGGACTAAGCGCGTCTCTGATGGTGCTCATCTTTGGTAATCTGGGTACGGTGCGGATGATCGTGCAGGGTTTTCAGCGTATTGCCGCACCGGGCGGCAGTGTGGAAAATGCCGTTTTCTATATGCGCTGGCTGTGGTTCTTCCAGGGGATCGGCAAGTATCCTGAGCCGGTACACCATTCCCTTATCCTCCGGGAGACTGGTACTGGATTCCCAGCCGGGCAATTCCGGGCACGGTGATCACAGAGTTCCCGAATTTCACTTTCCTGTATGCGGATTTACACGCGCACATGATTGCGCTGCCAATCACCATTCTGGTGCTGGCGTGGGCTTTGTCCATTCTGAAAGGGCGATGGAAATGGGAGCGACAGGGAAGTTTTGCCTGCCTGGGTGCAGGCCGGGGCTGCCATCTTTTTCGGTGCGCTGGTGATTGGCGCATTGCGGCCAACGAACACCTGGGATTTCCCAACCTATCTGCTGATTGCTGGCGGGGTTGTGGTCTATACCTACTTGCGGCATGTGTATTTCGGCGGTGACAGAGATCAGAGCGGTCATTATTAAAATTGCTGCCACTGGCGGGCAGCCTGGTTTTGCTGCTGGTGCTGACCTGGGGATTGTACAAGCCGTTTGGCGACTGGTTCGGTTCTGGTTATAACAGCATCATGCTTTGGAAAATTGACGAGCATACCCCTGTGGGGTCATATCTGGTGCATTGGGGATTGTTCCTGTTCGTGATCGTCAGTTGGCTGGTGTATGAGACCATTGACTGGATGGACAATACCCCGGTGTCCTTCCTGAATGAATTGCGCCGCTTTGCGGGTGTTCTGTATGGAGCGCTTGCCCTCCTCCTTGGTCTGGTGATCCTGCTGCTTGTCGAAGGTGTGGCTGTTGGCTGGATCATCTTGCCATTGATGGTTTGGGTTGGATTGCTGATCCTGCGACGTACCCAGACGGATGAAAAGCGCCTGGTGCTGTTCCTGGTGGGCAGCGGTCTCTTCATGACCCTGTTCGTGGAATTGTTCGTGCTGGAAGGCGATATTGGGCGGATGAACACGGTCTTCAAGTTCTACTTGCAGGCCTGGGTCCTGTTTGCGGTCTCTTCGGCGGCTGCGTTGTTTTGGATGCTGCCTGCCGTGTACCGGAACTGGACGAGTGTTTTATTCCGCTTGTGGCGGGTGGCTTTGGGCATTCTTGTGTTTGCTGTCATGCTGTTCCCGATCACTGCTGGCGTGGACAAAGCCACAGACCGGATGAGTGCATTGGCTCCACATTCGCTGGACGGAATGCGGTATATGCAGACGGCGACCTATAATGACCAGGGTGAGGAGTTGATCCTCAATCAGGATTACGAGGCTATTCAATGGATGCTGGAGAATATTGAAGGTTCGCCGGTGATCGTGGAAGGCAATACCCCTGAGTATCGCTGGGGGAGCCGGATGACGATCAACACCGGTCTGCCGGGCGTGGTGGGCTGGAACTGGCATCAGCGCCAGCAGCGCGGTGTGGTCTCTGCGGATTGGGTAACGCGGCGGGTTGAGGCGATCAGTCTGTTCTATACAACCTCCAGCCGGAATGATGTGGAAGATTTCCTGCGGCGTTACGATGTACAATATATCGTAGTAGGGCAACTGGAAAAAGCGAATTATCCAGGGCCTGGCTTGAACAAGTTTGAAGACTGGGATGGCGAATTGTGGCAAAGCGTGTTACAGCCAGGATGATACCGCCATCTATCAGGTTCTTCTTGACGACGAATTGTAATTCACTGGCGAAAAGAGTTGATTTTTATGCTGGATATTTTGCTCTGGTATGTACTTTTGTTAGCGGTTGGCTGGCTGGCTTTTCCGATTGCCTTCCGGCTGCTGAAAGATTTGCCTGACCGGGGTTTTGCGCTGGCAAAGCCTCTGGGTTTGCTGCTGTGGGGATTTGTTTTCTGGCTGCTGGCATCACTGCATATTGTCGGTAATGACACCGGGCGGTGTGTTGTTTGCGCTGGCACTGGTGGTCCTGTTGAGTGCGCTTGTGAGCAGGGGGCAGTGGCGGGAAATGCTGGACTGGATCTCGGCAAACCGGAAAGTGATCTTCACGGTTGAGGTGCTTTTCCTGGCTGCTTTTGGTCTTTGGACGTATGTGCGCTCGGGGTATCCTGATGTAGCCGGGACAGAAAAGCCGATGGAAATGGCATTCATCAATGCCATTTTGCGTTCCCCTAATTTCCCGCCGCGCGATCCGTGGCTGGCAGGGTATTCCATTTCGTATTACTACTTTGGCTATGTGATGATTGCCATGCTGATCCGCATGACCGGCACCGTGCCGGGAGTGGCGTTTAATCTGGCTTCGGCGCTGTGGTTTTCGCTGACGGCTGTTTCGGCATACGGGATTGTTTTCAATCTTGCTGGCCCAAGACAGAGGCAAAAGACAAAGGATAACAAGATCAGGGTCGGCGGTGCGCTATTCGGCCCGCTGTTTGTGGTGCTGTTTGGTAATCTGGATGGCATTCTGGAAGTGATGCATTCTTTTGGTTTGTTCTGGAAGCAGGACAGCACGGGAGCCTGGCAATCAAAATTCTGGCGCTGGCTGGATATTCAGGAATTGGTCAATCCGCCGACGCCGCCTTTCACCGGTATACCGGAACGGAACGGGGGCATCTGGTGGTGGCGGGCATCACGCGTTTTGCAGGATTATGACCTGGGCGGCGCCAGCAAAGAAGTGATCGACGAATTTCCTTTCTTCTCCTATCTTTTAGCGGACTTGCACCCGCACGTGCTGGCAATGCCGTTCGTGCTGCTGGCGGTTGGCCTGGCGATGAATTATTTCTTCCGCGAGGGCGGTTTTCAATTTCGGCGGCGAATCCCTGCCTGGTGGGTTGCATTCGCTGGATCAATAAAGAAGACACAAAAATTCAGGAATTGGCGTTGTTCCAATGGGCGCGGCAGGCGGAGTTCTGGCTGGTGGTGCTGACGATGGGCGGGCTGGCCTTCCTGAACACGTGGGATTTCCCGATCTATGTTGGGTTGTTTGCTGTGGTGGTGGTGCTAAAACGGATGAAGGCGGAAGGCTGGAGCATGGATTTGTTCTGGCTATTAATGCGCATAGGCATTACTCTGGGCGTGCTGGGTGTGGCGATGTATTTGCCCTTCTATGTCGGGTTTTCGTCACAGGCGGGCGGCTTCCTACCCAGTCTGGCGTATTTCACCCGCGGAGTGCATTTGTGGGTGATGTTTGGCACGTTATTGATCCCGATTTGTGCGTATTTGCTGTGGCTGTGGCTGGAAGCTGGCAGCCGGAAGCAACTATGGAATGGTTTGAAGATGGCAGGGGCGATCATTGGCGGCTTGTGGCTGTTTTCCTTTGTTTTGGCTGGCGCGATGTTGGGCATGCCAAAACTGGCACCTTATTCTACCGGGCTTACAAAGCGGGGCCAATCTGTTGATGTCTTTGCAGGGTGGCGGGGATGGGTTGATGATCCTGCTTGGCGCTTGGCGCGCAGATTTGTTCAACCCGGCGGCGTGGTTGACACTGATTGTTCTGGTGACTTTGATCTGGGCATTGATCCTGCGATTTTGCGAGAAGCGAGCGGCGCTGCAAAGAAAGATAAAACGCGTTTTACAGCCTTCTGATGGCTTTGTGCTGGTGATGCTGTTCCTCGGCTGGGGCTGGTGGTGTTCCCTGAGTTCATTTATTTGCGGGACCAGTTCAATACGCGGATGAATACGATTTTCAAGTTCTACTTCCAGACGTGGATCCTGTGGGGGACTGCTGGGGCTTATGCATCGGTGGTGCTGTGGCGCGAGCTGAAGAAAAGCTGGAAAGCGATTTGGGGTGTGGTGTTGGTTGTTTTGATTGCTTTCGCATTGATTTATCCCTTCTTTGGGATTGAAATCACAAACCGGAGATTTCCGCGTGAAAGACCTGTCACTGGACGGAACAGCTTATATTGGAAGTTATGCCCCGGATGATCTGTCAGCGATCTATTGGCTGCGTCAGGCCCCGGACGGGGTGATCGTGGAAGCGGTAGGCGGAAGTTACAGCGGGTATGCACGCATGGCAACTTATTCCGGCCTGCCGAATGTACTGGGCTGGCCCGGGCATGAAAGCCAGTGGCGAGGCGGGGCAGTGGAAATGGGGTCGCGTGAAGCGGATATAGAAACGATATATCAATCCAGCCGCTGGGAAGATACAAAGATTCCTGCTAACCCGATATAATGTGCGGTATGTTGTGGTTGGAAATATGGAGCGCGGTAAATATAAGGTGTATAACGAAAAATTCAACCAGCACCTTTCCCTCGTATTCTCTGAGGGAAGCACGGTCATTTATGAGGTTCCAGCGTATCTGTTGGCTCCGGCTGCACCCATACAATAATGAGGCAAGGACGTATGAGAAATAAAAAATGGACGGCCGAGAGCGGTCTTTATCTGGCGATTATTCTTCTGGCACTGGCAGTTCGTTTGCTTCGCCTTGGGCAGAATCCGCTTTCTGATGCGGAAGCTGATCTTGCATTGCGGGCATTGGCGCTGGCAAGAGGAGAGACAGTTTCATTTGGTGCGCAATCCGGTTATGTGGTGTTGACCGGAGGTCTGTTTTATCTGTTCCAGTCGTCGGCGTTTTTGGCGCGGCTGCTGCCTGCATTGTTTGGCAGCCTGTTGGTGGGGATGCCTTTCCTCCTGCGGGAGCAGCTTGGCAGGAAGGCCGGGCTGCTGTTTGCGTTGTTCCTGGCAGTTGACCCGGCGCTGGTTGCGGCTTCCGCCAGGTGGACAGCCTGATGATCGCGGCGGCTTCCCTGCTGCTGTTTGGTATTTTTGTCAGAAAAAAGGCAGCCCGAATGGTCTGGTGTATTTCTGGCGCTGTCGGTTACTAAGCGGGCCAGACCTGTGGCCGGGGCTGCTGGCGCTGGCAGGGGCAGGGGTTTGGCTGCTGTTGCGAAATAAACGTCTGGAAGACGATCTGGATTTGCCAGGGTTATGCAGGGTTTGCAGGGTTTTGCCTGGAAAAAATCATTGGCCTGGTTTGCGGCCTGCTTTGTGCTGATCGGCACCTTGTTTTTTATTGCCCCGGTGGGATTGGCGGGGCGGTGGCCAGTCTGCCGGCGTATTTCGGCGGGTGGGGGACGAGCTTCGGCAGTTTCTTTGCAGCGGGTTTTTGTTGCCTTGCTGGCATATGAAGTCTGGGTTTGATCTTTGGGTGTGTGGGGGATGGCGCGCGATTGGGAAGCATGGCAATGATGTCGATCGTTTTCTTCGCAATTGGGGGCTGCTTGCCTTTCTGCTGGTGATGACTTATCCAGCCAGGCAGGAAATTGATCTGGTCTGGGTGATGATCCCGTTGTTGGGGCTTGCGGCGCGAGGATGGCTACATGCTGGCTGGAATCGGAGCCGGAACCGCGATGGATCGCTGTCCTTGCTGGCAGTTGGGAATCATCGGTATTGTTCATCCTGGCCTGGATGAATGTGGTGAGTGTCTCAATACCGGTGTTTGTCGGAGGCGGAGTTACAGTTGCGTTATATTCGTCTGGCGGCAACAGTGGCTGTGATTGCTCTGCTGGTGCTGCTGGTGGGCTGGGGCTGGTCGCCTTCGGCGGCGAAGTCTGGCTTTGTGTGGGGGTTTGGGGCGGTAGCTGTTGCTGTATACCTTCTCGGCAAGCTGGCATGCCACCGGGATGGGACCGCACCCCGAAGCAGAGTTGTGGCTGACGGGACCTTATGCGACGGATGCTGACCTGATTCGAAAAAACGGTGGGTGATCTTTCTGAACAATATACAGGGGAACGGACGCGGGGAGAAGTGACCGTGTTGGGCGTACAGTCACAATCGCTGGAATGGATGCTGCGCGATGTGGAAAACGCGCGTTTTGTTGACACGCTGCCGGGTGATGCCCAGCCTGCAATAATCATCACCCCTGCGCAGCAAGAACTGGGTCTGGCAGCAGCTTATACCGGGTCAGGATTTTATTTTGCAGCAATCCCCGGCCTGGTCATTATTGCTGCGTCCCGAGTGGATGGGGTGGGTCAATTTCCGGGAAGTGGTGCTGCAGGAAAACCGGATTGTGTTGTGGGCGCGTTCTGATTTGTTCCCGATGGGGATCCAGTGCGCCGGCAGTTGAAAACCAGGAATAAATGATTTAAGGAATTGAGCAGGTATTATTGAATGATGAAAATCCCGGACAAGATTGCCATTGACGGCCCGGCCGCATCTGGAAAATCAACTCTGGCTGAAAAGCTGGCAGATTTTATTGGATATATGTATTTTGACACCGGTGTCATGTATCGTGCGGTTACCTGGGCGGCTTGCAGCGCCTGGGGTCTGTTGAGGATGAGACGGCCGTGAGCAAGCTGGCAGAAGAGGTGCAGATTGATGTGCGCCCGCCAGGCAAATCGGATGGGCGTCAGAATGATGTTTTTGTGGATGGCGTGGATGTTTCCTGGGAAATCCGTACAACAGAAGTGAATCAAAATGTTTCTCAGGTTTCGACTTATCAGGGTGTGCGCCAGGCGATGACTGAACAGCAGCGGCGGATTGGTGAGCGCGGTGCGATGGTGATGGTAGGGCGAGACATTGGGACGGTGGTTCTGCCGGATGCTGATCTGAAAATCTATCTGGATGCATCTGCTGAAGAGCGCGCCAGAAGACGGTATGCAGAATTGGTTGACCGCGGGGCTGAGGCATCGTATGAGGATATTCTCGACTCTGTGGTGCGCAGAGACAGGATTGATTCCACGCGTGCAATTGCGCCATTGTGCCCGGCAGATGATGCTGTGATCGTTAACACGGATGAGAAGGATATCGACGAAGTCTTTGAGGAAGTTAAAGCGTTGTTGGAATAATCAATCATTTGGTGGGGGATTGTCTTTGCACCCGGTGTGCCAAGTGAAAGATCAGGGTGCAATGTGATACTTGCTTGCAAGTGAGGGTACCATGTGTGATACGCTGGTTGCTGTCGGAAATTCCACAAGTAGATGGTGCCGTATTGTTTGCAAAAAACAGTGATCGTGAGCCAAATGAGGCTCACGAATTGTTGTTTGTGCCGGCAGCGCGGCATGTGTTGGGGGAGGAAGTAAAATGTACCTACATTACCCTCCCGCAAGTTGAAGAAACGTATGCCGCTCTTGCTGGCAAAGCCTTTCTGGATATGGGGTGCAGAGATGGGCACAAATGAACATGGGGTGACGATTGGCAATGAGGCCGTTTTCACTAAAGTGGTGTATGACAAAGAACCAGGATTGATCGGGATGGACTTCATACGTTTGGCGCTGGAGCGATCCAGGACAGCCGAAAGCGCGTTGCATACCCTGATCCGTCTGCTGGAAGTATATGGGCAGGGCGGGAACTGCGGATTTGCGCATAAACTGTATTATCACAACAGCTATATCGTGGCGGATGGACGGAAGCCTGGGTGCTGGAAACAGCCGGCCGGCAGTGGGCAGCACAAAAGGTGCGCGATGTGGGCAGTATTTCCAATGCGCTGACAATTGATGATGACTGGGATATGGCCTCGGCTGATTTGATCCCGTTTGCGCAGGACAAGGGTTGGTATAAGCGTGGGGAGAAATTCAGCTTCAGCCGATGTTATTCTGATTTCCTGTATTCCACATTTGCCGATGGCCGTCGACGACAGGCTTGCACTATGGATGCCCTGCAGGCACGCAAAGGATCGTTGATGGTGGAGGATATGATAGCTATTCTGCGGTCGCATGGCGATGCCGACGTTCCCTACGTGCTGACCGCGGGCTGACCGGTTCGGTGGTGTGTATGCACGCTTCGTTGGGGCCGATCCGCGGCAGCCAGACGGTTGGTTCAATGGTATCAAAATTGCAACCAGATGGATTGTGTACGCACTGGTTGACCGGCACAGCAGCCCCTTGCACGGGCATTTTCAAACCGATGTGGGTAGATGCGGTACCGGATGTTGGGGCATTGCCAACAGGCAGCTATGACGAGGCGAGTCTGTTCTGGCAGCACGAGATGCTGCACCGCGAGGTGCTGCGGGCGTTTGAAGCAGATTGGCCGCCTATCGCAGTGAACGGGATGAGCTGGAGGAAAAATTCCTGCGGGAAACTGATGCATTGATGGATGCTGATGCCTATGAGCGGAAGGAACACGCCGGGAAATGTTTTAGGGAAGCGCGTCTGGCAGAAGAAGTGTGGCTGGAGAAAGCACGTCAGGTGCCGCCGGAAAGGCAGCGTGCCGCATATTCAATGGCATGGCGGCGGTTCAACCGGCAGGCGGCATTGCCCAAACAGTAATATACCAAGGGTTGAATTTTGTGCAGCGTAATTATTGTGCGTTTTTATCCGCCTTGAAGCATGGCCGGTGCTATAATCAATTTGGATACCTCTTTATTTTAATATTTACCGGGAAAACGATATGGGTCTTCAAGAAATTTTCAAAATACTAGCTGAGCGGCCATATATTGACCCACCATCCGAATGGATTGGATGGCTGGGGTTGTTCTGTTTTCTGGGGGTGTTGATCTGGGCTGTTTGGCGTTGGCAGGAACCCGCAGACAGCAAACCTTCGGGCAGGAAATGGTTGATCATTGCTGTGCTGGCTATGCTGGTGCCCGTTGTCACCTTGTTTTTTGGGTTGCCGCTGAATATTGAAAATGCAATGCCAATTCCCGGTCTGCCTTTAGAGGTGGTTCCCCCGATCATCGTGTTCTTTTCAGCAGTTCCATGGGTTTTGGCTGGCGGTCTGGTTGGCTTGCTGCCTGCCACCGTGCTGGGCTTGATTTGCGGGATCATGCTTTCTGCGTGGGGAACGCACAGCATGTTCACCCCGTTGGAGATGGCCGGTTTGGCATTTCTTTACAGCATATTTGTCCGGCAGCGATACCGGCAACGGTTTTATGGGTTATTGCGACACCCATTGGGTGCCGCCATTTTTGCAGCGGGTATCTTCTCACCGGTATATATCTTTACGTATTTCTTTGCAGTGCGCGGCTCACTGGCTGTGCGACTGGATTATTCCCTGACGCAAACATGGGTCATCATGTTGATCCGCTTTCGGCGAAGCGGTTATTGCCGGAGGGATCGGTGAACTTGTCTATGCCGTACGGCCGAAGGACTGGGGGCGTAAAGGTCCTCTGGTGCCTTCACCGATTAAATCCAGTTTGCAACGACGATTTGTTTTCCGTGTGCTGCCGCTGGGTGTGGTCATGTTTTTGACGCTGCTGATTGGCGATTGGCTGGTGGCTGGTCAGGCAGCGAAAAACCTGCTGGAAGACCGGTTGTCCAGCACGGCAAAAGTAGCGGCAGAGAGTATGCCGTATTTTCTGGAAACCGGGCAAAATTTGATTTTGACCCTGGCAGATGATGATCTGCTTGCCATTCGTCAGGTCAGGTGGAGGAAGAACTTGCCGCCCGCTTGCGGACGATCCCGTATTTCCGGCAGTTGTATCTTTTTGACTCTGAATGGCAATCCTGTCACGGGATATCCTGAAACCCAAGTACAGGCTTTGCGACTGTCGGCTGAAGAAGTGGCCGGGATCCAACTGGCGTTGAACGGGGTGCTGGTGCAAACATATACGATCGCCTCCGTTGGATGATTCCAATTCAGCGCAGGTGTCTTTTATGGCTGCCGTGATGGATATCGGCCGATGCAAATGTGGTCAAAGGGGTTCTGGTTGGAGGACAGATATGCTCAGTAATCCCTTTACACAGCCGGCAATCAAGGCAATGTCCACGCTGGAGGATTTGAATGGGGAGGGCATGATCCTTGACGAGCAGGGGAGGGTGTTTACCATACGATTCCATGCCATGGTGATGACAGATTATACGGGCGAAATCCCTCCATCGGGCGAATTGACGGCGGACTTATCTTTCCAAAATACCCGGCAATTTGCCTATTACGAACCCGCCAAAGGCACGCCATGGGCGGTCCTGCTGGTCATTCCCGGTGAAGCTGCACAGCAGCTTGCGCTGGATATTTCCATCCCGCTGTTGTTGATTTTGATTGTTCCTGATGGTTGTGACGTTTATGATCATTCGCATCAGCTTGCGAAATGTGACCCTGTCCCTGGAGAATCTGGCTGGTGAAGCCACTTTGATCGCCAAGGGAGACTGGATCATGATCTGCACATTGAAGGCGAAGATGAGGTGGGACAATTTGGCAAGGCTTTTGAGGCGATGCGGGTCAGTTTGCGGGCACGCATGGGCGAGCTGCGGCATTTGCTGTCCGTCAGCCAGGGAGTAGCCGCCAGTCTGGAAATGACAGATGCCATCTCACCGGTGCTGGATGCTGCCTTGATCAATGGGGCGGTGATGGCACGGGTTGTGTTGAAGCAAACCATTTCCCTGGGAGATTCGGGGAGCGGTTGACTGCTTATGGAAATGGGCCATCTGCCAATGCTTACAAATATCTGGACGAATCGATCTTTGAGCTGATGCAGCGGCAGGTAATCCTGACTGTGCCAAATGCTGCCAGAGCACGGATCTTTAATTATCCATCGGGAGCACCGGTGCCTGGTTCGATCGTGGCGCTGCCTTTAGGCAAAGGGGAGGATTATTATGGTGCTTTCTGGGTGGCGTTTGAGCGCCCTCAGCATTTCAGTGAAACACAGTTGAATTTTCTGAGCACGCTGGCGGGGCAGGCATATCTGGCCGCTTCCAATGCGCATTTATATGCAACGGCTGAGATTGGCCGCCGCCGCCTGGAGGCGGTGGTTACTTCAACTCCGGATCCGATTCTGGTGATTGATGAGAAGCTGCGCTTATTGATGTTGAATCCGGCGGCGATGAGACGCCGGGCTTGCTGGAAGTCTCAGAAACCGGGCACATTGATTGAGAAGGCGGTTGGAATTCCTGATCTGGTGGATTTGATCCTTTCCCCGGTGAGCGGCAAATTCACTTCAAAGGAGATCAAGCTCTCTAACGGGAAAGATCTATTTTGCCAGTGTGGCATCCATTATTGCAGATGAAAAGACCGTGGGCAGGATTTGTATTCTGCGGGATATTACGCATTACAAGGAACTGGATTCGCTTAAGTCCGAGTTTGTTTCCACTGTCAGTCATGATCTGCGTTCACCATTGACCCTGGTGAGAGGATATGCAACCATGCTGGAAATGGTTGGTGATCTGAACGCGCAGCAGAAGGACTATACTGGCAAGATTATGCAGGGGGTGGAAAGTATGAAGCGGCTGGTAAATAACCTGCTGGACCTGGGACGCATTGATGCTGGGATTGGTTTGAAGATTGAACCGGTGTATCATTATCCTTGGTGTTGATGAAGTGGTGACAGAGCTTCAACCGAATGCCTTGCAGAAGAAAATTGATTTTTCCGTTGAGAGCGCTATCGCAAAGGATATTCAGGTTGAAGCAGATCCGGCATTGCTGAAACAGGCTTTGTTCAATCTGGCAGAAAATGCGATCAAATATTCCAATGAAGGCGGCAAAGTAACCATCAGTATCCGGCAAAAAGGCGATTACATTGATTTTGAAGTCCAGGATACGGGGATTGGTATTGCACCGCTTGATCTGCCGCATATGTTTGAGAAGTTCTATCGCAGCACAAGGCGGGAAGCATATCAGCAGCGTGGTACTGGTCTGGGCCTGGCAATTGTCAAGTCGATCATTGAGCGACACGGCGGCGAAGTGGGCGTGAAAAGCCAATTAGGGGTAGGAACAACATTCAATATCGATATCCCCTTGAAGCAAAATCCGATAGGTGGACTGGATTTCGAACTGGATGTTTAGGGAAACCTTTGATATGGTATAATCTCTCCCCGTTAACGGGGCAGGAAATGGGGAAATTGATGACATTTTGGTGGGAAATGCTACGAAAAACAAGAAATTGTGTGCTATAATACTAGTTTGTATGCAAATTATAAATGAGGTCAATCGCTCTTGAAATAAGCGCCTGGGAAGAGGTCTCATGCGCTTTGTTCGGGTTGTTCTCGATGTTCTCTTCAGGAGGATTTTTTAGTGGAAACTAAGGGATTGGTAGCATTACGAATTAGTCTGGCATCACCGGAGAAAATTCGCAGTTGGTCGTACGGTGAAGTTTTAAAACCGGAAACAATTAACTATCGGCGTTTGCGCCCTGAAAAAGATGGTCTTTTCTGTGAGGCTATTTTTGGGCCGACACGAGACTGGCAGTGCTATTGCGGAAAATATAAAAACCCGCGATATAAAGGCATTGTCTGTGATAAATGCGGCGTTGAAGTTACCCGCTCTGCGGTGCGCCGTGAACGTATGGGTCACATTGACCTTGCTTCGCCCGTTGCCCATATTTGGTACACCCGGCGAATTCCTTCCTATCTTGGATTGTTGCTGGACATTTCCCGCCGCAACCTGGATCGGGTGCTTTATTTTGCCCAGTATATTGTCACTTTTGTTGATGAAGAAGCCCGGGAAAAAGCCCTGAAGCGTTTGGACGAGGATATTTCCTCTTCGGACCAAAACATTCTTGATAAGGTCAAGGAACAGATAAATGCTGTTCAGGAAATCCGTGATCAGAAGGTCGGCGAGCTGCAACAGCAGAAAGACGAGATCAAATCACGGGCAGATGAACAGATTGCAGCGAAGCTGGAGCCTGTGATGAAGGAAGGCCAGCGGCTGGAAGCGACGCTTCAGGAATCGCTGGGCAGCAAGAAACGCAAGGATATTGTGTTTGAAGCAGCTGAAACTGTGATCGTGAAAGCTGGCGAGGAAGTTGCCAACTCTCATATCAGTGAAGTGCAGACTGTGGTAAAACAGCGTTTGAATGAAATTGAAGATGAGTTCAAGCAAGATCTGGAACGCGAAGTTGCCGAGCTGGATATGGCGATTGAGAAAGCCCGCGCTGAATCAGATTTGAAGATCCAGGGCTTGAATAATCAGATGGAAGATCATAAAGAAGCCGCGCACGGCAAATCCTCGCAATTGCGTGAGGAGCTTTATGAACTGCGCCCGTTCACTTTCTTGAGCGAGAGCCGTTATCGTGAGCTGAAATCGCGCTGGGGTCAGGTTTTCCGCGCAGACATGGGTGCTGAGGCATTCTATGATATTTTACGCCGCCTTGATCTGGATCAGCTTTCGGAAGATTTGTGGACAGAAGTGCGCACCACCAAAAGCAAGCAGAAGCGAAAGAAAGCCACCAACCGATTGAAGGTTGTTGAGGCTTTCCGCCGTTCTGACAATCATCCTGAGTGGATGATTCTGACTGTGCTTCCGGTAATTCCGCCTGATCTGCGCCCGATGGTGCAGTTGGACGGCGGCCGCTTTGCGACCTCAGATTTGAATGACCTGTACCGTCGCGTGATCAACCGCAACAATCGCTTGAAGCGATTGTTGGAGTTGGGTGCGCCGGATGTGATTGTTCGTAATGAAAAACGTATGCTCCAGGAAGCTGTTGACTCATTGATTGACAATTCGCAGCGCGGCAAGGCGCTTTCCCGCCGTGGTCGCCGTGAGTTGAAATCGCTGAGCGATATGCTGAAAGGGAAGAAAGGTCGGTTCCGCCGCAACCTGCTCGGTAAGCGTGTGGATTACTCCGGCCGTTCGGTGATTGTGGTTGGCCCGACTTTGAAACTGTACCAGTGTGGTTTGCCAAAGGCAATGGCACTGGAACTGTACCGGCCGTTTGTCATTTCCCGCCTGGTTTCAAACCAGTACGCCGCCAACGTGAAGGGTGCCCGCCGCTTTATTGAGCGCAATCGCCCTGAGGTGTGGGAAGTGCTGGAAGAGGTGATTAAAGAGCGCCCTGTGCTGCTGAACCGTGCACCAACGCTGCATCGCCTGGGTATTCAGGCTTTTGAGCCGACCCTGATCGAGGGCAGTGCTATTCAGCTTCACCCGCTGGTGACAACAGCTTTCAATGCTGACTTTGATGGTGATCAGATGGCTGTGCATGTGCCGCTTTCGCAGAAAGCGGTTTGGGAAGCCCGAAATTTGATGCTCTCTTCCCAGAACCTGCTCAAGCCGGCAGATGGCGAACCGATCATCAGTCCTTCCAAGGACATGGTACTGGGTGTGTATTATCTGACGATCAGCTAATGACTTGAAGCATAAGGGCGACGGCAGAATTTTTGCCAGCCTTGACGAAGTTGAATTGGCATATCAGCTTGAACAGCTTGATATTCACGCCAAGATCAAAGTGCGTGTGACCACCTGGTATGACGAAAAATTCAATCGCCTTGCCAAACCTGTTGACAAGATCATGGAAACGACTGTTGGTCGGGTACTGTTTAACCGCATTATGCCAGAAGAAGTCCAGTTTGTTGATTGGCCGCTGGACAAAGGCGGTGTGAAAGACCTGATTGGTGATGTATATGAGATTTGCGGCTCGACGGTTACCACCGATGTGGCTGACAAGATCAAGGATATTGGTTTCCATTATGCCATGCGCTCCGGTGCAACGATCGCTGTTGCTGACATTACCATTCCCAGAAGAAAAAGAAGCATTCTGGAACAGTCAACGCAGGATGTTGAGAATGTGAACCGTTCATTCCGCCGTGGTCTTTTGACCGACCAGGAACGAAATGAACGCGTGATCGAGATCTGGCAGAACACGACCAAAGATGTTGCCAAGAAGGTGCGTGAGAATATGGACCCGAATGGCAATCTTGCGACGATGGCAAATTCCGGCGCGACGAAAGGTGGCTTCGGCCCGATTTCACAGCTTGCTGGTATGCGCGGTCTGATGGCTGACCCGGCCGGTCGTATTATCCGCCTGCCGATTCAGTCGAACTTCCGTGAAGGCTTGACTGCGCTGGAATACTTTATTTCCACGCACGGTGCCCGGAAAGGCCTGGCAGATACGGCTTTGCGTACAGCGAATGCTGGTTATCTGACCCGCCGTCTGGTGGATGTTGCCCAGGATATTATCATCAACGAAGATGATTGCGGTACAACGGATGGTATTTATATCCGCCGCTCAGAAAATATTGCCCGCCAATCGATGGCCTCACGGCTATATGGCCGTCTGGCTGCAGAACGAGTGATTGACCCCGAAACCGGCGAAGTTCTGATCGAACGCGACGAGATGATCGATCATGACCACGCCCGACGCCTTGATGTTTCTGGCATCGAGGATATTAAAGTGCGATCACCATTGACCTGTGAATTGATGCACGGTGTTTGCGCAGCCTGCTATGGGATGGACCTTGGCCGCGGCGAAATTGTGAAACAGGGCGCTGCAGTTGGTATTGTGGCCGCCCAGTCGATTGGTGAGCCTGGCACGCAGTTGACCCTGCGTACGTTCCACACCGGTGGTGTGGCAGCTGGTGGTGATATTACCACTGGTTTGCCCCGTGTTGAAGAGCTTTTTGAAGCCCGGCGCGCACCGAAAGGTGAGGCTGTGATTACTGCGATATCTGGCAAAGTGAGTATCATTCAAAATGACCGCTACAGCGATCAACGCGTGATCCGCGTGGAGAGCAGTGAGATGGTTTCGGATGAGTATGAAGTGCCCGAAGAATGGACGATTGAACTTGCAGACGAAGGCAGTGCGGAAGCTGGTGATGTAGTAGCTGTGAAAGATGACGCGACGATCACCGCGCAGCATGCTGGACGTGTGCGTATTGAAGACCGGAAAGTTGTCATTTCTTATGAGCAGAGCGAGTCTGAAGAGTATGATATTCCTTCGACCTCGCGCCTGATGGTGGATGAAGGCGATTATGTTGAAGCCGGTCAACCGCTGACCGAAGGTTCCTTGAACCCGCATACAATTCTTGGGATCAATGGACGTGATGCCTGCGAGCTGTATCTGCTTTCTGAAATTCAGAAAGTGTACCGCGCCCAGGGACAGAACATTCATGACAAGCATTTTGAAGTGATCATCCGCAAGATGCTGAGCAAGACCCAGATCATCAATCCTGGCGAAACAAAATTGCTGCCGATGGATCTGGTGGATCGCCTGGTTCTGCGCGATATCAATGAAAAAGCAATGCAGGAAGGCAAGAAACCTGCCCGCTTCGTGGAAGTGCTGCTGGGTGTGACAAAGGCTTCCCTGAACACCAATTCGTTCCTCTCGGCATCTTCCTTCCAACACACAATCAAGGTGTTGGCTGGCGCTGCCATTGAATCGAAGGAAGACCCGCTGTTTGGTCTGAAAGAGAATGTGATCATCGGTAAGTTGATCCCGGCTGGTACTGGTTTTGAACATGGACGCTTTGATGAAGTCCCTGAAGAAGAGCCAGAGGCTGAAGAAGCTGCTGCAGATGGGACCGAAGAACTGGTTGTAGCTGGAGAAGCGGAACTGGCTGTTGAGGCGGAGTTGGCAGAGGGCGGTGATACGCCTGAAGCAACGGAAACCGCAGAAGTAAAAGGCGAGGATTAATTCCCTGTTTGCCTGAACTGACCGGAGGGTTAATCGCCCTCCGGTTTTTTATTTTCTTGTGCAAGCAGGTCGTGAGAAACGAAGAACATGTTCCTCATCACCCAAATTTGCTGGACGGGTTGACGGAGAGGCGATTTCTTCTTATGATTATGGTACAAGATTTCTATTATTACTTTTGATCAGGAGTATTTGCATGGAAATTGGCAAAGTAAGTATGGTCGATATCGATTCAGAAATGCGGCAATCTTATCTGGATTATGCGATGAGTGTTATCGTTGCGCGGGCGCTGCCTGACGCACGGGATGGGTTGAAACCTGTTCAGCGCCGTATTCTGTACGCGATGTACGATATGGGCATCCGTCCCAATTCTACGTTTAAAAAATCTGCCAGAATTGTGGGTGATGTGCTGGGCAAATACCATCCGCATGGCGATATGGCTGTCTATGAAGCGATGGCCAGAATGGCACAGGATTTCTCGATTCGCTATCCGCTGGTGGATGGACAGGGAAATTTCGGCAGCATTGATGGTGACCCGCCGGCGGCCATGCGGTATACCGAGGCGCGGCTGCTGCCTTTTGCGATGGAATCATTGGCGCAGATCGAGAAGAATACGGTTGATTACGCGCGCAATTATGACGATACGATCAATGAACCTGAAGTTCTGCCAGCATCGATCCCAAATTTGTTGGTGAATGGTGCCACAGGTATTGCTGTGGGCATGGCAACCAGTATCCCGCCCCACAACCTGGGGGAAGTGATTGATGCATTGATCTATATGATCAACCGCTGGAACAAATATGACAATATCACAATCAGCGAGTTGATGGGATTTATTCAGGGACCGGATTTCCCGACCGGGGGCATTATTGTTCAGGAAGAGGGGAAAATCTCGTTATTGGAAGCATATGGCAAAGGCAGAGGCCGGGTGACGGTGCGCGGCCGGGTGCATTTGGAGGAAATGGCCCGTGGAAAAACACGGTTGATCATTACCGAATTACCCTATATGACCAATAAAGCCAGTCTGATTGAAAAAATTGCTTCACTGGTGCGCGATTCAAAAGATGGTGAATTTGAGATCTCGGACTTGCGGGATGAATCGGACCGTCAGGGGATGCGCATTGTCATTGAGTTAAAAAGCACGGCGGACAGTGAACAGGTGCTGCGCTCGCTTTATCGCCGGACACCACTGCAATCGACGTTCTCGATCTCGCTGCTGGCATTGGTGGGCGGAGAGCCGCGGCTGCTGTCGATCAAACAGGCTTTGCGGGTGTATCTGGAACATAGACTGGAAGTTGTCCAGCGGCGAAGTGAGTATGATCTGGCGAAAGCTAAAGAGCGTGCCCATTTGCTGGAAGGTTTGTTGGTGGCTCTGAAGTACCTGGATGAAGTGATTGCCCTGATCCGCAAATCCTCAACGGTGGAAATTGCGCATAAAAAGCTAATGTCGCGATTTAAACTGAGCACAGTACAGGCGCAGGCCATTCTGGATATGCCTTTGCGCAGGCTTGCTTCGCTGGAAAGAAAGAAAATTGAGCAAGAACATACCGGTCTGCTGCGATTGATCAAGGAATTGCAATCGTTGCTGGCTTCGCCGACAAAGATCCGCAAGGTGATTGAGGCTGAATTGGTGGAAGCCAAGGAGCAGTATGGTGATGCGCGGCGAACGCAGATCGTGAATCTTGCTGAAGGCGAATCGGCGCAAAACCTGTTGACGGCCTCTGACCTGACACCTGTACAAAATGTGTGGGTGGGGATTACCCAGGATGGGTTGATTGGCAGAATTGGTGATGACAATTTGTCACGGGTGAGTGGAAAAGATGCCCCAACTTATTTAGTGCGAAGCAATACTCACCAAAGCCTGTATATTGTTGGTGAAGATGGACAGACTGCTTCCATGTATGTGGACTCGTTGCCTGAAGTGGATAAATTCACCGAAGGCAGCCCGCTGGACAAGTCAACTACTTTCCGCAGTGGGGCAAATGTAGCCGCTTTGTTCACTATCCCGCGAAGCAGTGAGATTGATGAAGCTGATGAGCGTTTTGTAATGACGGCGAGCGAATCAGGCATGGTCAAAAAGACCGCTGTTGTTGATCTGCCTGGTGTATCATCTGACATGTTTACCCTGGTGAAGATCAATAAGGGGGACCGGCTGCTGGATGTGACCATTACCAATGGGGAAGCGGATGTGATGCTGGCGACGGCAAATGGTATGGCGATCCGCTTCAAGGAAGAAGAAGTGCGCGCAATGGGATTGGTGGCTGCCGGGGTGAACGGGATCAAGCTGAAAGATGATGACCGGGTGGTTGGATTCAGTCAGGTTGTTCCGGACGGGATGGTGATGCTGCTGGCTTCTGATGGTACTGCGTGGCGCATTCCCGAGGCAGAATTCCCGCAACAGGGTCGGTATGGACAGGGGACGATTGCTTGTCGTTTGTCTGGTACGGCGAAGCTGGCGGGGTTGATGTGCAGCAAGTATCTGGGTCAGGATGGCATTGCGCATTTCAAGAAGGCCGCTGCCAGGATGATTGCTGTGGGGGATGCGGCAGAGACGAAACGTGCCCGGGTTGGTAAGGCAGCGCTGCCAGTGAAGGACAAGGATGCTATTCTCAGTCTGACGATCAAGGAAGATTACATTGATGTCTGGAAGGCTGGCCCCCGGAAGGTGAGTAAGCCAAAGGCGGCAGAATCACCGAAGAAGAAACAGCCAAAACTATTTGATTGAGGAAACAATGAACAGGCTCTCCAAACTGGAGGGCCTGTTATTTTTTGGGTCCAGATTTAATGGGTCAAAAATATCTAAACCACGATATCTGCAATTCCGATTATTGCGCTGCACGCCAGCCGTTATCTTCTGCTTCGTCGATGGTACAGAACCAGCGTTCGCCTTTGCTGGTGTTGATGATCGTACCGTCGTACCATTCACTGCCCGGGAGGTGATAGATCTTCTCGGCATCCAGGGTGATATTGCCTTTGATGTCACAACCAGCATAATGAATTTTGCAGCCAAATGGGCAGGTTTGTTCTACGGCGGGGGTGGATGTGGCGGCCAGCGGGGTGGCTGTTTTGCTGTCGCGGGGAATATTTTTCCATAGACCCTTGTTGTTCAGACGGGCAGATTCCTGGGCATCATCAAATAGTTCGGCACAGGCGATGTCCGGTGGGAAGGTGGCGACGAGAGCATACCCCTGACTGACAAGAAGCTGGTTGATGAAAATGTCATCCATCAGAACATAGCGCAAGAGACGACCATACTGATCGGTATTTGAGATGTCCTTGACGAGGGTGACAGTCTGGCCTTCGACCAGTGCGCTGTTTTGTTCAGTCGCCTCTGTGGAGAAATACTCTTTTGGGTATGTTTCCGGGGCATCAATGCCGATATATCGGACGCTGTATTGTTTGCCGTCATATTCGATATCGATCGTGTCACCATCGACAACGCGGACCACTTCCACCTGAACACGTTCTGTATTTTGCGGTAAGCAGGGGAAATCATGCGTGAGGGGCGGGGCGGTTGGCAGGTTGGAGTACCTGGGTTTTGACGGGGGCAGGAGAGGCATTGTCCACCGGATTCGGGGTAACGGCGAGTGGAAGCACTTCAATGGCATCAATTTGTGCAGTAGGTGTCGTATGGACCGCAATGGATGTGGGGGATGCGATGATGGCTGGTGTGCTGCCTGTCCATTGGCTGAGAGGGTGTTCAAATCTGTGACTGAAAACAGGGCATTGCCGAACAGGAGACCAACAAGCACAGCAAGAAAACCGAAAATACCAAAGCCGACCAGGCCAACTTTCTTCCATTGCGCGGGTGGTTCGGCAGAAGGGTCTTCTTCCGGTTTCGGTTCAGACGGTGTTTCCGGTGCAGCCAGCGGTGATGGAAGCGGTGGAGGTGTTTCTTGCGCCACCTGAATTGTGGTGTAGGTTGCGGTTTGGCGGTTGGCGGCGGCAATTTTTTGCCGAGAAGGCGCGCCAATTGCTCCCTGGCCGCTTGATGGTGGGGATTGATGGTCAAGTAATTTTTTTAGGCATTTGATCTGGTTGGATTTATTCTTGTAGGTTGCGGCAAGCCAAAACCAGGCCATCTCATCGTTTGGGTCAGATTGGATGGCATCTTTAAAAATGAGCCGGGCTTTTTCTTTGTCACCGGCTTTGAATATTTTTATCCCCTGTTTGACTGATTGATTTGTCACCATTAGATACCCCGGGATGAAATTTATTTCACGGTATATTGGCTATAGTGATAGGTGATTTGCCCGTCAAGAATCCCGAGGGTGTCTTTCCCATCATTTACGCTGCCATTGGATGCTGAAGCGGACCAGGAGAATTGCCAGGATGTGCCACCTCCGGAGAAATCCTGAAGAGTAAACGTGGCGTTGGGCAAGCAACTGGCTGAAAAATGCGCCATACCAACTGCGCAATGCGGCTTCTCCCTGGATGGTGCGGGCGGGGGTGATGTGGGTTGCTGTGGGAGAATACAAGGCCATAACCTGATTGACATCCCGGGTGTTGAGGGCGTTGATATAGCGTTGGGGGAAGTCGGGCTGGCTGGGGAAGGGCTGCCAGGGGTAGTTGGCCAGGGCAGACCAGAGCGGCTGCAGAATGGTGCGGGCATAGTACCAGGCGAAGAAATTGGCAGCTTCCAGGTTGAGGGCGCGGGTCTTGTCGAGGAAATTCGACAATTTCCTGGGCAGTAGGCTCCCAACTGCCGTAGATATACATCGGACCGGTGGGGATCAACGGGCGGTAAGGTGTGAGGGCCTGAAATTCGCGCAGAGACCGGGCCAACTGGTCAGCGGGATTGTGGGCTTTGACCCAGTATACCTGGGGCATGTTGACGTCACATTTTTCCAGGAATTCTTTCCAGGGAAATTCGGGATGGTATGTCGGCCAACGATAGGACGAAAGCCCGACAGGTGTGCTGGAAGGCAGACCTGCTTTGAGACGGGTCATGAATTCTGCGGCGGCCTCATCTTTGCCAGGGTCTTTGTATTCCCCTTCAGCATCGATCAGATAGCCATCAAGGTTCAATTCGCGGACGCGTTGAATGGCGATATCAGCTTCTGATCTGGGGGCGTCTCCGTAGACGTAATGCCAGCCCCAGGCGGCGATACCGCGCGCCTTAAGCGACTGCACCACCGGGGCGACGAGATCAGCGCCGGTATTGGGGTCGAGATTGAACGAGCGCGTGCCGTTGGCGATTTTAATGAGAACATGGGTTAGACCGGCAGCCTGAGCTGTTCTGGCGATCGCTTCGGGGTCGCCATTTTCGCATCTGGAAAGGATCCAGATCATCATGCCTTTGCCTTTAAGCTCCATAATTCTCCTTAGAGGGGGATGTAGTGATTACGCGTCGAGTGGTATACCATCTGGTGAAAGATTACCAGCCAGACCAATTTCAGGGGCAATGTTGCGCATAGCCGATATGACATTGGTCGTATGTTCCCAGAGTTCCACTTCAAAACCTTCAACACCTTCGAGAATTTCTTCGCGGTTGGCCCCGGCAGCGAAAGAACGGTCTTTCCACTTCTTCTTGACTGATTTGGCTTTCAGGTCATAGAGTGATTTGGAAGGGCGCACGAGGGCGACGGCGGTGATGAGGCCGGTGATTTCATCGCAGGCATAGAGAGCTTTTCGCATGAGGGTGTTACGCGGGACGCCGGTTTCGATGCCGTGGCTGAGAATGGCCTGGACGATCTCTTCTGAAACGCCGCGTTCCCGCAGGATTGGGGCGCCAGCAGTAGGGTGCTCTTCCAGCGTTGGGTGAATTTCCCAATCAAAATCATGCAGTAAGCCAGCCAGTCCCCATTTTTCAATGTCCTGGTCCAGTTTTTCGGCGTACCAACGCATAGCAGCTTCAACACACAGCATGTGGTTGATGAGGCCGCGATTTTTAACATACTCTTCGACGATTTGTAATGCCTGACTGCGATCCATATTATTCTTCCTCCCGTGGGGTTTTATGAAATTATACCTGAACCTTGTATCCAGACGGGATAACTGGGTGAAAGACAGATGTGCAAGAAGCGTACCCTGTCCTAACCCTTGAAATGCGCGGAAGCCAGTCAATGAATAGTTCAACTCAAGTATCGTGCGGTATCTTTTTACTTTTCAAAAATGATGGGTTCGGGATCTCCGAGAACGGGGGGAAGGGGTTTCAGCCAGCCATCGCGCAGCGAAACGAGGGTGGCGGCGATTTCACGGGCTTTCCAGACCAGCATGGACCGGCGCGGATAGGGCAGCTTTTCGGCGACAACCCCAGTGGAATGGATGTCCAGCTGGCTGCAGAGGAAGAGCGCCCGCGGCAGGTGGTACTGCTGGGTGACAAGGATGGCGTCGGTAACTCCGAAGATGACCTTGGCACGGTAACAGCTGTCGTAGGTGCGGCGCCCACCGTAGTCGAGGATGATATCTTCCTCAGGAACGCCTAATTCAACGGCGTATTCATACATGCCGCCTGGTTCGTTATAGTCGAGAAAGCGATTGTCACCTGTCATGAGCAATTTTCGCACTTTACCTTCAAAATAGAGGTCGGCGGCAGTGGACACCCTGTCCCGCAGTACTGCAGTGGGTGTCCCGTCATAGTTTAGGCCGGCACCAAAAACGATGGCAATAGGAGCATCAGGGCTGTCTGCGACGGAAAAAATACGGCAGCAGGTAAATATGCGGGTGAGCACTACGGGAAATCCAAAAATAAGGACTGCCAGCATCGCACACAGACTGGTGAGACGGAATATGAATTTGATTATCTTATTAAACATTTTTCGATTGTAACTAGGGAAAAGGGATTTGTCAATCAGGGCGTGGACAAATGTTTTTCATGGAGAGACATATAAATTTCATACGACCGTGAAGTATAATCGAATAATCGAAGCATGGCATTATTCATTATTTGTGAGAAGGAGAATTTCATGAAGAAAAATACAACAGGCGTGTTTATCCTGGCCCTGGCAATCATCTTGATCGTCGGCCTGTTCATCGGCATACCTTATCTGATGCGACAATTAATTTCGAATACGACAGAAGCTGCGATAGCGCCCATTGCGGAAGCGAATGCACAGGTAAAGACGGAGGTGGCGCAATTGCTTCACCCAACACCGACCATTATCCCGGATCCGGTAACAATTATCCATGAGGTGCGTTCGCTGGCAAGGTTGGAGAGTATTCAGTATTCTGTAGAGAAAGTGATCACTGCCGAAATCGCGCAGGGGCAGCTTGATTTCCTGTTTGGGGATAAGCTGCTGTTTGTAGCGCACGGCACCGTGATTGCAGGGATTGATCTGGGAAAAATGACGACGCAGGATTTGTGGCTGGAGGATGGTGCGTTGTATGTGAATTTGCCTGAGCCTGAAATTTTTGTAGCAACTTTGAATAATGACCAGTCCTACGTTTATGACCGGGATACAGGAATTTTGCGGCAGAGCGACACCAATCTGGAAACACAGGCGCGGCAGGTGGCCGAACAGGAAATCCTGAAAGCTGCAATGGGGGACGGGATATTGGAACAGGCCGATATTAACGGCGAGGCATATATGGAGCGCTTATTCCGCAGCCTGGGTTATGACGAAGTGATCTTTGTGCATGAAGCTGAATAATTGAAAATCAGGTTTTTGAAATCCATTGTGGGGCAGTGTGTTTTTCATTCAGCAATATTTTCGCACGGCCGATTTCTTCGTCAGTAAGGTCACCAGAACGTAGATTGATCTTCAACGTGTTTTGAAACGCTTCGATAAAGGTGTCCGCAGCCATTTGCCAGGTGATTTTGGTATGAAGAAACATCTCCACTGTCGCAGCATGTTCCAGAAGGCGTTGAGCGGCGATTTCACGGCTTTTCTTATCAGGATGCTTTATGGCAGTGGTTATGCGTGTTAAATCACCGTAGAGGGGCAGTGAGCCGTGTTGCAGTACAGCGTGTGCTTTGCGGGCCTGTGCGCTGCCGAAGATCTTCTTTCCCTGTACGGTGATCTCATAATTTGATGGAGCTTCAAAACAGACGGCTGCCTGGGATTGTGTCCCGGCAGGGAGGTCATATTCCTTGTCCGCTCTGGCTTGAAGACCGAGGCCAATCAAGGTGGTTTGCAGGGCAGCAGCGATGCGCTGGTAGCTTTCCAGTACGCCGCCGCGAAGGAGGGGTTCGTCAGTGGGGCCGATGATGGCGTAGGTCAGTTCATCTGTGTGAAGGATGGCACGCCCGCCAGTGGGCCGGCGGCAGATCTGCCAGCCATTTTCCTCCAGGACGGGTAGATCAATGTCTGTGATTGGTTGGGAGAAACCGAGGGAAAGGCATGGGGGATCCCAGGCGTATAACCGCAAGGTGGGTGGAGAAAGTTGTTCACCGACACATTGCAGGATGGCTTCGTCAAGCGCCATGTTATAAGGACCTTCAGCAGGGCCGGATAATAGCAGTCGCCATTCAGCAGGGGGCATAGAGGTTTTCTCCTTTTCGACTAGAATTATAAAGGATAGTTTACATCAGGGGTGGGAAAATTGGGATATGGAGTAACGCATGGAAATTGTACGGTTTGAAACGCAACATGTTGAGCAAGCTGCGGGGTTGTTGGCCGGGCAATATTCCGCATGGATGGAGATGTACCCGCAACTGGCAAAGCGGATTGGCGAAGTGGGTGTTGCCAAGAACTTCCTTGTTGAGTTGGTGGCAAAAGAGGAATGCCGGGGTGTGGTAATGATGCAAGGAGATCAGGTGAGCGGATACCTGGCGGGAGTTTATAGTAATAACCCATTCTTTGGACGACATGTGATGGTGCCGTTCGGCGGGATCGCTTTGAAAATGCCAGCAGTGAACAAAGAATTTACACATCTATATGCTGCGGCTGGTGAACAATGGGTGAACGATGATGTATTGAATCATTATCTGATTATTCCGGCGATGCAGGAATGGCTGGAGGCGGGGTTCTCGCTCAGTTTTGGCAAAGAGCAGGCTTATGCGGTAGCGGCAATCCCTGACATTCAGCCAGAGCCTGAATTACCAGAGGGAATCGTGATGCGTGAGGTTATCCCTTCAGACGCAGAGGGGATGCGTCACTGCGCGGACTGGATTGGGGGGCATTATAATCTTGCGCCGGTATGGGAGCCAGTGCCGGCAGAACATCTGGCGAAAATTCAACAGGGTTATGCGGAACTGGCTACAGACCCAGAAGCGATAACATGGATCGCGCTGGATGGGGAGCGGATTGTGTCTTTTGTGGTGATCTATCCAGAGGACATCGAGTCATCCAATTTGTTTGGTATTCCCGAAGCAGCACATTTTTCGGTTGCCGCAACCCATTCGGATTATCGCGGGCGGGGAATTGGCAGAGCATTGTTGTTGCATGTTATGAACATGGCCTCGCGTCAGGGATATAAAGTGATGACCACGGATTGGCGGACAACAAATCCATTAGCTGCAGAGCATTGGCCCAGTTTTGGCTTCGAGCCCTATGCGTACAGGTTGCTGCGGCGCGTCAACCCGCGATATGAAGTTTATGGAAACCATTCATAAGCATTACCAGGAATTTGTACGGGATTGTGGTTCCTGATATAATACTTTCCCGCTCATGTGAAAAAGGATTGCGGGGAACATACCATAAGATACCGGGGTGTAATCTATGAACCAGAATAAAGCTGTTGAAATGAAAACCGCGCCAAGTGAGATGGTGGATATTTTTCTGCCGGACGGCCAGGTGCTGACCGGACCGCGAGGCGCGAAGGTGGAAGAATTCCTGAAATCGCTGCCGAACTGGGAGGAACAGCAGATTGTTGGGGCGATCATTAACGGAGGGCTGCGTGAATTGAGCTATCCGATCACCATGGAAGCCCAGGTAAAACCGATCGGGATGGCTGATGCGGATGGGGCGCGCATCTACAGGCGGTCGCTGATCTATTTGCTGGAAGCCGCTTATGAGGAGCTGTTTCAAGATGGTGATTTGACAGTTGATCATTCTGTTTCTTCAGGCGGTTTCTATTGTCAGGTGATGGGCAGAGAACCATTGGATGCGGACGAATTAAAGCGGCTTGAAGATCATATGAACAAGCTGGTTGAGGCCGATTTGCCAATTCACCGGCGACAGATTCCACTGGATGAAGCAGTAGCGTATTTTGAAGGAAAAGGACAGACGGACAAAGTGCGTTTGTTGAAATACCGTCAAAAACCACATTTGATGATGTATGAATTGGCAGAGCATCGTGATTATCATCATGGGTATATGGTGGTTTCGACTGGTTACATGCGCTGGTTTGCGCTTTCGCCAATGGAAGAAGGGTTCATTCTGCGCTTCCCCCGCCGTCATTGGCCCACCGAGATTCAGCCCGCGCCAGAATCACTGCGCCTGATCGGTACTTTTCGCGAGTACGGCAATTGGCTTACCCGCCTGGGGATTGACAGTATCGGCGGTCTGAATGAAGCCATCGAGGAAGACCGAATCCGGGGTGTCGTGCTGGTGTCGGAAGCACTGCATGAAATGCGTATCGCTGAAATTGCGCGCAGGATTGTGGAACGCCCGGAAAAGTCAATCATTGTGATCGCTGGCCCTTCTTCCTCCGGAAAGACGACATTTTCAAAGCGGCTGGCTGTGCAATTGCTGGCCCAGGGGATATCTCCGTTTGCGCTGGAGATGGATAATTATTTTGTTGACCGAACAAAGACACCAAAAGGCGCTGACGGTAAATATGATTATGAATCATTAAAAGCGCTGAACACAAAGGCACTGGGCGAGCATTTGCAGCAGATGATGGCTGGCGAAGAAGTGCAGTTGCTGCATTACAATTTCAAGTCCGGGTTGAGCGAGCCGGGTGAAGTGGTCAAATTGTCATCAGATCAGTTGATCATTCTGGAAGGCATTCACGGTTTGAACCCGAATCTGATTGCGGGTGTCCCAAAGGATCGCATTTTCCGGATCTACATTTCGGCGTTAACCCAATTGAATCTGGACAGGCAGAACCGGATTTCTACTACGGATACACGATTGATCCGGCGGATTGTGCGGGATGCGCGCGAGCGTGGGTATTCTGCCAGCCAGACAATTGGTCAATGGGAATCGGTTCGCCGCGGGGAAAAACGCAATATTTTCCCATATCAGAATAATGCAGATGAGATGTTTAACTCGGCGCTGGCGTATGAGCTGGCAGTATTGAAGCCGTTTGCAGAGCCGATTTTGCGGCAGGTGCCGTATGGCACGCCAGCGCATGTGGAAGCCAAGCGTCTGCTGGCGTTGCTGGAGTGGTTCCTGCCTATGGATATGGAACTTGTGCCGGATAATTCCCTGCTCAAGGAGTTTTATGGCGGGTCGAATATTAAGAAATTTAAATTATGGGGAGACAAAGCGTCGGAATAAATCGTGCCAGAAGAAAAACAGCTCCGCTTCCAAGCGGGGCTGTTTTGTATTAGATGAGTTGGTGCACCCAAACTGGTACTTACATTTCTCGCTTGAGAACACGTCCAAGACGGGCAATGCCTTCATTGATCAATTCAGGTTTGGAGAAAGAGAAATTTAGGCGCATGTTGTTTGTTCCGCCTCCACAAGGGAAGAAAGGTGCTCCCGGGATGAAAGCCACTTTTTCTTTGAGGGCTTTCTGGAGCAATTCTGTTGTGTCAATGTGTTCGGGAAGGGTCATCCAGAGGAATAGTCCACCTTCGGGTTTGTTCCATGTCACACCCTCTGGCATGTGTTCATCCAGGCAGTCCAACATGGTATTTCTTCGCTCCAGATAGACAGCTTTGATAACTTCAACATGCTTGTCAATGAAGCCGTGTTTGCAGACTTCTGTGGCTGTCATTTGGGTGAAGCGGGCTGTATTCAGGTCAGCACCTTGTTTGGCTTTGACAAGCATACTGATCACATTTTCGGGAGCAATGATCCATGCCAGTCTAATCCCGGGGGCGAGGATCTTTGAAAAGGTGCTGAGATAGATGACATTCCCTGCATAGGGGAATTTGCATTCAACATCTGTACAGGCACTGTCCAGAGACACGACGCTGGGCAAATGTTCTCCTTCAAAGCGCAGTTTTCCATAAGGATCATCTTCAACAATGGGGACACCGTACTGCTGCGCAAGTTCGACAACTTTCTTGCGGCGCTCCAATGACATGGTGCGCCCGGTCGGGTTTTGGAAATTTGGCAATACGTAGATGAATTTGGGGCCGACTCGCAAAGCGTCTTCCAGCGCATCGATTTTCATGCCATATTCATCGGATTCCACAGATACAAAATCTGCCTGATATGTGTTCCATGCCTGCAGGGCGCCCAGATAAGTAGGGGCTTCAACGAGGATGCAATCTCCCGGATTGATAAAAACCCGGCCAATCAAATCCAATCCCTGCTGTGAGCCTGAAGAGATCATCACATTATCGGTATTGATATTGATGCCTGCCTCGGCGCTGTAATCGACAATCCATTCACGCAGGGGCAAATGACCTTCTGTTGAACCGTATTGCAAGGCGATCGATCCGTTTTCTTCCAATACTTTTGTAGCGGCTTTCTGGAATGCTTCGACGGGGAAAACGGAAGGAGCAGGAAGACCGCCTGCGAAGGAGATAATTTCGGGATCGTTGGTGAGCTTCAGCAATTCCCGAATCACTGAACTTGACATGTAATGCGTGCGTTGTGCGTAACGGTGATCCCAAAGGGTTTGCATGTTTTTCTCCTGAAAATCTTTTTTGAAAAAATAGAGGCGGACAGGATATCCTGACCGCCTGAATTGATTATGCTAATTTCGGAAACCGAGCAAGGACGAGAGCTGCATCTGGCAGCGAAACACGATCGCCAATGGTAAGATCGGCGGGGGCTTTTGAGGTCTTGCTTGAAGCGCTTTGAAATACAAAGATCTGCGTACCTTCGTCGGTATATTTCATTTGCAGACACGCCTGTCCGGTGAGGAATCCATCGCTGTCAACAGCGCAGCTTGTGACCGTGCCAATTGTGCGCCCTTTTTTGTCGAGGACCGGGTCCCCGAGGTGGGCCATGCGCACGCCTTTTTCTTCAAATCGGAAGCGAATGACTTCTTCTTTTTGCGCGCTCTGGCGTTCCAGAAAAGCTTTTCGTCCAATAAACCAGGGCTTGTATACTTTGACATAGGCACCAAATCCGGCTTCGCCAACGCCGAGGCCCAGTTCGCCACTCATTTCATGCCCGTACAACGGGAGACCAGCTTCGGTGCGCAGGGAGTCGCGTGCGCCGAGGCCGCAGGATTTAAGACCCAAAGGTTCTCCAGCTTTCAGGAGGGCTTTCCACAGGGCAGCAGCCTGGTCGGGGTGGATGAACAGTTCAAATGCCATTTTCTCGCCAGTATATCCGGTGCGAGAGACGATTAAGTCAAATCCGCCAACAACTGCTTCACACAGACGGGTTCGGGTGAGACGCTTGATATTGGCGAGATCATCTTCGCTGCACCCGAGGGAGAGCAGGATGTCGCGCGAGCGGCGTCCCTGGAGGGCAATGCCGACGCGCATGTCTGCACCTTCCTTGCTGTCGCGCAGATTTCGCAGGATAGCATTGCGGCCAAAAGCGCGCACCCAGGGGTGGTCGGTATCTACCATCACTTTCCCTGCGTGGACAGCGGTCAGCCACGCCCAGTTCTTATCATCATTGGAGGCGTTGACCACAATCAGGAAAACGTTCTGGTCACGGCGGTAAACCATGAGATCGTCAATCACATTCGCGTGGGGATCGAGCATGTGGGTGTAACAGGATTCGCCGATGCCCAGTGAATTGATATCGTTGGCGCAGACGCAGTCCAGGAAGCTGGCTGCCTCTGGCCCTTCGCATTGATAAACGCCCATGTGGGCGATATCAAACAGGCCGGCAGCCTGGCGGGTGGCAAGGTGTTCTTCGACGACTGAGGTATACCAGACTGGCATTTCCCATCCGGCAAAGGGAATGATGCGTGCGCCAAGTTCCTTGTGTACATCATACAGCGGCGTACGCTTTAATGGCGGATCTGCAGGTTCCACCCATTCGAATTCCGGCAATGCTTCACCGGTGCCATTATTGCGGCAAATGTAATAAGGTTTGGTTAAATCGCACATCTTCCCATCCGCTTCGGTTATTGGGGCGGCATCGGATTCGCGGATGGTGACGGGGCCAGGCAGGCGACGGGTCAGGTCGGCGTCAAATTTAACATAGCCATCGGAAATGTCCCGCAGCCAGGTGGCAGCCAAAACTGCCTTGTCTGTGGGCAGGCTGAACTGATATGCGCCTGGTCCGACATAAGTGAGGACGCCCTCGATGACTTCGTGAGGCGTGCACAGGCTGGTGCGCTGGCTATCGCCGACTTTGAGGGCTTCGACATCGCTTGAAAACGCATAGAAGACAAAGTGGTAAATGGATTTACCAGGCTGAAGCGATTTGGCATTGTCACCGGCAAATTGGTAATTGCCGGAATGGTAAACACTGCGGGAGCTCAATTCCAGGGCGGTCCATTTTTCTTTGGATTTCGGTTTGTCATCCAGGTAGAAGAAATGTGGGTAACCGTGGCTCTTGAACGGCGCGTCAACGGCGCCAGCAGCAGCCAATTCGCGCACACGGATCTTTGCTTTTTCGAGAATATCGAAATCCACCTTGGCACGCAGGGCAAAGCCTCTGCGTGATTTGACCTTATAAGGAGTAGTTGACAACAGGATATCAGCGATAATATCGCCCACTTCCATCATTTCTTCTTCGCCGAGACCGCGCTGGGTCATCCAGGGGGTACCATAACGGACACCCATCGCGCGCAGGGCAGAGCGGTCACCGGGGATGGTGTTGCGATTGGCGACGATGCCGGCAATATCGAGGATGCGGGCGGCCATATCCCCGGAGAGCGGGGTGCCGTCTGGACCTGTGATGGAGCGGCAGTCTATGTTGCCCAGGTGTGTGTCGGTGCCGCCAAAGGAGATGCGGAGGCCACGTTCTATGAGACGGTCGGTGAGGACTTTGCAATTTTTAACAATCTGGTTTTGCAGAGCATGAAAATCCGGTGATTGGGTCAGTTTGAAGGTCAGCGCCAAAGCAGCGATAGCATGGATATGCGGGCCGCCCTGCTCGCCGGGGAATACGGCGCGGTCAATCTTGCGCGAAAGGGTATTGTTCTGAGTAATAATGCAGGCGCCACGCGGACCAGTAAGCGTTTTGTGGGTCGTAAAAGTAATCACATGCGCATGGCCCACAGGAGAAGGGATCACTTTCGCTGCAACCATACCGGCAATGTGAGAAATATCGGCCATGAAGTAAGCGCCAACAGAATCGGCGATTTCTCGGAAGCGTTTCCAGTCCGGCACCCAGGGATAGGAGGAATAACCGGCAACGATGATCTTGGGTTTGTATTCCTGGGCCAGGGCTTGAATGGCATCATAATCCAGTTGCTCGGTTTCGGGATCTACTTTGTAATGGATAGCATTGTAAATTTTGCCAGAGCGGTTGACAGGGGAGCCGTGAGAGAGGTGCCCGCCGTGGAGGAGGTTCATTCCCAGAATGGTGTCACCGGGTTGAATGAGCGCGTGATAGACGGCGTTGTTTGCCGGAGCGCCTGAAAGGGCCTGTACGTTGATATACAGCTTGTCAGCGGGGACTTCGTCTGTCGCAAATGTTTCTGCGCAGCGCCGGCGGGCGAGGGATTCGACGATGTCGGCATATTCGACACCTTTGTAGTAGCGCGGGTCGCTGTACCGGCGGATGTATGCCAGGCGGGCGGGGTAATCGAGGATCTCGTCTTCGGTCATCCAGCGCATGGCTTCGCCGGGATATCCCTCGGCATACAGATTCTGGAAAGCAGAACCAAGGGCTTCCCTCACTGCCAGGGGGGCAGAACTTTCGCTGGGAATTAGGATCAGGCGGCGGTATTGTCGTTCAGCTTCCAACTGGGTTAATTCATATAATTTGGGATCAAGCTCGGATAAGGAACCATGAAAGAGATGATCGTGCATGTTTACGCTCCTGGGAAAATTAAAACACCGTGATGAAATGGAGATCATCCCGGCGTTTTTGCCACAATAATCGGTTAGTTGTGTTGTTCAGGTAGACAACAAGCACACTGGAACATAAAAATCCCAGTTCGGGTTCGCAATTAAGGAAAGCGTTGCCAGTCTCTATGTCTATTCCGGTTAACACATTTATATTGTAGCTTGTGGCGGGAATAGGGTCAAGATGTATTCTGGCAAAATGGATTGACTGGCGGAAAATCCCAGTGGAAAATGTGGACTATAATTGCTTTGTTAAAAAGCGTACCTGAAAAAATTATGCAAGGAGAGTTGAATTCACATGGTTGATCCCCGTATTGGAAAGCTGGCTGAATTGCTGGTCGATTATTCTGTGGATGTAAAACCCGGACAGAAGGTTTTGGTCTGGGGTCCGGATGTTGCATCTTCATTGTTGAAAGAAGTGTACGGGCGGGTGTTGCGCACAGGGGCGGAACCTTTTCTGTTGGTGGAAATGCCCTGGGAAATTCGCACCTGGCTGGATAACTCTTCAGATGAACAATTGCAAAACCCGTCAACCATTCAAAAACACATCATGGAAACCTTTGATTCCATGATCCGCATCAAGGGTGACAGGAATACAAAGGCTCTGACGACAGTTGATTCGGGAAAGATGGGAAAATACCAGATTGGACGCGGAAAACTGAGTGAAGTATATCTGCGCAGGTCTGCTGCCGGTGAGATGAATTGGAGCATCACCATTTTTCCGACGAATGCATATGCCCAGGATGCTGAGATGAGCCTGGAAGAATATGAGGACTTCGTTTTCAAGGCCTGTATGCCTGACCTGGAAGATCCCATTGGGTATTGGAAGTCCGTGTCTGCTCAGCAGGAAAAAATCGTAAATTGGCTGAAAGGTAAGAAGGACGTTCATGTGACTGGACCTGACACTGATTTACGATTGAGCATTGACGGAAGGAAGTTCATCAACTGTGATTGCCACAAAAATGTGCCGGACGGCGAAGTATTCACCGGACCGGTGGAAGACAGTGTGGAAGGCCATGTGCGCTATTCTTATCCTGCAATTTATCAAGGCCATGAAGTCACGGGAGTAGAGTTGTGGTTTGAAAAAGGTCGGGTAGTGAAGGCTACCGCAGAAAAAAATGAGGAATTTTTACTGCAAATGTTAAATACAAGCGAGAGTTCACGCTATCTGGGTGAATTTGCGATTGGCACAAATGAGGGCATTGATAAATTCACCGGGCAAATTCTATTTGATGAGAAGATCGGGGGCAGTTTCCACATGGCTGTTGGCGCCGGGTATCCGGAAACGGGCAGCAAAAATAAAGCGCCTATCCACTGGGATATGATCTGCGATTTGCGTGACGGCGGAGAAATCTGGGTGGATGGCGATCTGCTGTACAAGAATGGCAAATTCGCAATTGAGTTCTAGCAACATAAAAAAACAGAGCGGGTGAGCCCGCTCTGTTTTTTTATGTGTAATCCATAGATGGGGAGGGGGTTATGCCCAGCCCTGATTCTTGACAAAGTTTGTGATAACAGGAATTTCAACCAGTTCGCCTTTGTTGGCTTTGACTGCCCAGATGATGGTTATGATGATATATGCAACCCACAGAACGCAGCCGACAAGGATGAATGAGAGGATACCGGCGATAATGTTCATTGCTGCACCCCAGATCAATGCCTGCACGTTGTGGGCCTTGATGAAGGGGCGGTCTTTCTTGTCATCCATGAGCAGGATGATGATGGGGATGATAGGGGAGAAAATATAGGCAAGCATTGCCCACATGCGATCATCATCGGTAATTTCTGATTCGGGGATAAAGTTTTCTGACATAGTGTCCTCCAATTATTTATATTGATGTTTATCTTTATTCATTCTACAACATAAATTGAGGTTTAGGGTTAGATTTGGGTTAAATTCCGAAGTGAGGTGACCTGTAAATTCACGGAAAATTTCCTCTTATTACCTTAAAGGTGTGTTAAAATCGGTTTTATTATGGTAAGAATTGTTTTCATGGGTTCTCCGGAATTTTCCATTCCCTCATTGACGGGATTGGCGGCGCAGTATTCTGTCGTTGGTGTGGTTACGCAGCCGGACAAGCCAGCGGGTAGGGGGCGGAAGCTGGCCCCTCCGCCTGTGAAAGTGCAGGCAGAAAAACTGGGGATCCCTGTTATTCAACCCCCACGATTGAAAAGTGATGAGGTTTTCGCGCAATTGACCGGCTTGGGCGCCGGATGTGATTGTTGTTGCTGCGTATGGCAAAATCCTCAGACAGAATGTGCTTGACCTGCCAAATTTTGGCTGTATCAATGTGCATGCCTCCTTGCTGCCACGCTGGCGAGGGGCTTCTCCTATCCAGGCGTCGATTTTGCATGGCGATGAACAAAGCGGTGTATCGATCATGCGTATGGAGGCTGGCCTGGATACCGGCCCGGTGTTGGCAATGCGTGAACTGGATATTCTGCCGGATGATACCGGCGAATCGTTGACGATGCGTCTGGCAGAGCTTGGCGCTGAATTATTGGTGGAAGTGCTGCCGCAGTATCTGGCAGGGGAAATTGATCCGCAAGCACAGGATGATGCTTTGGCTACCTATGCCCCGATGATCAAAAAGGAAGAAGGCGAGCTGGATTTGTCATGGACGGCTGAAGCGTGTGAACGCAAGGTGCGAGCATTTTTTCCCTGGCCGGGCACCTACCTGGACTGGGATGGCGGCCGATTGAAAGTCCATCAAGCTCATGTTGTTCCGGCTTTGGGATTACGGCCAGGACAACGAGGAAAGATAGCAAAAATGCCGGCAGTTGCTGCACGGGATGGCTGGCTGGTGCTGGATGAAGTTCAACCGTCTGGAAAGAAACCTATGCCTGGAAAAGTTTTCCTGAATGGTGCGCGGCACTGGGTTATCGATGAACGTAAGGAATAAGATGCCGCGAAGAATCACTCCCTGAAATGAAATTCATGGTCATTGGTGCCGGTGCGATTGGCACGTATATCGGTGGCAGTCTGGCGTTGTCCGGCCAATCCGTTGTTTTTCTGGAACGTCCAGAAGTAACCAAATCCCTGCGTGAAACAGGTTTGTGTCTGAATATTGATGGAAATGAACAATGTGTGCGCGAATTGCAGATCGTTTCTTCTGTGGATGAAGCATTGACGCGCGGACCATTTGACGTTGGCGTGCTGGCAGTGAAGTCATATGATACGCCAGCATTGATGGATATGCTGCGGCCCTATGCGGTAGCTTTACCGCCATTTCTATCATTCCAGAACGGCGTTGAAAATGAGAAGTCTTTGGAAAAGGTGCTTGGAGAGGATAAAGTTATCCCTGGAACGCTGACCAGTGCAGTCGGACGCAAAGGCGCCGGAGATATTGTGCTCGATCGGCTGCGCGGAATTGGCGTGGCTGAGACACATCTTTTGGCCGCACCGCTGGTGAGTGTGCTGGATGCGGCTGGGTTAAATGCAGTCAAATATGCCCGGGCGGATAGTATGAAGTGGTCAAAGCTGCTGACCAATTTGTGGGCAAATGCAACTTCGGCGATTCTGGATATGTCGCCCACTGAAATTTATGCACATCCCGGCCTGTGCCGCCTTGAATTGGCAATGGAGCGGGAAGCGCTGCGCGTGATGAAGGCTTTGCACATTCCGGTGTGTGATCTGCCCGGGACGCCAGTGAATTTGATGGCAGGTGTGATCCGTTATTTACCGAACTTTATCAGCACACCGCTTTTGCAGCCCGCGATTGGCAAAGGACGAGGGGACAAAATGCCGTCATTCCATATCGACCTGTACAGCGGGCGCGGCAAAAGCGAAGTGGAGTATTTAAATGGCGCGGTGGTACGGTTTGGCGAAAAGACAGGGGTCGCCACGCCGGTAAATCGACTGTTGACCGATACATTGACCTCCCTGACAAATGGGGATATGCCTATTGATACATTCGCTCAAAAGCCGGAAGAGTTGCTGGCGCGATTGAAATAGGCAGCAATAAAAACTTATTTTGGAGAAATCATTAACGGTATTGGAAGCTTCCCACAAAGTAGACGAACAAATTGAGCGCATCCCCGGCTGGTTGACAGGAGCTGTGTTTTATCAGATCTTCCCAGATCGATTTGCCAATGGCGATGAAGCGAATGACCCGTCCAATGTGCAATCCTGGTCCAATCTGCCATCTCTATACAGTTATTTTGGCGGTGACCTGCGGGGGATTCAACGCAAACTGGATTATATACAGGACCTGGGTGCAAACACGATCTATCTCAATCCGATTTTCCAATCGGCTGCACCGCACCGCTATCACACAACGGATTATTACCGCATTGACCCGAAACTGGGTACGATGGAAGATTTGCGGGCGCTGCTGGATGATGTGCATAGCCGCGGGATGCGTTTGATCCTGGACGGGGTTTTTAATCACTGCGGGCGTGGATTCTTCGCTTTCAATGATCTCCTGGAAAATCAGGAACATTCGCCTTATAAAGACTGGTTCCATGTGAAGCGTTTCCCGATTGATGCTTTCTCACCGGGCGAAGCTGAGGATTATCTGGCGTGGTGGAATATCAAGAGCCTGCCGAAATTCAATACCGATAATCCCGAAGTGCGTCAGTATCTGCTGGGTGTAGCGCGGTACTGGATCGAACAAGGAATAGATGGCTGGCGGCTGGATGTGCCCAACGAAATCGATGATGATGTCTTCTGGGCGGATTTCCGGCGGGTGGTACGTGAGGCTAACCCGGAAGCAGCCCTAATCGGCGAGATATGGGAAATTGACCCGCGCTGGGTGGGCAGCGGCCATTTTGACGGTCTGATGAATTATCCAGTGCGGGATGCGGTGCTGGATTTGCTCAAGTGGCGCAATGGTATTACTCAATTCGTTGACCGTATTGAACATGTTATGAGGGCTTATCCCTGGGAGCATATTCTTGTGATGTATAACACGCTGGGAACGCATGACACGAAGCGTGTACGAACGTATCTGGATGGTGACTTGAATCGCGTTGCCCTGGCATTTACGTTCCTGACTGCTTACCCCGGACTTCCGGCGTTTTACTATGGCGACGAGGTAGGGTTGGAGGGTGATAAAGACCCGGACAGCCGCCGAACCTTCCCGTGGGATGAAAAAGACTGGGCGATGGGGCTGCGGGATCTGGTCAAGAAACTGATTAGACTGCGCAAGGCATCCAAAGCGATCCAGACCGGTGATTATCAGCGGGTGTGGGTGGATGAAGGTCAGCGCGGGTATGCGTTTTCCCGTCAGGCTGGCGACGAAACTGTGCTGGTGGCGCTGAATGCCAGTGATAAGCCCATGCAGGCGGAGGTTCCGGTGGATGCGGTGGGATGGAAAGATGGTAGTGTCAAAGATTTGATCCATGGCGGGAAATATGAGATTGAAGGTGGGCGTTTGCGAATTGAACTGGCGAGTTATGACGGGGTTTGGCTGGCGAGATAATCTATGATCTGAAATGTTTAATTTGTTTTTAATAAAAGGCAGAATTTGACTACGCCCTAATTGAAATCCTGCAGAAAAACGGCGGATGTTATCTGTAATTGGATAACATCCGCCGTTTTGATTCAAATAAGCAGAACTATTTCTCGCCGAATTGTTTTTGCCATTCGTAGAGTTTGTTGAGAGCTTCGATGGGGGAGAGAGTGTTGACGTCCAGTTCGCCGAGTTCTTCCAGCAGGGGATTGGTCTCCGGGAAAAGGGCAAGCTGGGCAGAGGCAATTGGGTTGATATTGACGGCCGTGCCGGAGGAGCTTTCCAACTGCTGCAGGATCTGAGAGGCGCGCTGGATGACGGGATGGGGCATCCCGGCCAGTTGGGCCACATGGATGCCGTAGGAGCGGTCAGAGCCGCCTGGGACGATCTTGTGGAGGAATACGACCTTGCCTTCGGATTCGGTGACGGCCACGTTGTAATTGCGCACACCGGGCAACAAATCGCTCAACTGGGTAAGTTCATGGTAGTGGGTGGCAAAAAGGGTGCGGGCATGTAACCCAGGATGATTGTGGACATACTCCACCGTGGCCCAGGCAATGGAAACGCCGTCATAGGTGCTGGTGCCGCGGCCGATCTCGTCCAGGATGAGCAGGCTGCGCTCGGTGGCGTGGTTGAGGATGTTGGCAGTCTCGATCATCTCGACCATGAAGGTGGATTGACCGGTGTGGATCTCGTCCTGCGCGCCGATGCGGGTGAAGATGCGGTCGACGAGACCGATGGTGGCTGATGCTGCGGGTACGAAGCTGCCCATCTGCGCCATGAGGACGATCAGGGCCACCTGGCGCAGGAAGGTGCTTTTACCGCTCATGTTGGGGCCGGTAATGATGCGGACCACTTCGCCATCGTAAAAATGCGCGTCGTTGGTGACAAAGCGGGTGTCCTTCAGATAGTGCTCAACCACCGGGTGGCGGCCATCGCGGATGTCAAGGGTGGTGTCGTCTGAGCAGAGCTGGGGACGCACGTAGGCATTGATGGCGGCGGTTTCCGCCAGGGCAGCCAGCGTATCCAGTTGGGCCAGACAGCGAGCGGTCTTGAGTACATAGCTGCTGCCACTGGCAAATTGGCTGCACACATCGCGGAAGACACGGCCTTCGATCTCACGGATGCGCTCCTCGGCATTGAGCACCAGTGCTTCGTATTCTTTCATTTCAGGGGTGATATATCGCTCGGCATTGACCAGGGTCTGCTTGCGGATGTAGTCCGCACGGAGCCTGGTCCGTGTTGGAGCGGGTGATCTCGATGTAATAGCCAAAGACTTTGTTGTAGCCGACTTTGAGGTTCTTGATGCCAGTACGCTTGCGCTCAACAGCTTCGAGGTTGGCGATCCATTGGCGGGCGTGGCGGGAAGATTCGTAGACCTGATCAAGTTCAGGGGAGAAACCCGAACGTATGCTGCCAGTTTTTTGGAGCGTTGCAGGCGGCTCATCCGCGATGGCGGATTGCAGAAGAGAAAGCTCACTGGCGCAGAGATGCAGGTCTTTGAGTACGTCTTGCAGTGGGCTTTGTTCATCTGCCAGCATGGTTTTGATACCGGGTAGGACTTGCAAGGTGTATCGGATAGCGTCCAGATCACGCGGCAGGGCATTGCCGGAGATGACGCGGTTGGTGAGACGTTCCAGGTCGGCGAGGTCGCCGAGGGAATCGCGCAATTCGGCACGAAGGATGCCATGGTCAAGCAGGTAGGTAACGGCGTCCTGACGGGCGCTGATGATGTTGATATCCAAGAGAGGTTTGCTGACCCACTGCCGCATGAGGCGTTTGCCCATGGGTGAGACGGTCTGGTCGAGGATGTGTAGCAAGGAGCCGCGCACCTCGCCATGACGTATTGTCTCGGTGAGTTCCAGGTTGCGGCGCGTCACGGCGTCAAGGGTCATGAAGTCATTCAGGCTGTACGTGGACAGTGAGGTGAGCAGTTTGCGGGCGGCAGGTTGGGATTCTTCGATGTATTGCAGAGCTGCGCCAGCAGCGCGGATGGCGAGGTTCATGTGTGTGAGGCCAAAGCCATCCAGAGCGGCAACTTCGAAATGGGTTTTGAGAGCCTGCTCGCAGCGGCTGCGTTCATAACGCCAGTCCGGCCAGGGGCTGATGTGGCCGGGTAGATCGCCGTTGAGATGCAGGTCTTCCGGGGCGAGGATCTCTGCCGGGTGAAGACGCATGATCTCCCCTCGGACGAGGTGCCCGATTTCTTCGCCGCGCAGTTCGGTGGCGGCGAATTCTCCAGTGGTAATGTCGGCGTAGGCGATGCCAGCTTTTTTGTCCTCAATGTACACACTGACAAGATAATTGTTGTGATCACCGCGCAGAAGGCCGGGTTCGTCAATCGTTCCGGGGGTGACCACACGGACGACCTTACGCTCCACGAGGCCTTTTTTCGGGGCGGGGCCGATCTGCTCGCAGATGGCGACGTGATAGCCTTTCTCGATCAGGCGAGAGAGGTAGTTCTCGGCGGCATGGTAAGGAATGCCTGCCATGGGGATGCGCTCGCCTTTGGCGACATTCCGCGAGGTGAGGACGATTTCCAGCTCACGGGAGGTGATCTCGGCATCCTTGTCAAAGGTCTCGTAAAAATCACCGAGACGGAAGAAATACGATCGAATCAGGGTATTGTTTTTTGATATCCAGATACTGGCGGCGGATGGGGGTTACGTTTTTTGACATGTACCCATTCTAAGGTGAGGTGAGTATTTCGGCAAGGGAAAAGAGGATGCGACCTGGCAACAAGATCAGGGAAATTGGATGTAATATTTCAAGATACTTCGTGTAGCCATAAAATTTTATTGGTGTTTTTGGGGTGAAAACAGGAAATTCATGGTAATACGCTGGTTATTTTCCTGGCAGAATGTGCTACTATAGTACAGGAACTATCTAATGATATTGAAAAATACTCCCCATATTTTCATCAAGGATAATTGGCATGGAAGAAACTGTAGAACCGAATCAGGCTGATGGACACAAGCAGAAATGCAGGATTCCAGCTCACCGTTGGGTGATGTTGAAATGGGCATCGGTACATGGGCATGGGGGGATCGCCTGTATTGGGGGTTTGGCCGGGGGTATGACGAGAAAGGGCTGCGAGATGCATTTCATTGGGTGATTCGCAGCGGGGTGAATTTCTTTGACACTGCCGAGGTGTATGGTCAGGGGAATTCCGAGGAAATGCTGGGCCGGTTTGTGACTGAGGTCGAGCAGCCGGTGCGGATTGCGACAAAATTCATGCCGCTGCCGTGGCGTTTGTCCAGAAAGGCGCTGCTGCGGGCATTGCGAAAGAGCCTGAAACGCCTGGGCGTGGCAAGCGTTGATCTGTACCAGATCCACATGCCGCTGCCGCCGGTGACGATTGAAACGTGGATGCAGGCGATGGCGGAAGCAGTGCAGGAAGGTTTGACGAAAGCAGTTGGCGTGTCCAACTATAATCGCGAGCAGATGCAACGCGCTTTTGATGCGTTATCCACAGAGGGCGTGGCGCTGGCGACCAATCAGGTGGAATACAGCCTGCTGGATCGGCATATTGAGAAGGACGGTCTAATCCAGGCAGGCCGTGATCTAGGTGTCCGTCTGATCGCGTACAGTCCACTCGCTTCGGGCATCCTCTCAGGAAAGTATACGGTGGAAAATCCGGTTCAGGGGATAAGGGCTAATCGCTATACCAAGGCCAAGCTGGAGAAAGTGGAGCCCCTGATCCGCCTATTGAACCGGATTGGCGGGGTGCACGATGGTAAGACGCCTGCTCAGGTTGCGTTGAACTGGGTGATCTGTAAGG
>CAVWEE010000009.1:0-141268 GCA_963753895.1 uncultured Chloroflexia bacterium | reverse complement strand
TCGGAGAGAACGTGAAGTTCTCGGTGCAAACTGTCCTACAGGACCAAAAAGACCTTTGATCAAAACAAAACAGGCGTAAAAGTGCATGTTTCAAGGGCAGCTTTCCACTTTCTGTCTGAGTTGGGGCGCGCTAAATCAGCCCCTTATCGAGGTACAGGGTATGCATGCGCTTTAGATTGAATGCTAGACATACCAGGCACCATTCTCCTGCGGCAGCCCACAAGCCACGCAAAGAGAACTGACGGAAGCCAAGGATTTCCTTGATGATCCCTATGACAGGTTCGACGGTACATTTTCGCAGACGATAGATGGCTTTGCCAATCTCGGTTTGCAGCTTGTAAGCCATCTTTTCTTTGGGCGAGGCTGTTTCATCGGGAGACTGGGTCTGTTCGGCGAAGAAGGTGCGCCAATCTTTATGGTGAGGCTCACGCCCTGTTGCAATGTAGGCCTCCACTTCTTGCTTCTGGAAAGCACGAATGTTGGTTTCACTAAAGTAGCCATTGTCCAATGCAGCCGCCTCAGGTTTCCCCAGCTGTGGGGCAATGGCCTCCAGCGTTGGCACAGCTTCTTGTTTGTCATTGGGATGGTTAGAAAGGCCAGTGGACACGATCAACAGGCTATCCTGGTCAGTGGCTACCTGAACGTTATAATGCTGGTCCATACCTTTGTTCTGGCTATTCTTCATGATGCGCGAGTTTGGATCGGTGAAGTTGTACTGATCTTTGTCGCGCGGCCCAGGTTCGGGTGGTTGGGGAGGGCGTCCCTTGGGTTTGCGATGACGCTTGCGCGCTTTCTTCTCCCGTTCGCGTAATTTGGCTTCGTATTCAGCTTGTTCCGCCTCATAACGCTCTTTGGCCCGCTCTTCCAGAACCGCCTTCGCCTGCGCCAGATTGGCCAGGCGCTCCTCCCGGATGGCAATCTCGTCTCCCAGGATCAATCCCTCTGGTAGTTGCTTTTCACCTTGATCGGCCTGTTCCCCATATTCGATCAGTTCTCCTACTTCCTTGCGCAGTTGGATTTCGATCTCTATCAAACGTTTGTAACTCACTGCTTTGCTTTTCGAGGCATCCGCATGGACCTTGCTGCCATCCAGGCTGATATTGCCCAGCTTCAACACCCCTGCTGCCTGCGCCAACAGCAAGATTTGTACAAACATTTCTTTGATTTCAACCAAAAACTTCTTGCGAAAGTGGGCAATGGTGTCATGATCTGGATGCAAACCTCCCGCAATGTAACGGAACGGAATGCTTTCATGGGTCGCTTTTTCGATCTTGCGCGAACTGAATACTCCTACAGCATAGCCGTAAAACAACAACCCCAAAAGAATTTCCGGCGCGATCGCTTCTCCGCCAACAGGCGCATATTGTGCATAGATCTTGCTCAAATCAAGTTGGGAGATGATATCGACCACAAAGCGCGCTAGGTGCTGGGGTGGCAGCGCTTCAGCCAGACTGATTGTCTGTTTCAGTGTTTCTTCGTAATTGGCGGTTCTGAATTTTCGGCTCATGTTCTGAGTTTATCACTTTTTCCTTGTTTCCTTCTCCGACAAGCTGCTAGGGTCGCGCCCAGATACTGCGTGGCGATTGCCTTGCGGCCAGCTTCGGGCGTTTCGACTTTAACAGCCGGATTGAGAAAAAGATGAGCACCCCGTCAATGATCAGGATGGCAGCCAGTCGCGCCCAGATATGCGCCGCGCATCGCCTTGCGGCCAGCTTCGGGCGTTTCTGATTTTAACAGCCGGATTGAGAAAAAGATGAGCACCCCGTCAATGATCAGGATGGCAGCCAGAAAAGCCAGTCCCATCCAGCCCATGATCGCGGGCACCAGGCTCAACAAGACCACCACACCCCACAGTGCCACCGTCACCCGTACCGCGAAGGCTTTGCCTTTACGCAGGGCTATGGATTGCGAACCGATCTTTTTGTCGCCTTCCATGTCCATCGCATCCCCGGCGATCTCTTCGCCGAGATCAATAAAGAAGGCCATCAGACTGAATACCCAAACATTGCCATTCCACGGGTCGCCGACCGTGACCGCGCCAAAAATAAAAGTAGACGCGACGGAAGCACACACCATCAGGTTGCCGGGCAGACCCGTCTTTTTGAAGCGCCAGTTGTATAGCACGCCGACCAGCCAGATCGGGATGCTGACCAGCAGCACATCCAGGCCAATCATGGCAGCGGCGATCAAACCAGCCAGGGTGGTCGCCACTGCCAGGCCGATCACTTCCCCGCGGGTGACCGCACCGGATGGCAGCGGCCGGTCGGGATGATTGACCAGGTCGACTTCGTAATCAAAATAATCATTCAGGATCAATGCTGTGCCGGACAGGGCAAACACAGACAGGAAACCCAGCACCCCCACCCGCAGGGACGGGAACTGTCCCGCTGCCAGGATCTGGCCGGTGACCACACAAATCCCTGCCGCCAGGGGAAGCTCTGGACGAAACAGGCGCAGCATGGCTTTGATCTTTTTAATGTTCAGTAGTTTAATTCCTGAGATTGTCCTGCGCTGGGCCGAAAACCCGACCATGGCCGAACCGGCGTAACCTGAAATAACCAGATGAAACTATTACCTGTACGATTTTGCGCTGCCCCAGATCGTATCGGCAGACAGTCGGGCACCCTTGCAGGTGTAAATAATTAGTTTGTTTCCGAGAACAGCCTCTAAGTCTGTCACCACGGCGCTTTGCTCGCAGTGGTCGAAGAACATAGACATATTATTGGACCTGCCGGTGAGCAGGATCATCACATCCCAGGAGTAGCCCGGGCCCCAGAGGTAATACGTCAGGTGTCCGCTGACGGCGTGGGGCAAGCCATATTGCGGGCCGATCTGGTCCACAGCGCCAGCGTATACATAGTGGTCAGCGTAGATGCCGGCAATCTCCTGTTCCTCTTCGGGCAGGCTGTAGTATACATCGGCAACTTCCTCGACAACATGGGTCCAGCCCAGTCTGCCTGTGTAAGTGATGGGATAATAACTTGAGCCGCCGTTGAATTCCCTCAGGTTGCGGGAGAAGGTTCCGAAATTTTCCACCAGAGACGGAAACATAGATGCGGGTAAAATGGGCAGGGTCATGCTGATATTGAGCACCCCCACCACAGCCAGATAGCTGAACAGCACCACCAACACGGGTTTTTTCCAACGGATTTTGAATATCATTTCCTCCGTAAACACGGCACCGGCAGCCAACAGGGGCATGAACAGGGCAATGAGCTGGCGCACAGAGGCGTGCAGAGCAAACATCAGGCCAAATGTGAAGAGGAAGAGAAAGCCAAACAGGCTGTAGTTGACCTCCTTGAAAGGGCGGAAGATGCGGTACAGGCCGGCCAGCCACAGCGGCAGGAGCAATTGGCTGGTATAAATGAGGATATTGATCAGGTATTGCTTCAGGGAAGTCTCATACAGGCGGGCCTGTCCGTAATTGGTCCAGTATTCCAGGGAAGGCCAGCCGTTGGCGAATTGCCAATAAAGGTACGGGGAAACGACGATCAGAAAGATGCCGGCGCCGAGATACGGCCAGGGAGAGAGGAGATCCTTTCTACGATTGGAGATTAATAATGCCAGCAGGAATCCGGGCCCGTAGAACAGGATGGTGATTTTGCACAGGCATGCAAGACCGGCAAGCAGGCCGATCAGCAGCCAGTATTTACGGTTTGCGGTGGAATAAAGCTTCACCACGGCAAACAGAAAGGCAGAAAGAGCGAGCTGGTCGAATCCGTCGTAGCAGAAAAAAGAATTAACCGCCAGCCAGAGTGGCACGATGATAAATCCGACGGCTGTCAGGGTGACGGCAATTTCCTTGCCGCCCAGCTCTCTGGTGATCAGGCAGAGGAATAACAGGGTAAAGGAACCAGCCAATGCAGGGAGAACATGATAGGCGAAGAAGGAATTCCCCAGAATAGCACGGCTGACGGCCATCAGGAAAGGCACCAGCGGAGGCAGATCGATATAACCGAGTGCCAGGTGTCGGCTCATGGCGAGCGTGTATAGTTCATCGAAAAAGTATTCGTATCCCTCACCATAGATGAGATGAATGACAAATTTGAAAACCGCTGCAATGAGGATGATCCATCCGATGGATGACAATTTAAAAACAAACTTTTTTTTCTGCATGGTTTACCGCCCCAATGAGGAATACTGAAATTCTACTTCTTATATATCTTGCCAGCGTTTTCACCCCAGGAGGGTGATGGTTGTGGCTGAACTCATTTTATTGTAGCAACATTTCCTCCATTTTGGTTCATTTTTTTCGATTGATTTTCTTTCTGCTAATGTAACGACGCAGGCATGTCATTGCGAGGAAGCCGAAGGCGGACGAAGCAATCTCACAGACTGTCTTGGAGACTGCCACGTCGCAAAAGCATGCTCCTTAATTATGCCCCGAAGGGGTACGCAGTGACATCCCTGGGGTACCTGAGTAGTTACCTGCTAAAAAAGGTAAAAAATAAACCGCACCCTTTGTAAGATGCGGCTATAAATTGAAGAGTTGCAATTGGTTCTTACTTCCCCACCGGCTGCCCCACATGCGTCTTGATGTAATCAAACACATCATTAATTGCCTGGGTAGCCTCGGGGAACATCGGCGCCATGATCGCGAAGCAATGCACCATCCCTTCCCACACCTGCAAGGTCACATCCACACCGGCGGCTTTGGCCTTCTCTGCAAAGCGGGTCGAATCATCCAGCAGGATCTCGTCATCCCCCACCTGGAGCATGACCGGCGGCAGACCGTGCAAGTCAGCGTGCAGCGGAGAGAGCCAGGGATGTTTGGGGTCATTGTCACCAATGTAATAACTGCTCCAGATTTCCCATGAACCTAGGGTAGAAATATCCCTTCTTGCATTGGTGCGGTATGACTCGCTGGAACAGGTCAGGTCTGTCCACGGGGAGAGGGCCACGCCCGCCGATGGCAGGGGGATGCTCTGGTCGCGCAGGGCTATCAGGGTCGCCAGGCACAATCCGCCGCCAGCGGACTCCCCAACAATGAGAATATTATCCGGCGTAGTGCCTTGCTCCAACAGCCACTGGTACGCGGCCACAAAATCATCAACCGCGGCGGGAAAGGGGTGCTCGGGCGCCAGCCGATAATCGAAAAGTAAAGCGGGCAGTCCGGTGCCTTCCACGAATTTGGCAACGTGCATGCGGTGATCACTGCACGAACCACTGATATACCCTCCGCCGTGGGTGTAAAAAATAACCTTGTCTTTTGAGGCATCAGCAGGCGTGATCCATTCTGCAGTCATCCCGTTGATGGTGAAAGGCTCAACCTGGATACCCTCGGGGATTTTTCCGAATTTCCGGGCGGATTCTTCATAACCCTCACGCAGTTTGGGAATGTCAGTATCGATGGTGATCCGCTCCCGCCGGAGTTTGAATTGCATTAGGTGGCGGTTGCGTACCAGGCCCAATACAAGGCGGCTTTTGAAACTTTGCATGATGTTTTCCTCGTTCTTTTGTCGGCTCAGGGCTTTTTGCTGTTCCTGGCTTTTTTCAGGTATTCCTGTTTTCTGTGTTCTATCTCTTCCCTGCCGCTCGTGATCACTTCCAGGACATTGATCTGCTCAATACCAGCCTCAAACAATTCGGGGAGAGGGCCGGGGCGGGCGATCTGGTAACTGGAGCCGTCTTTTTCGCGGTTGAGGTAACCGGTATCAAACAATCGGCGGCGCAGCATACCATGGTCGATCAGCGTGCCGGTGTTGATGTCTTCCACCCAGTACTTGAGGGCGTCATTGATCTCGGCCTCACTGTAGGACTCCGCTGACGGGATGATCAGGATGGCACTCTTCAACAAGATATGCTCATCAATCTCATTTTTGGGAAAACCGGTCGAGCCGCCGCGCAGGCACAGCGCTGCCAGGCGTTTGCTGAACTGTTCTTTGGTGATGGTGGCTTGTGTTCTCATTTTGTACCTCTATATTTCTATCCTTTTTGCGCCCCATGCAGGAACATGTCAACGCATTGTTCAATAACGATATCCAGATTGGTCATGTCTGGATCCTGATAGAAATACTTGATCACTTCAATGATCGCAAATTCAAACAGGTCTCCCAGGATGACGGGGGGCAGGTCGCTGCGGATCTCTCCGCTTTGCTGCCCTAGTTTGATGATCTCTTGCCCCAGCAGAGACAAACCGCTTTTCTCTGCATCATCCGGGTAAAAGGAAATGATGTTCTGAGTGCGGTAAATGAGGTATTTCTCAAAGATCGTTTTCTGCGACGCAATACCATTGATCAGTTCAGTGAAGGTAGCCACCATGCGGCTGCGGGTGTCGAGCAGGGTACGCAGGCGAGCAATACGATCATCATACCTGCTGTTGAAAGCACGCTGCATGAACACGTTGATGATGGCTTCCTTGACCGGGAAGTAATTGTACAGGGTGCCTTTGGCGATGTCAGCCTCTGCGGCAATCTGCTCCATGGTGGTTTCGTCGTAGCCCTGGGTATCAAACAGGGCCATCGCAGTATCAACGATCTTCTGGCGGGTGAATTCTTTTTTGCGCTCCATACGGCCTACAGGGAGCAAATCTTGTTGGGTCATAGCAATCTCCATTTTTTATACGATGTATAATATTGAACGTCGTATATTTTATTTGGCAATATTAAATCTGTCAAGGTTTTTTTGTTTTTCCCCTGGTGAATGTTATGTATGAAAAAAATGCAAATGGAACAGATTACAATGGCTTTGAGACTTCGGCGACGGAAGTCGACTGCGGCATGATGTGTGGCACCCCACAACATATTCCAACTTTTCAAGCTGGATATCAACCCTTCTCAAATAAGAGATCAAATGAAGTGTTCAAAGATGGGGAGTCTATATCATTCCTGCACAGCCCGCTTGCCCAGCAGATTGAGTTTGTAACGCCGCACTGTATCCGGCGTGACGATTTTTCCCGCAGCGTTTTGAAACCAGAGCGCATCTACCGGGCATTGCACAATGCACGCGCCGCAGCGCACACAATCGGTAGAACGTACCAGAGCCGCCTTGTGGTCATCTGCCGTCATGTCAAACACATTGCGCGGACAAACCTGCCAGCAGACCCGACAACCGGTACACAGTCCCTGATCGAGATGAACAGCGAAACTGTGCTCAGCATGGGTGCCGCTTTTATATGTAGGGGTTGACCCGGCCAGGTCTACGCACAAAGTCAAAGCGATCAACAGGGCAGCCAGGCTCCACGGCCAAAAATTCTGCCAGAAGAGACGCTGAACAATCATCAAAAGCCCGCAAATGATCAGGCTGGTTAACGACCAGACGGTCAGGGCAAGCCCATAAGGGCGTAAATCTGTGTGAGAGTCAAGGGAAGGCTGCGGGACCAGCCACTTTTCATAGCGGGGGAATGCAGCAAAAAGCATAATAGCCATCCCCCAGATCAACAAAATCACTCGTAAAACATCAGCAGGCCAGAACAACAAAGCCAGCAATCCGCCAAAAACGGACATGGGAAAAGCCCAGGCCACGGCCATCTCCAGCCGGCGCGCCAAAGGAAATTTACCTATACGCATTGTTGGTGTCTTATGCTGCGCAGCGAGATATACGGGCAAATCAGCGGCTTCCACTGGCCCCCATCGCACCTGCCAGCCGGTCTTCTCATCAATCTGACGGGCCTCGATCCCGGTGGCAGCCAATTGGGGCAAAATCACCGTTCGATGTTCAACCAAATCCTGAATGCCGCTGGTTTTGATGATACTGACCACATCGTGGTGCGAAAAATGACCGCCAGAAGCCGCACACCAGACATTGATCCCGCGGCTGTTGGCAACCAGCAGATAGCAATCCAATCCATGTAAGGCGCGCTGCACCCGCAGAACAGTCAATCCAAAATTACCAGTCACCAGCACGGGTGAGGTGCGGTCGGGATGGCCAATCTCACGCAGACCGGTTGTCACAGGGAAGGGGAAAAAGCGCAGCAGCGTTTCGATAATATTGATCCAGAGACGATATAAAAGGCTCATTCGGGAGTTCTCCTGACCAGGTTTGCGGGCCGTCAGGCAGATCAGGCTGTGAAGCGCATTGAACTCAACAGTCTCCAACGCCAATCCAGCGACAGCGACCTTTTCGGGCAGGTCCTGAACGGCACGGGTAGTGGTTTGCGTCAACAGCCAGGTTAAAACAACCAATGGCAGCCGCAAAACAGCATGGAGTACACGCCGAAAAAATGCTGCTGGACGAACTTCGTCAACAACCAGGAGCCAGCCACCTGGTTTCAGCATGCGCTGGATATGGCGCAGTGTGAAAGACAATTCCTCCCGGCTGAGTTCCGAAAAACACAGGCCAGAAAGGATGACATCATAATTTTCAGCCGGTTCGCCATCCAGTTCAGCCACGCCCATCTCCATCAGGCTAACCTGTTCATCCAGCCCGGCGTCCGTCGTACGCTGGCGGGCGATCTCCAGCATGGCAGGGCTGATATCGATACCCTTCACCAGCGCGCCCTGACTGGCCGCGCGCAGGCTTAGGGCCCCTGTACCACAGCCAATGTCAAGGACCTGCATACCCGGCTGAATAGATACCACCAGCCGGTCATAGAGCGCATCCAGTTTGCCGAGGGTCAGCAGGCGGATGCCGCGGTCATAGCGATTGGGGCTGGACTCCAGGATCTTCATGAGAATGACAGCAGTCAATGGGCATCTCCTTTTCAGGTTTACATCTGTATGATACACCCTTTCGGAGATGGGCACTGAGAGAAATTTGGTTAAAATCTCCCGCACGTTATCAACGCACGGGAGATTGGCTTCACAATTTCAAATTATCCGCTCATGGATTAATAAATTTTCCCAGCATCCCTCGCGGCAGGTAACACTGTAAAACGTGGTCTTGCTTTACCCCTCTGCAGAAATCCTGGTCATCTTGTATATTGTAGACGATTCAATAGCCCCTTCTGTTGCCTTCTTGTACGCCACAATGTGCGTATTACTCGCGTGTTGCTGCAAAAACGCAGGGCTTTCCCACTGCTCAAAGAAAATAAATACCGCCGGATTATCATTGTCCTGATGTAAATCGTACTGAATACAACCTTCTTCTTTTAATGTTGGTGCAACCAGCTTCAGCAACTCGGCTTTGACAAATTCGACTTTGTCAACCTTGGCTTCAATTCTCGCTATGATCGTCAGCATCTTGCTCATCATAAAACTCCTTACAAATTCCCCTTCACAATCTCAAACGCCCCGGGGATATCTTCCGGCTTGCGAAGCTCCACCACGCTGGCCTGCGGCCAGCGCTGCGTGGCCTGCTCGATCAGCTCAGGACGGATGACGACCAGCGCCAGGCGGTAATCCCCTGAGTCCATCAGTCGCAAACCGGAGACCCATCCCTCACCCTTTGCCAGCTCAAACGGCCCCAATTCATCAATCACCAACAGGTCACACGCATCAACAGCCGACAGGATCTCTTCCCCCCAGGCCATCTTCTCCTTGTCAAAGATCCAGTGCGGTTTCCAGTCGGGATCGTAGGGATTTTCGTCCGTGCACACGTCTTCCGGGCGCTGTCCCTCCAGACCCATCGGCCAATAAGCCATCTGGCGGTGTTCGCCGGTGGTAATATCCTCGATCAGGATCGCGCTTTTCGTATCGCCCTTAAACTTTGCCGGTGAAAGCACCCCCGCTGCCCGCCAGCCGCAGTTTCTCAGCAGAGGCAATCACCTTGCGGCAAAAAGTTGTTTTCCCACTGCCGCGCCAGCCGCTGACAATGATGATCTTCCCGTTATTCTGCATTGCGATTCCTCGTGCGATGTTTGTTCTCATGCCCCCACAGGGCGATCAACCGGCCAGAAACTTCACTGACTTCAACTGGCACCCCGTAGGTGACGGTCAATCGCTCACCGGTAAATTCTTCTTCAATTGGCCCGGAGTGTTCCACCTTGCCGGCGCGCATCAACACCAGATGACTGGCAATCGAAGCGGCCACTTCCGGCTCGTGGGTGGTCAGCACCACGGTAATGCCCTCATGGGTCAGGTTCTGCACCACGTCCATCAGACGCAGCTTGTTGCTCAGGTCAAGGTGCGAGGTGGCTTCATCCATCAGCAGCAAACGGGGCTGCTGCGTCAGCGCGCGCGCCAACAGCACCAACTGCCGTTCGCCGCCGCTCAGGGCGGTCACCCGGCGGTGCATCATATCTGCCATGCCCACCGTCTTCAATGCCTCGGCGGCCAGTTCTGTATCCTTGCGGCCGGGCATGGAAAGCGGCTTCAGGTACGGCGCCCGCCCCAGCAGCACATACTCCAGCAGGGAATAATCAAACGAAACATGCTCATGCTGCGGCACAAGCCCGATCCACTGCCCCAGCTCGCGGCGCGAGTAAGCATCCAGCGGTTTCCCGTCCAGCAGCACGCGGCCGCGCTGCGGCAGCCGCCAGCCCAGGGCCAGATGCAGCAGGGTGGTCTTGCCCACCCCATTGGGGCCAAGGATAGCGGTCACCGTGTTTTGCTCCACTTCCAGGGAAAGCTCATTCAGCACGGTTTTGCCATTGGCGTCGTAGGCAAAGGCAATCTTCTCAAAAGACAACAGCACTTTGCTCATGCGCTCACCCGTGTATTCTGAGAGATCATCAAGACAATGAACAGCAGCGCCCCGATCAGGGAGGTAAGGATGCCCAGGGGAATCTCACCGGTCGACAGCGTGCGGGCGATCATATCGCTCAGCATGGCAAAGGTGCCGCCCATCAGCATGGACCCGGTAGTGGTATAGCGTGCATTCGCGCCAAACAGGCGCCGCGCGAGGTGTGGCACCATCAAGCCCACCCAGCCAACCATGCCCGCCACCGAGACCACCGCCGCCGTCACGGCCACAGCCGCCACCAGCAGCAGGGTACGTTCCCGTCCGGGGGCAACCCCCAATGAAAAGGATATGGTGTCGTCCAGGGAGAGCAGGTTCAACCGCCAGCGCATGCGATAGATAACAAACAGGCCCAGCATAACCGGGAGGATAATGGTGCGCACATCCGGCCAGGTAACGTGTGCCAGACTGCCCAGCAGCCAGAAAGTGATTTCAGGCAACTGGCTGAGCGGGTCGGCGATGTATTTCAACACCCCAAGGCCAGACGAAAACAAAGCCGAAATGACAATACCAGATAACACCAGCCGTAGCACCCAGCCGCCGAAGCGGATGCGCTGTGCCAATAAATAGGAGCTGCCCAGACCGATGAAAGCAAACACCAGCGCGGCGGTTTGTGTGCCCGCTGCCGAACTGCCCAGAACGATAATGCTCAACGCCGCGCCAAAGGCCGCACCCTGTGAAACCCCCAGAAAGCCGGGTTCCACCAGCGGGTTGGAAAAGATCATCTGGAACACATTGCCTGCCGCCGAAAGCGACATCCCCAGCAGCAGAGCGGTGATCAAACGCGGCAGACGTAAATTGAACATCAGCCGCCGGGCCAGATCATCCTCTCCCAGCCGCTGAATGGTCATCAAACCCAGTTTGGGATAGCGCCCTAAAAACAGGGAAAAAACAAACACCCCGACCATCACGACAAGCAAAACAAGGAGCATACGCTCCGGGCTTGACCGCAGGCCGGGGTGTTTCATCTTCGTGTCGGATTCAGTGCTTTGGTTCAATGACGACATTTTCTCTCAGTTTATGGATAATCGCCGCTGATTCTCGAAACAACCTGATCGAAAGCATCAGCGTCAAGTCCGTATAGTGTAGCATAGAAATCATAGGTCATCGATTCCATATCCATGCCGGGGAACAAGCCGGGCTGGATTTTGGAAGCCAGCCAATTCAGGCCCAGCACCCAGCGGGTATCCGGTTGATCCCAACTAAAATAATCGCCGGGGAAGGCATACACTTCTCCCATTTCCAGCGCTTTCAGCGCCTGCCAGTTGGGATCATTCACGATGGCGTCCACAGCCTCATCAACCGGCATTTTGTACGCAACCACGAAAATCTTGTCCGGGTTCCACACAGCGATCTGCTCAAAATTGACCGTCGTCCAGCCTTTGCCCAGCTCAATATCTTTCCACACCGGCCGTCCGCCAGCTATCTCCACCATCGTAGTTTGCATCCAGGATATCGGGGGAACCTGTACAGCGGCCTGCCCATCGGTTTCATTGTAATAAACGAGCAGCACAGAAGGGCGCTCCGCATCGGTCAGGACGGCTGTCTTCTCGGTCACCTGATCCTGCATCCTCTGGAAATAATCCAGTACTTCCTGGGTCCGGGTCTTCATTCTGGAAGATTTGCCCAATGGTAGCCAGGTCACGCTGGTACTGTTCAGGAGTTTCCAGATCAAGATACACTACAGGAATCCCCAGTTCTTCCAGCGGCTTGCCATCGCTCTCGGCCAGATAACTCTTCATGAAGACCACATCCGGCTGCTGGGCGGCCATTTCTTCTGCATTGACTTCGTGACTGAGCAGGGCCTTCCCGTCAAAATTATCATCTACCAGCGGAAAGAACTCCATCGTGCCCTGGTTTGTCATGCCCGTTGCCACCAACCGCTCATCCGCTTCGGGAAAGGCATACAGAGCATCCACCAGCAAGAACCAGGCTCGTCCGGTCAGGATCATCCGTTCTGGAGCACGCTCAAAAAAGACCTCGCGTCCCAGCGCATCTACCACAGTGAAACTGGTATCTTCGACAGGTTCGGGAGACACCTCCACAGTCGCCATCGGGGAAGATTCAGAAGACTGCATTTCAGCGGTCGGGGTGGTTTCGACTACCTCAACCGGCTCGGGGGCTGGCGCCTGCGGTGCGCAGGCCGCCAGCAAAACAGCGGCCAATAAAGCAAAAGATACAAAACGTACGGCATTTTTAGACATGATATACCTCATAAAAGTAGAATGGCCCTGCACTCAGGGCAGCGTAATAGAATTGAAATTCCCGTTTTCGCGCCATGCCAACTGACACTCCGTCAGCCAGTCCAGCATGGGCATCAACTGGCGCACGCGCAATTGCAGCGCCAGGCGATTGTAAGTTTGTTCAGCAGGCAGCTCATCCATCCCATTTTGCAGGCGGTCAACGCCACCCTGCACTTCGACGATCTGCCGCTCCAGCAGGCCAGGCACCAAATCAGGATGCAGACTTTCGGCAAACGCCAGGCGGGTAAGAAATCCTACGCGAATGGCACGCGTGCTGCAGCCCACGGTGGAATCCAGCCAGATTTCGAATCGCTGGCGGCCTTCCACCGTCAGGCAAAAAAAACGCCGCGCGGGACGGTTTTCCTGCTCTTCGTCTTCGCCGGCGATGGCGCCCTGTTTTTCCAGGCGCTTGAGAATGTTATAGGTTTGGCTGAGGCTGATGTGCCAGATATGCCCGAACTCCTCCGTCAGCCGCTGGTGCAGCTCGTAACCATGGGCAGGCTTTTGGGCAAGCAGGCCCAAAAGGGGGTATTCCGGGGAGAGATTGCTGGCAGGTCGTTTTTTTGTCATAAATATACTCACTCAGTGAGTATAGTGAGATTCTGCGAAGTTGTCAAGGCAAAAGAAGTCAATGAGCTAATTCGTCAATCAGGGATCATGTGAAGGATATTTGTAAGGGCGGACACTGTCCAATACTTTTCTGGCAGGTATCCGCCGGCCTCCCAATGACTGAAAAAAGCAATATTGATATAGATTCAAATTTCAATCATAATTGCAGCAATCATCATATAATAAACATGAACAATCCCACAAAATCGAGGCTATCATGATCCTTTACCGTCCCGTTGGACTACATGAATTGAAATTGATATATGAAAGTGGCCTAAAGACTTTTCCACCACGATTACCTGAGCAGCCCATTTTCTATCCTGTGCTTAACCTCTTATACGCGCAGCAAATTGCATTTGACTGGAACACCAAAAGCGAACCGTTTGCTGGATTTGTCACGCAATTTGCTGTCGATGATCAATACGGCAATCAATTTGAACGCCACATAGTCGGCGCTCGCCAGCACGAAGAATTATGGGTCCCAGCCGAGGATTTGGAAGAATTCAACCATCATATTGTCGAGAAAATCGAAATTGTCGATGCTCGCTTTGGAGAAAAATACGAGGGTGCTATCGGTGAAAGCGCCAGCCTCAAAGAGAAAAATGCTGTTGAGCAATTTGTTGATATGGCTAAATATTGTGATTCCAGCCGTAATGATGTTCACTTGGATATCTTAACCAACAAGACAGCGATTTTCCTGAACTATCCGTTTTGGCAACAATACGACTTTTCCTATAATGGAATTGATGAAGGACAGCGTCAAAAAACGCTTGAAGTAATCCAAAAATCATGGACAAATTCATTCCCCGAAATCCCATTAGGGATCGTATAGATAAAACACGTTTGCTCATACACCGTATCAACCAATGAGGTCTCCCATGCACCCAGACATCCACCTCGAACAAGCCCAACAAGCCAGCAAAGAAATCCTCACCGCCATGCAGCGCCTGATGGCACAGCTCACCGCTGCCCCCCGCCAGACAAGAAAGAACTGGGCGAAATGCTCTCCTCCGACGCAACATCCCTTTTCCTTGCCCGCCAGACAGATGAGACGATCATCGGCATGGCTGCCCTGACCGTGTTTCGCGTGCCCAGCGGACTGAAAGCCTGGATTGAGGATGTGGTCGTCGATGAAAGCCAGCGCGGCAAGGGCATCGGCCAGGCACTCACCGAAGCCTGCATCGAGCATGCCCGCGCCCGGGGCGTCAGCTCCATTCACCTGACTTCCAACCCAAAACGCATCGCGGCCAACACCCTCTACCAGAAGCTCGGCTTCCAGCGCCACGAGACCAATTTATATCAATTGAAATTGAAATAACCACAAGCAGCTAATTTACCTTTCCCTATTCACCTACTAAGAACCGAGCTTTGCACCTTGACGGCTTTGCGTGATATTTTTTCAAAATATGATACAATCCCCCCAATCTGAGTCTGGCATTTTCAACCTGCTATTTTCTGCTATTATTCATCCCTTGTTTCCCTCCAGCTCAGTTTCCACAATTTCAGCAGCTCCACATTCACCACCCATGCATCCATGCGGGTGTTCTATGGTTATCTGAAAGGAAACTTATGAGTCGAACGGAAGATTCCCAACTGGAAGTCAATGGAAAACGCACGTACCGCAGACTGTTCCTGAGGGCGTGACCTCGATCACCGGGGTGCTGCTGGGCAATCTAGGCGAACTCAGTCGCCTGCGGACAACCAAGTGAATCCGAGGAGCACTACGTGCGCCCGGCGAAGCGCTTCACCCTGCCAGCTTACTCCCCGGAGATGAAAACCACCAACTCCCGCGAGCGCTACCTGCGCCCCGTGCCCTACTGCAACTGCCGCGCACCGGAAGTGGTCGCCCTGGCGCATGAACTGGGCGCGTACCAGAAATCTGACCTGGAGTTTGCCCAAGCCGCCTTTGAGTTTGCCAAAGAGCAAACCACCCTCGAGATCCGCCCCATCCAGGAAGTGGAAGAAACCCTGCGCCTGGGCACCGGCACCTGCTTCGAGCTGATCGGCGTGTTCATCGCCCTGTGCCGCGCCGCAGGCATCCCTGCGCGCTACAAGATCTTCTCCACCAATATGATCCAGTCCTGGCGCGAATCAACCATTGACGCCGACCCCCTGCTGCAGAAATGGTACGACTCGCTGGACAATTTCCTCTTTGAAGGCGAGGGCGAAGCCTTCATTGACGGGCAGTGGATGGTCGCCCATGTCGGCCCGACCGCCGAGCGCCAGGCCGCTGGCGGTATCCCCGTCACCCGGTTTGGCGAAGACTCGCTGGGCGTATGGTTCACCGCCAAACCCGGCACGATCATGCACCTGGAAGCCCTGCCGTGGGGCATCACCTTTGGCTCGCATCTGCTGCACCGCATCTCGCCCGCCTCGATGGAACGGGTCAACATCAGCGTGCTCAAGCAGATCAAAAGCGGCAAGCAAATTTTGGCCGAAGCCGGCAGTGTACAAGCCTACGATGCGGCTGCCCGCGCCAAAACACCCGCAAGCATCCTGAAGCATCCATTTCATTCTTATTATCGTACAAGGAGTCAATTATGGCTACGATTACAGATGAAGCGATCGCGAACGGCACCACCAAAACCAGAGGACGTTCTTATCTGATCTATTTGATGATCTTCACCGGGCTGGTGGCGATCATGGACCAATACATTTCCACTGTCAAAACCACTGCCATCCCCTATATCCTCGAAGAATACAACATCACCGCCTCACAATTCTCCTGGCTGGAAGCAGCCTATCTGTCCTTTACCTTTCTGATCTTTTTCCTGAACGGCCTGAATGACATCATCGGCCGCAAATGGTCGCAGCTCGTGTTGATCCTCTTCATGGGACTTTCCTCCCTGGGTATCGTCCTTTTCACGCCGACCATTCACTTCTTCATGATGGCGTATACCATCGCCCTGTTTGCCACCGTCTCCAATATGTGGACCATCCCGGTCAGTGAAGAATCGCCGGCGCACAAACGGGCCAAATACGTATCCATCGTGTATGTGATCGGCCTGATCCCCTTGCAGGCGCTCCTGCCGCCCTGATCATGGACACGCTCGGCCTGGGTTGGAAATGGATGTACGGCATCATGTTCATCTTCATGATCCCGCTGGTCGTGATGTGGTTCTTCATGAAAGAGACCAAACGTTTCCAGATCATCCAGAGCGAACGCCGCGCCGGAACCCGCAAAAATCATTTCTTCGGCGTGGGCGTGATCAACAAACAGGATATCCGCTATATCGCCATTTCCGCTGCGGTCTGGCTTTCCTGGTTGGTGTATCAATTCCTTTACTACTGGGCCGGGTACTATTTTATGACGGTCAAGGGATACGCGCTTTCACAGTGGTCGATGGTGCTGCTGGGCACGTTGATCATGGCGATGACGGGCGGAGTGGCCGCCGGCTGCGATCATGGACCGCATCGGACGCAAGCCAGCCATGATCTACGGCAGCCTGATCCTGATCGTCAACGTGGCCCTGATGGGCTTTGCCAACGGTCCCCTCCTGGCCATCATCACTGCAATGAGCGGCTTCTTTACCTCCTTCACCTATACCTGGATCGTGGTCTACGTGCCGGAGGTCTTCCCCACCGAACGGCGCGGCGCCTGCATGGGCTGGACAACGACAGTGGCGCGCATCTCGTATGTGGTCGGCCCGGCGCTGGCCGCTGTACTGCTTAAAGCCTTCCCCACGATGGAATGGTTCTGGGTCATCACCGGCTCGCTGATGCTCATCCCGATTGCGATCATTCTCATCTTCAACCCCCAGGAGACAAAGAAGCTGGAACTGGAAGAAATTGAGATAGAACGATAAATAACAAATCTCCCGCAAAATTGCGGGAGATTTTATTTTTTCACGTCATCTTACTGCTGACCAAAACGCAGCAACCAGCCGCCCCAATAGGCATTGCCCTCGCCATCCTCACAGGGCGAAGCATACAGGCCGGTCACCGTTTCACCGGCTTCCCCAACACGCAGGCTGTAGACGATCTCCGGTTCCATCTGGAAGTCAGCATACCCAGGGCTCACACGTGGGTAGAGGCCCGTATAGAACAGGTCCTCACCATCGCTCCAGGTGACCTGCACCAGCACACCAGCCAGCGGTTCACCGCTTCCATCCACGGCTTCAATTTGCAGCAGACCTTCCGGGATGGCCGGATCGCAGACGATTTCCCTTTGACGCAGGTCAAACGGCGCGGCCAGGGTAGGCAGTGAGCGCAGTGTGGCGCGCGGGGTGAAAGTCACCAGCGGGGTAGCGGTCACCTCCGGCGTGGGAGTTTCTTCCAGCAGCTGCACTTCCGGCGGGGTGGGTGTGATCCCCGGTGTAGAAGTAGCTGCAACCACGACCACCGGCAGGGGATTATTATAATCCGCGGCAAGCTGCGCCAGGGCGCGCGCCAGATCAGCGTCTCCACCCTCCGCGAGGGTGCGTTGGGCCTGTGCGCCCAGCGTGTAAGCCGGATTGTCATCGTCAAACAAACGCATGCGAGCCTGCGCCCGTCCCAGGTCGTGGTCGGCGCGGTAGGCCAGCGCCACCATCAGGCGGTACGCATCCTGATCTACCGGGCCAAGCGAAGCCGGGCTGGCATCCACATACGTAACGGGATTGATCACCAGAGAATATAGTACTCCCAGCACCAGGCCGATAAGAATACCCGTCAGCAGGAACCAGTTATTGCGGTTCTCGTTCACGGTGTGCCCCCATCCGACTGCGGGATCCAGCTTTGCAAGGCCAAAGACAGATTGTTCATCGTCTCAATGTCCTGCTGGCTGTAACCAGCCTGCCCGCCAATGAGGATGGCCTGACGGACATAGACATTCACCTGTTCATTGCCCAGGAAATGCAGACGCTCCACGGCATTGGCAGCATTCCCTTCGCTGGCATACGTCTCGGCCACCATGAGCACATAATCCGTCTGGTAATCCTGGCGCAGGTGCTGCGGGTCCACACGGCGCACCGCGGCTGGTTTCACAAACCAGCCAAAGGCCAGCCCGATAACCAGGCCAGCAAATATCGCCAGAATAAAATAGGTTGTCCGTTTTGAAGGCATGTACCACTCCTGAGAAGCTTCCGTCGCTCTTGATTATACGATGAGAGGGAAGAAAGGGCAAAGAGATAAATCTGGTACCTTTTGCATCAAAACAGGAATCCCCAAAAATCATGTATACTGAGAACAAATGGGATGCGGTATAAACCTTGCAACCCCTTAGTACCAGACGCTGCCTGCAATGCGCCGGTCTCTGCGGCAGCCGCGAACCCCACCGGCAAAACCATTAACCAAAAGGACATCCCTATGTTTACATGTCTAAAAACTAAAAAAACCGTTTCGCTCGTTTTGATCACCATCATGCTCCTCCTGACCGCATGCAGCCAGCTCACCGGCCCGGCGGCAGACCCGGCGCCCGCCGAGGAAGTGGAAGCCCCCCCGGCCTCTGCAGAAGCTGCCGCCCCCGTAGAGGCCGCAGAAGAGGCCCCGCAGCCTGCCGCGGAAAGCGCCAGCCTGGACGGCAATTGGACCAACGAAGACCCCGCCGCCCCCGGCGTTACCCGCATGACCTTCCGCACTGATGGCAGTACTGTTTATGTGCAGATGTGGACGCATTGCGAAGATGGCGAATGTGCCTGGGATGAGTTGGGCGTACCGCAGGCCAGCCCGCTGGAAGTCACCTGGGAAACGCCCATCGCCATCAACCTGCAAACCATCACCCTGCTGGCTGATGGACGCCTGCAAGTCGACGAGAAACTGCAATTCACCGACGGTTCCGGCCGCGGCGATGTCGGCCTGACCAGCTTCCTGGTCAAGCAATAATCCCTTCTCAAGAGGCTATTTCATGAAGAAGATACAGATTCTCCTGCTCATCGCACTGGTACTGGTGTTCACCCTGGCATGCAGCATGACCAGCCTGATTCCCGGCAACAGCCAAATGGAAGCCACGGCCGCTGCACTGCAAGCCACGCAAATTGCCCTGGATGTCCAGGTGGCGCAAATTGAGCAGCAGCAAACCGCCATCGCCCAGCAGCCCACCGCAGCAGAGGCTGAAGCCCACTCTGCTCCTGTTGAGGGCAATGAGATCATCTTCGAAGGCATCCGCTTCGTTTACCCGGGATCCATCGCTTCTGGTGTTGATCCGGCCAACAAGCCGGAAATGGAAGATATGGCCGGAATGATCCCCGCGCATATCGAATTCACCTTCAATGGCTACGCCTGGGATGACAGTATGCACACCCCCATGATCTACGTATATTCAACGGACGCATACCGCGCCGCCAATGAATATGTTGCCGAAGATATCGACAAGCTGAACACCCTGCTCTACGACCGCCCTGCCGATCCGGAAACCATCCCCTTCCTTCCCCAATGGAATGCGGGGCAGGTTTTCAATGCCAATGTGGAATATATGGATTTTCAAAATGGCTCCGGCGTGCGCTTCCTGACCATGTATTCGCAAGCCATTTACCCGGTCAACAACAACGGTCTTTTCTACACTTTCCAGGGGCTGACCAATGACGGCAAGTGGTACATTTCGGCTGTCTTTCCTGTTTCCCATGCTTCACTCCCCGCCAACGGAGACATCCCCAATGACGACTGGGAAACCTTTAGCGATAACTATATGACCTATATGGCAGACACGACCAATATGCTGAATAGCCAACCCGATGACAGCTTCACCCCACTCCTGAACGAACTGGATGACATCATCCACTCCATCCAGGTGAAATAACAACCCTTTCGACTGAAAACAAAAAAACGGCTGTCCGATGAATATATTGGACAGCCGTGTATGTTTAATGCAACTTCTCAATTTCCATACGGGAACCCTGATCGATGCGGTTGATTGGAAGCCTTCAACCGCTCTTGCCGCGCGGCGTCTCGGCCAGCAAACATGACTCGAGGTTCTGAATGGTGCGCTTCTGCTGGAAGACAAGATCGCGCAGCAAGTCGCCGGCAGAGATCAACCCAACCACCTGCCCATCTTCCACCACCGGCAGATGTCCGATGTGCTTCTCACCCATCGTCTGGATTGCCTCCTGAACGGTCTGGTCAGGATGCAGGGTGATTGGTTCAGCCGTCATGATCTCTTGCACCGGCGTGGTGTCTGCCGAACGACCTGCAATCTCCCCACGGCGGGCATAATCCTGCTCGGTAACGATGCCCACCAACAGCCCCTTTTCCATCACCAGCAGCGCGGCGACATCTTTTTCCTGCATCAACCGCAGAGCCTCCAATACCATCGCGTCCGGCCGGATCAACCAGGTATCATGTCCCTTCACAGCCAGAAGATGACGAATCCGATTCATGGCAAACCTCCATCACCTGATCATAAGCGTGTCATAATCACATTATAGAAATGTGCCGCTCTCAAAAACAATCAGACCACCCCAAGTGAAGGGACGGTCTGAATATCATTGTCACTTTCGCAGATGGCACAAAATCAGCGGGAAACTAACCTGTCAAATTCATTCTTCATTTCTTCCACGGTCAAAACACCCTGATCAAACCCCAGTTTCTCCCCCCGGTGTGCGAGCTGCGTGATCTGCGGTGGCTCCAGGAAAGTTTGGGCAAGCACATCCGGCTGGCTGAATACCTTGTCCGGCGCATCATCCGCCAGGATCTGCCCTGTGCCCATGGCCACCACGCGCTTGGCGTAAGCAGCAACAATCGGCATGTCATGCGTAATAATAATGATCGTGTGTCCGTGATTCTCATTAAGGTCTTTGAGAAAATTCATAATCTCAAGCGACTGGTATTTATCCTGTCCGGTGGTTGGCTCATCGACAATGATCACCCGTGGCCGCAGCGCCAGAATCGAAGCGATCGCCACGCGCTGCCGCAGGCCTTTTGACAAAAAGAATGGATGCTCATCAAAATACTCATCTTTCAAACCAACCACCTGGGCAGCCTCAGCCACCCGTTCTTTTACTTCCTCTTCTGGCAGTTCAATGTTGCGCGGGCCGTAAGCAATCTCATCCCAGCAGTTGTTGTTAAACAACTGGTGATCAGGATTTTGAAAAACATAGCCCACCCGTTTGACCATCTGGACAATGGATGTGGCCCGGGAATTCAGACCGTCCACGATCACATCCCCACTGGTGGGTTTGAACAACCCATTGAGGCATTTCGAAAGGGTCGTCTTGCCAGAACCATTCTGACCAATCAAGGCCATCATCTCGCCCAGCCCCACTTCCAGATTGATCCCATTCAGCGCTTTGGTACCATCAGGGTAACAATAAACCAGGTCTTTGACCTGAATAAAAGGTTTCGTATCCAAACTACACCTCACTATTGAGTTTTCGCATTGGCAAAGATTTGATCCAACCGTTCAGCCGCTTCATCGACCGTCAAAGGCAATTCTCCCTGAGCGTATCCCTCTGCGATCAATTGATGGAAGAAGGTGATCACACCAGGCGCTTCAATGCCTTTTTCAATCAGCAGCCCCATTTCCTTGAAGAAGTCTCGCGGCGGACCATCCAGAAGGACTTGTCCATCGAACATCAGAATCATCCGGTCTGCCAGGGGCACCAGCTTCTCAAGGCTATGCTCAATCACAATGATCGTATTGTTCTTCTCTTTTTTGGTTTTCTCAAGCACGTTGAACACCCGGGTGCGGCTGATCGGGTCCAGCATGGAAGTCGGTTCATCCAGGATCAAAACATCCGGCGACATGGCCAAAACAGAACCAAGCGCTACACGCTGCTTTTGCCCGCCGGAAAGCTCATAAGGCGGCTTGTTGAGCAGCGGGCCTAACTCCGTCAGGTCTGTCACCCAGTCCAGCCGTTCACGAATCTCGGGAATGGTCATGCCAATGTTTTCCATACCAAACACCAGCTCATCTTCAACCGTCATAGCAGTAAATTGGGCCTCGGGATCTGAAAAGACCATACCCACCTTGCGCTGCAATGCGCCGCGCTGGTGCTCTTCCACTTCCTGCCCGAAAACAACCACTTCCCCATCTTTGATTCCGTGATATTGGCCGGGGATCAACCCGTTCATGGAATATGCCAGGGTGGTTTTCCCGGCGCCGTTTGGACCAATAATGCCAACAAATTCACCCTGATTGATCGTAAGATTGATCTCTTGCAATGCCGCTTTCGGCGCATTGAGATACGTCCACGAGTAATTTTTTAATTGAATGATTTCCATTTTCAGATCCTCTAATTGTACGGGCTAAAAAGGAGATTTATCCAGGAAGTCTCCAGATTAAAAGCCCCGTAATTGAAGCGGAAGAACAGCAAGGCGACAAACAAAGCCACGATCAAAACAGTAAAGGCAATATCATGACCGCGGAATTGATAATGGGTCAGAACAAAATCGGCGCGTTTGACTTTGGCAGCCTCGCCGGTAAATGCATATCCACGTGCCACAAGAGCGTTGGTAAACTCTTCTGAGCGGCGCAAAGAAAGCGCAAAAAGAGGGATCATATACATGATATATTGGCGGATCTTGTAGATCAACGATTTGCCAGCGGTATTGAACCCGCGGGCCTGCTCTGCCTGGCGGACGATCTGAAAATCTTCCAACACCAATCCGGCAGCGCGCAACGCCATTGCAAACACATAAGTCACCACAAAAGGCATGCGAATACTGCGCATGGCCACAATAATATCCCGTTCACGGGATGTACTCAGGAAAAACACCATCGTAGCAATCATGGGAAGAATGCGGCAGTAAACAACCAGCGCATCCCGCAACCGTTCCCAATAGATCGGTCTGCCCAAAACACGAAACAGTTCATAAAATTCCGGGTGGATGCCGCCCAGAATGGTATAGGAAATTAAAATGATCGTCCCCATCGAAATCGCAACGGGCACATAAATCTTCATGATTCCCATATTCACCCTGCTGACGGCCATTAAAATGATCACCACAAAAAAGATCAATAAGTTCCACTCGGGGGCCTGGATGAATAATGGAAACAAACTGACAGTCAAAAGGAAAAACAATTTTACAAAAGGATGAATTGCATAGATCGGCGATTTATCTGGAACATAACCCAATAAAGTTTTATTCATTAAGTATCCTCTTAATCAATCAAAATAGGAGGCGGGTTTCCCCGCCCCCTACCTGGAAAGCAGTTTGGTTTATGCAAACCAACGCTTCACAAATGATGGAGTGCGAATGACCACACCCGAAAGCGCCTTAAGGAGAACAAAGTTCAACACCACGCCGGCAACCACATTGCCGCCAAACCAACCCCAGATGAAGAGGGGCAGGGAATCCGTGGTCAGCAGACCAAAGCCGCGCAGCACAACCAGGGTCGACCAAAGCGCGCCAAAGGCACTGGAAACAAGCATGGCGCCAAAGAAGAACAGATAATCACGCGTTGATTTCAGGCGCGGATCCAGCTTGAATTTTCGGAAAACCCAGGCCGGAAGGAAAGCCTGAACGGCATTGGCAGGAATGTATGCCAGGGAAACATAGAAAGGCGTACCGGCAATTGCATTCGAGAAGAAGGGGAAAATCGCCCCGGCAAGCACACCCCAGGCACCAAACCAGATTGCGCCCACTTGCTGCACAGCGATGCCGGTCCAGAAGAAGTTCACGCCAAAACCAAGCGGGAAACTGATTGAACCAAAGGCACCGACTACGAAGCCAATACCAATGAGAAGGGCCGTGATCACGATGTGAATGACACCAACGGACCGCTTCTCACCTTTCTGAACTGTCCAGATTTGCTCGGCAGTCAGGTCTTTCGGTTTGGATGATTTTGCCATCTTGAAACCTCCTTAAATTGTATGAAAATGAAAAAATGGATGTGCGGAATGTACTGCGTCATATTCAGTACAATATTATTATACAGGTTCAGAATACTTTTGTCAACACCCAATTTATTGTTTCATTACTATATATTTATTAGATTTCTACTAATTTATTTACACAATAATACTTGTCTATACATATTCATTGTGTGTTTTTTTTGAAACCGTCTATAAAATTCAAAAACCGCCCCAAATGACAGGGCAGGTCATGATTTCCATCCTTCGACCTGCCCACTCAGGCCAGTGCCTGCTCCAGATCAGCGATCAAATCTTTCACATCTTCTGTTCCCACAGACAGGCGCACCAGACTGTCCGTGATGCCTGCCCGGCAGCGTTCCTCTTCCGACACGCAGGAATGTGTCATACTGGCCGGATGCTCGATCAATGAATCGACGTTCCCCAGACTGACCGCCAGGGTGATCAGTTTGACGCGGTTCATCAGGCGCACGCCAGCATCATAACCGCCTTTCAGCTCAAAAGACACCATCCCGCCAAAGCCATTTTGCATCTGCCGGCAGGCCACATCATGGCCGCGGTTCGTTTCCAGACCCGGGTAATACACCCGTTCCACTTTGGGATGCTGCAGCAGATATTCGACAATTGCCTGGGCGTTTTCATTATGCGCCCTCATGCGCAGGTGCAGGGTCTTGATGCCCATATTGACCAGCCAGCAGTCAAACGGACTGGGCGAACCGCCCAGGCGCAGCATACGGCCAAGTCCTTCTCCACCCGGGTCCATGTAATCCAGATGCGGGCTGACCACTGCCCCGCCGATAATGACCCCATGCCCGGAGAGGTACTTCGTGGTTGAATGCACCACCACATCGCAGCCCAGACGCCAGCGGGCGCTGGTGATATGGCGTTGCAAAGGTGTTATCCACCATCAGCCAGGCGTCATGCGCATGGGCAATATCTGCCAGGGCTTTCAGATCCAACACATCCAGGGTGGGGTTGGACGGCGTCTCCAGATAAGCCAACACAGCTTCAGGATGCGCAGCAAAAGCTGTTTCCCACGCAGCAGCGTCAACTTCATCCACCCAATACGTCTTGATGCCAAACTCAGCAGCCAGATCATCCAGGAAGCCATACGAGTTGCCATACAGGCAGCGCTGGGCAATCACCGCCTGCCCGGGGCGCACATGCGCGAGAATAGCCGCGGAAATGGCAGCCATGCCGGAAGAATAGATCCAGCCAGCCACAACCTCTTCCACTGGCTTGCCGGGGTTGGCCTGCAGCAGCTCAATCCCTTCCAGCATGGCGATCTTCTGCGCAAGCTGCGTCGCGTTGGGGTTGCCTACGCGCGTATAAATATATCCCGATTCCTCTCCTGCAAAGACACGTCCGCCGGTTTCTGCATCCGGGAAGGTAAAGGTAGATGTCTGATAAATAGGCTCAACATGCGTGCGGTGGGGATTTTCTTCACGCCCCGCGTGGTTGCTCAATGTGCCAAAACCATATTCACTGGAATTTTTCGTCATTTATTTCTTTTCCTTGTTGGTATCAATAATCAGTTAATTCCTTAAATCAAACGTATCTTTTTCGCTATGCGGCGCACCTTTGCCTTTACTTCCGCCTCATCAAGCGTCAACAATTCCCTGTCCCGCATCAGCAGCTTGCCATGCACCATCACATCGCTCACATCCGAAGCAGCGGCAGCATAGACAATATGCGAATACAGATCATAATACGGCGTCAAGTTAGCTGAATCAAAATCGATCACGGCCAGGTCAGCCAGCTTGCCCACCTCCAAGTGACCCCACCTTTTCCCCCAGCCCCACGGCGCGGGCGCCATCTATGGTCATCATCGCAGAAGACCTGCTCGGCCGGCAGCACGGTCGGGTCACCGGTAACGCCCTTTTGCACCAGTGCCGCCAGCTGCGCTTCATGGAACATATCCAGGTCATTATTGCTGGCCGGGCCATCCGTGCCAATGGCGACATTCACGCCAGCCTTGAGCATATCCGCCACCCGCGCAATCCCTGAAGACAGCTTGAGATTGGAAGATGGGCAATGCGCCACACTCGTGCCGGCCTCAGCCAGGCGCTCGATCTCGGCATCCGAAAGGTGAACGCAATGCGCCAGCAGGGTTTTCTCCGTCAGCAGGCCCGCCGCGTCCAGCACTTCGATGGGCGTCTTGCCATATTTCTCCTGCACCATCGCCATTTCACCTTTTGATTCGGCGGCATGGGTGATGAAGAGCAAATCACGGTCCTCGGCGATTTTGCGGATATCCTCGAGTATCTTCATATTGGTCGTGTAGGTGGCGTGCGCCTGCACACACTGCTGGACCAACGGCTGCCCCTGATAGCGGTCCAGCAAGGCAATCGCGGCATCATAGGATTCTTTTTTGCGCTCCTCAAATCCGGGAATGTCAGCAAAGCTGGGACCGTTGACCATGCGGAAGCCGGCGTTGATGACGGCATCAAAGGATTCGTTGTAATACCAGTACATGTCGGCAGCGCACGTCGTCCCGCCGCGGATCATCTCAACCATCGCCAGCTCGGTGCCCGCAGTCATCGTTTCCGCATTGATCTCTGCCGCCTCTATTTTCCAGATCTTGTCCAGCCAGGCTTCCAGCGGCACATCATCCACCACACCGCGGAACAATGTCATTGCCCAGTGACCATGGGTGTTAACCAGTCCGGGAATGACCACCTTGCCGCTGGCATCCAGTTTTTGTGCGGGAAGAAACTGCTCCCCAACCTCATCCTGTGTGCCAATCCAGACAATCTTCGAATCCTTGATCGCAACAGCGCCATCTTTGATCACGCGGCGCGCTGCATCCATTGTCACGATGGTGCCGCCCTGCACAAGAACATCAATTTCAATTGTTTGCATCGGGATCCTTTCACATCTTTATTAGGCATATTGTAGTAACCACTTTAGTGGTTATGGTTTCATAACGACTGAAGTCGATACCTACAAAATTACCGCGATGTATCAGAAGGCTGCCCCAAAATGCTGGGGCAGCCTGATAACAAACAACTGAAGACAAAATACTAGTCTTCGTCTTCCTCAACAAATTGCTCGCGGCCGGAAAGCATCACGCTGGCAACGACAATCAGAATGAGGAAGGGCAACACTGATGCCCAAACAGCAACCTGGCTCTGCTCACCGGTGAAACCGTACACGGTCTGACCAGCAACGCCGGCAGCCACCAAAAGGCCAACCACCAAACCGCCAATGGCACCCACGATCATCAGGATGGAGCCGAGATTCCGGGCTTTACCAGGAGCAACTTCTTCCACATCCATAATATCAGTCCACACCAGACCCCAGCGCTTCACACGCGGGTAGAGCAGGCTGAGCAGGATCGGGCCGAGGACAACCGCAGCAGCGAAGTTATTGATCGTGATCGTAACGGACAGGAAAGCGAAAGGAACGATCGCGGCGATATCCAGGTACCAGGCAATGATGATACCGCAGGCAGCGGAGGCCACCAGGGCAACGATTTCGAAAGCGGCAATTTTCTTGGCGCTGTTGGTGGTCGGGGACACATCATCCGAGGTCAGACCAAACACCGACCCCACATCTTGTAGGGGATGAAGCCAAGGAAGAAATTGCCCACGAAGCCGAAGATGGAACCAATGCCCAGCGTACCGCCGAACAGGTCGCCAATCAGGTTACCGATGGCTGAACCCCAGGCGCCGGCAGGCCCAAACAGCAGGGAGAAAACAGGGGGAAATACATTCGCAGGGCGAACTTCGGTAATGCCGGGAACAATCGGAATGCCGCCTTTGAAAACGATCAGGAAAGCTGCATAAATTGCTGCCGAAAGGGCCACCAGGATGATCATCCGGGTGTTCTTCCACATGGTAATTACTTCTTTCATTACTGTCTCCTTTACTCAAATAGAAATAGAAATTAACAATGCAACGATGTGAAACCAAGAAACAAACGATTGAATATGCACCTCCTTCTAAGGACTTTAAAAAGGAAATAACGGATGGTTCATTCTTCCGGTGGGTACATGAAATGTACGGTTTTTTCACAACTGCAATCAAATTCATCTTCACGGCCCTGCAAGGTGCGGATAAGCAGCGCAGCCAGTTTTGCTGTCAAATGACCCATTTTATCGCCGACAAAGGAGATCTCCTTCTCCAGGCCGGCCGCCCAATTGATGGAATAAGCCACGCCAGCAAAATGCATATTCAATTCCCGGGCCAATACCACCTCTGGCACACCCGTCATGCCGATCACATCGGCGCCCAGCTTGTCATACATACGGATCTCGGCTGGTGTCTCCAGGCGGGGGCCATTGGCGCAGGCATACACAGCTGCGGGGTGCAGGTCCAGGCCAACTTCCGGCGCCAAAGCAAGCATTTTGTTGCGCAGCACCGGGCAATACGGCTCATTCAAATCGATATGCGCCAGACCGGTTTTACCGCCTTCAAAGAAGGTCAGCGGGCGGCCATTGGTAAAGTCCAGAAAATCAGTCAGCACAGCCATTGCCATCGGGGGAATATCACGGCTGATTGAGCCTACCGCATAGGTTGCAATGCACACGCTTTACATCTAACATCTGCAAAGCCTTCATGTTCGCACGATAATTGATATTATGCGGCGGAGTGGAATGATCCAAACCATGCCGCGCCAGATAGACCAGCTCGATATCCCCTTTGCGGGCAATATTGACCAATGCCGGCCCATATGGGGTGTCGATCGTTTTCTTTTCCAGGTCAAAGCCGGGAATTTCGTAAATCCCTGTCCCGGTAATGATCGCAGATTTCATGTGCATCTCCTTACCCTATTTTACCCAAAATATTGTGCCAGGTCATAAGCACTATGGATCCCTTTTACGGTGATCACGCCCGAAACCATGTGCGGCGGGGTGATGTCGAAAGCCGGATAGTAGGCATCAATCGCCTGGTCAGTCGTTGGCGTACCGCGGCAGGATTTCATCTCAGCCGGGTCGCGTTCTTCAATCTCGATGGAAGCGCGGTCGGGCTTCAGTTTATCCGGCCAGGCAAACACGAAATAGGGCACACCGTGATGATGGGCTGCGATCGCATTCTGGAAGGTGCCAATCTTGTTGACCACATGCCCGTCCAGGGTAACCAAATCAGCAGCCGTAAAGTATTTCTGCACTTTGCCCTGCGAGAGGATGTACCCCGGCATATTGTCACCGATGATCTGCACCGGCACGCCAATCTCGTGAATACTGGGGGCGGTCAGGCGCGCGCCTTGCAAATAAGGCCGGGTTTCCGGCGTATAGGCGCGGATGTTCTTCCCGTCCCGCTTGGCCATCGCCAGCGAAAGCAGGAAAGCCGTCTCGGCAAAGCACATCGTCAGAATGCCGTCGCCATCATCGATCAGGCTGGCACCCAGCTCGCCCATAACGGCATAACGGCGGTAATTCTCATCCCGAAAAGCTTCAATCCATGCCAGCAGTTCCTGCTCCACGTTCCTGCCGCCATCCAGAGTGACCTTGATAAACTGCATGATCATTTCCAGGCGGCGCGCCAGGGAGGTATTGGTCGGGCGGGTAGCGGTGAGCCGCTTGCTGGCAGCATCCAGAGCCTCCAACTGACCTGCAGCGGATTGGTCCGCGCACTGGCGGGCAGCCATCACCATCGCATAGGCTGCCGCGTGGGACGGGCCCCCGCCCTGGGTAACCATATCCTCGATGGCCTTGGCAACGCACTCCACATCCCGGCAGGTGACAAATTCTTTTGTGAATGGGTATTTGCGCCGGTCTCCAATCACAACCGCACCGTCATCATAGCGGGCTACATTTTCGCGCCGCAGCAAGAACGGCAGCATGTTATTGACTTCAGATGGATCCATTTCAATCTCCTCCACTTAGAACGAGGTCAGGCCCGCAATCTTGCCATATCCCATAATGGCGAACACGATCGACGCCACGGTGAAAATAATGGCAAACGCCAGAATAAAATAATCCGCCTTCTTCATCTGCAAATTCAGATAGAAGGTGCGGTCATCGCGGGCGCCAAAGCCCTTGGATTCAAGCGCCATCGCAAAGATATTGGTATTGCGGATGGTTGAAATGAAAACCGGCACCAGCAGCGGCAGGAATTTTTTGATCCGGTCGATCAAATTACCCGAGTCCAGGTCCAGGCCGCGGCTGCGCTGTGCCTGGCTGATCGTCATCGTGCTGGAAGCAATCGTCGGCACCAGGCGCAAGGAAGTGGAAATCGCAAATCCCACACGGTAGGGCAGCCCCAGGCGGATCATCCCCAGCACCAGCTCTTCGTTGCGGGTGGTTGAGATGAGGATCATACCGGTCGAGATCATCAGGATCATCAAAGCGGTACGAGCGAGACTGTAATAAAAGGACTCGACTTCAAACACCCAGAACAAAGGTGTCTCTCCATTGGAGAAGAAATTCCACAGAATCATGCTGGAAACCGTCAACACAATCAAAATATAGCGGATGCGGCGCAGGTTCTTGAATGAGCCTGACACAATCAATTGCAGCAGGATCAAGGCAGCTACCGGGAGCATCCACAGCGGGTCCTGAAATAGCAAAATCGCTACAAACGTCATCAGGAAGGTCAATATCTTGGTGCGCGGGTCCAGGCGATGAATAAATGAGTTGTTATCCAGATAAATCTCGGCATCCATTATTCCTGTACTCCTTCAATATAGTCTGACATTTCATCCGGGGTTAAGAAAGTATGCCCGAGGCGGTTGGTGAATTCGACAAAATGCGGCGGCCGCAGGAAAGCTTCGGCCAATTCCTCACCATGTGAAAACACCTCGCGAGTAGAACCTTTCAAAATCACTTTTCCATCTTTCATCACAAACACACGTTTGGCATATTCTGCCACCACCCACATGTGATGGGTCACGAAAATGATCGTGCTGCCATTTTCGTTGAGGCGGCGCACCATGTTCATCATACTGCGCTGCTCGGCATAGTCCAGACCGGTAGTCGGCTCATCCAGGATGAGCACGTCCGGCTTGGCAGCCAGCACAGAGGCCACTGCCACACGCTGCCGGCCGCTCTTGGTGAGCGCAAAGGGATCTTCTTCTTCAAAGCCCACCAGATCGACAGCTTCCAGAGCTTCGGTAACACACTGTTTGACTTCCTCTTCCGACATCTTTCGCAGGCGCGGGCTGAAAGCCACTTCATCAAACACCGTTTCCGAGAAGATCTGATGATCGGGGTTCTGGAAAACATAGCCCACCCGCTGACCAAGTTTGAACACACCCTGGTCAACCGTCGGCAATCCATCCACAGTCACATCCCCGCTGGTCGGCATCAACAGTCCGTTGAAATGCTTGGCAAGCGTGGTCTTGCCGCTGCCGTTCTGCCCCACAATGGCAACCATATCGCCTTCACAGATCTCCAGCGAGATACCCTTCAATGCCTGCACTTCCGGATTGTAGGAAAATTCAAGGTCGCTGCACTGGATGACAGGATTGTCGAGCGCAGCCAATTCAGCATTTTCTTCCGCAACCTTCTTCTGATAAGCCGCTTCGTCAACCTTCCAGCCGCTTGCCTGGAAAGCCTTCACCCCTTCTTCCGGGGTCAAGGGCAGTTCGGCAGCGCCCATCATCTTGAAGAAACGCGGAATGCCCAGCGGCATCACGCCCAACTCTTCCATCATATCCACCTGGCAGAGCATCTCGCGCGTCGGACCAATCTTGACCAGCTTGCCATCTTTAATAAACGCAACGCGGTCGGCGAAAAGGGCTTCCTCAGTCTCATGCTCAAAGATCATCAGGGTCAGGTCATCACGCTTGCACAGGCGGTGGGTGATCTCAAACACACCCATCTTGCTGATCGGGTCAAGATCAGTGGTTGGCTCATCCATCACCAGCACTTGCGGTTTCAAGGCCAGCACAGAAGCGATTGCCAGCTTCTGCTTTTGCCCACCCGAAAGGGTGGATGGCGGTCGATGACCAAACTCGGTCAACCCGACATATTCCAGGTTTTCCTTGATGCGCCGGCCAATCTCTTCACGCTCCACAGCAAAATTTTCAGGCCCAAAAGCAACTTCCAGTTCCACATTGGTAGAAAAAAGCTGGGCTTCAAAATCCTGAAAGACCATGCCAATAATTTCCGCCATCTGGGCCACTGAATTTTCCTTCGCGTTGCGGCCCATCACGGAAACCTCGCCTTTATATTTCCCTTTGTGAAAATGGGGGATCAGCCCATTGATGGTGGCAGCCAGCGTACTTTTACCTGCTTCACTGGGGCCCATCACAACGAGAAATTCGCCGCGTGGTATCTCCAGATCAATACCATCGAGGGCAAATTTCTTTGTGCCGCGATAACGGTAATGAAGATCCTTGATTGAAACGATCGACTCCGTCATGTATCCTCCTGTATCATTTCTTTTCAGGCTTCACCCGCCTGAAATGGGGTTTTGCGCATCAGGGCGTTCCAGATCATTCGTTCATTTTCAATTGCCTGATCCATCGAGTTCATCGCCAGACAAATATACAAAGCATGGATCAGAGCATATTGTGCAATCCGCGACGAGATAGTTTCCGGCATACTTTCCTGTGAGACGGAGAGCAGTACCACATCGGAGATCGAAGCGAGCGGCGAAAGGGCATTGCCAGTAATACACAAGACCGGCACACCAGCCTGTTTGGCCTCCAGCGCCGTGCGGTATGGATCGTCCGATTCGCCCGTTTGGGAAATGACAACCACCAGGTCTTCCGGTGACAACAGGGCAACCTGCATCACCTGTAAATACGAATCCGTCTGGACCTGACAATTCAGACCCAGACGGATGAGACGGTTGTGCATTTCATGAGCCATTGGCCCCGAAGTGCCAACGCCAGTGATCAAAATCGAGCGGGCGTGCGACAGCAACTGGAGCGCAGTCTGGAAAGGCCTCAATATCGAGGATCGAAAGCGTATCATCAAGCGCCTGCTTGCTGCCCATCAACACTTTGCGGGCAAGCGACCCGGGCGAATCATCTTCCGAAACGCCATTGTGGATCAACTGCGGCGAATGGGGCAGAGCCTGCACCAGCGCGATCTTGAACTCCAGCCAGCCCTCATACCCCAGCGAGCGGCAAAAGCGCAAAGCAGTGGCATCGCTCACCCCGCTTTGCTGAGCGATCTCTGCCAGGGTCATACGGATCACTTCCCTGGGATCTGCCAGCACGAACTGACCAACCTTGCTTTCAGCGGGCGACAACGAAGGCAGCAAGCTGCGTAATCTTGCCAACGTATCTCCGCTCAGGCCAGCATGGTGCTGTTGATCCATAGAAATTCATCCTCACAAAGGTATGGTAATGATAGACTGCTGAAAATGAAACGGAAATGTAGTAATACTACAACAATTCTATTTTAGTGAAATTTCACAACAAAGTCAAGAGGCAATTCAGAAAACTTGCTATTCAAGTCCCCCATAAAATAACTGCAGGGTGGGTTCGAAGCCCACCCTGCAAGACCAATTACAAATTCCCGTAGGTGTTGAACTTCTTCATCACGTCCACCATCGCCTCATCCGAGAGGATGACCGGCTCGCCAATGCACTTGGTCTGGTAATACAGGCGGCTGACCAGTTCCAGCTCTTCGGCCACAGCAAAGGCCGCCGCCAGGTTGGCGCCCACGGTGACGATCCCGTGATTGGCCATCAAGCAGGCATTGTAATTGCCAATGCTGTTGAGGATGTGTTCGGAAAGTTCCTTGCTGCCGTAGGTGGCGTAGGGCGCCACGGGCACCTTGTTGCCGGACAGGCCCACCAGATAATGCACGGCGGGCAGTTCCCAGCCCATGCAGGCGATCGTCGTGGCATATACCTGATGGGTATGCACCACAGCGTTGATGTCCGCGCGTTTTTTGAGCAAGCCAACATGGAAACTGATCTCACTGGAAGGGCTGGAGCTTTCCGTCCACCTTATTGCCGTCCAGGTCCACCACCACCACATCTTCCGGCTGCATATCGAAATAATCCACCCCGCTGGGTTTGATCGCCACCAGGTTTTCTTCGCGGTTCATCAGGCTCAGGTTGCCGCCCGTGCCGGTGGTCAGTTGCGCGCGGATCAATTTTTGCCCGTATTCAACAATTAATGTCTCGTTCTTTTTCTAAAATCATGCTTGTCTCCATTATTTAAAGTGTGGCCTCACACTGAATAGTTTGTAGGGCCAGATCTCCCGACCTGTCCGTTAATCTCGTAGAGAATGATCTTTATTAGCCAATTTCCACTTTGTAATCTCTTTAACCAAGTGGATTATACACGCTATACAAAAAACTTCCGCAGGTTTTTCCGCTGCGGAAGGCAAACTGGTGAGTTTGTTATGCCCATTATTAACCTCTCTCTTGTATCATAACCTTTATGGATTTGTTATCCGGCATAAAACTTTAGCCAATACTATAACCATTTCCAGGAAAATGAGGAACTCACCATAAATCATCCACTACTTATAGGCCTCGCTTCGATCTTCCCTGGCCTCGGATTCGTCAATTCTTAAACGCTACCCAACCGCCGCTCTTATGTTCTCTCTTGTGCCCGTTGCTTGTTGCTATCCGGGTTTAGCCGCGATCAATACCTTAATGGAATGTTCTTCGCTTTGGCGCTTGGGTTTTGGGTTATGCAATTTTCAACATCAGTACGAGTAGCAAAAACAGTAAACTCAAAAGACAAGAATTATTCAACAGTCGACCTTCAGGAATTTAGAAAGTGCAAGCCCCGTCAGAACTAGCTCGTCGAGAAAAACTCCATTTCAAAATAAGAGAGACATTGCAGCAACAAGTGGAAGAAGATGAAGCCTTAATCGAATGTATATCTGGAACGCGCGGGAAATTTGGTGGAGCTTACTATTTGGGATTGAGTAACAAACATTTCCTTATCTCTGAACTTGATATGTTTTCCAATCCGCTTTATACAATGCAAGTTCATTTTTCTGCCATCGAGCATGTGCAAATCAAGGGCACGGTAATAGAAAATATACTGGTTGTGCGCATAAGAGGCGAAAAGGTAAAAAAATTCGAAATACCCAACCTCTTCAAGGACCAACTATTTTCAATTGTCAAGTTTATCGAGGAAGAAACAGCCTGACACATCGTGCACCCGAGCTAGCAATCTCATCTCCTAGATATACCCCAACCCTCCCCCACTCGCTGGGGAGGGAAATTGTTTATGCACAGCATATACCAGGGAAAGGGAATTACACACTCAACACATGCGTTACCGCCGTCGAAGCCGCCCCGCCCAAAGCCTGCACCAGCGCGCGTTTCGCGCCAGGGATCTGGTTCTCGCCAGCCTGGCCGCGAAGCTGCTGCACCGCTTCCACGATCTGATAAACGCCGGTCGCGCCCACGGGATGGCCGCGCCCTTTCAGACCGCCCATCACGGAGATGGGCAATTCTCCATCCAGGGCCAGCTTGCCTTCCACCCCCAACTTCCAACCTTCCCCATGGCGGGCAAAACCAGCCGCTTCCAGCGAGAGCAGGGCATAGATGGTGAAAGCGTCAAACAGTTCGAAGAAGTCCACATCGCGGGGCATAATGCCCGCCTGGCGGCAGGCGCGCTCCACCGAGAGTTCGGCGGCGCGGAAAGCCAGCAGGTCGTGACGGTCATGAATAGCCAGCGAATCGGTGACAAGGCTGGAACCCATCACCCGCACCGCAGGTTTGACCACATCCTTGGGCAGCAGGCCGGAACGGGTCAGCACGATCGCCGCCGCGCCATCCGCATAGGGCGCCACATCAAACATATTCAAGGGAGTGCTGACCATCCCTCCGCGCGCGTACAGCTCGGGCGAGATCGCCCGTCGGTACATGGCGTTGGGATTATGGACCGCATTGGCATGCGCCAGCAGGGAGAACTCCGCCAGTCCGTCCGCGGGCAGACCGTATTCATGCATATAACGCTGGGTAAGCAAAGCCGCCTGGGCCGTCAGGGTCAGACCGCCGGAGACTTCATAATCATATTCCACCGACTGCATCATCGCCGTTTCCAGGTCTTCACTGGTCACGTCGGTGCATTTCTCGGCGCCGACCACGATGGCCGTATCGATAAAGCCCGATTTCACTGCCAGATAGGCCGCACGGAAAGCCGCCCCGCCCGAAGCGCCTGCCGCTTCCACGGTGACCCCTTCGATGCCTTCCAGCCCGCTGTTGCCGGTGAACAATGCCCCCAGGTTTGACTGACCGGACAGCACCGATGCCAGGAAATTGCCAATGTACATGGCCTGTGGTTTCAATCCGCCAGCGTCTGCGCGGGCGGCCTGAATGGCGCGCGCCGCCAGGGTGCGCAGCGAAACCTCCATATGTTCCCCGACCGGTGTCTGGCCGATGCCAGCAATCACTACCTCAGTCATGGTCATCCCCTCACTTTGCCAGCTTGCGGCGCATACGCACATACATCCCGTAGTCAATTTGCGTGCGGCGGTTGATGTAATCCTGGGTGTATGGGGCGTTACCGCGCCGTTTGAGAATGGCCTCGGTCGCCTCAATAGCGAAGGCATCCGACCCGGCGCCGGAACCAAACGATGTCACCAGGATCTTGTCGCCCGGCTCGGCCACATCCAGCACGGCCGAGAGACCGACCAGCGCGGCGCCGGCGTAGGTGTTGCCGATCACCGGTGAGAGCAATCCGGTTTCGATCTGCTCCTTGCTGAAGCCCAGCATTTTTGCCACATTGCTCGGGAATTTGGTGTTGGGCTGGTGGAAGACGGCGAAACGGTAGTCTTCTGGCCCGGTATGGGTACCATCCATCAAGGCCGAAGCCGCCGACTTGATATGCTTGAAATAAGCAGGGGTGCCGGTGAAGCGCTGCCCGTGCGAGGGGTATTTCTGCCCTGCCCGCCGCCAGAAGTCCGGCGTGTCGGTCACATACGAGTAGACCGCATCAATCACCGCCAGCGATTTTTCCGCCGGGCCGATGATGTAGGCCGCCCCGCCCGCCGCCGCCGTGTATTCAAGGGCATCGCCAGGGCGTCCCTGGGCAGTATCCATGCCGATCGCCAGGGCGTACTCGGCCATGCGCGAGCCAACCAGCCCCATCGCCGCCACCACGGCTTCGGTGCCCGCCTTGCAGGCAAACTCCCAGTCGCCGGCCGAGACGCTGGGCACAGCGCCGATGGCTTCCGCGACAATCGTTCCGCTGGGCTTAACCGCGTAAGGATGCGACTCCGAACCGACCCACACCGCGCGCAGTTCTTCTGCGCTGATCTCCGCCCGTGAGAGAGCATTGCGCGCCGCCTCGATCGACATGGTAACCACGTCCTCATCCAGGCCGGGCACGGCTTTTTCCTTGATCGGGCGTGCCGCCGTTGCCGCCCTTCCAGATGCGGTTGATCTCGGTGGCCGGCAGACGGTAACGCGGCACGTAGGCCCCATACCCAACGATGCCCACCTTGCGCTCCGGTTTCAACAACAGTGCTTCGCTCGCGTTCTGTGTATTTTCTTCCATTGATCATACTCCTCGTTCATCCGCTGAGTGTGTTTACCTATGTTCGTGTCATTGCGAGGAAGCCAAGTGCTCAAACGGTGAAGGCTGCGTGGCTTCACCCGATTCGGGTGCTTTGCCTTCGCTCGCAATGACATCAAAATTTGATGATTTCCAATCTGTTCTACCCGCGCCAGGAACGCAGGATTTCCTCGGCCCGGTCAACGCGGACCGTTTTCTCTTCTACCAGTTGTGCTGCCAGGCGCTCGACTTCTTCATCCGCGGCACCGGCCGCGATGGCCACCTGACGGGCGTGCAGGCTCATGTGTCCGCGCTGGATGCCCTCAGTGGCCAGTGCGCGCAAAGCCCCCAGATTTTGGGCCAGTCCCACCGCACCGATGATCTCGGCCAGCTCGGCCGCCGTCTTAACCTTCATCAATTTCAGGGCTGCCTGCGCCGCAGGGTGCACCCGCGTCGCGCCGCCGACGATGCCCACGGCCATCGGCATTTCCAGATAGCCGGTCAGGTTGCCGTCCGCATCCACCCCCCAGGTAGTCAGGCTGGTGTAGTGTCCGCTGCGCGCCGCATAGGCATGCGCCCCGGCTTCCACCGCCCGCCAGTCATTGCCCGTTGCCAGGACGACCGCATCCACGCCGTTCATGATGCCCTTGTTATGCGTCGCCGCCCGGTAGGGGTCAGCCACGGCAAATGCCCACGCATCGAGGATGCCATCGCGCACGGTCTCGGGAGCAAAATCCTTGAAGGCCAGCGCCTGCAATGGCACAGTGCAGCGCACGCGCACCAAACGCCGGTCTGCCAGGTTGCTGAGAATCCGTAACAAGACCCGCCCGCCAGTGATCGCTTCCACCCGCGGCGCAAGGCGTTCGACGGCCGTATTGACCGCATTGGCGCCCATCGCGTCGCGCACGTCATACACCAGATGCACCACCAGCAGCGCGCCGTTGGGCGCGTCCGGCAGCAGGCGCACCTGCAAATCGCGCGGGCCGCCGCCCAGGCGCAGCAGCACCGGGTCGATCTCGGCCACTTCGGCCAGTAGCTCGGCACGGGCAGCCAGCAAGCGCTCGCGCGCGGCCTCCGGGTCAGGCACGTTCAACACCTGCATCTGCCCGATCATCTCCGGCGGGTCAGCCTCGGCAGTGAAACCGCCGCCTTTGGCAGCCAGCTTGGCCATAAAGGATGCCGCCGCCACCACCGAAGGCTCTTCGATCACCATCGGCACCAGCACCGCGCGGCCGTTGACCACGAAATTGCGGGCAATACCCAGCGGCAGCTTGTAGGTACCGACCACGTTCTCGATCATATGGTCGGCCTGTTCAGCCCCCAGGCCGCCTTCGCTGCTCAGTGCAAACATATCGTTGTCATCCAGCCCGGCCTCGCCGAGCTGCTGCAACCTTTCAGACATGGGGAGTTCATAGAATTTAGCCATTGTAGCCACCAGTTTAAGGCACACTTGCTTTCAAAAGCTATCAAATAGGGAAATTTCGAGCCAGGAGCTTTGAACATCCCCGATTAATCGTAGGGGCGATTTGCCAATCGCCCAAAAGGACGGGCCAAGCCCGTCCTTCCTGTGTCAGCTATCCTCGTACGCGAACGAAAGAAGATTGGTGCACAGAGGCAACCCGCTCTTCGGCAGATTTCGCCACGCTGCTTCGCAGCTTCCCCCCTTTCACAAGGGGGGCAAAAACTTACTCCATCTCCAACATCTCACCCGGCTGCAAGACCACCGCACGGGTATCCGTCTCCGCCTCCACGCGCGCCGTCCAGGCCCCCACATCCTGCGCGATCAAATCCCAGGTGTTGTAATGCATCGGGATGACCACCTTCGGGGTGAGCATCTTCACCGCCCGCAGGGCATCGTCCGGCCCCATGGTGTAATTATCGCCAATCGGCAGCACTGCCACGTCCACCCCCTCCTCACCGATCAGGCGCATGTCGCCAAACAGGCCGGTATCCCCGGCGAAGTAGAACTTCTTCCCGCCCAGGGTGGTCAGCAAAAAGCCGGCCGGATTGCCGCCGTAGGTGCCGTCCGGCAGCACGGAACCGTGCAGAGCCAGGGTCAGCTTGAGATAACCAAAGGGATGGTGATATCCCCCGCCGATTTGCTGGCCGTGGGCGCGGACGCCCCGCTTGTTCAGCCAGCCCGCGATCTCGGCTACCGTGATCACCAGCGGATCACAGTTCCTGGCGATAATCTCGGTATCGCCGATGTGGTCGCCGTGACCGTGGGTCACAAGGATATAATCCGCCGTCATCTCCTCGGCCTTCACCGGCGAGGCGGGGTTGTGATTAAAGAAAGGGTCCACCAGCAGGCGGTATCCGCCTGTCTCGAGGCCCCAGCTTGCATGTCCGTAATAGGTCAATATATCGCTCATGTGATTACCTCCTGATGATTTAATCTTACACCAAAGTAGTGTAAGACGCTGCCCCCGCACCACCTTTTTCCTGATTCCTGATAACGAATCCCTAATCACTTGTTTCCGTAAATCCTGTACAATAGTGTAGAAAGACCATCTATCCTGGGGACACAAGAGGTAGACCACCGCCATGCAAACCCAAGCCGCACCCACGGAAAAGAAAAACCTCCTCCCCGAGCACATCCTGCTCGGTCTGTGCGCCCTGCTGCCGGCTCTCTTTCTGACTGCCGACCGCTGGCTGGGGCTGCCGCTGCGCATGCCCTGGGAAGCCGCCTGGCTGCGTTCCGATTTCCTGACCCAGACCGGTCTGCCCGCGTGGTCGCCCCTTGCATTTGTGTGCATCGCCGCGGCTTTTTACATTTTCACCCGTTTGCCGCAGCGGGACGCTTTTCCCAATACACCTGTCGAAGATAATCCACCCACCACTGCGCCCAACCCGGCCCGCCAGCGCACAGCCAACATCCTGCTGGGAGCGGCCGCTCTGGGCGCGGCAGCATCCTTCATCGGCGGCCTGACCGGGCGCACGCCCGGCGGTGAGATCCTCCTGATCCTCCTGCTCTACCTTGCCGGGCGATTGCTGCCTGACCTGCCACCCAAACCTTTCCACTCCCTGCCCGCCTGGCTGCTGTCCGGCTGGATTTTACCGCGGCCGCCTTCCACCTGACCCTCATCCTGACCCTGCGCAGCCTTGCCACAGGTTTCGGTGCGCTGCCAGTGTGGATCATCGCCCTGTTGCTCACGGTCTGGCTGCTATGGCCGCACCGCAAAGCCATCCCTTTCATCTGGTGGATCTTCAATGCCGCCGTGGTGCTGTACACCATCGGGATCAACAACTGGCGCTTTGCCGTGGTCGGCGACGAGTATCCCTTCTTCCTGTATGGCCTGGACATCCTCGAAAAGCAATCCCCGCTCACCGTCTTCCATAACCTGTTCACAGCGCAGGTAGTCTATGAACGCTTCACCTATCTTTCCTCCCTGCTGCAAGCAGTCAGCATGGCCCTGTTGGGCAAGGACTCCTTCGGCTGGCGCTTCGGGGGCATCTACCTGGCTGCTCTCTCCATCCCCCTGCTGTACGACTTCAGCAGAGCCTGGCTGCGCCAGCGCACCGCCCTCATCTTCGCCGGTCTGATGGCCGCCTCCCACTTCCTGATGAATTTCAGCAAGGTGGGCTACAACAACTTGCAGGCCCTCTTCCTGCTCAGCCTGCTGCTCTGGCTGGGCGGCAAAGCATCCCGCAGCGGGCGCACCATCTGGCTGACCCTGCTGGGCGCGGCCGCCGGGCTGTGTTTCTATGTGTATCCGCTGGCCCTGGTAGCGCTGCCCCTGCCCTTCCTGCTGCTGTTCCTGTACCGCAAACCGGGCACTGGCCAACCTTCCCGAAGGTGGCTGCTCGTGATTGCCCCGCTGACCATCCTCCTCCTGCCGCTCTTCTTCCAGCCCGCCTACTGGCAGACTCTGTTCAGCGCCTCGGTCATGCAGTCCCCCGACCCGCGCCTGCACCTCAGTCATTTCCTCGCCAACCTGCTGGCCGCCTTCTCTTCTTTCTTCTATGCGCCCACGCAAACTCATTTCGTCGCCGCGGCCTGGCTCGACCCGGTCAGCGCGGCCCTGGCGGTACTCGGTCTGGCATGGACCCTGGTCCAGGCACGGCGGGAGCGCTTCGCCCGCTTCCTGCTGCTGTCCTTCCTCATCCTGCTCACCGGCGCCGGGGCAATTCACGACCGCGCCCTGCCCATCGTGCCCCACATGTTTCTCGTGCTGCCCTGCTTCCTGCTCTTCACTGCCTTGGGCATCGAATGGCTTTTGCAAACAATGCTAAAACCCAAAGTCCCCGCTTTTCAAGCCATCGTATTGGTTTTTGGCGCCGTTTTGCTAGTCGGGCTGAATCTCATCCAGTCGTATACCCTCAACCTGACTCAAGCTGAAACTTATTTTGAAGAAGAACGCATTTTCCTGCGCCTCCTGCAGCGGGATGCCGCCCACGAGACGATCAACGAGCGCATAACCCTCTATTTCACCCCGCCCGATACCCAGTTACAACTGGTGTATGCCATCCAGCAGGCCTATCTCCTGCCCCCCTCTCCGGCGCAGATCATCCATATCCCTTTGGAAGAATTGCCGGAGTTTTCGACCTACATGATCCACCTGATGCGTGATGAAAACACGGTCGCCATCCTCAGCCCGGGGCTGGAAGAATCCCTGCGCTGGAAACTGGAACGCGAGCTGGTCTCGCATGGCAAAAGCCCCTGCGTGGTGCAGCGCAACCCGCTGTCGGCACCCGCCTTCACCATGTTTACCTTTGAAAAACGCCCGCTGCTGTGCCCCGAGCGGGGCAATTGGGAGCTGGATCAATGAACACACCGCAGAAATCCCAAACTGCGCGCACTGTACTGCTGGCTGTACTGGCCTTCCTCGGCGGCGCGGCAGCAATTCGCTTCCTCCACCGCCGACGGCAAAAAGCACTGGAAGCTGACATGGCTCAAATGCAGCGCGAGCAGGATGCCCTGCGCGAGGAGAACATCGCCCTGCAAGCGCAGCTGCTGGCTCCGCCCTCGCCTGCACCACCGGCAGCAGACAGGAAACCGCGCTCCTGGTTAGACCCCCTGCTCCTGGTTCTCATCCTCCTGCTGGCGGCGGTTGGCCCGGTGCTGGTCATGCTGGAACGCTGGTTCCTGCTGCCTGAATTCCGCGACATCCTGCGCGTCCAATGGTGCCGCAGCGAATTTCTGTGCAAGACCGTCCTGCCCTCCTATTTTGTGGTCATCATCCCCTGTTTTTTGCTGGCTCTGGTGCTGCTGTTCTGGTTGAACCAACGCCTTGCCATGCCCTTCCTGGCTGAAATCTCCCCCAAAAAGGAAAGGCCAAAAACCGATCTGCCCGTCTGGCAACTGCAAGCCAGCCGCATGCTGGAGGTCGCAGCAGTCTTCGCCGCCGCGGTCATGTTTCTGCTGGCTGTTCTGCAGGGCCGCAACCCTGGTGACGAATTTCCCTTCATTGTGCTCTTCTACCTGCTCAGCGTCTTGCTCAAAGCAGTAGATTTCCGAGCCATCCGCAGCTTCCCTCAGCGGCTGCCGAAATGGCTGGCGCCTTTCCTGTTTAACCACATCAGCCTGATCCTGTTCATGCGCAGCCTGAACGGCCACCCCGAAGCCCTGCTGTCCAGCGGTCTGCTGCTGGCGATCAGCCTGGGATTGCTCTTCCCCTACCGGCGGCAACTACCAGCCGTGCTGTGGGTGGTCAACCTGGCCGTTATTCTGTACACCCTCCTGCTGCAATCCTGGCGATTTGGCATCATCGGTGACGAGTATATCTTTTATCACTATGGGCGCATCATGCTCAACGAACATTCGCTCAAACACGTACTCGATCACCTGCTCAGTGCGCGCACCGTCATCTATGGCAAATTCCTCTACCTCTCTGTCCTCCCGCACGCCATCTCCATGCGTCTGCTGGGCGATGACAATTTCGGCTGGCGTTTTGCCAACATCTATCTCGCCATCCTTGCCATCCCCTTCTTCTACGCTTTCATCAAGAGCTTTTGGAACCGCCGCACGGCGCTCATCTATGCCTTCCTGTTTGCCGTGTCGCAGTATCTGATCGTCTTCGCGCGTATCGGCTACAACAATGTCCAATCCCTGCTCGGCATGGCCGTCGTATTGTGGCTGGCGGGAAAAGCCGTCACCACGGGCAAAGATTTGTATTACAGCCTGCTGGGGATAGGACTGGGCCTATGCCTGTATATTTATCCCGCGGTGCTGGGGGTGATGCCCCTGCCCATCCTCCTGCTGCTGATCTATCAGCCGCCCTGGCGATCGCGGCGCGCTTTCGGGCAGTGGATGCTGCTGGTGGCCGGCTTCTCGCTGCTCTTCCTGCCGCTCATCTTTGAGCCGGACTACTGGCAGCAAAAAATGAGCGAATCCGCCATGGAAGCTGTCGGTGTTTCGCAATACTTCCATGTATTCTCCAACCTGCTGTATTCGCTTTTCTCCTTCCTCTACAATCCAGAGGAAACGCATTATGTCGTGTCTTCCTATCTGGCCCCGTTCAGCGGCATGCTGGTCACCCTCGGTTTGGGATGGGCGCTGTGGCGTGCCCGCCGCGAAAAATTCATGCGCTTTGTGCTGGCAGGGCTGGTGTTCCTGTTTTTCAGCCTGGGGGCTTCGCGCTCACGCGCGCTGCCATCGGCAACCCACATGTTTCTCATCCTGCCGTGGTGGTTCCTCTTCACCACCCTGGGCATCGAGTGGTTGCTGCAATGGATACAAACACGCCGCTCAAAGAAATTCATTATGCGGGCTGTCCTGGTGATCCTCCTGCTCATCATTGCGATGAACATGGTGCACGCTTTCACCATCTCTCCCATGCGCTCCGAACGCTATCACAGCCTGGAGGCCCTGCACATGCGCTTCGTGCAGGATCAAAGCGGGCGGGATGACCTTGGCAACCAGGGAAAATTCCTGTTTATCACCGATGAGAAATGGAACATTTACGGTTTCAATTCCTTCCGCGATGCCTACCACCTGCCGCCGGCGCAGGCGCAGTTGGTCCGTGTGCCCCTGTATGATCGACCTTTCTATCCCCTGGAGGAGCGCATTGTCCTGCCGATACCGCCGATTGTAGACGAAGAGGAAGGCATCACCCACCTGGAACTGGAAACCTGGGCTTTCGAGCTTGCCATGCAGCCAGATACGGTGGTCATTGTACAGCCCTGGCTGACCGAATACGAACTTCAGGCCATTGCCCTCCTGATGGCCGAGACCGGCAAGCAGCCATGCCCGATCAAACCCACACCTACTCAAGGAAGCTTCCTTTACCATGTGGCTGGACGAGTCCCGCATGGATGCCTGCCCGCATGATGGTTCCTGGCCGGGGTTTTGGTAAACCGCTTTTTTTGCTACTCTCCTTTATCCCTCATCATCATGTATAATAAGAACATTAAGCCCTTATCTATTATCCTCGGAGTGAAGAATGTCCTCAAATATTGCAATTGTTACTGACAGCAGCGCTTACCTGCCCAAGGAATATGTTGACCAGTATGGTCTCTATGTCCCTTCCCTCTCCCTCATCTGGGGAGATCAGGTGTACAAAGACGGTGTGGACATCGACGCCACAGAATTCTATGAACTCCTCTCCGTGGCCAGAGAACTGCCCACCACCAGTCAGGTCACCGTCCATGAATACAAGACACTCTTTGAAGAATTGCTGGCAGATGACCGAGAAATCCTCGTTCTGCCCATTTCCAGCGGACTGTCCGCCACGTATCAATCGGCCATCACTGCCAAAAAAGAACTGGATACCGATAAGATCGTTGTGCTTGACACCAAGCTGGTCTCGATGGCCCTTGGTTTCCAGGTACTGACCGTGGCACGCGCCGTCGAAGCTGGCGCCAGTCTGGAAGAATGTGTCGCTATCGCCGAAAAAGCCTATGACCTGATCGGCGTGTATTTCACCGTAGACACCCTGGAATTCCTACACCGCGGCGGACGGATCAACACTGCCAAACGCCTGATGGGCACCGCCCTGAATCTGAAACCCATTCTAGAGATCAGCGACGGCAAGATTGAAGCCGTGGGCAGTGTCAGAACCCAGCGCAAGGCACTGGACCGCATGCAGCAATTGGTCGAGACCAAAATTGAAGGGAAAAGCCCGCTGCGCATTTCCGTGTTCCATGCCGGCGTGCCCGAACTGGCAAAGAAATATCAGGCCCGCCTGGAAGAAGCCTGGAATCCGGTGGAGAGCATCCTCACCCACGTCAGCCCTGTTGTTGGCAGCCACGTTGGCCCAGGCACGATCAGTGTGGCTTTCATGGCCGGGGAAATCAAATAAACGGTTTATTTTCACAATATAACGATAAAAATAAAACCTCCTGCAAGTACCTAATATAAACTTGCAGGAGGTTTTTTGTTGGCTTGCAATCACAGAAGCAAGAAAAAATTTATATATGGCATAAAAGAAAATTGCTTTTCCTGATATCTCTCCTGAATTTTGTTTTACCGCTCACCGCTTGTGGACATATATCCTCTGCGTTAACCAGCGCACCCATCCCAACTCCTGCATCAAAAACACACCAATAATTTTGCCACCACTTACTCCCTCAAAAACGCATTCCACCACCCCTGTCCTGGCACTTTCACTTAATGAAATCAATGGATAATCTACTGATTGATGAACTACTCCCCTGTCTCGCACCAATCATTGTATATTACACATTTTTTAGATCCGTATCTGGTTCGTGATACCGTTTGAAATAATGAGTAGGAGTGATCGTCGTGATCAGACGGTTGAACCAGCGTATGCCCAGCAGGACATGAAAGAGCGCGTAGAGTGCCCAGAGGCCGCCAAGAACATATCCGGTTTGCAACAGGAAATGCGTCATCGGGGATGAGACCAGTGTTGGGCTGGCAGTGAGTTTTCCTAACCCATGTAGCAGCAGCGCATCCAGCGGCAGGGTAAAGAGCCAGATCATCGCTGCTACAAGGATGATATTCGTTTCAATAGCATTTTGCGGGCAGAGATTCATACAGCGCATACAGCTGTGACAGGAAAATGTCCAAAATGGGCGATTGGTGTGGTTCCCGTTCGTCATGCGGATGGCTTGCGAAGGGCAGTGTTTGGCGCACAGGCCGCAGCCATTGCAGCGACTGGAGGCATACAAGAGCTTGGCCAGGAAGAAACGCCCGGCGAACAAGTACCCAAAGGAAACGGGCAGCAAGACCAAACCTGCCAGCAGCGGAATCCAGCCCTGCAACAGTCGCTGCCCCGATAGAACTTTCCGGATGAAAGCCATTGCGCCAGGTTGTGAGCGATTAATGATCTGCCGTGAATTTTCCTCATCAAAACCAGGCATTACAGCTGTCCAGTTGGCAGGCATGTCAACCCCTTTGACGCCACGGATGCGGAAGCCTTTCAGCCGCAGGATGAGGGCCACCAGCCAGGCAGCCGTGCCTTCCAGGCCGGGCACGATCAGCGAGCCAAATTTGGTGCCGCCGCGGGTGGCAATCACCAGGGCATGCGTCCCCTGCTGACGCGGCAGGCGCATGGCAAAGCGGATCACCGGCCAGGGAGCGGTGAAACCATGCACGGGAAAAACCAAACCGGTCAAGGTCGCATTACCGCTGGGGATATTATCTTCAGCTGGATAAGGGCTGCTAATGGGCAGAAGGGTGCAGGCTGCATCGCTTTCACCAGCGGCTTCATTGATCCATTTGGCAACGCGGTATGAGTTGCCGGTACCGCTGTAGTGATACGTGAGAATGTGATTGTAAAGCATTGAGGAGTTCCTTAAAATGGATAATGTAGAATGTATAATTTATAATGAATACTTTTCTCTCCGCAGAAACTTGCGGGGAGATTTTCGTTTGGGTTATAGTCCTGCATTTTTCTTTGTTGTTTTGATGATGGATGTGAGCAGTTTGATGAGCTCTGTACAATCGGCATTGATGCTCTCGAATTGGTTTTCACTGATAAAATCTGTTTCTTTGAGCAGCTCCAGCCAATACTTTGTTTCAAAAGCCTCTTTGAGCGAGATATTGAGCTTGGCTACAAATTCCTTCTTGCTGATGGCGTTAATTCCTTCAACAATGTTTGCGCCAATGCTTGTTCCGCATCTCAACAATTGCTTTGACAGTACGTATTCTTTCTGACTTTCGCACAGGAATTTATATACATTCACAATGCGAATAGCAAAAGCCTTGCTTTTTTGCTCCAGAACATTGTCTTTCATTGGCGTCTCAAAGAATTGCAGCTAATTATAAATTTTACATTATAAATTGATTACTCCACAGGTTCCAGCCAGTAGCTGTTGGAGTCGCCTTCGGCGGTCCAGCCGATATCACCGGAGGTGTAGGACTGCACTTTCCACCACACCCAGCCGTTGGAACAAACCGGACCTTCGAGAATTTTCATCAGGGTTCCAGGCCGGAAGAGGGTCAGGATGGTAGAGCCGCTGTTTGGTTCTTTGCGAATGCGCTGATTTTCATAGGGGTACATCGCCACCCGCGCGCGGTCGCCCACATGCAGGCGGGTCGCCGGGGCGCCGCTGCATGCCTCATACACAGAAAGAGTTTGGGTGGGGGGCAGCGTCAGGGTCGGCATATTGCTGCCGGTAACAGCTTCGCCAACCACGCGATTCTGGGCCGTGTCAATACGGTATACAGTGGCATTGGCCTGCCCGATCACCCACACTGCGCCGGCCTGGGCAAAGATCTCATTGACATTGGCCGAAACATTGATGATCGAGAAGATTTGGCGCTGGACAGCATCAACTTTCGCGACAGCGCCCTGGTCAAACAACACCCACACTGCGTCTGCTGTGGTGGTCAGGTCAATCGCCCTGCCGGAGATTCGGGCCAGATCGATTTCTTCCAGTTTTTCACCGGTGCTGCCGTCAAGCTGTATGAGCGTATTTCCCATCGTGAAATTGATCAGCCACAGGCTGTTCTGACTGGCGGCGATTTTTATGCCACCGTCCCAGATACCAAAATCACCGATATCTTCCAGTTCGTTGGTCGCGGAATCAATCTTGTAAATGGTGCTGAAATCATTTCCGGTGGAAACAACCCATACCATGCCGTCCTGGAAAGCGATGTCGGTAACCGGCGCACCGGTTTCAATGTATTCATCGATTTCATTGCCATCCGGGTTGATACGTACAACACCGCCGGAGAGGTTGACATCGGTCTCAACTTCCTCCCCTTCTGCTGGAGCTTCCACAGCTTCGCGCACCCCTACCCATACAGCGCCTTCGCCCACAGCCAGGGTTTGCACTTCCATTGAGTCAATCGTGATGATGGTTTCCACCTGGTTGTCTGAAGGGTTGATACGCAAAATCTGGTTTTGGGTGGTATCTGCGGCCCATACGACATCTGGCTGCACAACGATCTGCATTGGACGGCCGCCCACAGCAATGGTGGCTTCTTCGGCCAGGGTCTTGCCGTCATAGCGGATGATATTGCCATCCATCCAGTTTGCGACCCACACCGATGAGACAACCGGCTCCGGGGTTGCTTCCGGTACAGCGATCGTCATGGTAGGGGGAATCAGGGTGCTTGTGCTGGTGCTGGTGGCCGTTGGCGGTTCCGTCATGGTGAAATCCGGCGTAACGAAATCCAGCATAGGCTGCACCGGCAGAGCGGTAGCCTGACCAAAATTGATCGGGATCAATCCCTGCGGCAGGATGCAAGCTGTGAGGATGGTAAAAATAACGGACAGGAGCAAAAGAGACTTAATCTTGTGTTTCATGGCGTTTTCCCATTTGATTGACTGATATTTGGTGAACACAGTAAGTGATTAATGATTTATGGTTAACAACCAGTATAATACGTTCTGGGTGTAGAGACAAATAAGGAATCGATTAATTTCGCATAGTTTGTCACCCGCAAGGGGTTTCTGATACAAATCGATGCAAGATTGAAGCCAATTTTCACCAATAATTATGAAAAGAGGGTTTGTGCAATGAGTACGCAAGACAAAAACACGAATTACCAGGTACAGCCAGCATTGTGCCTGGATTTTGACGGTACCATTCGATACAGCAAACATGGGCGTATTATTAACCGTCCCGAAGATGTGGCCTTGTTTGACGGGGTTGAGGAAAAGATCTGGGCCTATAAAGAGAAGGGCTTCCTGGTTTTCGGCATCACCAACCAGGGCGGCGTAGCCTATGGATTTAAGACGGAAGCTGCCTGGCAGGCAGAGCTGGCACAAACCATTGGCCTGTTTGAACGCGACCCTTTTGACCATGTGGCGTATGCCTGCTGCATCCCAAAGGACGGAAAAAGCCCTATAACCACCGCTCGCTGCTGCGCAAGCCGGAGATCGGCATGCTGGCCGCCTGTGAGGTAGCCATGTTCCAGCAAGGCATCGTGGTGGATTGGGATAACAGCATCTTTGTCGGTGACCGTCCGGAAGATGAGGAATGTGCCAACCGCGCCGGGCTGGAATTCATCCATGCAGACACATTTTTCGAGCGTGAGCACACAGAGTCCTGAGGGGAAAAGATCGCCTCAGACCTGCTTGCCAGCCTTGCTTCAGCGAGTCTATAATACCCTTATCCGGTACCAATTACTTAGTGAAAGACTTGAGTAGCGAATGACTGTTGTCGACGATATCAAAGCACGCGTAGATATTGTAGATCTGGTTTCAGAGACGGTGAATCTGCGCCGCTCGGGCAAGAACTACACGGGCTTTTGCCCGTTCCATGCCAACACCAAAACACCGGCGTTTGCCGTGTTTGCTGATTCTGGCACCTGGCGCTGCTTTGGGGAATGTAATGAAGGCGGCGACATCTTCAAATTCGTGATGAAAAAAGAAGGCTGGGATTTCCCCGAAGCCCTGCAGCACCTGGCCCAGCGGGCCGGTGTGGAGCTAAAGCCGCAGACCCCGGAACGCAAGGCTGAAGAAGAACGGGAAGACAAACTGCGCGAGCTGCTGGAAGAATCTGTTATCTTTTTCCGCCATCACCTTCTCTCCACACCGAATGGGGCGCAGGCCCTGGCATACGTCGAAAAACGCGGTGTGACCCGCGAGACGATTGAAACCTTTGGCCTCGGCTATGCCCCGGATACATGGGATGCGGCCTTCAAGCATTTCACTGCCCGCGGCTTCAATGCCCAGGATATGCTGGATGCCGGGCTGGCCAGTGAACGCCGTGAAGGCGGCGGGTATTACGACCGTTTCCGCAACCGCCTTATGTTTGCCATCCGCGATGCGCAGGGGCGCATGGCTGGTTTTGGGGCGCGGGTGCTAAACCCCGAAGACAATCCCAAGTATCTCAACTCACCGCAGACGATTTTGTTTGACAAGAGCCAATTGCTATACGGTATGGACCGCGCCCGCAAAGCCATCCGCAGCCAGGATCAGGTAGTGATCGTGGAAGGGTACATGGACGTGATCGTGCCGCATCAGGCAGGCTATCAAAATCTGGTTTCGCCGATGGGCACCGCCCTGACCGAGCATCACCTGCGCCAGTTGAAACGCTATACCCGCCGCATGGTGCTGGCCCTGGACCCCGATGCTGCCGGACAGAAAGGCACCCTGCGCGGACTGGAGACAGCCCGCAACACTCTTGACCGCTCCGCCGAGATGGACGCCAGTCGTTTGTTTGATCCGCGCGGGCTGGTGCGCAGCGAAGGCCGTCTGGAAGCGGATTTGCGGGTGTGCACCCTGCCGGATGACCTGGACCCGGATGAGATCGTGCTGCGCGACCCGCAGGAATGGGAACGCCTGGTGGCGGAGGCCGAGCCGGTGGTCATCCATGTGATGAACACCCTGGCAGCAGGACGCGACCTGGAAGACCCCAAGGTGAAAAGTGAGATTGCCGCACAGGTGGTGCCGCTGATCCGCGATGTGCCCAATGCAGTGGAACGCGACACCTACCGCCAACGGCTGGCGCGTTTGCTGCGTGTAGATGAACAAACCCTGCTGCCAAACCGCGCTCCTTCCCCATCCCGCCGCCGGCCAGAAAGGAACCAGACTGCGCCGCCTGCTGCACGTGTGCAGATGCCTGTTGTTGAACCAGAGCAGTCTGGCACGGGATATGGAAAGCTATGCCTTGCAACTCATGCTGCGTTCGCCGGAAACTCTGTATACCCTCGACCGCGTACTGCAAAAAGAAGAACTCAGCCGCTTCACCCCGCAGGATTTTGAACAGGCTCAGCACCAGACCCTGGCGCGTCTCATTCAGAATGCGCTGGAAGAGGACAGCATGGAGCCGGGAGATTTTATTGATGCAAACCTGCCAGACAGCCTGTCGGAATTGATGACCGAACTGAGCAGCCGCATTGAACAGCAGGGCACACTGATCCCGGAAAAACTACTGGAAGAATTGATCATGACCATTTTGCGCCTGCGCAAGCTGCGCGTGCAGGAAGGTCTTGCAGCAATTACAGTATTTGCAGCTTGACCAGCAGATGGAAGAAAGCGATCAGCCTTTGTCCTATCAGAACCTTGTTTTTCAATACTCCCGCACATTGGCTCGGTTGAACCGCGCTTTAGGGCAGCCTCTTCAACTGGATTAATCATGATGGGGATGGTATAGTTATGAACATGGAACAATCTAAATCAGCAATCATCGATTTACTTCCGCAGAAGAAACCAAGACCGGTCATCATCGCGGGAGCGAGCAAGAAGAAAGACCTCATCCTCACTCTAGTTTGATCAGGAATTGAGCGAGGATGAAGATGACCAGATTGTTGATAATGATGAAGAAGAACCAGACATTGAAGAAAATGTTGACAACGGGGATAATGAAAACTGGACGGACGAGACCCAAGTGGAGGACCCCCTGGAAATTCTCGAAGACCCCACAATAGCGGTTGAACTTTCTGAAGACCCGGTACGTTTATATCTCAAGGAAATTGGACAGATTGACCTGCTGGATGCTGACAGCGAATTCCGCCTGGCAACGCGTATTGCTGCCCGGCATATTCTCGCGTCCATCCAGGAAGGCGGGCAGGAAGTCAAGCGCGGCAAGATGAACCAGCATCAGTTGGTTTATCTGGTCATGATACAGGACGTACTTGATTCCTGGAAGCAATTGGAAAAAATCGTCGAGATGCTGGAACAGGAAGCTGTGCCAGATTTCTCGAAGATCTTCCCGGAACGGGAAGAAAGCAGCCACAAGCAGCTTGGAACTGCCTGGAAGGCACTGCAAAAACGGATGAGCAAGAAAGGCGGACTGCCTTTACCGGACCTGACCCTGGTACTCAGTGAAGCCCAGGCTTTACGTGCTATCCTGGTCTTCAGACGAGCCTTCTTATCTGCGCTCGTATCTGAGCAATGGCATTTGGGGAAAGAATGATGCCTGGGACAGTATTGCCCGCCAGTTCTTTGATGTGTTTTTGGGGATGTATGTGATGCCCCCGGCATTGGCGGAAGATTTGCTCACCCATTTTCAACGCAGAGAAAAAATACCGCGCATGGGTTTCTTTGAGCGCCATTTACCGGATGAGGCGACATTACAAACAGACATCGTGCGCATAGATGACCTGGCAGAAGAAGCCAGCCAGGCCCTGATCCGCGCCAATTTACGTCTGGTGGTCAGCATTGCCAAGCGCTACCTGGGACGGGGTATTTCTTTCCTTGATTTGATCCAGGAAGGCAATCTGGGCCTGCTGCGGGCGGTCAATAAATTTGACCCGACGCGCGGCTTCAAGTTCAGCACCTACGCCACCTGGTGGATCCGCCAGTCGATCAGCCGCTATATCGCTGAGCAGGCGCGCACCATCCGCATACCGGTACATCTGTTTGAAGCCATCACCCGTCTGATGCGCGTCCAGCGCCGGATGGTGCAGGACCTGGGCCGGGACCCGACGAATGAAGAACTGGCGATCGAATCTAATTTCATGCAGGAAGAAGATGTGGCCGCGATCAAAGCTGCCAAAGAGGCAGGCAAAGATCTGGATCCTGACCTGGAACGCCGTCTGGTATGGGCCACTGCCAAAGTGCAGCGCGTGCTGCAATCGGCGGATGAACCCATTTCGCTGGAGCGCCCCGTGGGAGATGAAGACAGCAGCTCGCTGGGTGATTTCATTGAAGACGTGGACGCCCTGGAGCCGATGGATGCCGCTGCGCGCGAAATGCTGCGTGAGCAGGTGCAGTCTGCGTTGGGCGCACTTTCCGAACGCGAGCGCCAGGTGCTGGAGCTGCGTTTCGGGCTGATTGATGGCAAGGATCATACCCTGGAAGAAGTCAGCCGTTATTTCAACGTAACCCGCGAGCGCATCCGCCAGATTGAAGCCAAAGCCCTGCGCAAGCTGCGCCACCCCACCCGCAGCCGCTTCCTGAAGGACTATTTGTACTAAGCCTGCGTATCGGAGATCATTATTGAGATATGGCTGGTGGTAGATTGCCGCCAGCTTTATTTTATAGACGGAGAAACCCTATGACAAATATCCTGATGGCAGTCATTCTGGCTGCAATTGCTGGCATGGCAGTAACCATCCAATCGCCCTTGGCGAGCACGCTTAAACCAGCGTATCGGGCAAATCGAGAGTGTATTCATTGTGCATATTGGCGGCACGATAGTATCCGGTATTATTTTGCTGTTTCTCGGCGGCGGGAATATGCGCGCCTGGCGCGAGACCCCCTGGTATACCTGGCTGGCCGGTGTGTTAGGTCTGGTCGTGATCGCTTCAGTGAATATCGCCATCGTCCGATTAGGCTCGGTAGCAACGGTTTCGATCATGGTAGCAGCCCAACTGGCATTAGGAGCTGTGATAGATCATTTCGGCTGGCTGGGGCTAGAAGTGCGCCCGCTGACCCTGCCGCGAATTGCCGGTATGCTGGTGATGGGCTTGGGTGCATGGCTGGTTGTGCGCTAATGAAGCGCAAGGCATCACCACCCTTGATCTATTTCTGTATAATGCGTTATATTCTCCCGCAGGTTGAACAACCTGCGGGAGTTTTTTTGCAACTTTTTCCAGGGTGATGCGTATGTAATAGTGAATCCTGAAAAATAAAAGAGGTTACTCATGAAAGAAAAATCATTCTTTGAAAAATTCTATGGCGTGTTTGCCCAGGCATCAACCTATCTGAATCTGGCCTATCTGTATCTTACCTTCCCGCTGGGGATCGCATATTTTGTGTTCCTGGTCACTGGCTGGTCGCTGGGTATTTCGCTGACCATCATCTGGATCGGCCTGCTGGTTCTGGCCCTGGTGTTTGCCATCTCATGGGGCTTGACTGCCTTTGAGCGCTGGCTATCTGCCGGACTGCTGCGGGTGAACATCCCGCCCATGAATCATCCCGTTGACCCTTCCGCAAAATTTCTGGGGGCGGTTGAAAGCATGGTTCAACAACCCGGTCACCTGGAAAGGCATGCTTTACCTGCTGCTCAAATTCCCGCTGGGGATCATTAACTTCACCGTAGCGACGACTTTTCTGGCGACCTCCTTCAGCCTGCTCCTGGTGCCATTGGCGCTGGTCATCCCCGGCTGGCAGATCTATGCCGGAGACTGGAATATTCACTTCCAACTCTTCAACAATCAGGTCTTCATCGCCCGCCCTGACCCGTACATGATCGCAGGCCTGTCCTTCCTGGTGGGCATCTTTGCTGCGCCCGCTTCGCTGCACCTGTTGAACTGGTTGGCGAACTGGCAGGGCAAGCTGGCGCAGGCCATGCTCGGCCGCAAACTGCCCGCAGGTGAAACTGTTTCACCCGCAGGTGCTGCTGAACAGCCCGCAGAAGACATTGATGTGATTGAGAAGGCTGCAAAAACTGCCTCAGAAATTGAAGCTGAAAAACCAGCAGAGATTAGCTAATCGATTTATTGAAGAAGGAGATTTACAATGACTGAAACCCGAAGATATTCACCGCAGCCGTGACGAGAAGATGATTGCCGGCGTGTGCGGCGGACTGGCCGAATGGCTGGACCTTGACCCGAGCATCGTACGCCTGATCTTCATCCTGATGGCCTTGACTTTCGGACACGGCATCCTGGTCTACCTGGTGCTGGCGCTGGTCATGCCGTTGGAAAAATAAGGTACAGACAGGTTCACCTAACGGGGGATTTCGCGGGAACCTGTACCTGATAACACTCGAGGCTATCCATAAAGGATAGCCTCATTTTCGTTTATCTATTGCTGGTGCTTTACGGCAAGCCAATCGCCTCGCGGACTTCGCCCATGGTCTGTTCCGCGATCTCGCGTGCCCGCTCGGCGCCGTCATGGAGGATGTCCCACACTTCGTCTTCGCGCTGGGCAAACACGGCGCGGCGTTCGCGGAATTCAGCCAGATGCGCATTCATGTTGGCAGCCAGGCGCTTCTTGCAGTCCACGCAGCCGATCCCGCCTGTGCGGCATTCAGGTTGATCATAGCGATTTCTTCTTCTGCCGGAGAAGATCTTGTGCAGCGAGAAGACATTGCACACGTCTGGATCGCCGGGGTCGTTGCGGCGCAGGCGCTGCGGGTCGGTCTTCATCGTCATCACCCGCTTCTGGGTTTCCTCGGGTGTTGAGGCCAGCTCGATGTGATTATTGAGGCTCTTGCTCATCTTTGCCACCCCGTCGGTGCCGATCACCTTGGGGATCTTGGTGATCTTCATCTGCGGCTCGATGAGCACATCGGTGTTGTAACGGTAGTTGAAAGAGCGCACGATCTCGCGGGCAAATTCAAGATGCGGGGCCTGATCGACACCCACCGGCACCACATCCGTCTTGTAGAGCAGAATGTCCGCTGACATGAGCACAGGATAGCCAACCAGCCCGTAATTGATATTCTTGGGCTGCTGTTTGATCTTGTCTTTGAAGGTAGGCAGCTCGACCAGCTTGCCGTAGGGGGTGACCATCGAGAGGATCGTGTGCAGTTCCATCACCTGCGGCACATGGGACTGGATGAACATGATCGACTCTTTGGGGTCAATCCCAGCAGCCAGCCAATCCAGGGCCATTTCCATCGTATTACTCTTCAAATTCTGCGTGGTCTCAACCGTGGTCAGGGCATGGATATCAACGATGCAATACACGCAGTTATAGTCTTTTTGCAGTGCAACATAATTTTGGATCGCGCCCAGGTAATTGCCCAGGTGCTGACGGCCAGTGGGGCGTGCCCCCGAAAAAACGCGGCCTTTCTTCTCTGTCATTTTCTGCCTCCAGGGAGGAAGGGTTATTGCCTGTAAATCCTCCGTGCTGAATTATAACAAAGGTGAGGGGGATTGTCATTGTGGAAGAAGAGCTTGGGTACAGAATTTTGTCATCACGAAGGAGTTACAAATCGACTGCAGTGTTTTTTTTGATAGGTGATCTGTCCCCCTTGTAAAAGGGGGATGTCGCGTCAGCGACAAGGGGATTAGATTAGGGTTCAGTACTGCAGAACTCCATCAAAATTGCGAAAATTAAATAATTCATTCGGAATTGTTTTTTTGATACAGGAGAAATCCCCCCACCGCTTCGCGGCACCCCCCTTTTTACAAGGGGGGCACTTCCGTGCTATTAGGCAGGTTATTGCACGCTCCGCTCACAATGACAGAAGGTCAACTCTCTGGTAAAATGCCAGCATGAAACTCTTCCCCCGTGGTGTTCCCATTTCCAAACGGTTGTTTGACCTGCTGGTAACCCTGCTCGGTCTGGTGATCGCATTGCCCGTCATGTTGGTGGTCGCCGTGATGCTGCTGATCATCCAGGGCTGGCCGCTGTTCTTCTGCCAGCCGCGGCCCGGCTATCACGGCGAGGTGTTCACCCTGTGCAAGTTCCGCAGCATGCGCAGCGCCGTGGACCGCCAGGGCAACCCTCTGCCGGACGGGAAGCGCATCACCCAATTCGGCAAACTCCTGCGGGCCACCAGCCTGGACGAGCTGCCGGAGCTGTTCAGCGTGCTCAAAGGCGAAATGAGCCTGGTCGGCCCCCGCCCGCTGCTGGTCGAATACCTCGACCGCTACACCCCCGAGCAGGCGCGCCGCCACGACGTGCTGCCCGGCATCACCGGCTGGGCACAGGTCAACGGGCGCAATGCCATCTCCTGGGAGGACAAGTTCCGCCTGGATGTGTGGTATGTGGACAACTGGTCACTGGGGCTGGACGTGCGCATCCTGTTCAAAACGGTCAGCGCGGTCTTCAAACGCGAAGGGGTCAGCAAACCCGGCCACGCCACCACCCCGTACTTCATGGGCAGCGAGGAAGAAGAACAACGAAAAATAAACCCTCACCAGATAAAAACGGCCCTGGACAGGTTTCGATACCAGCCAGGGCTTTTCATTTACACAAAATCAACTCAGTCCACCGCCACCATCACATTCGAAGCCTTCACCACCGCGTACACCTTCCTTGCCTTCCTTCATTCCAGGTTCTCCGCCGACTCTTTGGTGATCACGGACACGATCGTCTCACCGCTGGCGGTCTCGATCACCACCTCTGAGTTAACCGCCCCGGGGATAACCTTCTTCACCTTCCCCTTCAACACATTCCTCGCACTGATCTTCATATCTGGCTCCTTATCCTGAAAATATTCAAGTTCTATTACTTTCTATTGTATGCAATTTTTGGAATTAAACCCAGGTCATAAGACCTGTAAACAGTGAACGGCGAGGGAGTGCCCCCCTCCTAACCCTCCCAATTTGCAAACTACCGCAAATTGAATAAGGCATATGCGAGTTCGCGTTTAGTGATACTTCTAAAGATTTACTTGATTCAAATCGCTTGATATCCAAATAAAAACACCCCGTCGCTTTGGTAAAAATCCAGCGTGCGGAGTGTAGTTAATTATGATTTGTAATCTATAAATTATAATTTTTTCTTCCTCACTAATTTCAAGAAATCCGGCGTATTCAACCTGCGCTCCAGGTGGTACATCAGGTAGGACTGGATGGCCGCCTCCATCTCGGGGCGTACTGGATCGGGCAGGGAGACGCGCATGGCTTCGATGTAGCTGCTGCGCTGAAAGTGACGCAGGAATTTGAGCGTGCGCATCGACATGGGGCGTACATTGGGCGTGCCTTTGCCGCAGTTGGGGCACAGCGCGCCGCCCGTCTCGGCGGAGAAGAACTGGTCTTCGGGCTGGATGGCCTTGCCGCAGTTGCCGCACAGCTTCAACTCAGGGCGAAAACCCAGCAGGTCCAGCATACGCAGTTCAAAGTAGCGCACCACCTGGAAAGAGTCATCGCTCTCGGCCAGGCGCTGGAGTGTGTCGGTCAGCAAGCGATAGAGCGGCAGGTTTGCGCCTTCCTCCCCGCTGGAGCGGTCGATGAGTTCCACAACGTAAGCGGCATACCCCATGCCTTCCAGGTCTTCGCGCAGGGGCTGGTAAGCCTCCACTGTCTCGGCCTGGGTGACGATCCACAGGTCACGGCCTTTGGCAAGCTGAAGGGTAACGCGGGTGAAGGGTTCCAGGTGACCGGCCTTGCGCGAGCGCAATTTGCGCACACCCTTGGCGATGGCGCGTACTTTCCCCATCTCGCGAGTGTACAGCACGAGAATGCGGTCCGCCTCGCCCCAGTCAGAATGACGCAGGACGACGGCTTCTACCCGTTTAGATCGCTCGGTGGATGGCATTGGCTTTTCCCTATCCCTAAAGTGAGTTTGTGCCTATGTAAGGGCGATTTGCAAATCGCCCCTACGCCAGATCAAATTGCTATCCCTATTTTAATCGAAAAAGCGCAGCTTTACGCTGCGCTTCATTCACTCGCCTCATCTTACTTTCTCGGCAACTGGTCTGGCGTAAAGGCGCCGGGCAATAAATCACCAACGGTGACTTCGCAACGCACTTTTCCCTGGTTATCAGCTATATATACAAGGGTCTCCAGGCCAAACTCAGCCAGCACCTGGCGGCAGCCGCCGCAGCACACGCCGGCGTTCTCGGTGACCACGGCGATCGCTTCAAATTCCTTCTCGCCTTCCGATACGGCTTTGAAAACCGCCACCCGCTCCGCGCACATCGTGTTTGGATAAGCGGCGTTCTCGATATTGACACCAGTGAAAATCTTGCCACTTTTGGTCAACAGGGCCGCGCCCACCTGATATTTCGAATAAGGCACATATGCCTTCTCACGGGTTTCAATCGCCATCCCGATCAGTTTTTCTTTCATTTCGTTACTTACCATTAACCTGCTCTCCTTCGGTTTCTTCGTCCCGGGGAATACGCTTTGCGCGCACACTGCGAATGCTGCGCCCAACCACCTGCTCAACGGTCAGCACCCAGTCTTCGACTTCCACGCTCTCACCGCCTTCCGGCACGGCGCCAATTTCACCAATGATGAAACCAGCAAGCGTATCCGAAATTTCGCGGGTCAGATGCGTACCGATCAAATCATTGATATCTTCAATGTCAATCCGTCCCTGCAAAACGTACTCATCCGCCGAGATCTGTTCATAGGGATCTTCCTCAAGCTGGTCATATTCATCACGGATCTCGCCAACAATTTCCTCGACGATGTCCTCCAGCGTGACCAGCCCGGCCATACCGCCATATTCATCAACGACGACAGAAAGATGCACGCCGCGGGCCTGCATTTCGCGCAGCAGCTTGTCCACGCGTTTGGCTTCGGGGATGAAGTAAGCCGGTTTGAGCAGGGTGCGGATCTCGCGTTCCATGCTGCTGTTGCCATTCACCTGCCATTCCAGCAGGTCTTTGGCATACAGCAAACCGATAATATTGTCGATACCCTCTTCGTACACCGGCAGGCGCGAATGTCCGGACTCGAGCACCATCTTGATCGCCTCAGGAGGCGAGGTATTCACATCCAGGGCAAACACGTCAATGCGCGGCACCATGATCTCGCGGCACAGGGTGTCGCTGAAATGGAAGATGGAGTAGATCATCCGCCGTTCGCCTTTTTCAAGGGTGTTTTCGTCAGACAATCCTTCTTCGGCCCAGGTCTTCAACTCATCATCGGTTACCGAGCCAAGACTGCGTTTCAACTCAGCGTCCGCACCGAGCATACGCATCAGCAAGCTCGCCAAAGGCCGGAAAAGACCATCCTGAAATTGGGCAACCGGCAGCAAACGCACTGCCCACAGCTCAACCGATTTCAACACGCGTCCTTCGAGGATGAATTCCACGCACAGGACCAGAAAAGCAAACACGAGCAGTCCCAAAAGACCCCACCAGGAAAAATCATCCTGCAAATAATGCACAGCCAGCCAGCCGGCAACGCCGGCGATCAGGAAATGCACCAGCACCACGCTCAAACGGAGCGTGGCCGGCAGATGACTGCGATTTCATCAGCTTCAGGATTTTTTCAACCGAGGAGGAATTGGTTTCTGCGTACTGCTCCAACTGCGATTTGCGCAAATAGGTAAAACTGGCGCGGGACGCCGTAAATAGCACATCAAGTATGAACAAGGCTGCCAGAAGCAGCCAGATTAAATCAGCTTCCATCTTTCTCTTTCGACTTATGCAATGGGCGGGCAGGCACACCCACTACGGTAGTATCCGCATCAATATCCTTGGTCACCACGGCGCCTGCGCCAGTGCGTGCCCCTGCGCCGATCTTCACCGGCGCAACCAGCATGGTATCGCTGCCAATAAACACATTGTCCCCGATTTCTGTGGGATGTTTGTGTTTGCCATCATAATTACAGGTGATCGTCCCGGCGCCGATGTTGACATCCTTGCCGATGTTGGCATTGCCAATGTAGGAGAAATGCCCCATCTTGGAACCAGGCCCCACATACGAATCCTTGACCTCGCCAAAATTGCCCATATGGACGCCTTCGGCCAGGTGAGCGCCCTTGCGCAGGCGGGCAAACGGTCCCATATCCACGCCATCTTCCAGCTCGGCCTTCTCCAGCACGGAGGCGAGGATCTTGCAGCGGTTGCCGACTTTGGTATCGTAGATGATCGTGTTGGGGCCGATCTCACAGTCCTCGCCGATGACGGTGCTGCCGTGCAGATAGGTATTGGGCCAGATGACAGTATCGCGGCCAACCTGCACCGAAGCGTCGATATAGGTCGAGGCGGGATCGATCATCATCACGCCGGATTCCATCCAGGCAGTGTTGATGCGCTTGCGATAGAATAGCTTCGGCTTCAGCAAGATGCACGCGGGTATTGATGCCGATCGTCTCCTCAAGGTCTGCGGACACCAGGGCCTGCACCGCCTGCCCCTCGGCAACAGCAATCTCCACCAGATCGGTGAGGTAATATTCGCCCTTGGGCGAAATCTTCACACGGTTCAATGCAGGCCACAGCCAGGCATCGCGGAAGCAATACGCGCCCACGTTCAGCTCGTGGATCGCCAACTGCTCGGGCGTGGCCTGCGCTTCCTCAACAATCGCCGCCACGCTGCCGTCTGCAGCACGCACAATGCGCCCAAAGCCGCGGGGATTGTCTGAAATGACGGTCAACATACTGATCGGGCCATCGTTCTCCATCTGCCGGTTGACCAGCTCCTGCAGAGTCTCAGGACGCAGCAAAGGCATATCCGCACTGATCACCACCACCAGACCGGCCTCGCCCGCAACGACCTTCTCGGCAGCCTGCACAGCATTGGCTGTGCCCAACTGTTTCTCCTGCACAGCAAAGCGGGCAGTATCACCCACAGTTTCACGCACCTGGTCAGCGCCATGCCCGACCACAACCACCGGGGAGGTTGAGCCAACCTGCGCGGCCAGATCAAGGGAGTATTGCAGCAGCGGTTTACCGCCCAAAGGATGCAAAACTTTGGGCAGGGCAGAACGCATACGCGTTCCCTGACCTGCTGCGAGGATCACTGCGGTTGCTTTCATCCTGTTGATACTCCTTTCCAAATAGCCTCGATTAACAAATCAGGCTTTGCACTGCCGAAGCGGCGCAAAGCCCGTCTGCGTGGGCAGTATGTTGAAACGAGCAGGGGCGCCTGGATTCGAACCAAGATTTCACGGATTTAAAGTCCGGTGTGCTGCCATTGCACCACGCCCCTAGATTTGTTCCAATTGTACTATAACCGCCTGATTTTAACACAATTTGAATCAAACTGCCAATCTAATCGAATTGCCAGTTCATGCAAAATTGTGCTATAAATTATATATTGCATTTACCTGTCATTAAGACCGCACATTATTGTTCCCATCACAGAAATAATCAGCCGACAGGCATTTTCCGTTTACCGTTTTTCAATTCAATAATACGTACCGCTCTCAGTTTCTGCAGCGGATTACTTATTGCAAGAGAAATCCGGAATGCAATATATCCTGATATCAGTACAGCAATATTATATGTACAGAAAGGAGACACAAGGAAAATCTTGTATGTTTGAAAAGCAGTAACGTATTAAACAATTTGATTTGGAGGAGAAAAAATGTCACGTAACAAAACTTTATTAGCTGTCAGTCTGTTCATCGTTGCTTCGATGGTATTGGCTGCCTGCCAACCCGCCCCGGCATGCCCCGGAAGCTATTGATTGAAACCGTCGTTGTTGAAGGCGAAGGCGAAGAAGTTATCGTCGTTGTCGAAGGCGAAGCCATGGAAGAAGCTGCCCCCGCCGCCGAGAAAGTCCTGCGCCTCAGTATCAATACAGACTTTCCCACTATTGACCCGGCCTATGCCTGGGACGTCAGTGGTATTCAGATCATTGAATCCACAACCGTTGGTTTGACCCGCCAGAATGAGCAAACTGCCCAGAACGAACTGGCTATGGCCACCGATTACACGGTCTCTGAAGACGGCCTGACCTATACCTTCACCATCCGCGATGATGTTTCCTGGGTACGCTGGGATGCCGTTGCTGGCGAGGTTGTGCAGGTTCTGGATTGCGAAGGCAACCCCCGCATGGTCACCGCCAATGACTTCGAATATGGCATGCGCCGCACAATGTCCCCCGCCACAGCAGCTGATTATGCATGGCTTCTGGGAACAGTCATCCATGGCGCACAGGCCTTTATTGATGGCGAAACCGATGATTTCAGCACCGTTGGCGTTAAAGCAATCGATGCAACCACCCTTGAAATGACTTTCATCGACCCTGCTGTTTACAACCTGAGTATCGCCGGTCTGTGGTTCAACCATGCCATGCCTGAATGGATGATCGATGGTGACGACTGCACCGAGGGCCGCGGCTCCCGCTGGATCGAAACCGGTCTTGTTCCAGGGTTATGGCCCCTTCACTCTGAAGGAATGGATCCATGACTCCGAACTGACTTTGGTCAAGAACCCCTTCTGGCCTGGCGACGAAGTTGTCCCCTCCCCGGCTGTCGATGCTGTCACCTGGAGATTTTGCCCACCAGCAGCGCCCTGGCTGAATTTGAAGCCGGCAACCTGGATGTTACTGCCTTCACCGCTGGCGATTACGACCGCATTATGACCCATGAAGACTACTCGCAATGGCTCTACCCGACCAGCACCCTGGGTACCGAATTCTACAGCTTCAATACCCAGCTTGCTCCCACCGATGATGTGCGCGTGCGCAAGGCCCTTTCCATGGCTATTGACCGTGAAGCATTGGTTCAGGTAACCAAGAGTGGCATTGTCTGCCAACTGGTTCTGCAACCCCGGCGCTGCCGGCTGCCCAACGCCTGCTGAATACCCTGATCTGGTGTGAAGTTCGATCCCGATGGCGCCAAAGCCCTGCTCCAGGAATACCTGGATGAGATGGGTTTGACCGCTGCCGACCTGAACATTGTGATGATGTTCAACACCAGCGAAAGCCACAAGCTGCGCGCAGAAGCCGTCCAGCAGATGTGGAAAGACAACCTTGGCGTTGAGGTCCAACTGGTCAACCAGGAATGGGCCGTCTACAAAGTTACGCGCAAAGAGGGTGCAGAAAACATCTACCGCAGCAGTTGGGTACAGGACTATCCCGATGCCAACAACTTCCTCAAAGAGGTCTTCTCAGACAGGTGGTGCTTATAGCTGATGTCGTGGACTGGACCAGCGCAGAATTTGACGCACTGTGCGCCCAAGCCGCCGGAACAGCTGATGCGGCAGAACGCATGGCCCTGTATGCCCAGGCAGAGCAGATCCTCATAGTAGAAGACGCTGTGATTGCCCCGCTGTCCTGGTATAGTGACTTACGTGATCGTTCGCCCCGAAGTAACCGCTTACGTTTCACTGACCGGCTACGATCGCTACGAGAAATGGGACAATGAGTAAAAATCCCTGCTTGTAAGTTGATGAACCAAATGACTGCCGCCTCGTTTAGGGGCGGCAGTTTTTTATGATCCTGATCATATAAAAATCCCCGCAAGTTCAATATCGCACCGGGGTTTTATTATTTACTACAAGTTGTTCACGATTGTCTTTCCTGGCCGGTGCAAGACCGCGCTGCCTGGCTTCTTCAAACGTCAATGTGTTCTGATTCGATTTTACATTCACATCCGGGGCAGCCTCCCAAAAAGCATCCGCATCCTGTTTGAGAGATTGAGACAACATATTTTCCAGATCTTCTTCCGGTTCAATTTCCTCAGTAAGTCGCTTCTTCTTCAACAAGCGGAGCTTCTTCAACCGGCGCTGATTGCGTCTTCTTCGGGGGTGATGCCCATTTCCGACAGGATTTTCACCAGCTCGGGTTGTACCACTGTTGTCGCCTCAAAAACCAGCGACGGGCGCAGCGTGGTGCGCCCGCTCTTGAGAATACTGACCAGCGAATACCCGGCAACTGGCGCCAACATCATCAAATCAAATGTCTTGCCGCTGAAAGCCAGGATATCCTTTTCCGGCACGTCTTTCCCCAGCAGTTTGCGACACGGATTTGCTGGCTTTCAGCACATTCAGCATGGATGGCACCCACACATCTCTCAAAATCCGGCGCAGGAATATCCCCGCACAGCTCTACGATTTTCCCTTCGCGCATCCAGCAGGATCACCGCCAGCGCATTCACCTCCTCGCGGAAGGAAACCAGCACATCTGACAGGCGCGTGTCCATCACCGATTCCACTGCCGGAGGCAGTCCTCCTCCAGTGCAACCAAATCCAGAAGGGCAGAATCTGTCTCAACGCCCAGCAAGGACATAACCTTCGTCACCAGGATTTCAAGTTCAAAGGGCTTTTCAAAGAAAGCATCCGCATTCAGCGCCTTGACCGCTTTCTCATAATTGGCGTCCCGCATGCCGGTAACAAGGATGACCTTGATCTCGGGGTGCAGTCGGCGAATACGTTCAACCAGTTCCAGGCCGTCCATGCCGGGCAGGCGAATGTCAGTCAGCAGGAGATCGATGACATGGTAATTTGCCTCCAACAGGGCTTCTTCTGCAGAGGGAACAACGGCAATATTCAACTCAGGCGCCGCTGTATCGCAGTGCGGTCTGCCACAAACGCCCCAGGTCAAGCGCATCATCAACGATCAGTATTCGATCCATAGCATCATTCCCTTTCCTTAAATTTCCCTCAGGGGCAAAGGTCACCATAGCCAAACGCTTCCAAATTCCACAATGCGCTTCGTGCAGTAATGTCCATATTCAGTCCGCACAGATCAGGCCGGGCCAGGGTAACTGCCGTGCGGAAATACAACGGCACCACCGGCAAATCTTGGCAAACAGACGCTGTGCGGTCTGATGATTTTCAGTATATGCCGCCGTGTTATCCACGCGGGTATAGCGCGCCGCCTGGCAGGCTGCGTCAAATTCTGCATTGCGTATCCTGTAACATTGATCCCCAGCCAGTTATTGGCCGGTGAAGGTATCTGGCCGCTTTCATAGAAAAGACAGGGCGGCTGAGAACCCGATCCCCAGGCATATTGCGCCAGATCAAACTGGCGTCCAAACACGATGCCATCTGGACCAGGGGCATACAACTCGGCCGGGTCTAATACTGCACATTTACCTGAATGCCGCACTCGGCCATGGATGCGGCCAGGAATTTGCAACCTCCTGGCGCATGTAAGCCTTTGTGGTGGCGTAATTCACCGAAAGCGGGGTGCCATCCGGTACCCCGGCCACCCCGGCTGCCACGCGCGGCGTGGCAGGATCGCCGTCAAAATCCTTCCAACCCACCTGATCAAGCAGTTGCGCGCCCGCCGTGGGGTCAAATGCCAGCGGCGTCTGATCGGTAAGCGCCAGCGGATGCGAGGCGGCCACATACCCCACCGGCACCGAAGACTGGTCCCACAGCCAGCGGCTGACGATACCCTGACGGTCCATGCACATGGTAAAAGCCTGCCGCGTACGAAGATCACCGAAGAAATCAGGACGGTCGCCAATATACGCATTGTAGCCATCGTCATAAGAAGCCGGAGCAATGCCAAAATCGAGATGCTCCCACTCCGCAGACGGCGCAATCCAGCTTTGCAATTCATTGTTCTGCTGCAAGCGCAACACCACATCCAGGTCGTCATCCACCATAGAAGCCTGATCGATAACATCACATTCTTCCGTCAACAGAGCCGTCAAATTGCTGTCGGTGTATTCCCCCAAAAAACGATATACCAGAATGTCAAAGGCCGGCAGCCCTTCTGCTGCACGGAAATAAGCCGGGTTCTTGCTCAACTGGATATGATCACCCCGAACCCACTCATCAATCACATAAGGCCCCCAGCCAATTGGCTGTTGGGTAGAAGCTTCGGATGCCAGCAGTTCAGTGGCTGTTATCCCGCTCCAGGCGTGTTCGGGCAAAGGCAGCCAGAACAGGGTCTGATACCGCTGCGGAAAATAGCCAGGCAGGCCAGCCCATTTGACAGCCACATCATCCAGCGCTGTGTAGGAAGCTGTGCGGGCGATCACCTCTCGCGAAACCGGTGTCGCAGGGTCATTTGACAGATTAAAGGAATACACCAAATCAGCGGCGGTGAGCGGCGCACCGTCTGACCAGGTCAGGCCTGGCAGCAGACGAAAGGTGAGCTCCAGGCGTTCCATTTGCAGCGGGGAGCTGCCATCCCACGCCATGATGCAATCCTGTGCGCTGCATCCAGCCGGATGTACACGCGTCCCCTGTTTCAGGGCAACCAGGTTCCCATCCACATCGACAACCAGGTCTCCTGCCTTCACGTCCTGAGGCACAAAAGCCGCATCGCCACTTTCGAAGCCCGGCAAGGACATCAAGGATCACAGGCTGGACACCATTTTGACGTGTGTCAAAGGGACCATCATATACCGCTTCCAGCACACTCCACATGCTCTGGGACGAACCGCCATATACATACAGCGTAGCAGGTTCCTGACGCAGGCACACCACCAGCGTCTTGGGGGGCGCAGGTGTTATCGTCGGTGTAGGCTGGGGAACATCGGTTGCGGGAGGGAGAGGTGTGGGTTGCTGCACATCCGGTTGACAGGCAGTCAACAAAACTGCTATCACCAGAGGGAGCAGCCATGATAAATCGTCGGCGAAAGAACATGTAAGTATTCTCCTGGAACAAAGTTTCAACTGCGAACATAACGCAGAGCAGGTCAAAGTACCAGTTAATTATACCAATGGCTATATAAAAAGGGGATGAGGGATTAGGGAGTATGGGATATGAACACGGCAACAGCTTGTTAAGGGTTTCAAGTGCAAACCTGAGGACAGCCCAGGGAAAAAAAACAGCCTCCCGAAGATTCGGGAGGCTGAAAATATCTATACACATGATTATTGCGTGCCCCGCAGGCGTGGGTCCAGCGCATCGCGCAAGACCGTCGCCAAGGAAGTTGAAGGCAACATGGTGATCGCCAGAGCCAGCGCAGGGAAAATGGTCTGATTCGGATACGTGCGAATGACCCGCGCGCCATCGGAGATCATCGCGCCCCAGGAAGGCGTGGGCGGGTTGACGCCCAGACCAATAAATGAAAGGAAGGCTTCGGTGGAAATATATCCGGGGATAGCCAGGGTTTCCGCCACGATCAACGGGCCAACGATATTGGGCAGCACATGGCGGAACATGATCCGCAAGTCTTGGGCGCCAATTGTGCGGGCCGCCTCGATGAATTCCTTCTCACGGATCGAAAGCACCTGACCGCGGGTCAGGCGGGCCATCGTCTGCCAGGAAGTAATCCCAATACCAACGAAGATGAAGAGCATCCCCCCATTTGTCTGATCCATCTACTGACCACATAGGTAAATGATCCGGGGTCCGGGTTTGAAAATGTGCCGCGGAAGAAAGCCATCAGCAGGATGATGAAGCAGCAGGCTGGGGAAAGCATACATGATGTCCACGATGCGCATCATGACGGTATCCACCCTGCCGCCAAAGAAACCCGGAAATACCGCCGTAGATCACACCGATCAGCAGGCTGATGATCGGGCCAATAAAGGCCACGCGCAGAGAAACCTGAGCACCGTAGAGAATACGGCTGAACAGGTCGCGTCCCACATAGTCTGCCCCCAGCGGATAAGCTTCCGAAATTGAGCATAAGGCTCCATGGTGGGAAAAACTTTCACAACCCACTGGGGACAACATTCTGATCAGTCAAAACCTGAACTTCAAAAGGTTTGACAGCCAACCAATCCGCAAATATGGCAGAAAGGATCAGAATGATGATGATCACGCCGCCAATCACGGCCGCGCGGTTGCGAACCAGGCGCCGCATGGCATCCAGAAACATGCTTTCGCCCTTTTGGGCAATCGCGCCGCCGCTGCCTACGTTCTCATATTGTTCCGGGGTCTACTTTTAGTTCAGCAGTCATTGATCCTCCTCAAAAGCCTCTGGCATGATACCAAATGCTCTCGATTGATTGAGAAATTGTTCAGATTAATCGTAACGAATCCGCGGATCCAGGATAGGCATAAACAATGTCCACGATCAAATTTGCCACCACCAGGAACAACGCATACAGCAAAATCGTGCCCATGATCACCGGGTAATCACGGTTGGTGATGCTGGTCACAAAATATCTTCCCATACCAGGAATACCAAATGTCAACTCGGTCACAAATGTACCTGTGATCAAGGCTGCAAACATCGGGCCCAGAATGGTCACAACCGGGATCATCGAGTTCTTCATTGCATGGCGGATGATGATCGCGCGTTCTTTGCAGGCCTTTGGAGCGGGCTGTGCGAATATAATCCTCGCGCACAATCTGCAGCAAGCTGGCACGGGTCAGGCGGGCGATGATCGCCGAACTGCCCAGACCAAGGCAACGAAGGCATGATCGCATATTGCAGAAACCATCATAGCTCAAATTGCTGGGGAAAAACCCAAGACATAGGGTGGTTTTGCGCCCCAGCCTGTGGGCGGGAACCATTTCAAAGTAACGCCAAAGATCCAGATCAACATCGGCCCCAACACAATGACAGGCACAGAAACTCCGAAAATGGCGAGGCCCATCCCAAAATAATCAAAGATCGTATTTTGCTTCAACGCAGACAGGATACCCGTTGGCAAGCCAATCGACAGGCAACCAGTCAGCGCCATCATCCCTAACTGAATGGAGATGGGCAGATTGATCGCGGAAAATATCATTGACCGTGCGGCTGCGGGATTTAAACGAAGGGCCAAAATTCATCCAGTTCACATCAGATCCCAGCCCATCTTGAATTTGATCATTGCATCATCTTCCAAGTGCGGAGGTAGGTGCGGTCGTACTGAAATGCGGAATAAAAACATCATTCAGATAATTGCCATATTGAACAATCAACGGATCGTCCAGATGATAGCGTGTTCAAATTGGCCATGATCTCTTCGGCGGCAGGGCTTTTTCCCGATCAAACGGACCGCCGGGAACAGCATGCATCAAGCCAAATGTAATCGCCGAAACAACAAGCAGCACCACAACAAGATAGAGTAAACGGCGAATGATATATCGACCCATTCAAGGCCTCCATTTAACAGGATTAAGCAAAATTCTTTGAAGTAACGGTTCTTTCTTGGGAAATCAAGGGGGGACGTATGCCCCCCTCTTGAGTGTAAATCAATACTTGACGCAGTGTCCTACTTGGCGGACATGTCGATGTCCCACTTTTCAAAGTGTTCGTGGCCACCGGACACCGAAGGTGCGGGTCACGTACGGCTTGGTCAGCGTGTCACGCGAGTGTACCAGTAGATCGGGGCCATCGCAGCCTTTTCCCAAACGAGCATTTCTTCGGCCTCAGCGTACAGTTCAACGCGCTTGGCAGGATCGAGCTCTTTGGCAGCTTCAACCATCTTGGCTTAAAAGCTTCGTACAACGGATCGACTTGTCCCAGAAGATACCACCGGAGGCGGTTTCGCCATCGTCAAGGGGTTGGCGGATCCACCCAGTGCGAACACTTCACAGATGAAGTTGTTGGCATCGGCGTAGTCCAGGCACCAGCCCAGGCGATAGATCTGGGGAGTATCGGCACCCTTGATGGTGGTCAGGTAAACTGCCCATTCCTGGTTGACCAGTTTGACTTCCACGCCCAGGGTGTCCTTCCACATCTGCTGGATGGCTTCAGCAATTGCCTGGTGGCCGCGGAGGTGTTGAACATCAGGGTCATGTCGAGATCAGCAGCAGTCTGGCCGGTTTCGTCCAGGTATTCCTGCAGTTCAGCAGCTGGCCTGCTTCAGGATCGGACTTCACACCCAGGTCAGGGTATTCTTCGAGGGTCGGGGCGCCGGCCAGGCCGGGGCGGGAGAACCACTGAGCAGGATCCTGCTCGCCCTTGGTAACGTTGTCGATCAGGCCCTGGCGGTCAATTGCCATGGACAGAGCGCGGCGAACACGCACGTCGGACATAACAGCGGTCCTGAGTGTTGAAGCCGAGTAGTAGGTGCAGAAGTAAGGAGCAATCAACAGTTCTTCGGAGAGAACCGGGTCAGCTTTGATGCGGTCCATGTCGGCCAGACGGGGCAGCGGCAGCATCCATACCACCAGCTTCGTATTCAGCAAAAGCAGGGCCTTCATCCAACATGTACAAGTTGATTTCTTCAATCTTCGCGGGAAGGAACTTCGGGGGTACCGGGCCAGAAGGGGTTCTTGACCATGGTCAAGTAGGAGTCATGCACCCATTCTTTCATGGCGTACGGGCCGTAGCTCTGGTGGAAACCAGTCTCGGTCCAGCGGTCGCCACGGGCTTCGGTGCAGTCATCGCCTTCGATCAACCACTGCGGCTGAGCGAAAGCAATCCACATACCAGCGATCGCAGCATTGTAAGCAGCGGGGCTCTTGAATTTCATTTCAAGGGTGGTAGCATCAATTGCCTTCACGCCAACATCATCTCGTGACCTTCGCCAGTGTTGTATTCATTGGCGCCTTCGAGCACGAAGCCCAACACATAAGCATAGTCAGAAGCGGTCTCGGGAGCAACGGTGCGCTTGGTACCATATTCGAAATCGATAGGCGGTAACCATGCGGGGGTTGCCTTCGCAGTCCATAACCTCAACAACTGACTTCGGAAGCACCGTCGTATACCCACGGCACATCATCGCGCAGATTGAAGGTGTAAGTCAGTACCATCTTCGCTGATGTCCCAGCTTGTGGCCATACCAGGCCGAACGATATTGGTGACTTCGTCAGCGCGGGTCAGACCCACAAAGGTTTCGATGATGATCTGGATTGAGGAGGTATCGGTGCCCAATGCAGGATCAAGGGTGGGAATGTCGCCAGGTCCCAAGCGAAGTTCAAGACCTTCTTGGCTTCAGGTGCAGGCTCCGGGGTCGCGGTGACCTCAATAATCTGGGATTCGCCTTCAACCATAACGGTCTCGACGATAACCTCAGGTTCTGCTACGGGTGCAGGCTGGCAAGCAGCCATGACCATGGAGGCAACGATTAAAATCGTAGCCAATGCAAAAGTTTTGTTACGCATTTCTTCTCCTCCTTTAAGAGAATTGTAGAGAAAGGATTGATTTGATAAGAAGCAGCTTATCCGGACACCTCGACCAGCTTGCACTGCCTCCTACACACACACTTAATTATATTACACAAGGTGGCAAGCCACAAAGTGATCTGGCTTAACCTCGCGGAATTCGGGACGTTCCTTCGCACAAATATCAACTGCCAGTTTACAGCGTGTGCGGAACCGGCAGCCAGATGGCGGGTTAACCGGCGAAGGCACATCACCTTCCAGAATGATGCGCTGCCGCTTCTCTTCAGCAAACGGGTCTGGAATCGGCACGGCAGAAAGCAACGCCTGGGTGTAAGGATGCAACGGATTATTATATAGTTCTTCCCGGTCTGTCAATTCAACAATCACGCCGAGATACATCACTGCGACCCGGTCGCTGATGTGGCGTACCATCGACAGGTCGTGAGCAATGAACAAATAAGTCAGGCCAAGCTCTTTCTGCAAATCTTCCAGCAGATTGACCACCTGGGCCTGAATGGAAACATCCAAAGCTGAAATCGGCTCATCACAGACGATCAGGGATGGATTCAAAGCCAGGGCACGGGCAACACCAATGCGCTGGCGCTGTCCGCCGGAAAATTCATGCGGATAACGGTTGGAATAAGCCGGGTTCAAACCCACCAGTTCCAGCAGGCTGGCAACGCGGTCGCGCAGTTCCTGCCCCTTCATGATTTTGTAAATCATGCAAAGGCTCGCCAATGATCTCCCCCACGGTCATACGGGGATTCAAACTGGCATACGGATCCTGGAAGATCATCTGGCACGGCGTCGTACCTGGCGCATTTCTTCGCTGTTCAGTTTTGCAAGGTCTCTGACCTTCAAAATGAACACTGCCTGCCGTAGGGCGGTAAAGCTGCAAAATGGTGCGGCCGGTTGTGGACTTGCCACAACCCAGACTCACCGACCAGCCCTAGTGTTTCGCCTTTGTAAATATCAAAAGAAATACCGTCCACCGCATGCACGGCGCCGGTTTGTTTTTGAATAATAATACCCTGTGTAATGGGGAAGTGTTTTACCAGGTTATCAACTCGTAACAATACTTCGTGTTCAGAACTCATTAGCGCTCACTCCCGGTTTCAGGATCTACCCAGCAGGCAACCCTGTGATCCGAGCTTACCGGCATCAAGGCCGGGTTTTCCTGCCAGCAACGATCAACAGCATATTTACAGCGGGGGGCAAATGGACAGAATTTTGGCTTTTCCATCAGCGTGGGCGGCAAACCATCAATGGAAGCCAGACGATCGCCGTGCTTTACCATCCACACGCGGCAAACTGGCAAGCAAACCAAGCGTATAAGGATGCGTTGGCTTGGCATAAAGCTCTTTGACCAGTGCTTCTTCAATAATATAACCCGCATACATCACAGCCACGCGGTCCGCCAGACCAGCAACAATCCCCAGGTCGTGGGTGATCCAGATAATCGCCATACCAAGCTCATCACGAAGGCGTTTCACCAGTTCAACGATCTGGGCCTGAATGGTCACATCCAAAGCAGTGGTCGGTTCATCCGCAATCAACACCTGCGGGGTACAGATCAATGACATGGCGATCATCACGCGCTGGCGCATACCGCCAGAAAACTGGTGCGGGTAATCATCCAGACGATCCTCTGCACTGGGAATGCCGACCATTTCCAGCATTTCGGCAGCCCGTTCGTAGGCCTGTTTGCGCGGTACGCCATTATGAATTTCCAGCGGCTCTGCCACCTGGCGGCCAATGGTCAACACGGGATTGAAAGAAGTCATCGGGTCCTGAAAGACCATGCTGACCTGAGAACCGCGCACATGGCGGATTTCCTCATTCGACATCTTCAGCAAGTCCTTACCCTGATAAACTGCTTCCCCTGCGACCACTTCGCCTGGTGGTTGCGGGATCAAGCTCAACATTGACATCACAGTTACGCTTTTACCACAACCGCTCTCTCCCACAATTCCAAGCGTTTCACCCTCTTTCAAGTGGAATGAAACACCATTCACCGCGTGCACGATCCCGTCACGGGTTTTGAATTGGGTTTCGAGGCCTTCAACATTCAAAAGATCAGCCATTCAAATAAACCCTCTGTAAAGTAAGTAGTTTGGGGGAAAATCAGGAACAAATATACCTCGCCCATTGATTTGGCAAGCCAAGATGGAGCAAGTATACACTGAAAAAACTGCAATGTCAAACTAGGGAGTTATCAAATTCCCCGCTTGTATATACAAATTCCCATCTGTTTTCATACCTTTTTATCCAATCGTTTACAAACCACCCGTTTGTGAGTATCAGTGCGACATTTGAAATAGCAGTTAACAATCATTGATAAACTCGCTCTGCTATAATTTCAGCATGAACATCCAACCCCTCATAAACGAACTGGAATCCATCTGGCGGACAATACGCGTTTTACTACCGCCCTCACGGCGGCCCGCCGCTGCTGCGCAGCAACGGCGACCGCTTTTCAGCAGCCTCTGTGATCAAAGTGCCCATTTTGCTGGCATGGGTTTTCCTGAACGCAGCGGGCAGATCGACAAGGAATCATTGTGCGATCTGGACAGCGAGCCGGCAGTTACGGCGCGGGCTTTTCCTGGCTGTTGCACCAGCGCCGCATCCCCTGGCATGATGTCCTGCTGCTGATGATCTCCCTCTCCGATAATCTGTGCACCAATCTGGTACTGGAGCACATCGGGCTGGAGCGAATGCAGCACAGTTTCACGCACGATCTGGGGTTGAAAGACACGGTTGTCGAGCGCAAACTGATGGATTTTGCTGCACGCAAACAGGGCAAAGACAACTGGATCAGTGCGCAGGATTGTGTGCATTTTTATGATCTGCTGCGCCAGCTCAGCCCGCAGGAACGGAACTGGGTAGAGCCGCTGCTGGGTGTTTGCCAGGACGACACCAAGCTGACGCGCAATGTCCCCTTTGACTCGACCACACTTCTATCATAAATCCGGCTTCATTCCCGGGAGTCGTGCATGATTGGGGATATACCGACAAATGCGACATCTTCCTGCTCACCCAGGGATACAAAGACGAAGCCCGCCTGTTGAATATTTTCGGCCAGCTCGGCCGTCTGATGGAAACAGGCGAAGCAGTAGAAGCCTAGTCCCATGGTTGATTTAGAAATTATCCGCCATGTCCATTTCGTTGTCTCGCAACTGTGCCATAACGAACTTCACTGCGGGAGTAACGCCTGTCGCATAAAAAGAGGACAGACCTTTATCGCCTGTCCTCTTAAAGCTCTATCTTAAATAAATATGCTTTTCCTGCATCCCTGATCTACTAATCTCCAACCCCTACTTCAAATACGTGCATGCACATAAATATGTGCTTCGCAAATGATCCACTTCCTGAACGTCATCATAATAGACACCGTTGCGGTTGCGGGAGGAATGGATAATATGCCAGCCACCGACACTAATTCCCACATGCGTGATATCATACGTACCCTGCATTTCCCCTTTACCAAAGAAGACCAGATCACCCGGCGCAAACGGCGGCTTCAACTGGTGTGCCATCCATGTACTGCATCCCGGCATCCCGGCGGATGGTGATCCCTACCCAGCGGTGCAGCAACTGCGCCAGACCGGAACAGTCAATTCCGTTGGCAGAGCAGCCGCCCCATTGATATGGCACGCCAATCATCGGGACAACATCCTGCAAAATTGCCGCCCGGCGTTCTTCTTCCGTCCGGGGAATGTCCGAAAATGCCCGCAGGCCGGCAAGCGGCACCCATCCGGGGTGGTCGCATTCGACCATCGCCCACTCGCCTTCCACCGACAGCACGGCAACGCTCGCCCCGCCCGGCAAACGCCCCACCGGCAGGGCATCGGGGCGCGGTTCTGCCCGCAGTTGCACAACCGGCGTCATCGCCACATGGGTCGGCGGGACGGGAGCGCCTTGCGCATATAAGGCCGGTACACCCAGCCAAGATACCCATCTTCCTGGCGCACAAAGCACCAGTCATCTTTTTCTTCCAGCACCTCAAGCTGCCAGCCATACATCTGCTCGCTGAGATATTCTGCCGAAAAAGGATGGCTCTGCATAAAATCCGGTCAGGTTGGTGTTTACCGTCAGCATCTTTGCCGGCGGCTGACGCAGCACATGGACGGCTTTTGTTTCCACCGACAGCCAGGGCGGGCTGCAACCAGGGCATCCCGCACAAAGTCAGCCAATGTGGCATCATCCAGTACCCGCCCTTGCTAATTTCAACTTCCCGTCTTCCAACGACTGAATTTCAACGTCCAACAATTGCTCTCGTGTATCGCTGAATTTCCCAGCAACTTCCTTGATCACTGCCTGAATATTCTCTTTCATCCTACCCTCCCCAACCTCTTTCATCATCACTACATGATTTTTTACGCCACAGCCGTGCCCCGATCCCAGGGTATCAGGTATGGTCAACACAGCATGTTCGTCATATTGATCCCCGACAAAGGGGTCATTGGAAATCAGCAAAGGTCCATCCAGATCCACCCACTCCGCCAAACCGGTGAGATGTCCCATCGCGGTTGCGCCCAACGATGTTTCGATCATCTGCCCCAACATGATTCGCATCCCGAATGCACCAGCCCGTTTAAAATCTTGAGGCCATTGGTCAGACCACCCACCTTCATCAACTTCAGGTTGATGCCCTTTACCCCGGCCGCCCCCAGACGCTCAATATCTTCCATCGTCTGCACCGACTCGTCCGCCACAATAGGCAGATCGGTATGGCGCTGCACTTCACCCATATCCTCGATCGCATCCCGGGCGGTAGGCTGTTCGATCATCTCCAGATTAAGCGGGGCCAGTTCTTCCACATGGCGCAGGGCCTCCTCCAGCGTCCAACCGGCATTGGCATCCACGCGGATCAAAGCATCCGGCCGGGCCGCACGGATCGCCCCCAGGCGGGCTTCGTCATCATCACTGCCCAGCTTGACCTTGATAATCGGGTAATTGGAAATTTGGCGCGCCATTTCAGCCATGGCTTCCGGCGATGTCAATCCCAATCGTGAACGAGGTGGCCATCGGCACAGGTTTGGGCAGCCCCAGCAAGGCATATAACGGCAGACCCCGCTGACGGGCAATCCGGTCATACAGGGCCAGTTCTACCGCGCAGCGTGCCGGGGCCGGGCCATTTGTACCGACCCAATCAGGAATTTCGTCCACCTCATCCGGGAAAGGGCGATCAGATCGCGCTTTTTCGCCCAATAAGCGATCATGTCCTCATCCTTCACCCCGTAATAGGGCGGGATGGTACCTTCTCCCCAGCCTTCATCATTCGCCAGACGCACACAATGCGCCTTGCGCGTCTCGCTGAACCCATACGATACACGAAACGGGTTGTGAAATTTCAGTATGTATCTTTGCCAGGTTAGTCTTTCATCACTCATTGGCCCTCCTCTGAAAACCCTTCTTCGTCCTTCCTCGTCTGCATACATTTCATCCAGATCATCCCCAAAACGCATCCGCAGGTAGGATTCATACCGTTCTGGGGAAACACGCCCATCATCCACGGCCTTATGTACGGCACAGCCTGGATCATCAAGATGACTACAATCATTGTACTGGCAATCGGCCACCAGTGGCCCAATTTCCGGGAAATAGGCGTCCAGTTCTTCCGGCTCGATATCCCACAATGCCAACTGTCGCAGCCCGGGCAAATCGGCTACATAACCGCCATCTTTCAAAGGGAACATCTGACGCACCACAGTGGTATGGCGGCCTTTGGTCGTCGCCTGGCTGACTTCGCGTACGTCCAACCCCAGATGCGGCTGGATGGCATTCAGCAGGCTGGTTTTGCCCACCCCTGAAGGTCCCAGCAAAGCAGACAAACGACCTTGCAATTGCTTGTGCAGCTTTTCAACACCCTTGCCCGTTTCGGCAGAGGTGTAAAACACCGGATAGCCTATCTCTTCATAAATGGAAAAGACCATGCGTGCATCCCGCAGGCGCACCAGGTCAATTTTGTTCACCACGATTAATGGGAGAGAGTTTCTGTTTTTCGCAGATCACCAGAAAGCGATCCAGCATCCGCAGATGGGGCTCGGGATCAGCACAGGCAAATACCAGTACCGCCTGATCCGGGTTGGCAACCAGCACCTGGCGGTAAACACCGCGTGTGGTCGGCGCCAGGCGCACCAGTTCGGACTTGCGCGGCAGCACCCGCTCAACAGCGCCGCTGCCATCCGGTTGGAGCATGATCTCCACCTGATCCCCCACAGCGGCAATGTCTCCTGTGGCGCGGCCTTTTTTCAGGCGGCCTCGCAGTCGGCAAACGACGACACCATCATCGGTTAGGACTGTGTAAAACCCGGACTGTACCCGGGTGACGAGGCCTTGCCGGATAATTTTAGCCATTATTGTTTACTCATCTGGATCGGGCGTTGCAGTGGGCGCTGGCGTACTGGTCACATAAAAGGAAGATTCCCACGGGTACAGGCGAACCGGCTTGCCATAGAAGTACACTTCCACCGCCCGGCGGAAAATGGGCGCAGCGATGTCAGAGCCTTCACCGGCAAATTCAGCAATCACCGCAATGGCGATGTCCGGCCGATCAGGATTGCCATTATCGGTGTAGCCAGCAAACCAGGCATGCGATTCCTGCCCGCCAGAAGTGGACGCTGTGCCGGTCTTGCCATACACAAGAATATCCAGACCGGTAAAAACCTTATACGCCGTGCCGCGGGGATTGTTCACCACGCTGCGCATCGCATCTCGGATAATGCGTTTGTTCTCCGCAGAGACCGGCAGTTCGCCAATCACTTCCGGCGCGAAGCTCAATTTCTCGTTGCCGTTTGATTCAACCACTTTCTCAATGATCTGCGGACGGTGCAGCGTGCCGCCGTTCCCCAAGGCAGCGATGAAATTGGCTGTCTGCAGCGGGGTCACCAGCATGGTGCCCTGACCAATGGCCATCTGTACAGCATCGCCCTCATTGGCCGGGTCAATAATACTGCCGGTATCCTCAGCTACTGCGTCAATCCCCGTGGCTGCATCAAGGCCAAAATCACGTGCCAGGTCAGATACCGCGTTGGGCAGGTTCTGCCGATACAGGTCAAGGCCGATATGCCAGAAATACGGGTTACAGGAGCGCATCAGGCCTTCCGGCAGGGTCAGCGTACCGCTGGGAGCAACCTCTTTCTCGTACGTCCAGTCATACAGGGTGAACCCAGGCAGCTCGGTGAATTCGTAGCCGCATTCATACACATCTTCCTGCGTATACAGGCCGCTCTCCAGGGCCGCTGCCAGAGTGATGACCTTGAACACAGACCCCAGCGGATAGGCGGTTTGTGCCGCACGGTTGAGCAAAGGCTGTTCATCTGAAAGGAAGATCTCATTCAGCAGCCAGTTGCTGTTCTCATTGGAAGGCTCGAACAAATTCGGGTCAAACCCCGGTGAAGAAGCCATCGCCAGCACTCGCCCGGTATCCCGCTCCATGATCACAATTGCGCCAGTGTGTCCGTTAATGGCTTTCTGTGCTTCTAACTGAAGGTCCGCTTCCAGTGTAGTGTAAATCGCATTGGCCGGTTTTGCGGCCACCTGAGACAGGCGGGTGACGATCTGCCCCTGCGAATCGACCACATACAGAGAAGCCCCTCTGCCGCCGGAGAGATATTCTTCGCCCCATTTCTCCAACCCGGCCGCGCCGACCTTTTCATCGCCAAGATACCCACGGCGTTTGTAATCATCCAGTTCATCGGGTGAAATCGACAGCACATAGCCAGTCACGTGTGGTGCCGTACCGCCATCGTAATAATAGCGGGCAGAGTAATTCGTCATCACCAGACCGCCAATCCCGGAAAGGATATCGTAGCGTTCTTCCACCTGCTGGGCAGATGCTTCTCCCACGGCCACATACCAGTCTGCGCCTGCCTTCTGATACATAGCGGCGATGGCATCCGTGGTCTTGCCCGTTAATCGGGAAAGTTCTACCAGCAACTTGCCTTCCTGCCCATCCTGGATCTGTCCAGGCCAGATACCCAATGCAACAGCATCCGTCTGGGCAACCATCACATTCCCGTCCCGGTCATAGATATTGCCGCGGGCGGGCGCGTTCACATCCAGCGCCAGGGTATTCCCGCCGCTCAGTTCTGGCAGGATCAGCGCGTCTTCCCACAATACCCCCCAGCGCCCATTATCCAGAGCGAGGTTCATCAATATATCGCGTTCGATATCGTCCAGCAGATTGGTGTGGTAAGTGACCCGGTATGCCACCTGCGCGGTGCGCGGGTTGGTCAGGGCAGAATGGATCTCATAGTCCAGGGACTTGAGCGTCATCGACACCGCTGCATCCTGATTGCGCTCAATGAATGTCTCCTGAGCGATCGCATCACGGCTGGCCGGGGCCAGCAATTGATACATGACCGCATAGTCCTCCAGCTTCCAGCTCTCCAGAAACGCTTCAACCGTTGATACAGGGTCTGGTGTGCGGGTGACAGAAATCTGCGGCGCAGGCAGTTCCCCGGCCATGGTAGTGGCCGTCGGAGCAATCACTTCCGGCGCTGGTTTGGGACCACAGGCAGACAGTAATAAGACGAGCAATAAAAACCCGTATCGATATTTCATCCTTGCAACCCTCCGGTCAGCGTCCATCTATCCGAGCGTCTGACCTTCCAAAACTGCTTGAGAAATCGGACAATCATAATCCAGCTTTTCGCGGCAAACCGCGGCGATGTCCACATTTGTTGTTAATCCAAATTGCCGCAAGCTGCGTGCCAGATGGCACAGCGGCAGCCCCATCACATTCGCAAAACAGCCGCTGAACCCTTCCACCGGATGAAAATCGGCGTTCTGGATGCCGTAGGCACCGGCTTTGTCCAGCGGGTCGCCGCTTCTCACGTACGCGTTGATCTCTTCATCAGAATAATCCCGCATCGGCACCTGGGAAACACATAGATCGGCGTGCTGTCGTTCCATCGAACGCAGTGCAAATGCGGAACACACCTGGTGCGGCTGGTTGCGCAGACGGCGCAGCATGGCATCTGCCTGGACGGCATCGGCTGGCTTGCCCATAATCTCGCCCTGATGCACCACCGTTGTGTCCGCAGCAAGGATAATGCTGCCATTGCCAGCATGTTCAACAGCAGCCTCGGCCTTGCCGGATGCCAGGCGGCAGACGTACGCCTGCGGGTTCTCGCCATCCAGCGGTGTTTCATCAATATCCACCGCGCGGACAACGAAATCCCAGCCCAGCCAGGCCAGCAGTTCCCTGCGGCGCGGCGAGGCAGAAGCGAGCATGATCGTCGGCTGTTTCATGGCAAAGATTTTAACACAGACTCATTAAGGAAGCCGGTAATCAGGGATCAGTCAATCAGGCAACCAGGGATCAGGAAACTGCCTGATTGACGAAAACGGCGCCATATATTCTCCGCTTCGTAAACCAAAGCAAATCTACAGCCTCGCCCCTACCCACAATCAATGGGATAATCAGAGAAATCCACCCAATCCCACCCCAAAAACCATCCATTCGGGGTTAGAATTGTCTGAACAACTTTTTTTTCTCAGGAGAGCACCTATGCAGGCATTGAAGGACCGTATATTAAGTGAAGGCAAGAACCTTGGCAACAGCATCCTCAAAGTGGACGGGTTCATCAACCACCAGGTGGACCCGGCGTTAATGGACGCCTGCGGCAAGGCTTTTGCCGAGCTGTTCGCAGACACCAAACCCGACCGCATCCTCACCGCCGAGATCTCCGGCATCGCCCCCGCCCTGATGACAGGCATTTACATGGGCATGCCCGTGGTCTATGCGCGCAAGACAAAGCCCGTGACGATGACGGCCGATGTCTACCTGACCACCGCCCCCTCGCACACCAAAGGACATCAGGTTGAACTGATCGTCTCCCCCGAGTACCTGCGCCACGGTGAGCGCATCCTAATCATTGACGACTTCCTCGCCTCCGGCGCCACCATCAAAGGCCTGGTGCGCCTGACCCAGGCCGCCGGCGCTGAACTGGTGGGCATCGGCACCCTGATCGAGAAACCCGGTGAAGGCGGCCGTGAAGAATTGGAACGCCATAACATTCCGGTGCATTCCCTGGCTGCGGTAGAACTGACCGACGACGGCCAGATCCTCTTTGTGGACTGACCCGGCATGAGCCATCAAACTCTCGCCATCCTCGATTTTGGCTCGCAGTACACCCAGCTTATCGCACGCCGCGTGCGGGAATTGCAGGTCTACTGCGAGATCTTCCCCTGGGACGCCGACCAACAGGCCATTCAAGCCCTTCAGCCGAAAGGCTACATCCTCTCCGGCGGGCCCACATCGGTCTATGAACCCGGCGCACCTACCATCCCTGGCTTTGTGCTCGAATCTGGTCTGCCCATCCTGGGCATCTGCTACGGCATGCAGGCCCTCACCCAGGCCCTGGGCGGGGTGGTGGCTTCCTCGCAGGCGCGCGAGTACGGTCTGGCGCAGATCGACGTGGTCGCAGAAAACCCCCTGCTGGATACCAGCCAGCAAGTGTGGATGTCGCACGGCGACCGCATCGAAACCCCGCCCCCCGGCTTCGTCGTCCTTGCCCGCAGCAGCAACAGCCCCACCGCCGCGATGGGCGACCTGGCAAAACAGCGCTACGGCGTGCAGTTCCACCCCGAAGTGCACCACACCCCCGGCGGCAAAGACATCCTGCGCCGCTTTGCCGTGGACATCTGCGGCATCACGCCCGACTGGACGCCTGAGTCGATCATTCAGGAATCCGTGACGGCCATCCGCGAGCAGGTAGGCGATGCCCGCGTATTGACCGCTGTCAGCGGCGGCGTGGACTCGAGTGTGGCTACGGCTCTCGCCCACCGCGCCATCGGATCGCAGCTCACCGCCGTCTTCGTGGATAACGGTTTGCTGCGAAAAGGCGAACGCGAGCAGGTAGAAGCAGCCTTCGGCGGCAGCCTGGGCAGCAACCTGATCGTAGTCGATGCCGTGGACACCTTCCTGGGCAAGCTCCAGGGCGTAACCGACCCCGAGCAGAAACGCAAGATCATCGGCGAGACCTTCATCCGCGTCTTTGAAGCCGAAGCCAACCGCCTGGGCGAGATCCCCTTCCTGGCGCAGGGCACCATCTACCCCGATGTGGTCGAGTCCGCCTCCAGCGGCAAAGCCCACACCATCAAAAGCCACCACAATGTGGGCGGCCTGCCGGAAGATATCCAGTTCAGCCTGGTAGAACCGCTGCGTTACCTCTTTAAAGATGAAGTGCGCGCTGTGGGCGAGGCCCTCGGCCTGCCCGCCTCCCTCGTCTGGCGGCAGCCCTTCCCCGGCCCCGGCCTGGCCGTGCGCTGCCTGGGAGAGATCACCGCCGAACGGCTGACCTGGCTGCGCGAAGCGGACCATATCTTCACCAGTGAACTGGTGGAAGCCGGTTACCTGCACAACCGCGCCGCCGATGCCCCCGTCCAGGTGGCCCAGGCCTTTGCCGCCCTGCTCAACGTTCGCTCGGTGGGTGTGATGGGCGACCAGCGCACCTACCAGCAGACCATCGTGCTGCGTGCCGTGACCAGCGAAGACTTCATGACCGCCGACTGGGCGCGCCTGCCCGCCGACCTGCTCGGGCATGTCGCCAACCGCATCGTCAATGAGGTGCAGGGCGTCAACCGCGTGGTCTATGACATCACCAGCAAACCCCCCGCCACCATTGAGTGGGAGTAAAAAGCTCCCCCTTCGCAACTCCCGCCGCCCTTTTGCGTATACTAATATGTAGGAATGTGTTTTTTGTATTCGATTTGAAAGGAAATAATCATGGATTTCGGCGAGATTCTCTCAAAAGCATGGAAGACCATCTGGAAGCATAAAGTCCTGTGGATCTTCGGTATTCTGGCGGGCTGTGGCGCCAACGGCGGCAGCGGCGGCAGCGGCGGCAACGCCAACTTCTCCGGTAACTCCGGCATATGGATGGCAACCCCTTCGCGGATATGTTCCCGCAAGGCTGAGCAGTTCTTCTACAATATGGAACGCTATTTTGAAAACATTCAAGAGGGCACCATCATCCTGCTCATCATTGGCGGCATCATCCTCAGCCTGATCATCGCTGTGCTCGTGCTCTTCATCAGCTCCATCGGTAAAGCCGGCCTGATCTACGGCGCTTCCAAAGCCGACGAAATGGACGAAGATGCCACGCCAAACTGACCTTCAAAGATGTCTGGAACGGCGGCAAGCCCTACTTCTGGCGGATTGTCCTGTTGAGCCTGCTGATTGGTGCAGCATCGATTGTGCTGGTGCTGCTGCTGGTGGTGCCTGTCATTGCAGTAACTGCTCTGACCCTGGGGATTGGCCTCTTATGCATCCTCCCCCTGATCTGCATCATGATCCCCGTCTTCTGGATGGTAGGTATCCTCATTGAACAGGCCACCGTGGCCATCGTCGTGGAAGACCTGGGCGTATTCGACAGCATCAAACGCGCCTGGCAGATCGTCGTTCAGGAAAACCTGGGCAGCTACGCCGTCCTCGGTCTCATCCTGGGCATCGGCGGTGCGATCGTGGGCTTCATCTTCGCCCTGCCACATGTTCCTGATGATCATCCCCATCGTGCTTGCCCTCGTTGCAGGCGGCGAAAGCGCCATTGGCGGCGGGATCATTGCCTCCATTGTCATGTTCCTCTCTACCTGCCCATCCTCATCGTCCTCAGCGGCGTCCTGCAGGCCTACATTGGCAGCGCCTGGACCCTGGCCTTCCGCCGGGCAGCCAGCGCCAGCCTGGAAGAACCAAAAGACTTCGACGGCGACCTGGAGCTGCTCAGCAGCGAAACCCCTAACTCGGTGGGTAAGATCCCATCATATCGCAATAACATCATCCTCCCGCAATGCGGGAGGATTTTTTGTTACACCAACATCAAGTACTTTTCTTCAGGAGATTCTATCAATCCTCTATGGGTAGTTTATATAAATTATCATAAGCAATCATCCACAAATTCCCATCCTTATCTTCATGGATATTCGATTCCTCGGTTGTAAACCAACACCATTCTTCTTCATCTGGGTCTAACCAAACCATGCCATGATCAAATCCCATCCACAATCTTCCATCCTTACTCTCAAGGTAAATTTCAGGAGACTGCCATCGATAATCCATACCACTAAATCGAATATTGGATATAAATATAGGTGAAGGAATCATTTGATACCATGTTCTATCAGGATCCATCCAACCTACCATACTAAACCAAATTCTGTCTGAGTGATCAATATAAATACTATTTGCTAAAGGCCAGGGAATTAATGGCATTGCGATATTTCTTGATTGAATTTGAATCTGGATCAAATTCGACATAGCCACATATCCTCATTGGTAGATCACAGTATTTCAAGCGAGATTGGAAATACACTTTTCCTGTGCTTGATACCCTTACTTTCGAGATATCGAAAATTTCTTCTTCAGGAATATCTATATGCTTTTTTAACTCTTGTGTTTCAGGGACAAAACTATAAATAGCATCATCTGGTACCAGAAACCAAAACAATTCTCTTTGTTCATCAAAAGCTACTTGCGTAACTTCGTATTCATTCTCGTTAGAGGCAAGCGGTATTTCTTGCAATATTCAATGAACTCAAAGGTTTTTGTTTCCTCATTATATTTACTCAAAACTGACATCTCACTGGATTTATCACGATCCATCATATATGGAACCGCATATACTGATCCATCCTGAGTAAAAAATAACTCTTCAATTTGTATTCGATCTCCCAGCCCAATTTCGACCTCACCCCATTCTTTAGAAGCCGGATCATATGTTAAGAATTTGTAGTAGTAAAGGAAACCTATCCAAATTTCCTGATGATCCTCTTGGACTCTAATACCGTAAACATGCCCAAATTCGAAATCACTTTTAATCGGAGCAACTAATTGCCATGGATCAGGTGGCAAAGTTTTTTCAATTTGTATCAGATCATCGTGAGGAAAAATCGAATAAGCAAATGTTTCGGGCGGCGTAATGCACACTTCAGCCCGCTCCAGTTGCTCATCCATACTCGCCTGACAAGCAGTGAGAAAAACAGCAAACAAAACGATCCAAAATTTCGTTTTCATAGTTCCTCCCAATTTAAACAAGCCGCATCCCCTTCGACCCCATTCTAGGGTTATTACAAGCTCTGGCTAATCTCACACCCCCTGCTCTCGCAGCACCTCCAGCATCTTCCCATGCAAGGCCGGGTTCGCGATCAGCAGACAATACGGCGGCTTGAAATAGTCCGCGTTGCCGTGCAGGTCGGTGACCAATGCCCCCGCTTCTCTGGCGATGAGTGTACCAGCGGCCACGTCCCACGGCTTGCAAGCGCTTGACCCAATAACCATCCGCCTGACCGGCCGCCACATAGCACTGGTTGAGGGCTGCCCCGCCGAAGCGGCGCGCGCTCTGCCCACGTTCATTGAAGGCCGCAAACAGGCCAATGCTGCTGGACGGGCCGTCATTTCCACCGGCTCCCGGGAGATGCTGGCCACCAGCAGGCTCTCCACCAGTTCGGTCTGTTGACGAGACGCTGGATCGGTTCCCCGTTCAGCCAGGCGCCCTGGCCGCGCTGCGCCGTGTAGCAGGCATCCAGCATGGGGTCGTAGACCAGGCCCAACTGCATCTCCCCGTCATAGGCATAGGCGATGGAAACAGAGAAATTCGGGCAATCCATGCGCATAGTTTAATGTGCCGTCCAGGGGATCAATATACCAGCAATCCTCCCCCGCCCCATCAGTGAGGCCGCTCTCCTCGGCAATGATCTTGTGATCCGGGAAAGCCTGCTGGATGCGGGCGATGATCAGCGCCTCGGCCTGCTCGTCAATCTCGGTCACCAGGTCTTTCTCTGCCTTGTGGCGCACCTTATAATTCGTGCGATACCCGGCCCGCAGGATTGCGCCTGCTTCGCGGGCGATCTCTTCAATAAATGTCAATGTTGGCTGCATGCGGTTCCCTTCCTGAAAAGAAATTCTTCTCCCATCATACTCTGAAATCTTATTGCACGGCAAGCCAGCACCAACTCGCGGAGGGAAAACAGGAAACAAAAAGCGTGTCTGTTTTCACAGACACGCTCAAATATAATCCAATGAGAATATTTACTTCTTGTTATCAATTTTGCCGGTGGAACGCAGCTCATCCAGGGCGGAATACAGCCGGTCCAGTTCCGCCTTGATGCGGTCTTTCTCGGCAATGGCCTGCCTGAGCAATTCCTCAAACGCGGGCTTCTGTTCATCCGGCAGGGTTTTCAGCAGGCGCTCCGTGCGCGAGATCTGGGTTTTCTTGTACAGCAGCTTGTTTTCCAAACGCTCACGGTATCCCTGGTAGAAAGTGACTTCTTCCATCGGGCGCGGCAGCGCGGCAATCCCATCGGTGAGGATCTCGGCAACGGTCAGCAGGAAATCCTCTGTGTCGATCGGTTTTTCAATGAAGCGCACCGCCCCCAGCTTGAGGGCAAAAGATTTGTCATCAGGGGTGATATAGGTTGCTGAAATGAAAACGATCGGAATTCGGCTTGTTTTGGGGTCATTCCGCAAAGTATACGCCAGGGAATATCCATCCACTTCCGGCATAAGAATATCCGTAATGACCAGCGCCGGCTTCTCTTTTTCAATGTACTCCAGCGCCTCGCGGCCATTGCGCACACCAACCACCGGATAGCCCTTGAAACGCAGGGTCACTTCCAGCAGTTGCAATAAATTTGGAACATCTTCTACAACAAGTATTGGACCACTATTAATATTCATACTTCCATTTTAGTCTTTAAAGCGTCTCTTTTCAACCTTACTCAGCCCAAAAATTGCGTAAAAAATGATCAGATCTCGGTGAAAAAACGGCAAACGACGCACCAAATCAATCGTACCAACCACAAAAAGGATCTGTCCAAACACAACCGGCAGCAGATAATAACGATCCCAATCCAGGGGAGTGGTGAGTGTCGTGGCGATCAGCGGAGCGGGGATCACCAGCAGCGCCAGGGCAGCCGCCCCGCCATCACCGGTCTCCACCTTCCCTCGCAGCCAGCGCCAGGATACTCTCCCCAATTGCCAGCCCCCCCACAAACTCAACAGCAAAACCAGGGGCCACAAGACTTCCGGCAGGGCAAAATAGGTTCCAAAGATGCGCCTCAGCAGCAAAACCAGATGCGACAATCCCTGCGGCATGAGGTGCTGCGGGAATTGTTCAATCTGAATGCCCATTTCATACACACGGTATTTATACATGTGCACCATGCGCCCCAGGGGATCAGTGTACAGGAAAGGGTTGAGGAGCACAAAAAACAGCAGGCAGGCCAGCACCAGCAGTACGACCGTGCGGATGGCAAAGGTGAGGCGCAACTTACGCGAGAGCGGGCCTTTGCCCACAAAAGCTGCCAGTCCGACCAGCGCAGACCCTGAGGCAGCCAGGGCAAGGCCGTTGAGCTTGGACGCCCCTGCCAGGCCAGCCAGGGCACCCGCGGCCAGAAACCACAGAAAAGGCCGTTGCAGTGCGGGCATCTCCTCTGCCCCGGGAACAGCCGACCGCCAGCTGCGCAGGGCCAAAAAGCCCGCCCCTGCCGTCAGCATGGTGAACACCAGCAAAGGAGATTCACTCATCGCGCGAGACAGTGATATGCGCAGAAATGGATTGGCCAAGAAACAGAACCAGCGCCGCCCACCCGGCCCACCAGCCTGCGGCCTGCACTGTCAACAGGAAGACCAGCACAGCGCTGAGCGCGCCCAGCAAAGCCATCGGCAGGCGTGACCACCACAACACCTGCGGCCCAGGCATACTGCCGCGTGCCGTATTGGCAGCTTCATCCTGTGAAAAATCCCAGGGCAAATGAAACCCCAATTCTTCTATTCCGCCAGCGTACAATCCGGCGTAGATGATATAACGCCCCAGCGGCGGGGCGTCCAGCGTCCAAAACCCTTCATCCCACAGCGGGTTGCGGAAATCTCCATGAGCAAGAATTTCCCCATACGGGCTGGTGAGGATCCAGTTGTTTTCATCTGGATGAAAAGCGACCTGCGCAAAGCTCCCCAGAAAGATGGCCAGTGACAACAGGACAGCCGCGATCACCAGGCCGCGGCGGCCCCATTTACTCGTCAGTGCATTCTTGAGTTTTTCCATGCCCCCTTACATCTCCCCGCGGCTCTCGGCGGCATAGCGGCGGAAGAAGTCCGCCAGATAGGCATCGCGTTCCTCAGCAATCTCGCGTGCGGCATTGGTGAACAGCACATCCTTGATCTTGCACAGCTTGAAGAGGTATTCGTGATAAGCGCTGTGCGGCTCGCCGGGTTCTTTTTCGCCTGTATCCAGAAAATGCTGTGAAGGCTCCACATAAGGCGGTCTCGCCAGCCAGGAGGGCATAGCCGAGGGTGCGCATCACCCCCACCGCGCCCAGCACGTCCAGCTTGTCCGCGTCAAACAACACTTTGGCCTCGATGGTCTCCGGGCGTTCTCGTTTATCACGGAAGCGGTGGGCACGGATGCAGTGCTGCACGGCTGCTATCCTGTCCTGCGGCCAGCCTTCTGCTGCCAGCACTTCTTCCGCAAAAACTGCGGAAGCCAGATGATGCTCGGCCCGCTCTCCGCTGCCGGGCATCGTGCCGCGCGAGTCATGCAGCAGGGCAGCGGCATGCACGATTTCCAGGTCAGCCCCTTCGATCTTTGCCAGCCGCTCGGCCATGTGATACACGCGCTGGATGTGTGAAAAATCGTGGATCGCGTCCACGCCTTCGTACCATTGTTCTTGCCTGTTCCATTGTTGGCATTGGTCAATCTCCTTTTATGGATATGATTCATTGCATGATTAATTATAAAGCTGTGATCCGGCATGTGGGAAAAAGAAATCCTGTTGTAATGAAGTTCTACTCAACCCGGAACCTTCACATATCACGGACAGGTCGGGTTTTCCCTCCTGCAGTTTTCGAAGGATATAACCAGGTCAAGAAAGCTGCGCCTGACCAACAATTGCCATCAGTAATTCAACCCTGCGGGAGGGACAAGTTGACAACCTTCCCCCTTTTCCATTACACTCGAATGAGCTTACTCAGGAGAAAACCAATGACCACCAACTTCAAAAAATCCCTGCAGCGTGTGCAGGATGCCCTTAAGGAACGCGGCCATGCAGATTGCACCGTGCTGGAACTGGCCGCCTCCACCCGCACCGCCCAGGAAGCCGCCGACGCCATTGGCTGCACGCTGGCACAGATCGTCAAGTCGCTCATCTTCGAAGGGGTTGAAAGCGGAGATCCGATCCTCGTGCTGGCCAGCGGCGCCAACCGCGTCAACGAGAAAGCCCTCGCGCAAACTGGCCGGGGAAGCCATCAAGCGCGCGCATCCCAACTTCGTGCGCAAGCGCACCGGCTTTGCCGTAGGCGGCGTGCCGCCCCTGGGTCACAACGAGCCTTTACAGCCCTTCATTGATGAAGACCTGCTCCAGTTCGATGAGGTATGGGCCGCCGCCGGCACCCCGCATGCCGTCTTCAAGCTCAAGGCCGCTGACCTTGAAGCTCTCACTGATGGCAAAGTGGTGAGTATCAAGTAAAAATAAACACAGCTGCGATTGAGCGCAGGCTGTTTACTTTTCTCTTCCACATCCCCATCACACCACGATCAACACGATCGCAGCCAAACACAACACCACGCCCACCCACTGGCGGCGGGATATTTGCTCTTTCTGGATGAAATACGCCAGCATGATCGTCGAAGCCGGATAGAGCGAGGTCAGCACCACGGCCACATCAAGGCGGGTAAGCTGCTGGGCAAACACATACAAAGCACTGGCGGTGGAATCCAACGCACCGCCCAAAATCGCTATCGGGGGAATCTTTCGGAAAGGCACCTCATCCCCGCGTTTGGGACGCAGAAGCACCAACACCACGGCCGTGCCCAGGGAAGCCAGCTTGGCGATCAGGGAAGGCAGTACCACCGCATCCGATTCCACCCGCGACAGAAAGGTGAAGAACCCTGCCGCAGCCACGCCGGAAAGCACGGCCAGCAGGAGCACCTCTTTCTTGACCTCATCATGGCTTTCAATCTTCGTCATACTCACCAGAACAATGCCCGGCAGGGCGATAATGAAACCCAGCAGCTGGGTGAAAGCAGGCAATCCCTCGGTGACCATTCCAAAAACGGCCGGCAGGGCCGCCCCGATCACGCCGGCAGTGGGGGCCACGGCTGCCGTACTGCCCATAGTGAAAGCCCGGTATATGAAAATGATTGCCAATGCGCCGCAGATACCGCCCAGCCCGCTCCACACCACATCCTTCCAGGGCAGCATCGCCTCGCGCCAGATGAGGTTCAAAACCGTCAGCAGGATCGAACCGGCGATGTTGGTCACCACGGTCACGCGCAGCTCGCCGCCGCGGCGTGAGGCCAGGCCGCCGCAAAAATCACTGGCGCCGATCAACCCGGAGGCCGACAGGGCAAGGAACATCCCAAAGAAGCTTGTTAATATCATGGGGTTGATTATACAAGGAAAGAGCGTTTACAAGCTCAAAGCAAGCTTTTAAACGCTCTTGTTATTGCAAAGAACAGGGGGAAACCTTACCCCTTTCGTGAACGCAGGGACCCGAACACCACCATGACCAGCCCAAGACCACACACCACAATGATGATGATGCCAATGGTGCGATCGCCGGCAGAAGCACCGGGGGCAAAATTAGGCAGCAAAGGTTTTTTAGTGGGCGTGGGCGTCACCGTTGCAGTCGGTGTCACCCGCGTGGGGGTAATCGTATACGTTGGGCGCGGGGTGCGCGTCACGGTGGGCACGGTCGCTGTGATGGTGGGAGTCTCTGTCGGGGGCAGCGCCGTGCGGATCAGCAGTTTTTGCCCCGCCCAAATGAGGGGATTATTGAGATCAAGGCCATTCAAAGCCGCCAATTCCTGAACCGTTATCCCGTACGCTTCGGCGATTGAATATAACGCCTGTCCGGGCAGGATCTCATGTTCGATCTTGCCATCCGGGCCGGGGGTGGCCGTAGTCACGGCGTAGATCAGTTCCGGGGTCAGGGTGGGAATGCTGGGCTGCACCGTACCGGGGCCAACGGTGGCTGCCGGAGTGTAATTGGCCGCGCCGCCGGCAATGTAGCCAACATCAATCGTATAGAAGAGATAACCGTTGCCAACGCCTACACCCCCGCCAATGTGCGTATACTGCGGATTGGTCATTGTGTTCCAGTGGATCGCATCTGCCCAGATACTGTACAACACCGTGTCCAGGCTGGTGCCCGGGCTGACCTGAGCGACATTCTCGGAGATAAAGACCGTTGCGCCATTCCCAAAGCCTGCCGCATAAGCACGATCACGGGGCCGTGAGCCGTCCGGGCCGGTATGCGTCCAGGTGCCAATCGAAGCCTGATAATCAGCATGGGACTGGGAGATTGCCATCAACGTGCCGTCCATTTGCAAAGCTGGAAGACCGTTGCTGGCGCGCAGGGCGTTCACGGCTGCCACCAGGTCATACGCATTGGCATCCGTCACCGGGGCAGGCCTGACCGTGGCTGACATCGAGAGTGATGCAAGCAAAAAGCTCAATAGTAACAAAATGGATGTTACCCGTTTATTTGTGTCCATGATGGCTATTTTACTCCAGAATTGAGAAAGAAAGAAACACCCCCGCGCGGCGGGGGTGGGAGTCGTTGGTTTCAAAAGTTAGTACGCTCAATGTTTTGGACGTTCAGGTAAGCTATTGAAAAACACCGTACCGTGGTCATACCCGGAGATAATGCCAACCTTCTTTAGATAATCAAGCTGCGGGTCCTGGATAAGATGACGGCTGAACTCATTACTTTTCATCGTCAAAAATTCACCAGTATATACATCCTGGAAACTATTATCTCCCCAGTCGATGATCACATCACCGTTATTAAGAATGAAAACCCAATGCCTGCCAACTTGCATCTTTGAACAATCTCCTTTGCAACCAAACCCGGATTATGATCCTATTATACAGGTTTATGCAAGCTGCTTAAAACTGGTGTTCTTTAATCGCTTTACTAATTCTTGCTGAGATTCCTGCCAGACCGGGCGAATGGGACAATCGTCCCCAAACTCGCACACTTCAGGATGAAGAACACATTCGTTCAGCGTGATCGGGCCATCAATGGCCTCCACAACTTCCAGCAGTGAGATATCTTCGGGAGAACGCGCCAGGGATACACCCCCGCGTGCCCCGCGTGATGTGGTGATCAAACCAGCAATTGAAAGCTGGGAAACGATTTTCGCCAGGAATGACGGGGGAATATGTTCTTCCTTTGCAATAAAACTCGTTGCCGCTCTTTTTCCAGTTTCAAGTGTTGCCAGATAGCGCATGGCGCGCAGTGCGTAGTCTGCTTGTTTGGTAATTTGCATGAAATATGCCTCTTTTGGTAATTTTGATAAGAATACTCTTTTATACCTGATAAGTTTAATATAATTTCCCTTTTCCTACAAGTGACAGAGGTCATACGCAAAAAATGATTTTCTACCACTAAATGGTGTTATATCGTAAATAATATTGATTTTTCATACAAAACATTGGGTGGAATGTGCTATTCTTTTATTCGCCTGGCCGCCATGTTGAGAAATGCTCCCTCTGGTATAATCCCCGTTATGAGCGCGTTTCGCTTCATTCACCCGATAGAAATCCGCTACAGCGACCTTGATCCGCAGTGGCATGTCAACCATGCGCGCTTCATTTCATTTCTGGAGCAGGCCCGGTTCCGCTATGTAATGGATCTTGGTCTCTTCGATGGACGCTCTTTCCTCGATTTTGAATTTATCATTGCTGACCTGCACATTGCCTACCTGGCCCCTATCCATGCCGGGCAGCCAGTGCATGTGGCCATGCGCGTCACCCGCCTGGGCAACAAAAGTCTGGATATCATTTATCGCATTGAAGATGAGGCCGGCGAACAGGTTTTCGCCACAGCGGAAACCGTGATGGTCATCTATGACTACCGCACCCAGCAAACCCGCCCCATCTCTGACCTGTGGCGGGAAAAGATTGCCGCATTTGAAGACATTCCACCCGGCCCCACGCCAAAAGACCAGAAAGAATAGGATACTCCATGCCGCTTCCTCCTGTTGATGAAAGCTATCTGCTTGATGTGCTGAGCAACATGCTCAATATTCCCAGCCCCACCGGCTTCACCAATAATGCGGTGGACTGGACAGAAAAAGCGCTGGCCGCTTTCCCGCAGCTGCAATCAAAGCGTACCGCCAAAGGCGCATTGTTGGCCACCTGGCAAGGCAGCCAGCCCGGTGCCGCGCGCGCCCTGGCCGCCCATCTGGACACCCTGGGCGCCATGGTCAAAGAGATCCTGCCTTCAGGCCGCCTGCGCCTGACCAATCTGGGCGGGCTGAACTGGGCCTCCGTGGAATGTGAAGCCTGCACCATCTTCACCGCTGACGGGCGCACCTGGCGCGGCAGCCTGATGCCTGCCAAATCTTCCGCCCATGTGCATGGCAAAGACGCCGTGGAAATCACCCGCGAAGCTGCCAGCATGGAAGTCCGTCTGGATGCCCGCGTGCTCGATAGCGAAGAAACCCGCGAACTTGGGATTGAAGTCGGTGACTTCGTCGCCTTTGATCCCCGTCTGGAAGTGGTCAACGGTTTTGTGCGCTCCCGCTATCTGGATGACAAAGCCTGCGCGGCCTGCATGCTGGCCGCAGTAAAAGCCCTGGACGATGCCGGCCTGGCGCCGACACGCACTTCTCATTTCTTCTTCAGTGTCTTTGAGGAAGTCGGGCATGGCGCTTCAGCAGGCATCCCTGATGATATTGACGAGTTGGTCGTTGTGGATATGGCTGCCATTGGCGAAGGTCAGACTTCGGACGAATACAACGTCACCATCTGCGTCAAGGACAGCGGCGGGCCGTACCATCACGGGCTCAGCCAGCATTTGCGCCAGTTGGCCGATGAACACAAGATTCCCCACAAAGTGGACATCTACCCCTACTATGGCTCAGATGGCGGGGCGCTGCTGCGCGCCGGCGCCGATGCTGCGGTGGCTCTGATTGGCCCGGGTGTGGATGCTTCCCACTCCTACGAACGTACCCACATGGATGCTCTATTGGGTACCACACGCTGGATCATGGCGTATTTATTGTCCTAGCATTGTCATTGCGAGAAAAATTTTACCCAACGACACTTGACCGCGTTTCGGAGCACACCTGCCCTGGATGTTGATGTCAGGGATGCAGATGAGCAATAAAGGAAATTTTCCATTATCATTAACCGTGTGAATGTCTGCTGAATACCTCCCATCATCAGCGCCATTCTTCAGGAGGTGCACCATCAACACCGTACAGAAAATAATCGACTTCTTACATAGGCTGCTGAATGCCGTCTTTGACCGCGAAGCAGAAAAGAAAGACTTCCCCTGGCTGGGATGGGGCTGGCTGGGTGCTTTGTATGCCCTGGGCGTCTTCCTGTGGGGCAAGTTCCTCAACTGGGGCAATATCCCCTTCGACTGGCTGGACTGGGCCGAAGTGAATGCCCCGCGGCTGGAATTCACCAAAAACGCGGTGATGGACGGCGTGCTGCCCCTGCATATGACAGACTCCTCCGCCCTGCGCGGGATCACCGACCGCTTCCTGACCGTGCCCGACCCGATCCTTTCCCCGCAAATCCTGCTCTTCAAATTTCTGGAAGTAGGGCCCTTTGTGCTCGTGCATGTTTTGCTGCTCTTCACCCTGGGGGCATGGGGATTATTGTGGTTCCGACAAGCGTTACAATCTCTCGCTAGCAGCCTTCACCCCCCTTTTCCTGCTGTTCAATTTCAACGGCCACATTCTCGCCCACCTCAGCGTGGGGCATGTGACCTTTGCCGGGTATTTCCTCTTTCCCTGGTTCCTGGTGCTCATCATCCAGCTTGTGGTGGACGGTGACAGAAAGCTGGGCCTGGATAGCGAAGATGGCCATCCTGCTCTTTGCCATCTGGCTGCAAGGCGCCTTCCATCAGTACGTATGGGCCTTGATGTTCCTCGGTCTGGTTGGCCTCACTTCAAAGGAATCCTTCTGGCCGGCGGTCAAGGCTGGCACGGCCGCCGTGCTGCTCAGCATGGTGCGCATCCTGCCGCCGGCGATGATGCTCGGTCAGTATGACGATGATTTCCTCGGCGGCTACCCCACCGTATGGGACGCGCTGCGCTCGATGGTCACCATCGTCTTCCCTGCGGACGCCATTGAAGCGCCGCGCAGCATGCTCAACTCCCTGGCCTGGTGGGAATTCGACCTCTATCTGGGCCTCATCGGTGCGGCCTTCCTGCTGTATTTTGGTCTGGGCCGCTGGCTGAAGAACAAACGCTCCCGAGACCGGCTACCCGGCCCTCCTGCTGCCGGTGGCCATCCTCTTCGTTTTCTCCATCGGGCGGGTTTTCCGTCTGGTCCGGCTGATCCCGATCCCCCTGCTGGCCGGCGAGCGTGCCAGCATCCGCATGATCATCTTCCCCGTGGTCACCCTGCTCATCCTGGCGGCCATCGAGTTCCAGGCCTGGCTGCGCGAGCGGGATTTCAGCCCCATCCTGCAAGTCAGCATTTTAGGCGGCATCTTCCTGATCGGCCATGACCTGTGGCAGCATCTCAAAGTATGGCAGGTGACCAATGCCGTCAGCGCCTTTGATGTGGCGCGAGTGGACCTGACACTTGAAAGTGGTCGGCAACCATCCCGACCCGGAATACACCACCATGCTGGCGATCGGGGCGGCCGTCTCGGCCCTTACCCTGGCAGCATTGATCATCCTGTGGGTGCGCGAAAAACGCGCCGTCAGCGAATAGAACGGAGAAAAAATGGACACATTTAGCAGCAGCAACCTAAAGAATATCTTCACCTACCCATTTGAAGATGAAAACTGGAAAAAGAAGCTTGCTATCGCCGGCGGACTGACGCTGGCCAGCTTCATCATTCCGATCGTCCCCTTGCTGGCACTTGCGGCTATATGATGAAGATCATCAAACAAATTGTTGAAGGCGATGGAGCAGCCCTCCCTGCCGGAATGGGATGATTGGGGAGAACTTGACTCCTCAATGGATTGAAATTGACTTGGGCAAGCTTTTATATTTGCACTACCCTTGATCGTGTTACTCTCCATCGGCTATGGCGCCATGTTCCTTCCCATGCTTCTTACTGGACTTGCTGCCGAAAGTGGTGATACAGGGGGGAAGGTTTGTTGGCCTCATTTCCATGCTGGGCATGGGCGGGGGCTATTTCATGTTTGGCCTGGTGATGCTCCTCTCCATAGTTTTAGGGTTTTTCCAATCCGTGATCATCGGCCACGTATCTGTTACAGAGCAATTCTCGGCAGCCTTCCGCTTTGGTGAATGGTGGCGCATTCTCCGCAGCAACATCGGCGAGTTCCTGCTGGCATTTGTGTTTATTATGGGGATTATCCATATTGTTTTCTATTATCTACCAGTTCTTTTCGCTGACCATCGTACTCATCTGCTTGCTGCCCTTCCTGCTTTCCGCGGCATCAGCATACATGACGACAGTAATTGCCCCGCTCTATGGGCAGGTCTATCGCGCTTCGCTGGAGAAAATGGAAGCATAGAATTCCTTCTTCTTCTTCCAAGCCGCCTCAAACGAGGCGGCTTCTTTCTTGCCCGCCGCCCTTACATGCCTATTCTGGTTATCATTGGCTCAACATTGTGGGTGCTACATGAAAAACCTGCAGATCAGTAAGGAATACCATGAAAACATTTACCAGCGCCAACCTGAAAACAGTGTTTACGTATATGTTTAAAGGTGAAGACTGGCAAAACAAACTGCTTATCACTGGTGCCCTTATGCTTGTCAGCTTCATCATCCCCATTGTGCCATTGCTGGCCCTTTTCGGCTACTTGATGAAATTCGTCAAGAACGTCATTGAAGGGGACGGTCAGCCATCCCTGCCGGAATGGGATGACGGGCGCGATTTGATCCGCAACGGGTTCAAACTGCTTGGACTATCCATTATCTTTTCCCTGCCAGTGATCATTCTATGGATCATCGGCTTTGGTATCATGTTATCCCCTCTCATCCTCTTGTTCATGGATTATATGATAGTCGGACTGTTTATGGACGATGGCCTGATTAATTGCTTGCCTTCACCTTCGGGGAGTACTCCATGTTTAGGGCTTTCCCTTGTGGTGATCTTCTTGCAATGCCGTCAGCATTTGCCATGTAACCACTAAAGGACAATTCTCGGCAGCTTTCCGCTTCGGTGAATGGTGGCGCATCCTGCGTGCCAATATTGGCGATTTCCTGCTGGTCTTTGTCATCATGTTTGGGCTTATTCTCGGAACCAACATCCTGTCAAGTTTTCTTTTCTTCCTGTTGCCCATTGTGATGCCCCTCGGCAGAGCCTACGCAATTTTTGTCTTGGCCCCGCTCATAGGCCAGGCATACCGCGCCGGCTTGAAGAAATTGGAAGAAGCAGAAGCGTAACCATTCCATCATTGCCATCCAGCCGCCTCGTCTTTGAGGCGGCTTTTCGTTATTTTCCTCCTCTTCACTTTGCGCTGTTGCTGCAAATTTTGAAGGAGTTTGGTAGTTCCTGATCCCTAATTGCCTGATTGACTAATCCCCAATCCCCTTCCTCTGTTATCATTCGCTACATCTTATACACAGTACTCGAGGATCAAATGAAAAACAAGGGCGTTTTCTATGCGCTGGGCGCATATTTCTTATGGGGTATATTGCCGATCTACTGGAAGCAACTCAACCATGTACCTGCCACCCAGGCTTTTGGCAGCCGCATTGTCTCCTGCTTCTTGATCCTCATACTGCTCATCACCCTGCGAAAGGAATGGCCAGCTTTCAAAGCAGGCCGTATTCAATCGCAAAGCACTCCTGCTTTTCCTCCTCACCGGCCTGCTGCTGGGCGCCAACTGGCTGACCTTCATCTGGGCGGTGAGCGCAAACCACATCGTTGAAACCAGCCTGGGTTATTTCATTAATCCCCTGGTCAATGTAGCCCTGGGGGTACTCTTCCTGCGCGAGAAGCTGCGCCCCATGCAGTGGGTACCGGTAGGCATGGCCGCTGTCGGCGTCATTTACCTGACCCTGCAATACGGCGCCCTGCCCTGGATCGCCCTGACGCTGGCTTTCACCTTTGGCTTCTATGGTCTGTTGAAAAAGACCGCCCCTACCGGCGGCTTGAACAGCATGACGGTGGAAATGGCCTTTCTGTCCATACCGGCAATCATTTACTTCATCATCCTCGGTGTGCGCGGAGAAGCAGTCTTTGCCACGGCCTCCCCGCTCACCCTGCTGCTTCTGGCCGGCACCGGCGTGATCACTGTTACCCCGGTCTTGCTCTTCACCGCTGCCGCCCGCAGTATTCCCCTCTCGCTGGTCGGCATTCTGCAGTACATCCACCCTACCTTGCAATTTCTGATTGGCGTACTGTCTATAAAGAAGCCTTCACCAAAACGGACCTGGTCGGCTATGCCTTCGTCTGGGCGGCCCTGCTTCTCTTCTGGCTGGAAGGCACACTGAACAAACGCAAGGCGATTGAGGCAACAAGGGATAAGGTTTTCCTCCCACAGAAGTCCTAGAAACGAAACACCCCACCCAGCCTCCCCAATTTGCGATACTGCTGCAAATTAGGGAGGCAGCTTTTCCGTGTTCCTAATCCCCTGTTTGACTCCCCTATCCTTTTTCTCTGTTATCATTCGCTTCCATCTTAGGCATCACTGAGGACTACATGAAAAACAAAGGCATTTTCTATGCATTGGGCGGATATTTCCTGTGGGGCATCCTGCCCATTTTCTGGAAACAACTGCACCACATCCCTTCCTTTCCAAATCGTCCCATTTCGCATCATTTCCTCGCTTCTCTTTCTTGCCTTTGTCCTGACGCTGCGCAAGGATTGGGACAATTTCAAAAAAGCTGTGTTCAACCGCAAGTCCATCCTGCTCTTCATCCTCTCGGGCATACTATTGGGTATCAACTGGACGGTGTACATCTGGGCAGTGAACGCCAATCATATTGTCGAAACCAGCCTGGGTTATTTCATCAACCCGCTGATCAGTGTAGCGCTGGGAGTGATCTTCCTTCGCGAAAAACTGCGCCCGATGCAGTGGGTGCCGGTGGGCATGGCTGCCATTGGGGTGATCTACCTGACCGTGCAATATGGCGCTCTGCCCTGGATCGCACTAATCCTGGCCCTCGCATTTGGGATCTATGGATTACTGAAAAAGACCGCCCCCACCGGCGGACTGTACAGTATGACCGTCGAGATGGCTGTGCTGTGTCTGCCTGCAATAGGATACTTGCTGTTGGTGGGTTCACGCGGCGAAGGCGTACTGGGGACTGCCGACCTGACCACCTGGCTGCTGCTGATCGCTGCTGGCGCCATCACTGTCGTTCCCATGCTGCTTTTCACCGCAGGCGCCCGCAATATTCCCCTGGCGCTGGTCGGCATCCTGCAATATCTCGCCCCCACCCTGCAATTCCTGATCGGCGTACTGGTCTATAAAGAGCCATTCAGCCAGACGGAGTTGATCGGGTATGGTATTGTGTGGGCTGCCCTGCTCCTCTTCTGGCTGGAAGGGACGTTGAACAGGCGCAAAGTTGGTGTTTAATCGACACTATTGGTACAATTGAACTGTGTAAATTTCATTCATTCACTCCTCAGGAATATGCTCATGAAATGTAATATCGCACTGGCACAGATCAACACCAAACTGGGACGAGTCGAAGACAATCTCGAAAAACACATGGAATACATCAAGGCTGCCCAGGACTCAAAACGCAGACCTGATTGTCTTCCCCGAACTTTCCCTAACTGGTTATGTGCTGCAAGACCTCGCCCCCACCGTCTCGCACCACCCCACAATGGATGACCCCATCTTCCGTCCGCTGCTGGAAGCCAGCCAGAAAATGGACATCATGGTCGGCTTTGTGGATGAAGATATCCGCAACCGCTTCTACATTGCGGCGGCCTACCTCTCCCGCGGGAAGGTGCTGCACGTGCATCACAAGGTTTACCTGCCCACCTACGGCCTGTTTGACGAGAGCCGCTTCTTTGCCTGGGGCGACGGCGTGCAGGCTTTTGACACCCCCTTCGGCCGCATGGGCATGCTCATCTGCGAGGATTTCTGGCATGCTTCGCCGCCCTACCTGCTGTGGCTGGACGGCGCCGACATCCTCCTGCTGCAATCGGCTTCCCCCGGACGCGGTCTCGGTCAGGCACCCGAATTGGAATCCGCCCACTGGGTAGACCATATCAACCGCGCCTACGCCAGCCTGTTCACCGACTTCGTCATCCACACCAACCGCGTTGGCTACGAAGACGGGCTTAACTACTGGGGAGGGGCGTCTGCCTATGATCCCAATGGTCAGCGGCTGGTACTGGGGCCCAAACATGAAGAAGCCCTGGTGATGGTCGAGATTGACCTGAATCAGCTGCACCGCACGCGGGCGCGATTGCCCATGCTGCGCGATGAACGCACCTCGCTGGTACAGCGTGAAATGAATCGCATCCTGGGCAACGGCGACAGAAGCTCGGGGAGGTAAATGATGACGAAAAAAATTTCCGTTTTTCAGGCAGAAAAAAGCGGCCAGCACGATATGTCGATCAACACTGAACTGGCCCGCAAGATCCTCACCGGCTTCATCCATTCCGAGATCACCCGCACTGGCTTCACAAAAGCCGTACTGGGTCTTTCCGGCGGCATTGACTCGGCACTGTCCTGCTATCTGGCTGCCGAGGCACTGGGGCCGGAAAATGTACTGGTGGTACGTATGCCCTACAAGGCATCCTCGCCAGAGTCGCTGTCCCATGCCCAACTGGTGATCGATGACCTGGGCGTGCAGTCCATGACGGTTGAGATCACCGACATGGTCGACCCGCTGTTTGCAAAAATGCCCGGGATCAACAACATGCGCAAGGGCAACATCATGGCCCGTCAGCGCATGATCATCCTATATGACCAGTCGGCCGCCTTCCCCGGCCTCGTCGTTGGCACCGGTAACAAGACCGAGATCCTGCTGGGATACTCGACCCTGTTCGGCGACTCGGCCTGCGCGTTGAACCCGATCGGCGACCTGTATAAATGCCAGGTGCGCCAGCTCTCCCGCGCCCTGGGCGTGCCGTCCGAGATCGTGGACAAGGCCCCCTCGGCAGACCTGTGGGCCGGGCAAACGGACGAAGACGATCTGGGCTATACCTATGACCAGGCCGACCGCCTGCTCTACCTGCTCATCGATGAACGCTACACCCCGCAGGAGTGCATCGAAGCCGGCTTTGCGGCGGACTTTGTGCACAGTGTCGTCGAACGCGTGCGCCGCAACCACTTCAAGCGAATCCTGCCGCCCATCGCCAAGCTCAGCAACCGCACCATCGGCTATGATTACCTTTATTTGCGCGACTGGGGAACATGATCCTCTTTGTAATCAGCAAACTTTTTGTCCCTGGTCAAAGGCAGATGTGGCGAAGCGACAGACGAAGTGCCTGCGAAGCGGGCAGGGATTCCAAAAGAGATAATCGTGTTGCATAAACAATGGACAAACTACGAACACAAGTAGAGATCTATCAGCGAGTCACTTGGGCGAACGCCATTCGCCCTTACGATGTTCCCCTTTTGCAGAGAGAATTCGTGACATAGACCATACCATTTGGTATGAACCTGCAGCTATCTCCTCCACTTAGGCTGTTCTTTAAACACAGGAGCCTCACATATGCGCTTCTTCCTTCAATTAATTCCCTATTTTGCAGCGATCATTCTCTACTTCTGGTTGATAAAAAAACTACCAGAACGCCAGGTCAAAGGCCCACTGGACCTCGCAGAGGCCATGCAACAAGCAGCTTGTTTTCCAATCGGTGAATTTCAAATTGATTGGGAGCCTGCCAACGGCGGACGGCTTGTTGTACGCCACAGTGCGAACCTGGACAAAGAGCTGTGGGCCACCCTCCCCGGACAGGCTTTCATCGGCACCGCTTATGGAGAAGAATCTGTACGGGAATCACGCGGTTCCTTCAAAATCAAAGATAAACGCCGCGCAATCGTGAACAAGCAGAGCATTGAGACTATCAAACCTGAAGGGGATGCCATCGTGGTCAGCGGCCGTCTGAAAAAAATCCCCTACTGCCTGTCCTTCAAGCAAGCCGAAAGCAACCGGCTGCATTTTGACCTGCAGATCGATGTGCCGCAGTTCAACCGCCTCTACCTGACCTACGCCTCTACCCCTGATGAACATTTCTTCGGCTTTGGCGAGCAGTTCTCGCACGTCGATATGAAAGGCAAACGCCTGCCGATCTTCGTCATGGAGCAGGGCATCGGGCGCGGCCAGCAGCCGATCACGCTGGCTGCCGACCTGACGGCCGGAGCTGGCGGTTCCTGGCATACCACGTATGCCGGCGTGCCGCAGTACCTCACCAGCAAATTGCGCTCCCTGTACCTCGAAAACAACGAGTACGTTGTTTTTGACATGAGCCGCGAAGACCGGGTGCAGGTACAGCTCTTCTCTCCGCACATGCAGGGCAGCATCCTCTACGGCGAATCCCCGGCTGAACTGATTGCCGCCTACACCGCCGCAACAGGCCGCATGCGCCCCCTGCCGGACTGGATCCTGGATGGCGCAGTGGTCGGCCTGCAAGGCGGCACACAAGAAGTACGCAATGTGGTTCAGCAATTAAAGGAACAAGACACCCCCGTAGCAGCCGTCTGGCTGCAAGACTGGGTCGGCCAGCGCACCACCAGCTTCGGCAAACAACTGTGGTGGAACTGGATCCTCGACCGGGAACATTACCCCGAATGGGAAGCCATGATCGCGACCTCGCCGCTGACGATGTACGCATGATGACCTACACCAATCCTTTTCTGGTGGACGTCAGCAACAGGCCTGACATACGACGCAACCTCTTTGCCGAAGCAAAAGAAGCTGGCTATCTGGTAAAACGGAAAAACGGAGAACCTTATCTGGTCGTCAACACCGATTTCTCCGCCGGTCTGCTCGACCTGAGCAACCCGAATGCCGCGGCCTGGATGAAGGACGTGATTCGCGAAGAAATGCTCGCCGTTGGCGCTTCAGGCTGGATGGCTGACTTTGGCGAAGCCCTGCCCTTGGACGCCGTGCTGCACTCCGGCGAGGACGCCGCCAGCTATCACAATCACTACCCCGTGGCCTGGGCAAAGCTCAACCGCGAGGTGGTGGACGCAACCCCCAACGGCGACGAGCTGGTTTTCTTCTCCCGTTCCGGCTTCCGCGAAAGCCCTGCCTACACCACCCTCTTCTGGGAAGGCGACCAGATGGTCACCTGGGACCGCCATGACGGGCTGAAAAGCGCCGTCACCGGCCTGCTGAGCAGCGGCTTCTCCGGCTTTGCCTTCAACCACTCCGACATCGGCGGGTATACAGCCATCACCCACCCCATCATGAAAGTCCACCGGGGCAAAGAACTGCTCATGCGCTGGATGGAGTTGAGCGCCTTCACCGTCGTCTATCGCTGCCATGAAGGCAACCAGCCCGAGCAGAATGTCCAGATCTACCAGGACGAAGAAACCCTGGCGCATTTCGCCCGCTTTGCAAAAGTGTATGCTGCCTGGGGCTTCTATCGCAAGCAGCTCGTCCAGGAAGCCACCCAAAGCGGCCTGCCCGTTGTGCGCCATCCCTTCATCCACTATCCTGAAGACAGCAACTTTTACTCCCTGACCAACGAACAATTCATGGTCGGCAGTGAATTCATGATCGCCCCCGTCACCGACCCGGAGACCAGTGAAATCAGCACTTACCTGCCAGCCGGCAAATGGGTGCACCTGTGGAGCGGCGAGATCTACGGCGAAACGGCAGCACGGCACCACCGTGACCGTGCCTGCACCTTCCGGTCAGCCGGGCGTATTCTATAGATCAGGCTCATCCGTGGGCGCGCAATTTGTGGAGAATTTGAAGACCGAGGGATTGATGTAAAAACTGGCTTGAACACAGAACAGACTGGCTCTGATATCAGGAGCCAGTCTGTTTTATTAGTGAGCTTTTACCTCCCGCCCCTGATGGATGATCTCCTCAATCAAATCTTGCAAGGCTTCCGGAATATCCGGTTCGCTGGCTTGCACTACATGCCTGTGTTCCCCTGCGCGGATGGTGATCACATAGTGAAACTGATCTGCACTTGCATTGGGGCAGGGGATCATTTTCGGCAATTCAAAAAATCCTGCGGCAGCAACCGCCGCTTGCAAATGCTCACGGTCCGCTGTTTCCAGTTGATCCAGGTCAAACGAAAATTTCCGCGGGATCCCCGTGAAACCACCCTTGCGTTCCAATTCAATTTTCATGCCGTCCTCCTGCAGCATCTCATCTCGCCTTGGGGCGAAACAAAGCTGTCAAACATCCCGTTCCCTCCTGATGCACCCACCTGGATACCGACGCCCGCCCAGCCATTGATCACCGCCTGCTGCTCACCGCTCTCCGCGCCGTACAGATCCACCGCCACAGCATGGGTCAGGTTGGCTGCTTCCTGAAAGTCCGTATTGGTTTTAGCCTTTTCATTGAGCGTGATATACCAGATCTTCCCGGCTTTCTCCCAGGCAAAACCGCCAATCTCCATCGCCGTCAGATAAAAAGCCCGGTTGGGAATGCCAGAGTTGATATGTACACCGCCGTTATCCTGTATGGTATTGACAAAGTCTTTCATATGCCCTGGCTGGGGGTCTTTGCCCAGCGTGGGGTCATTGTAGGCAGTGCCGGGATCAGACATCGAGCGAATGCCAACTCCATTCACATTCTCGGTGAACAGCCCCGCCCCGATGATCCAGTCTGCTTCCTGGGCAGTCTGCCCCAACTGGCGCTGCTTGACCAGCACGCCAAACACATCTGAAAATGATTCGTTCAGCGCGCCGGGCTGGTTACGGTACACCAGGTTAGCTGTATATTGGGTCACGCCATGCGTCAGTTCATGCGCGATGATGTCCAGGGCAATCGTGAAGCGGTTGAACAGCCGCTGGGCTGGCGGCAGGTCTTCATCGCCGTCACCGTACACCATCTGGGTGCCATTCCAGAACGCGTTGTCATAGCCCTTCTTGTAATGTACCGTAGAGATAATATCCATCCCGCCGCCATCAATCGAATGACGCTGGTATTCCTCCCGATACATATCGTAGGTTGCACCGGCACCGTCGTATGCCTCGTCGACGGCCAGATCACTGACGGGCGGCTCACCTTCCCGGCGGATCAGCCGACCGGGAAGCTGGCTGCCCTCCTCTGCACTGTAGACCATGCGGTTTTTATCAGCAGGTCCGCGCCGCATCCAACGCCGCCATCGCAGTCGTGGGCGCCAGGGTACGGTCCTCTCGAAATCCTTCGCTGAGTTGTAAGGTTTTGCAGGGCTTTTTCACGTTGGGCTTCGGTTCCATTTTCGGCGATGTGTTCCAGCATGTGTGGGGGAAGAATACTGTGGATCAAATACGGATTGGTCACCATTTTTCACTCCTTTCGCAAAATCTGGTCACTCACCTATATTTCATTGTAGCCCCTTCAAGAAGGCATTTCAAGAATTCCTAAAACTGGAGCGCGCAGCCAGCGAGTGAATTTCATTCGCCATACGATCAATCATCGGACAGATTTTAGAAGCAAGTCCGGCAGTTGGACAATATCACAAGGAAATTTCCCCTCCTGTTTTTGAGAAAAAATTCGTTCTTGACTTATTTCAGGATTCTTGATAACATGTTATCGATAACATGTTTACGATAACATGTTATCGTAAACATAACCCAGCCACCCAAAAAAAGAAATGATAACTGACTCGATGCCGTCTAACAAACCAAAAAGAGTAACGATCAAGGATGTGGCACAAGCAGCACAGGTCTCAACCCAGACTGTGTCGCGTGTTATGAATGATTTTCCGTATGTTTCTGAAAAAACCCGCAAGCATGTAAAAAGAATTGTTCAAGAACTCGGCTATAACCCCAGTACGCTTGCCCGCAGTCTGAGCCAGCAGCGCAGCTATACCATTGGTGTGGTCATGTTTGGCTTGAAATACATCGGGCCAGCCCGCACAATGAATGGCATCACTGAAAAAGCGGATGAACTGGGCTATATGCTTTTGATGAAAGAAGTCGAAAACCACGACGCCAATTGCATTGATGAGGTGATTGATTCATTGCTGGCTCGCCAGGTAGACGGCATATTGTGGGGCGTTTCGGAAATCGGCGATAACCACGCCTGGATCAAAGAACGGCTGGACAGCATCCCCGTGCCAGTGGTTTTCCTTGCCATGCAACCCCGCGAAGGCGTTGCCAGTGTTGCCACTGACAATTATCAAGGCGCCGTGCTCGCAACCCAACACCTGCTGGAATGCGGACGGAGGAAGATCGGGCATATTGCCGGCCCTCTGGATTGGTGGGAAGCAGACGAACGCAAACGCGGCTGGCGCGAGACGCTGGAAGCCGCTGGAATCAAAACCTCAGATAAACATTGGACACAAGGCAACTGGTCCTCAGCCAGCGGAGAACAAGCGATCCAGGAATTGTTTGAGTCCTACCCGGACATGGACGGAATTTTCGCAGCCAATGATCAAATGGCATTGAGTGTTTTGCGTGAAGCCCACCGGCGCGGCATCCACATTCCCCAGGAACTGACCGTAGTTGGCTTTGACAATATCCCGGAATCCCCCTATTTCTACCCTTCCTTAACCACAATTTTTCAAGATAATAATCTGCTAGGCAAACAAGCCGTTCAGGATGTAGTAGATATGATCCATGCACATCAAGAAAATCTTCCTGTGATTGCACAAACCAGGTTCATCAAACCAACGCTCGTTATTCGTGAAAGTTCAAAGCAAGTCTGATACAATTCGCACCCCCGTTTCTTGATACGATGCTTTGAAATCAATGAAAACGAGATTGAAAGGAGGCAAAGAAAATTCGAAACCATTATCTAATGAAAACGGGAAGATAGCAGCAGATCGATATCTGTCAAGCACTTCCCTGGCGAGACAGCCCCGTTGCAGTTTGATGGAAACCCTGATCTTGTCAAAGCAGTTCAAATCTCGATTAAGTCTAGTAAGTAATGAGGAGAAGTAATGTCTAAGAAAATGCTTTACAAACTGTTTGGTGTTCTGATTTTGGCCAGCCTGGTTCTCTCGGCTTGCGCCGCCCCCGCCGCCCCGGCTGCTGAAGAAGCCGCCCCTGCTGAAGAAGCTGCCCCGGTTGAAGAAGTTGCCGAAGGCAAGCTGGTCGGCATTTCCATGCCCACCAAAACCTCCACCCGCTGGATTTCTGACGGCGAGAGCATGGTCGCAGTCTTCGAAGATCTGGGTTACGACACCGATCTGCAATTCGCTGACGATGACATCCCGAACCAGTTGGCCCAGATCGAAAACATGATCACCAAGGGCGCTGATGTGCTCGTGATCGCCTCCATTGACGGCACCACCCTTTCCGACGTTCTGCAGCAGGCTCACGATGCCGGTATTCTCGTGGTTGCTTATGACCGCCTGATCTCCAAGACCGAGAACGTTGACTACTACGCCACCTTCGATAACTTCGGTGTCGGCGTCATCATGGGTTCCCAGATCGAAGAAGGTTTGGATCTGAAGAATGCTGACGGCCCCTTCAACATCGAACTGTTCGGTGGCTCCCCCGACGACACCAACGCTTTCTACTTCTATGATGGCGCTATGTCCGTCCTGCAGCCCTACATCGACAGCGGCAAACTGGTTGTTCAGTCCGGCCAAATGGGCATGGACAAAGTTTCCACCCTGCGCTGGGACGGTATCGTTGCCCAGGCTCGCATGGAAAACCTGTTGAGCGCCTACTACACCGACAAGCAGGTTGATGCTGTTTTGTCCCCCTACGATGGTCTGAGCATTGGTATCCTCTCCGCCCTCAAGGGTGTTGGCTACGGCACCGATGATCTGCCCATGCCTGTTGTCACCGGCCAGGATGCAGAAGTTGCCTCCGTCAAATCCATGATCGCTGGCGAACAGACCTACACCGTCTTCAAAGACACCCGTGACCTGGCCAAGCAGACCGCCGCCATGGTAACTGCTGCTCTGAAGGGCGAAGAAGTCCCCGTCAATGACACCGCAACCTATGACAACGGCGTCAAAATCGTTCCTTCCTACCTGTTGATCCCCTACAGCGTTGACATCAGCAACTACGAAGAACTGCTGATCGGCAGCGGCTACATCACCGAAGATCAACTGAAGTAATTCAGTACGCACCCCCGGTGTGTGAGGGTGTCAAAGCCCTCACACACTATTTTTATCCCTGCTTTTTTGATTTCAAGGTCTTTGAATTTTTTCCACAGAGTCACAAAGTTTTGGATTAAAATAAAGGTAGTACAGCTTTCGTTTGTTTATACGACACAAATCAAGGACGAGAAAAAATATGCCTGAGACTATTTTGGAAATGCGCAATATCACGAAGACCTTCCCCGGCGTCAAGGCGCTTGATAATGTGAACTTCAGTGTGAAGCAAGGGGAGATCCATGCTCTGGTAGGCGAAAACGGGGCAGGGAAGTCAACGTTGATGAAGGTGCTCAGCGGCGTACACCCTCACGGCACCTACACCGGAGAAATTCATTTCAAAGGCCAGGAATGTGAATTCCGCGACATCACCCAATCCGAAAAACTTGGCCTTGTGATCATTCATCAAGAACTTGCGCTGATCCCTTTTCTTTCCATCGCCGAAAACCTTTTTCTGGGAAATGAACGAGCAAAGAATGGGATCATCGACTGGAATGAAACCATTTCAAGAACGCAAGGACTGCTGGAAAAAGTAGGCCTGCACGAATCACCCAACACGTTGATCACCGACATGGGTGTTGGCAAACAACAGTTGGTCGAAATTGCAAAAGCCCTGGCCAAAAAAGTGCAGCTCTTGATCCTGGATGAGCCTACCGCCTCATTGAATGAGACAGACAGCGAGAAACTGCTGGATTTGCTGCTGCAATTCAAAGAACAAGGCATTTCTTCTATTTTGATTTCTCATAAACTGAGCGAAGTTTCAAAAGTAGCTGACGCAATCACTATCCTGCGCGATGGTGCCACCATCGAAACCCTGGATAGCCGAAAAGACACGATTTCCAGAGAACGCATCATCCGTGGAATGGTCGGACGCGACATCACCCATCGTTTCCCGCCCCGTGATTCAAAAATTGGGGAGACAATTTTTGAAATACGCGACTGGAATGCATTCCACCCCTTGCACGACAGAACGCAAGGTAACTTCAAACGTAAACCTCAAAGTCCGCCGTGGTGAAGTGGTTGGCCTGGCTGGACTGATGGGTTCCGGAAGAACCGAACTAGCAATGAGCATTTTCGGACGCGCCTATGGCAGAAATATCAGCGGCACCGCATATAAACACGGCGAAAAGATTGATATCAGTTCCATTGACAAGGCTATTTCCAACGGGATTGCATACGCCACAGAAGACCGCAAAGCATACGGGCTGATCCTGATCGATACAATCAAAGATAATATCACCCTCACCAATCTGGATGCAGTTGCCAATGGCGCAGCCATCAATGAACCCAAAGAAATGTCTGTTACCACCGAGTACCGGGAAAAATTGAACATCAAGTGTTCCAGCATTATCCAGAAAGCGGTCAATCTTTCAGGCGGCAATCAGCAGAAAGTGGTGCTCAGCAAATGGTTGTTCGCAAATCCTGAAATTCTGATCCTGGACGAACCCACACGCGGCATTGATGTTGGCGCAAAATATGAAATCTACACCATTGTTAACCAATTGGCCAGTGAAGGCAAAGGGATCATCCTGATTTCATCAGAATTGCCGGAAATCCTGGGGATTTGCGATCGAATCTACGTAATGAGCGATGGCAAAATCATCGGTGAAATGGAAGCAAAAGAAGCATCGCAAGAAAAAATCATGGAATGCATCATGACACAAGAAGAGGTGATGGAAAAATGAAGACCCTGGCAAAGCTTTTCAAAAGTAATATTCGCGAATATGGCATGTTGATTGCGCTGATTGCGATCATGGCGTTCTTCCAGTGGAGAACGGATGGTATTCTGATGAAGCCGATCAATATTACCAACCTTGTGCTGCAAAACAGTTACATCATCATCATGGCCCTGGGCATGTTATTGATCATCGTTTCTGGCTGGATCGACCTGTCCGTTGGCTCGGTAGCCGCCTTCATTGGCGCCATTGCAGCAGTCATGATGGTCAAATGGGATTTTCATTGGGGTGTCGACCATCCTGCTTTCCTTGTTGATCGGTGCATTGATCGGGGCCTGGCAGGGCTATTGGGTCGCGTATGTAAAAATCCCGTCCTTTATTGTTACCCTGGCGGGCATGTTGATCTTCCGCGGCCTCACCCTGGTCATGCTGCAAGGCGAAGCAGTTGGCCCTTTCCCTACTCAATTCCAGAAATTGAGCTCCGGGTTTATCGGTGACGTCTTCAATTACGAAGGGCTGCATATCACCACGCTTGTGTTGGGGGTAATCCTTTCGGCCATCCTCATCTTTCTGGATGTTCGCGCCAGAAAAAACCAACTCAAATATGGCTTTGAAGTTACCCCCTTCTATTTCTTTGTGGTCAAAAACATCGTCATTACCGGAGCAGTGATGGGGTTATGCTGGTTGATGGCTTCCTACAAAGGCTTGCCGAATGTACTCGTGATCATGTTCATCCTGATCGCTTTCTATTCCTTCGTCACCAGCCAGACAAAGATCGGACGCCGCATCTATGCAATGGGCGGCAATGAAAAAGCTGCCAAACTTTCAGGTGTCAACACAAGCCGATTGCTCTTCCAGACCTTTGTCAATATGGGCGTCCTGGCTGCCCTCGCCGGCCTGATCGTTGCGGCCCGGCTAAACACCGCCACACCCAAAGCTGGCGACGGCTTTGAGCTGGACGTGATTGCAGCCTGTTTCATCGGCGGCGCATCGGCTACCGGTGGCATCGGTACCGTGATTGGCGCTGTGGTGGGTGCTTTCATCATCGGTGTGATGAACAACGGTATGTCCATCGTTGGCATCGGCATCGACTGGCAGCAGGCCATTAAAGGCTTCGTGCTGCTGCTCGCCGTCTTCTTTGATGTTTACAACAAAAACAAGGGATAAATCAACCAACTCATCTTCACGCAGCAAATCCTGGGCGTGGACACAAGAAACATGTTCACGCCCAGCAATATCCCCCTCACCACAGAAAATTTCCATTTGCCCGAAATTAGCGGGCATTGAAATATCCAATAAAACTGTACGGAATGGCGGACAACCCATTGCCGTAAGGAACGATAATGTCTAAAGCGAGAACAATCTTAGTCACCGGCGCGACAGGCAAGGTGGGTCAAGTCTTTGTCAAACGTCTCTTGAACGACAAGAATTTTGAGTCGGCAGTCGTTCGGGCATTGTGTCATCATCGCGAACTGGAAGCACATGACCGAATTGAAATCTTCCATGGTTCCATCGAAAACCGAAATACTGTAGAAAAAATGATGGCAGGCGTGACGCATGTCGTCCATTTAGCCACTGTCAAAGAAACCCCAGACCAGATCATGGATGTAGCTGTCAAAGGCCTGTTCTGGCTGCTGGAAGCCTGCCGAACCAGCTCCACGTTCGAGCAATTCATCATGGTCGGCGGCGATGCCGGCATCGGGCATTTCGTTTACCCCCACCCCGTTCCCGTCACGAGAAACCAAAAACATTCTGCCTACCCCGGTTGTTACGCGCTTTCCAAAGTCCTTGAAGAAGTGATGCTCGAACAGTACTACATTCAATATGACTTGAATGGCTGCTGCCTGCGCGCGCCGTGGATCATGGAAAAAGATGATTTCAAATACCAGCTTTCCTTTGGGGAAGATGTGTTTGGCGGGCCGCGCTGGCGGGACCTGGTCGATGCCCAACAAGCTGATGAATATGTACGTACGCAAACCATCCCCGTCATGCTTGACCCGGACGGAAAACCCGTCAAACGCAATTTTGTTCACGTGGAAGACCTCGTCAGCGCGCTGCTGTTGGCGATCGACCATCCTGCTGCGCGGCAGCAATTGTTCAACATCAGCATGAATGAACCCGTGGATTATGGGGAAATGAGCCGTTATCTGACAGAAAGCCGTGGCTTACCGTCAGTAGATGTTATCACCCCCTATCACTCCACCTGGCTGGACAACACCAAAGCAAAACTGCTGCTGGGCTGGCGGCCTGAATATGACATGGAAAAGATGATCGATGCTGCCTGGGATTACGCTCGTTCACCAGACGACCCCAGAAAGATCTGGTATCCGGGTTAATGCAAGGGATTTGCAGGTACCACTTCAGTCGTCATTGTATGCACGCAATAACCACTGACGAAGTGGTAACTGCAATTACATACACCTGCTCAGGTAACTGTCATGTGCTACGCATTGTGTCTTTGCCTCAAAAATACCCTTAACAAATCACTTCACAGAATGGGAGAAGAACATGGATCAAAACGATATCCAGAAAGCAATTGAGAACGGACAAACCGCACTCGGCATTGAATTCGGCTCGACCCGCATCAAAGCTGTGCTGATCGGCGAAGATCATTCTCTGATCGCATCAGGCAGCTATGACTGGGAAAACCAGTACGAAAACGGCATCTGGACATACAGTCTCGAAGAGGTATGGAAAGGCTTGCAGGAAAGCTATCGAAAACTCAGCAGCGAGGTTGCCGGGAAGTACAATACCCCGCTCAAGACGATTGGCGCGATTGGCTTCAGCGCCATGATGCATGGCTATATGGCCTTTGATCAGAGCGGCAACCTGCTTGTCCCCTTCCGCACCTGGCGCAACACGATCACCGGCCAGGCGGCAGAAGAACTCACCGAACTGTTCCAGTTCAACATCCCCCAACGCTGGAGTATTGCCCACCTCTATCAGGCCATTTTGAACAAGGAAGCCCATGTTGCAGACATCAGCTATCTGACCACGCTGGCAGGTTATGTCCATTGGAAACTGACCGGGCAAAAAGTCCTGGGTGTTGGCGAAGCATCGGGCATGTTCCCCATTGACAGCAACACCAACAATTTTGATGAAGGCATGCTCGGACAGTTCAACAATAAGATCGCCGGGAATAATATCGCGTGGACGGTTCAGGACATCCTGCCTGAAGTCCTCGCAGCCGGGGACGATGCCGGTCTGCTGACCGTAGAAGGCGCAAACCTGCTCGACCCCACAGGACAATTGCAAGCAGGTGTCCCGCTCTGCCCGCCGGAAGGGGACGCGGGCACGGGCATGGTTGCGACCAACAGCGTTGCCCAGCGAACAGGCAACGTTTCCGCGGGAACATCTGTCTTTGCCATGATCGTGCTGGAAAAGGCATTGTCCAAACTGTATCCCGAGATCGACATGGTGACCACCCCCACCGGCAAGCCGGTAGCGATGGTGCACAGCAACAACTGCACCTCTGATCTGAATGCATGGGTCGGCCTCTTCGGTGAATTCACCGAAGCACTGGGGGTTGAAGTCGACCAAAACAAGCTGTTTGAACTGTTATACCGCAAGGGGCTCGAAGGGGATCCGGATTGCGGCGGATTATTGGCCTACAATTATTTATCAGGCGAGCACATCACCCACCTTGAAGAAGGACGCCCGTTGTTCGTCCGTACCCCTGAAAGCAATTTCACCCTGGCGAACTTTATGCGCGTGCATCTCTTCTCGGCCCTTGGCGCCTTGAAGATCGGCCTGGACATCCTCTTTGAACAGGAAAAAGTGCAGATTGATCAAATTCTCGGTCATGGCGGCTTCTTCAAAACAGAGGGCGTGGGCCAAAAGATGATGGCCGCGGCGATGAATGTGCCTGTTTCCGTAATGGAAACCGCCGGTGAAGGCGGCGCATGGGGCATTGCATTGCTCGCTGCTTATCTCGTCAACAAGGATGGGGATGAACCCCTGGAAGCCTATCTCAGTAACAAAGTCTTTGCCAGGGCAAATAGTGTGACAATCGCTCCCGAGCAAAAGGATGTCGATGGCTTTGCGGCCTTCATGGAACGCTATAAAAAGGGCCTTGTCATCGAAAGAACCGCAGTGGAAGCGTTGAAATAGAGATTTTGCGTTAGAAGTTACCTTATTGGAGAAATGATGCTCGAAAAATTAAAAGAAGAACTGGCTCAATTGCACCTGGAATTACCCAAAAACGATCTGGTGATGTGGACAGGCGGAAACGTCAGCGCCCGTGATGAAGAAACCGGTCTGATGGTGATCAAACCCAGCGGCATCCGCTATGAAGATTTACGGCCGGAACACATGGTCGTACTGGATATGGACGGCAAGGTCGTCGAAGGCGATTTGAAACCCTCCTCTGATACCTACAGCCACTTGTACATCTACAATCACCGCCCGGACGTGGGCGGAGTTGTGCACACCCATTCGCGCTATGCCACCGCGTTCGCCGCCGTTGGCAAATCCATCCCCTGTGTGCTGACCGCCATGGCAGATGAATTTGGCGGACCGATCCCGTGCGGCGGGTTTGCCCTGATCGGTGACGAAGCGATTGGTAAAGTCGTCCTGGAAAGTATTGGCTCATCCCCGGGTGTGCTGCTCAAAAACCACGGCGCGTTCACCATCGGCAAAGATGCCACCGCCGCAGTCAAGGCAGCTGTGATGATCGAAGATGTCGCTGCCACCGTTTGGCTGGCAATGCAGATTGGCACGCCGGATGTGATCCCACAGGAAGATGTTGCAAAGCTGCACGATCGTTATACGAATGTATATGGACAATAAGAAATTTTTATAATTTACTTGCACGCAAAGGAGCAATAACATGATTGATATACAGCAAAATGAAGTCTGGTTCATCACTGGCAGCCAACACCTCTATGGTCCAGAAACTCTGGAACAGGTCGCCGTACATTCTCGTGAGATTGCCGCCGCCCTGGACGCGTCTGCCCACATTCCGGTCAAGGTAGTCTTCAAACCCGTGCTGACCACACCAGATGCGATCCGCGACATCTGCCTGGAGGCCAACTCCTCCAAAACCTGTATTGGCCTGATCACCTGGATGCACACCTTCTCGCCCGCCAAAATGTGGATTGCCGGCCTGAGCCTGTTGAAAAAGCCCTTCGCCCACCTGCACACCCAATACAACCGCGAGATCCCCTGGTCCGAGATCGACATGGACTACATGAACCTCAACCAGTCGGCTCACGGCGACCGCGAATTTGGTTTCATCGGCAGCCGCCTGCGCCTCGAGCGCAAGGTTGTTGTCGGCCATTGGCAGGATGAAGATGTACAGGCCAGCCTGGGTGTCTGGACACGCGCCGCCTCGGCCTGGGCCGACTGGCAGGGCGGCAAAATCGCCCGCTTTGGCGACAACATGCGTGACGTAGCCGTCACCGAAGGCGACAAGGTCGAAGCCCAGCGCAAACTTGGTTACAGCGTGTATGGCTACGGCATCGGCGACCTGGTCAAGGCAGTGAAGGCAGCCAGCGAAGCCGACGTGGACAAGATGGTGCAAACCTACCTGGACGAGTACGACGTCGTCCCGGCGCTGCTGCCGGATGGTGCCCGCCACGCTTCCCTGCGGGATGCCGCGCGCATCGAAGTTGGCTTGCGCAATTTCCTGACGGAAGGCAACTTCACCGCCTTCACCACCACCTTTGAAGACCTGTATGGCCTGTCACAGCTGCCCGGCCTGGCCTGCCAGCGCCTGATGCGCGACGGCTATGGTTTTGGAGCGGAGGGTGACTGGAAAACCGCTGCCCTCCTGCGGGCAATGAAGGTAATGAGCGCCGGATTAAAAGGCGGCGTCAGCTTCATGGAAGACTACACCTATCACTTCAGTGAACTCGGGCGACAAGGTGCTCGGCGCTCACATGCTTGAAATTTGCGAATCGATTGCCGCCTCGAAACCCAGGCTGGATATTTTGCCGCTTTCAATCGGTGGAAAAGAAGACCCGGTGCGCCTGATCTTCGATGCAAATACCGGCCCGGCCGTCGCTGCATCCATCATGGATATGGGCCAGCGATTCCGCCTGCTGGTCAACGTAGTTGATGTCGTCCCCACGGATGAAGACCTGCCCAAATTGCCGGTGGCGCGTGCCTTGTGGATGCCTCGCCCCGATTTCAAGACCGCTGCCGCAGCCTGGATCTACGCGGGCGGTGCGCATCATAACAGCTTCAGCTACACCGTAACAGCCGAACACTTGCGTGATTTCGCTGATATGGCCGGCATAGAATTCCTGGTGATCGACGAAGACACCCGCATTCCGGAATTCCGCGACAAACTGCGCTGGAATGATCTCTACTATCACCTGAACCAGGGATTGTAAGATTTTCCCGCTTTGAAACAAAGCCAGGCCCCTTTCCCACACATTGGGAGAGGGGCTTTTCGTTGCAAATCAAATCAAAACTGCGTACAATAATTGGAATAAGCACCCCAGCCGGAAAGGAAACAATCAATGACCAACCCCGCCAGGAAAAACCGCCTCGGGCTGAAGATCACTCTTGGTCTCCTGCTTGCCGCAGCCATCGCCTATATCATCCTGTTCGTGCCCTTCGGAAAACACGACTTTTCCCCCACACCGACCACTGCAATGAATGCAGACGGCACGTTTGCCTACAACATCCCCCTTGACCCTGCCAGCCCGTGGGCAAAGTTTCGTGCCAACGCGCTGCAGAACGGCCGCACGCCCGTCATGCCCACCGCTGACGAATCACTTGCTCCGTGGTCCTATCGTACAGGCAAAGGGATATTCTCCTCACCGGTGATCGATGCGGACGGCAACTGCTACATCGGCTCGGCGGATACGTATTTCTACAAATTCAATCCCGATGGCACGGTCAAGTGGAAGATCAAAACCGGCGACATCATCGACTCCTCCGCCCTGCTCGATGACCAGGGCCGCATCTACGTTGGCTCCGGTGACGCCCAGGTGTATGCGCTTGACCGTGAGACGGGCGAGATCCTGTGGAAAGAAGCTGCTCACGCCGTGGAAGAGGTTGAGGAACTGTACGATATGGACCTCTATAATCTCAACTGGTTTGAGGGCAATATCGCCATGCTGCCCGATGGTTCACTGCTGGCGCCCAATGACAACTATCTCCTCTACCGGCTGGACCGTGACACCGGCGAAAAAGGCACCATTTACCAGGCCAACGAAATGATCTGGTCGCTGCCATCGGTGAATCCCGATACCGGCAAGATCTTTTTCGGCACCGCTTCTCAAGTTCTAAAGAATGTGTTCAGCTACGATCTAGACGGAAATCGCCAGTGGCTCACCGGCAGCTTCGGCACCGTCGCCGGATCCACCATGCTCACCAATGCATCAGCAAAGGGTGCGGTTGTTGTCGGCGGTTTTGACGGATTTGTGCGCGCCTTTGCCCAGGACAGCGGCAAACTGCTGTGGAAATTCGGCACCAAAGACCACATCTACGCCAGCCCTGCCCAGCTTTCCGACGGCACCATTATCCAGGCCAGCACGGACGGCACCCTGTATGCGCTCAACCCGGAGACAGGCAAATCGATCTGGGAATTTGACACCCTGGAACCGATCCGCTCCTCGCCTGCTGTGGACGGCCACGACAACATTTACTTCGGCAACGGCGAGGGCAAGCTGTACTGCATCAACCCGGACGGCACCCTGCGCTGGAGCTATCAGGCCATTACCGATGACCGCAACGACCTCAACGGCTCGCCCGCCCTCGGGTTTGACGGCGTCTACATCGCTGGCGAGAGCGGCGAGGTGTTTTTTGTACCCTATGACTACCCGCTGACAGAAGCTGGAAAGAACGACGAACGCTGCTACACAGCGGGTGAAAACATGCCCGGCGACGGCGCGAACCTGATCTACACCGACTCCTTCGGCGCGCTGGAACTCACCCCGCCGGAAGCCATTGACGCCAACGAACCGCTGACCTTCTCCCTGCTGGTGCGGGAGGAAGGCGACAACGTGCTGTCTGCTTTTGACCGGGACAGCGTACAGGTCACCATTGAGGGCAATGAGGGATACCGCGTCGAGGTCGGGGCAACCAACCGCTTCGTTAACATCATCCCCGTGGAAGCATGGGTGGCTGACGCAAACGGGAAGATCAATATCACCATCACCGCCGATTACAAAACCAGGCTCTCCCGTTTCGGCCTCAAATTCTTCGGCGGCCGCAAATCCGGCAGCGTCAGCGAGACCTACAGCTTTACCATCAATGACAAACCGGGCATAGATCATCCCTTCGTGAACGCCATCAACGACGGAGAACAGAGCGTTCTGGAGTTGCATCGTTTGTCCGTGCCTACTCCTTCCATCCTGCCATCCTACAATCAGATCGGCTTTGACTCCCTGCATTACATCGCCGGCGCGGTGGACACGAATGCGGATGGAAAAGAAGTGCTGTGGGTGATTGAAGGCCGGCTGGATGAGAACAACCAGGCCGCCATTGATCCCGAAGCGATCACCCGCTACCCGCTGATCCTCGACTACGATGATGGGCTTGTGACCCTGCGCAATTACGACGGCTTCAAGATCAAGTTCATCGGCTCATGGGACATGCCCTTCGCCAGCTATCGCATCAGCACCAGAATGACAGAAACAGGGGAGTTTAACGACAGGGCTACCTTCATTGCAGTTGCCAACTGCGATGAGATTGAGTTCTACGGCATCGGCCTCAAGCTGATGGGGATGAGCGAGTTCAAAACCGGGCAGATGTTTGTGCGCGGCGGCACAGGCATTAAATCCTGGAAGAACGCCACCGCCCCCGAAAACGCGGGAAATGTCGCGGTTGACTTGAACAAAGAACGGGTAGTTGCTGAGATCTCCGGCGGCGACCTGAAAGCCGACGAGCACGTTTACAGCATCATGCTGGCTGACCAGGACGGCAACCCCCTGCCGCTGTACTACACCAAGAACACCTCGGTTACATCAGAAGAAGGCACCATCACCGTCACCCTGGCCTTCGGCAAGGATGAGATCATCCCCCAGAATGCAAAGGTCTACGTCCTTGTGGATACCTATCCAATTTACGTGAAGTAAAATTTTTGTAGGGACAGGTCTCCCGACCTGTCCGCCGCCCGATCAACGAGTAATCCCCCTCTACACAAAGCCTCCCGCGGTGAACACCGCGGGAGGCTCTACATTCCTGAAACAAACCTTAAAACGCCTTAATCGCTTCCACCACCTGCCTGATCTCATCATCGGTCAGCTCGGCGCACATCGGCAGGGAAAGGATCTCGCCCGCCACCTGCTCGGTGAGCGGGAAGTCGCCCTGCTTGTAGCCCAGGTCGGCGTGCGCTTTCTGCACGTGCACCGGAATGGGGTAATGGATGCCGTTCTGGATCTCTTTGGCATTCAACGCCTGCTGCAAGCCATCCCTATCCTTGCTGCGGATGCAGTAGATATGATAGACATGGCGGGCATAGTCCATTTCCTGCGGCGGTGTGACCGGGGAATCCTTCAGCAGCTCGGTATACAGCGCAGCGTGCGCGCGGCGGGCTTCCGTCCAGTCTTCCAGGTGGCGCAGCTTGACGCGCAGGACAGCGCCCTGGATACCGGTCATACGGTAGTTATACCCCGGCAGGTCATGGTAATACTTCTTCTCGGCACCCCAGTCGCGCAGCATGCGCACCGTTTTGGCATAGTCGGGGTTGTTGGTCGTCACCAGACCGCCCTCACCATAGGCGCCCAGGTTCTTGCCAGGGTAGAAGCTGAAACAGCCCAGATCGCCAATGCTGCCGGCGCGGCGGCCCTTATACTCGGCGCCGTGCGCCTGGGCAGCGTCTTCGATCACCAGCAGCTTGTGCTTGCGGGCGATGGCCATGATGGGGTCCATGTCCGCCATCTGACCGAAGAGATGCACGGGACAAATCGCCTTGGTCTTGTCGGTGATGGCAGCCTCAATCCTGGCTGGATCCATGGTGAAGGAACCCTCATCCATTTCAACGTAAACCGGCGTGGCACCGGTGTAGCGGATGGCAGCCACGGTGGCGATGAAGGTGTTCGGCACGGTGATGACTTCATCGCCGGGGCCGATGCCTGCCGCCAGGAAGGCCAAATGCAGGGCGCTGGTGCCCGAGTTGACCGCCACGCCGTGCGAGGCCTGGCTGTAAGCAGCGAATTCTTCCTCGAATGCGGCCACTTCCTTGCCCAGCACGAACTGGGTACTCTCCAGCACGCCCAACACGGCGCTGTCGATCTCTTCCTTGATGCTGTGATACTGGGCTTTCAAATCCACAAAACGAATCATTGGTTAATCTCCAGTCTTTGATTATTGAGGTTTACAAAGATCAGGCAACTTTTTGTCCCCCTTGTAAAAGGGGGATGCTGCGGAACAGCAGGGGGATTGCCTCAGAACCCGATAATTTCTAATAGGCTGCAGGGAAAAAGACTTTTCCCTGCTATCCTTGCCCATTTCCAAGCCTGGATTAGAGTTTGACCGGCTGGCCCTGATTCTTCATCGACTTAGAAGCCGCCTCCAGGACGCGCACCACCCGCAAGCCGGATTCACCGCTGGCGATGGGCTGCGTGCCGTTCTCGATGCAGTCGACAAAATGGTTGGCTTCCACGCGCAGGGCCTCCAGATTCTCGATGCGCGGCGCGCACATATCCCCGGAACGGTAGCCGATCAGCATCTGGTAGACCTCATCAATGCTCTCCGGCGAGCGGCTGAGGGAGATGCCCTTGTCGTAGATCTTGATCTTCTCGCTCGGGTCAAGGTCATCAAAGACGACCATCTTGTTGCTGCCGCCCACCAGGGTGCGGCGCACCTTAACCGGGGAAAGCCAGTTGACATGGATGTGCGAGATCATCTGGTTGTCATAGAACAGGGACAGATAAGCCACATCCTCCGGGCTGCCGGGTACGTGCGAAATGCCGGTCGCCGAAACGGCCACGGGTTTGCCAGGGTAGATATATTCGAGAATGGAAAGGTCATGCACGGCCAGGTCCCAAATGACGTTAACATCATGCTGGAAAAGGCCCAGATTGACGCGCACCGAGTTGATAATAATAAATATCGCCCAGCTCGCCGCTTTCAACCAGTTCCCTGATCTTGCGCACCGCGCCGGTGTACACAAAGGTGTGGTCGACCATGATCACCAGATTGCGTTTCTTCGCTTCGTCGAGCAATTCCTGCCCCTGGGCCGAGGTCTCGGTGAAGGGCTTCTCCAGCAGGACGTGCTTGTTCGCCAGCAGGGCGCGTTTGGCCAGCTCGTAATGCGTGGAGACAGGCGTGACCACCACCACGGCGTCGATATCCGGATCGGCAAAAATAGCATCCGGCTCGGTCATGGTCTCAATGGTTGGATAACGTGACTTGACCAGCTTGAGGCGCTCGGGGCGCATATCGCTGACTGCCTTGACCGTGGCGCCGCCAATTTCCATGAAATTGCGTACCATGTTCGGCCCCCAATAGCCATATCCGATGATCCCTACGTTAATCATATTTTTTCCTCATTCCTTCCCCATCAAAAAGATGCCTGCCACAATGATGACTGCCCCCACAGCCTTGCGCCAGGTGAACGGTTCCTGGAACAATAAAATTGCTCCGATGGTAACAAAAATAAAGGACATTGCCACCAGCATGGGATAGGCCGTGCTGAGCTGCAACGTCGAAATGGCGCGAAACCAGACCAGCGCCGAAAGGCCATACAAAATGAAACCAATATCAAACATGGGCTGTTTTGCCAAACGCAGCAGGCCCGGCCACAAGTCGGACAACTGGCTGGGGAAACCACCCGCCAGCAGGAGACCTTTCCGCAGCAGCAGATTTGCCCCCGACTGCAAAACAGCCGTGAGCAGGATCAGCCACAGCCCGCCGCTGGTCATGTACTGGCTTTCCCGTGCGTGCGCACATCGCCGATCACACGGGCAGGCACACCGGCCACGATGGCGAAGTCCGGCACGTCTTTGGTCACCACCGCCCCCGCGCCGACCAGGGCGCTCTCGCCGATGGTCACGCCAGCGATGATGGTGGCATTGGTGCCGATGGACGCGCGCCGTTTGACCAGGGTCTCGACCATCATCCAGTCCTCCGGCGATTGCAGGCTGCCGTCGGGGTTGGTCGAACGGGGATAAATGTCATTGGTGAACATGACCCCATGCCCGATGAAAACCTCGTCCTCAATTTTTACGCCTTCACAAATGAAGGAATGTGAGGATATCTTGCACTGCGCGCCAATCACCGCGCCGCTTTGCACCTCGACGAAGGTGCCGACCTTGGTCCCCGCGCCAATCGTGCAGCCGTACAGATTGACCAGGTCAGGATGGAAAATGCGCACGCCATCGGCGAGCACGACAGAGTCACTTACGGGCATAGTTACACCTCTCCCATGGTTGTATTCGATTGTGAGTTTGTCGGGGAAAAATACATAGGCAAGAAATATACCGTCGTATCAAGATGCTTAGATTATACCAACGAATTGTCATATTGTCATTGTGACGAATTTCACAATCTAGGGGAGGGATCAGGGATTAGGGAAACACCTTTTATGATGTCATTGCAAGGAGGCGTTAGCCGACGTGGCTATCTCCTAGCCAGTCTGATGGGTCATATTAGCGTGTTTCCATTCAATCACAATATCAGCAACACCCCTATTACAAGTGCGCCTAATTTGCACGTTTCTTTAACCATTGCTGATGAAGATCATACCAAAGAGCAGACGATCGCCCAAGTTTTGCAATTTGCCGGGGATGAGCTAGTGGTAAGACTTTGATTTCCCTTCCATTCACATTTACAACATGCAACCTACCATATGATTGATTATCATTCCCGAAATCTGAAAGCTTCTTCCAACGATCATCAAAACACGAAAGAAACCATTGGATAGGTTTGTCGCCAAGTAAAATCAATTTGTTTGCTTCAAACTCGATTAACCATCATCCAGAATTTCCATTCGCCGCGATTCATCAGCAAGTATTTTTGGAACAGGCGGAACAGTGTGTTCTGCTAATCCATATTCCTGTTCAATCGGTAAATATTCCCGTTCAATGGCTTTTTTCTGAGAAGGATTAACGCAGCTATGCGGCACCAGATCACAAAACCATACGTCTTTGCGACCCAACCCCAAAGGATTTAAAATTAATTCATCAAGCGCCACACCCGATGGTCCATTGAATTGCTCATCTGCAGGAATTAATTTCCCCAATTCTTGTGGAATATCAATTTGTTGAATTATGTCTTCTGCGTTTTCTCCCCGCCAAAATATATATGGCTCGCTTGCAATAGCAAGTGCTCTAACTACAGTTTTTCCATTTACACTAACCCATCGTGCGTGAATAGCGCTTGCATAAACACCCAAAACAAATACACCCTTCGGGGTGCGGTCTGTTTGTTTTACTTTCTGAACAGGTTGTCCGAATGGAAATGTTCCAAGAGGTTTCATGAGGTTTTCAAGTTTCCTGTTCTTTAAAAGGGATCAACTTGTCATTTAATACAAGCTAGATATCGTATGAAGTATTGAATTCATCAATATAGAAACCAATTGGCTATATTGATCAGAATTCATTTGGGTAGTCCATCCAATGTTATGACCAATCTTGTTGCGCAATTGAGCAGCAATTTCTATCTGGGTTTAATGTTATCAACCTTAACTGGTAATTTTGAGAGTACAGCAATCAAACTATCAGCGCTCCAATCATAATTTTCTTTAATATTCATCAGCCTCATTATTTCAGAGTTTCTTATAATTCTTCCTAAAGTGGCATCCGATCCGATTTTCGTCTTTGCGTTCAGCTTTTAATAAACTTTCGAAAAGCACACACCCTTTTAGTAGGTGGATGAAAAATGGTTCCGATGTTCCATCTTGCATGCGAATATTCTGCAATTTTACTAAATGCCCTGCTTCGAGCAAGAATGAAATTGAAGCTGTGGAAAGAGTTCTCCATTCAAGAACCTCTTTTACCGATCTAGAATAAAATTTAGACCGGACTTCTTCTGTGGTTATAGGTAATGCTCCAGGCACAGCATTATAGTAAGTTATGTATTCAGATAACGTTTTTTCTGCAATTTTAGTTAGTTGTTTAGCCGCCTGCTGGTCCGGATCTCCATCCAACTCAATGAACATAATCGCTGGTGTTCTTATATTTGGATCATTCTCTAAATCCTCCGATACTGCTGCATCAAAAAAATAGGTTGCATGAGCATAATTGAGCAAAATAAATGATGAAATGCCAGTCAAATAGAAAGGTCTACCTTTATGAATTCGATTATATGCTTTTTGAGTTAAGTTTCTTCAATTTTTGCAAGACGGATATAGCTTTTTCATATGCCTCCAAAAAATTCCCGTTTGCATAGTGAAATTCATACTCTAGTTGAGTAAAAAATTCCTTTGCATCTGCAGGCTTTCCTGTTGCGGCTTTCTGTAAACGTTTTTTAAGTTCTTCATCATCGATTTGTTGCAAGACTATTTCCATGCTATGACCCCATTTCTCTGTCCATTGAAACCAACATATTACCACTCAAAATTCTTGCGGTTAAAGTAATTATATACAAATCCCATAGGCTGTAATAAAGCTTTACCCTTCGGGTATCAGCATTTGATCACACCATTTCTCTCCCTATTCAGTATACACAGTATCGGTATCAAAGTGGTTTCATCCATCCCGGCGAGGGCGGAAAGATTGAATATCGTACCCTTCGGGGTAAATCAGTTCCTACAAAAGCACAACACCCCGGGCGGAGTGTTGTACATTCATCTACCAATTTACGCCCGCTTCTCCCCTACGGACACCCCTCCACCGGCTGAGACTCAGACGGTTTGAAATACACCAGCATCAGGCGCTGGTTGCCTTTCAGGTAGCCGGTCAGCACCTCCTCCCCGCGGAAGAATTTATAGTAGTAATAATGCGCCAGCACGTTCAGATCGGAGCCGGCGTCCGGGTTGCGGCGCAGGATGAGCTCGGCCTGGCAGTTCTGCAGGCCGGCGCCGGGGGCCAGGTAGCGCAGGTTGCGGTCGGCAAAGTCCTGCTCGCTCAGGTTGCGGTACTGGTCGTCGATCAGGGAATGGGGACCGCCGTCCGGCCAGGCAAAGCGGGCGATCAATTGCAGTTCTTCTCCGGCGTAGAAGCCGCGGCCTTCCACGAACTGAATCCCGCCAGCGGGGAATTCATCATGCACCCACAGCACGGGGTACTGCTGCGCCTCGTCCATCCCGGCCAGTTGGGCGATGAAGGAATGGTCCTTGACAGCGCGCAACTGCCAGTCGGCGTAGTTCTGCACGTGGGTGAGGGCTGACTCGGCGGCAAACACCAGCAGCAGAGTCATATCCCAGGGCCGTCACCACCGGGCGGCGTTTGAGGACCAGCCAGCGGGCGATGGCGGTGAGGAAGATCGCCACCGGCAGACCGAGCAGGACGGTGTTGCGCGTGTCCGTGTCAAAGGGAATCCCGGCAAACACCGAGCGCCCGAGGCCCTTGTTGACCAGCACATAGGCGAAGAAGCCCATCACGAAGAGCATCACGCTGAACGCCAGCCACAACCAGTGAGCAGGGCGTTCGTCAAACGAGTCGGTGATGCGCAATGATTTCTTCGGAAGATAGTACAGAAAAGCCGCACAGGCAGCAAAGACCAGCAGGGTCAGCCACCAGTGACGGGTCAGCAGGGTGAAAAGCGGATCCCAGAAGCCATAGTTAAAGAAACTGGCCGTCCATTTGAGGATAATGTCCGGTTCAAACTTGAAGGAATTGTATCCGGTTGAGGGATAGAATGTCTGGCGGATGCCCCAGGCAATGAAGGGCAGCAGGATGAGGTCTAACCGCCGCGGGGCGAGCTGCTTTACCCCTGTCCACAGATCAAGCCCTTCCCGTTTGAGCAGGAAGAACAAATAGAAGAGCAGAAAACCAAAATAGAAAGACATACAAAGATTGCAGGAAGTTCAACCCGGCCAGCAGGAACAGCAGGGCCGCACCGCGCAGCGTCCAGCGCCGCCAGCCCGACGCAGATTCCATACGCAGCGCCAGCAGCACCCCCGCCAGAAAGACGGCATATCCGAAGACGTAGGCCACAACCGTGTTGACCACCGCCATCTGGAAAACGGGATAGAGCACGGTGAGCAGGGCAATCCACAAACTCTCGCCGCGGCGCATCAGTTTTGAGGTCTGGCAGATCTCGTACACCAGCAAGCCAATCGCCAGGAAGCTGACAAAAGCGACAAAATGCGAAGCCCAAAAAGCATTGGCGAAGGCCCCCAGCATGAGCAGGAAGGGGATGAAAATGGGAATGGCCTGCACCGTCCAGATGTCCATCTGCGCCGCGTCACGGCTGACGATGATCGGGTAATTGAAAGCCCCTTCCCAGAAGGTCCAATCCATCAGCAGCAAAAAGCCGTGCGCGATGAGGGTCACCAGGGCGATGGCGAGATAGGGCCAGGCGCGCTGCCAGAAACCCTGTTTGGATGTTGGTTGCTTGTTCTCAGACTGTCATTTGGTATTCTTGATTCCTGTCTAAGGTTCGATGCGCTCTTCGATCACATAGCCCGGCCGGCGGCGGGATTCGTCCAGCGAACGCCAGATATACTCGCCGAGGATGCCCATCATCAGGATCTGCAAGCCGCCGATGAAGAGAATGACTGCCATTTGCGACGCCCAGCCATAGGGGGCAATCCCGCGCAGGCCGTTGATGATGACCACGATCAGATACAGGAAGGCCAGCAAGGCCAGGATGAAGCCCATCGCGGACATGACGCGAATCGGCTTGTAGGAAAACGAGGTGATCGAATCAATCGCCAGCTTGAATTTCTGCTGGAAGCTCCAGCCGGATTTACCGTGCAGGCGGGCCTGTTTATCGTATTCGATCTGTCCCTGGCGGAATCCCATCCAGGTGATGAGCGCCAGAATACTGGTGTTGCGTTCGCCGAAGCGGGCCAGGGCCGCGATCACTTCCCTGTCCAGCAGGAAGAAGTCCGCACCCTCGGAAGGCATGTCGCTGATGCCGACAATCCGGCGCATGATGAAATAGTACAAACGGGAGGCGTTCACCGTTGAGGATTTTTCGCCCAGGCGCTGGCCGCGCACCGCCCACACCACCTGCAAACCCTCCTGCCATTTGGCGATCAGGTCCGGGATCACTTCCGGAGGGTCCTGCAAGTCACCGGCAATGGCGACCACGCAGTCGCCGCGGGCCTGGTCAAAGCCGCAGCGCAGGGCCATGTGCGAGCCGAAATTGCGTGAGAAACGGTACGCGCGCAAACGGGCATCCTGTGCTAGACAGCTCACGCAGCACCTGCGGGGTGTTATCGCGGGAATGGTCATCCACCACGATCCATTCCCAATCCACGCCAGCCTCGCCCAGTACGGCGCACAGCCGCTCATAGAGCAGGGGCAGGTTCTCGGCTTCGTTATAGGCCGGGGTGACCACAGAAAGCAGGAAAGATTGCTGCCCAACCATCATGCTGATCCCCCTTCGCACTGCTCAACCGCTTTGCGCAGGGAGGCCACCACACGGCCCTGATCAGCTTCCGTCATCTGCACATACAATGGGATGACGATAGCCTGTTCCTGAGCCAGTTCGCTCTCGCGCAGGCGGGCGCAGGTGCCAGGGGCGCAATCACAGGTATGCAATTCATCCCCACAGGCCCAGGTGCCGCGCGGGTAAGCAGGCTCACGGTGAGCATTCATGATCCCGCGCCGTGTAGCGATGCCATCATCCAGCATGGACTGCATCACCTCGCGCTGGTCGCAGCCTTCCGGCAGGCGGATCATGTAACTCTGCCAGTTGCTGCGCGCCCACTCCGGCTCAAAGGGCAGCACGATGCCGGGAATATCCGCCAGCAGGGCATGATAGCGTTCAGCCAGTTCGCGCCGCCGCGTCCAGGATCATCGGCAAGCGGCAAAGCTGCACCCGCCCCACAGCAGCCTGAATATCCGTCATGCGGAAGTTGTAGCCAGGGTACATCGTAGGATTCAAAAATGACTTGCCTGGAACCATGCCGCACCGTATCCGGCACAGACATGCCGTGCTGGCGCAGCAAGCGGAATTTTTTGTCCAGCTCAGGATTGTTGGTCGTCAACATCCCGCCGTCACCGGTTGTGACCACCTTGCGGGGATGGAAGGAGAAGCAGGCCACGTCGCCGTGCGGGCGGCCGATCTTCTCCCATGCGCCGTTCCAGAATATCTCGCTCCCGGTGGCGCAGGCGGCATCTTCAATGACGGGCAGGTTATGCTGTTGAGCAACGGTCAGAATCGATTGCAGGTCAGCAGGCATGCCCACCTGATGCACCAGCAAGATAGCCTTTGTGCGCGGGGTGATGACCCGCTCGATCAAAGTCGGGATCCATGTTGTATGTCTCGGGCTGGATGTCAACAAACACCGGTTTGGCGCCGCAGTAGCGCACAGCGTTGGCTGTGGCGATAAAGGAATGGCTGACGGTGATGACCTCATCGCCGGGGCCGACGCCCACCGCCATCAGGGCCAGGTGCAAAGCATGGGTGCAGTTGCCCACCGCGCAGGCATGGGCAGCGCCGGTCATGGCGGCAAATTCCTGCTCAAAGGCGGCCACTTCCGGCCCCTGGGTCACCCAGCCGGAAAGGATGGGCTTGTGGGTGGCGAGGGCTTCTTCCTCGCCCATCAGGGGTTTGGCAATCGGGATGAAAGGCTTATCACTCATGTTCCGCTACTCCGCTTCCTGCCAGTTATGCACTCGTTCCTCGGCCAGCAGTTCTTCCAGGGTTTTCTCCTGGCCCAGATACCACTCCTTGAGCTGCTGGAGGCCGTCGGCCAGGCTGATGCGCGGGGCATAGCCAAGCAGGCGCTTTGCCTTGCTGATGTCGGCATACAGGCGCAGGTTATCACCCGGGCGGGGGATGTCATGGATCACTTCCACGTCTTCCACACCCGCCACGGCGGCCACTTCTTCGGCCAGTTTGTTGATCGTCAGTTCGTCTCCGTTGCCGATGTTGATCGTCTCGCCGATCACATTCTCTGCCAGACCGGCCAGCATGATGCCGTAAGCGGTATCCTGCACGTTGGTAAAGTCGCGGGTCTGGGTGCCGTCGCCGAAAATGATCAGCGGCTTGCCGGTCAGGGCGCGCAGCATGAACTTGGGGATCACCTCGCCGCTGTCGCCTTCATGATGGCAATGCGGGCCGTAGGTATTGAAAGGCCGGATCACTACGGTCGGGTAACCGTAGGTGCTGTAGAACGCGCGCGCATACGACTCGCCGGCCAGCTTGGCGCCACCATAGACGGTTGTAACAAACGGGGGATGTTCTTCATCCATCGGCACCTTATAGCCGGTGCCGTAGATCTCGGAAGTGGAAACGCACACGAAACGCCCCACATCCGCCGCGCGGGCGTCGATCAACAAACCGAGGGCGCCGTTGGCGTTCACCTCATGGTTTTCTTCAGGCGAATGGATCGAATGGCGCACGCCAAGGGCGGCCAGATGGAAAAGGATCTCCACACCCTGCATCAGATTCCTGCATCGCGGCCCGGTCGCGGATATCGACTTCGTGCAGGGTAACGCCCGACAGACCGGCGATATTCTCTCGTTTGCCATTGACCAGGTTATCCACCACGGTCACAATGGCGCCCGATTCAGACAAGCTGGCGCACCAGCTCGGAGCCAATAAATCCCGCCCCGCCGGTCACCAGCACTTTTTTATCTTTGTAATTCAGCATTTTTGTTCCTCAACTTCTATAAATTTTCGTCGCAAGCCTTATTAGGCGCGTAGCGCGTAGGGTGTGGTCGTGTTTTACCTAACCGCACCATGTCCTGCACCGTGTTAAGCAACTGGTGCGGTCAAACTGCTTGACCACACCCTACAGGCCTATCTGCCAATTATATCCGCTCATTCCCTGGTTCTTCCAATACTTTCAACCGCGCCTCAAGCTCCCGAATCCGCTCCAGCAGCTCCACAGGGATTCAATCCCAGGCTGGCGCGCACGGAACGTATCACACTGGCCGGGGCAGCCGGCTTCCTCGTCCTCCACCTGCACACTGGTCAGGCGCAGGATGCCATCACCAGTCAGCACGTCCACCCAGCCTTCGACAGACGAAAGCCCGACCACCCGCCCAGGGATGCGCCCGACATAGTTGACCGGCGGGGCAGGCTCGGCGGCCCACACCAGCAGCTTGCGGCCTTTGTAATACGTGTATGCGCCCGGGATAAGGCTGGGTCAGCGCGCGGACCAGGTTGTAGATCTCCGTCGTGGAGCGCTTCCAGTCAATGCAGCCATCCAGCGGGGTGCGGCTGCACGTATAGCTGCCCACACCAGCAGCCTGCGGGATACGCGGGCCATCCCCGGCCAGCAGGCGGGCATGGCCGTCCAGCACCACGTCCACCGTGGCCTGGCACACCTTCTCGTACACCTGCGGGGCGGTCTCGTCCGGCCCGATGGGCACGGCCTGCTGCAGGACGATGTCGCCATCGTCCATGGCTTCGCTTAAATAGAAGAGGGTCACACCGGTATGGTCTTCGCCATTCAGAATGGCCCAATTCAATGGGGCAAAGCCGCGGTATTCAGGCAGCAGGGAATCATGCACGGCCAGGCTGCCCAGACGCGGGGCTTCATATACCGCCCGCGGGATAAGTACCCGGCAGCCGACGATAAAGGCCACATCCGCCTGCCATTCATCCGCCAGCAGGGCAGCATAGTCGCGGTCTTTCATCCATTGTGTGTCGATACAGGGAACATCATATTGGGCCGTCAGGTCTGCAATCGCGCCCTCAAAACGCTCGGTTTCATGGGCGTGCTGGGCCAGGCTGACCACGCCAACCACGTCAGCGCCAGCCTCCAGCAAGGCTTTCAACGTCTCATATCCGCGTTTTGTACTGCCAATAAAGGCAACCCGCATCGTTCCACCACCTGATCAAAATTTGGCTTCATTCATCAAAAGTGTATCACGGTTGCAAGGGGAATGACAGACCGACGGAGCACCCGGCGGGCGCCAGACTACGCCTAAAAATACTGTCTGAGCTGCTTCCAGTTTGTCAGCAAATCCACCAGCAGCGGCGGCCCGGCAACCAGGCGGCGCAGGGAGCGCTTGAACCAGTTCCCTGAATTGGCGAAACCCAGATCGTAAACGATGACCCGCTCGCAGCCATCCACGGCCACCCGCAGTTCCCCCAGCGGATCCGAAACCACCATGTGCCCGTTCCAGTGGCGCTCCCCTTCATCGCCAAAACGGTTGGCGGTCACGATCCAGGCATCATACAGGCGGGCATTCACCTGCGCCATGAAGAAATCCTCATCCTCGTCATCCGCCATACTGAGCAGGATCAATTCCGGGCGCAGCTTGCGCAGGGCTCGGATGGCATCCAGGCTGGCCGCATCCGAGCAAACCAGCATGGCCGTGCGAATATCCCCAATCTGCGTCAGGGTAACGGGTGTATCGCCGGGGCAATAGGTCTCCTCTTTCAAACGGCATTTTCGATGCAAGGTTTGAACTTCCCCGTCAGGGTTGATCAAAACCTGGGCATTATACAATTGCTCATCCCGGGATTCAGACATGCCAAAACACAGATGGATTTGGTGCTGGCGGGCCAGGGCAGCCAATGCTTCTGTCGTCGGGCCGGGGATCGGCTCGGCTGTTTGCGGATGAAGTTCCGGTTTGCCAGCCGGGTTATACCAGCCGGAAACAGCTTCCCCAAAGAAGATCAAATCCACATCGGGATGATCCGCAAGGATCGCCTCCACCTGTGCCGCCATCTTTTCCCTGTTCACCTCTACATCGGGATTGCAGCGCATGGTGACGGCAGCAACACACAGTCGCCTGTCAGCGTTCCGATCATCATAAAGAAACTCGTTCAGCCATGACATCAGATCATCCTCCTCAAGTTTCTTTTCTGCATTCCTGTGCGGAATTAACTCTATAGAAAGTTTAGCATAAATCACGAACTGAATGCAATCTTGAACAAGACTGCATAAAAAGTACGCCAAGCTGATCGATGCCTGATAAAATAGAGAAGCAGCACAGGGTTCTCATCCGATCTCCTGAACACGCAGAATCCTTATTTGGCACAGTGATGGTGCCGCGGGCGGAACAGAAAACAAATAAGGAGATCGAAATGGAAAAGAAATACCTCTACATATACACCTCAGATGATGAGTTTATCCCTGCCATCCAATTGATCGAATCAGTGATCAATGGTGAATGGCGCCAGATTGTCATCTTGGAGGATGGGACAGTAAAAGATGTCTCGAACACATTCTGCTACGGATCTGTGCTCACAGAAAAAGAAGCAGAACGGAAGATAAAATACTTTCCGTAAAACAGGCTTTTGGCCTGGTGAAATGCCCCCGGAATACGAAGCCGAATATCATGCAATAAGCACTGTCGCTATCGCAAAATACACTTCCGCCCGATTTGTATTCTCAGCCCTCCTGTTAAACGCTGCAGGAGGGATCATTTTACAAAAACAATTCAAATCCACTTGTTTAATTAGAACAAATATCCTATAATTATTGATAGATATTCGATGTTCTTCTTTATGCCAAAGTGAGGTAAATGATGTCTGTGAAATGTGAGAAAGATACAGAAAACCGAACGCCATGCCCTTGTCGTGCGCACCCGCACCCCGGTCGAAAAACTGCCCCAGGCGATTGGCGTTCCTACCAGAAGATTGGCGCCCTGATGGGCAAATACGGCGAACAGCCCGTCGATGTCCCCTATGTGGCCTACTACAATATGGATATGCAGGACCTGGATGTCGAGATCGGCTTCATCGTTGGCCGGCCGTTGGAAGGAGAAGGCGATGTGAAAGCCGTCATCTATCCGGCTGGGCCATCGCCAGCGCCATGCACAAAGGACCCTATGATAGCATGGGACCGACCTACGAAGCCCTCAATGCCTGGATCAAGGAGCAGGGCGACGAACCTACCGGCGTGGTATTCGAATATCTACCTCAACTACCCGGCGGAAGTGGGCCCAGAGGAAGTTTTGACCCGCATCGAAATGCTGTTGAAATAATTCTCAATTAACAAAAAAACTCCCGCAGGTTCAAAAGCCTGCGGGAGATTGTCTGTTAGCCATCGCAATCTACTCAAAGCTGTTTCTTCAGATCCTTGACCCTTTGCATCAATTTGACAAAAACAATGATGTATAGAATCAGCAGCAAACTATCGAGAATTACCACTGCTGACCACCTTAATCGCCGAGACAGTAATCAATGGAGAAGATCAACAACGGCACAAAAGGCACCAGGAACATGATCAAACGATTGTATTTGGCGATTTTCGACTCTACATCACTGTAAATTTCCGCTTTCTCTCCCAGGGACAACAGCTTTACGGAAATACTGCCAGCCGTTGAAGAACTGTCCCACATGCTCCCAACCCGCATCCGCAAAAATCTGCAAATATTCGTCCATATCTCCCCGCGGGGAAGACTTAAAGTCCAGCCGGTAACATAGGTGGAAGGCTCGCCCTCTTCAAAATAATAAAAGCAGGGGAAGTTCACCCGCTGTAAATGCAGCCCTTGAGCAGACATTTCATCCAGCCATTCTTCCTCATTTACATCCTGCCATGCCCAAAACCAACTAATTTTTCTTACAGTACTCATTTTCTTTTCCTTAAAACAGCGCTTATGCGCGCTTCTTCAAACCCTGGATCCGCTGCCAGATCTTGATCACGGCAACCAGATACAGAATAAAAACAAAAATCACCAGCACCTGAATGACCGAGAACGGATACTTCGATACATTGATCAGGTTCACCGTCCACAGCGGAATGAAAGCCGCCAGATACCACATCAACCGGCTATACTTCTCAATTTTCGAGTCGGCATCGGTGTAAATCTCAACAACCTCACCCGCTTTTGCTTCCTTGCGAAAATACTGCCAACTGATAAACCTTCCCAGATACTCCCAACCTGCATCCTGAAAAAGCTGCAGATATTCCTGCATATCCTTTTGAGAAGATGTCTTCAAAATCCAGACGGTAAACAAACGTCTGCGGGGTCTCCCTCCATAAATTCATAAAAACCCGGGAAAGTCACGCGCCGCATATGCATAGCCTTGCCGAGACATCTCGCGCAGCCATTCTTCTTCCTGTTCATCCTGCCAGGCCCAAAACAATTTAAATTTTCGTACCGTATTCATTTTCGTTTCCTTGTTCATCTTCAACCTTGTATCAGAAGTGTCTAATTTTCCTTTACTTCCTGTCCGTTGGCGGTCATCATCTCCATGCGCCTGATCTGCTCCGCCAGTATCTGCTGCCCTTTTTCCGTCAGGGTATAGACCTTTCGGCGTTCTTCCTTCCCGCACCATGACGATCAGCTTTTCTTTCTCCAGCGTGGAGAATGCGCCGTACAGCGTGCCCGGCCCGATGGTCACCGTGCCCTGGCTGATCTCCTGAACTTTTTGCATCACGCCATAACCATGCAGGGGTTCCACCAGGGTCAACATGATGTAATACGTTGATTCCGAGAGGGGAAGGTATTTTTTGTATCGTTTTTTCATCCAGCATTCATCACCTCTTGAATTCTCTATATCGCACTTCGTTGTATCGAATAACGATATATTATCACACGATATATCGGTTGTCAATATAGAAACAGGAATTCGGTCAATCAGGGATCAGGAATCAGGAAAATAAAATCCCCCGATTGAGAAAACAATCGAGGGAATGTCACTGACTATTTCGTTAACCTGAGCAAGCTGGAATTTCGTTTACGCTCTCCGTGCCTTCAATTTCTGGTAGCGCACCAGCATATTCACGTTGGTTCCCACAGTTGAACCTGCGCTGAACAGCATGGTCGCCAACCCGCCCGCCACAAAGCCTGTCGTCGCAACCGCCGCCAGCAGTTGGGTGATCGCATAGGAAAACCCCCAGAAGACAAGATGGGCAATCGAACGCTTGACCACCAGCTGCTCATCTTTTTCATATAGTTTCGCAGTCTGCCCCCAGGCAAGCCCAAAGCCCAGCCCAAAGACCGCCACGAACCCGCCGACAAAAAACACGCTGAAAAAATCAGGCAGTGCCCGGTTCAGAAAGATGACATTGATCAGCAGCGTCATCGGCGCCATGATGATCCCGATGATATTGGTGCGTATGCGGGCGCGCTGTTCTTTCTTCACCATGCGGATCATCGAAAAGATCATCACCAGGGTGAGGGGAACGGAAAGCAGACTGAGTGCGCGGCCCAAAAAATTCAGGATCATCACCCACTCCTTTCCACATACTGATGACCACATTTGGTGCAGAACTTCACCCCAGCGCGCAGCGGCGTACCGCATTTTGCGCAAAAGCGCGGTTTTTCCATACGCTCGCTGGCGGCCCTTCTTCGCTCACAGGTGACCACCACTTCCTTCACCGGCGCTTCTTCTTCCTGCACCGGCGTTTCTTCTACGAACTCCTCCTCCGGGACACCAATGCGGAACAACAGTTTGGAAAGCTCAATGCCATTCACAGCCGTCAATTGCAACCAGGTTCTCCCATCTTTCCCGGGTGCGGCTTCCAGCACCAGATTGGTGCCCACGCCAACCACAAAAGCCAGATGAAAACCCGTAACCTCTTCCTCCATCTGACGGATCGCACAGGAACCAAAAGACAGCATCGGGACCAGGGCATCGGCCAGCGCCACAACAAAATCATTGGGATAATAGAGCCCTTCCTTGTTGCGATCCAAATAGCCCATACCAGCCAATTCATCCAGCAGCTCCGCAATCACCTCTTCGCTGACCGTAAAATCCAGGTTGGAGAATAGATAGGGCAACAGAGCAGACATCCACATCAGATCGTCGCCCATCTGAATTTCCATCGCCCGCTGCCAGAGGGACTGTGATGTGAACACAAAGGAAACCTGCCTGTCATTTTGCAGCTTGCCCGCGATCCTCAAGGTGTAGATCCAGTCCAGCACACAGCAAAAAACAAGGGCGGCTTTTGAAGGCAAAGTCAAGGCAAATTCCAAGTCCTTCCAGCCGCGGGCCAATCATTAAATGCGCCAGCAAGGCATCCGATACCTGCGCAGGCGAAACCCCCGGCCGGATCACATAGCGGTTTTCCGCCTTGCGTTCGGTGAAGATGACCAACTCGTCATCATGGAAGCCGTCTGCGCTGTACATTTCGGTGATCAGGATCTCCTGTAAATCTCCCAGCACAAGCTGCACGCTTGTTTTGGGCTGTAAGAGGGCCTGCAGGGCCGCCTTGCCCGCAGCGCTCAAACCCGACAAACCCAGATCAGCTTTTTCTTCCAGCCAGCCGCTTGCTTTCAAGGCAGTTGACGGTTGATTGCGCATGGTTGCCCCATCCCCGGAATCCACAGCCGGTAGGGGCGATGACTTGCTGCGCTGCGTGCCAACCAGCATCAATAATTGGCTCAATTCCTCTTTGGTCACCTGTAAAGGCTGCAATACTGCTGTCATTTCCCACCTCCCAGATTTGGCGGTAATCCCATGTATTCGGTATAGTTCTGCCAGACTTGATCCAGTTCCCCTCCACTGAGATGATAATTGGGATCGTTCTTTAACCGCATCACTTTTTTCATCCATTCCGGCATATCTGCTCCCCTGCCCGTATTGTTCACCTTCCAAACGCGGGCGGCATGCTTACCTTCCAAACGCAGTACAGTCAATGGGTCCAGCGGGCCGCCCGTCTCATTCACCCGCGTATCCACATGGCAGTGAATCAACTGCCGCGCATCGGCTACAGCATCTTCTGATACTGCCGAAAAACGCGGGGCTGCTTCCATCTGCCCAAGATCTTTCATCAGCGTCTCTTGCATCGGTGCCACATCCGGGTGCGCATTGAACATCACACCGCCGTTTTCCAGACGTACAACGCTCTGTCCCTGAGAGGTCATATCCACCTTATGCCAGTGGGTCAGCCCTTCGCTGCTGTATCCCTCCGGAACAGGGGCATCCGGACTGGCATGTGCACCGGAGAAGATACTTACTTCCGCTGTGTCTGCATTCACCCCAGCTTGCCGCAAAGCATCATCGAAATGTGACTTGAACAACTCTTCCGCCTGACGGCCTACCGACCCCACGACATCACCGTCTCTTGCGATCACGGTCGCATCCCAATCCGTGTAACGCCCCACAGCCTGCGGATTTAACGGCCGCGCGCCTGTCCCGGTAACGGTCACGCTTTTCAGGTAACTACTGGCTGGTTGTCCATTCAAATCGATATTGTCCAGCGCACGGAAAGCCTCCGCAGTGGCATTCCTGGCGATCTTGTCTCGCGTCTGGTTTACGGCTTGCTGCACCCGGTTTGGCACCAGACCGTCCTGCACAGCCTGTTTGTAAGATGGGTTGTTCATCAGGCTCCTGGCAATCTCATCTTGTGGTGTCAACGGATAAGAAGGATTCCCCGGAGACAGGACATTGTTGATATGCGGATTGACCTGCGATCCTTCCTCAATGATACGCCGCACATCATCAGCAAGGCCGCTATCAAGCTGGCTGATGCGCTCCAGGCCATTTTCCATCCCTACCCGCATCAGGACATTGCTCTCAGGCGGACGGTAAACGGGAACAGCCAGATTGGTCTGTGCGCCGTTTCCCCAACTTGACTTAACGACAGGCAGATTTGCGGCTGGCTTGGGGACCTCCACCAGCTTTGCGCCGGCGCCCTGCCACAAATGTACCGGCATCTCCGGATCGTCCCGGAAGTCAGCAATCGTCCTCTCGGCACCGACATTGAGCCGCTTCTCAAGGTATTTTTCGGCTGCCTTGCCGATCACGGATGGGCTATTTTGCCGATGGCCTTTCCCACTCAGGTAATCCAATCCCAGCGATAATCCCGCATCTTTCATCACTGACCAGGCAGCTTCTGTGCCGGTTTTTCCCAGCATCATCGCCCGCCGGCGGGCATAGATCGCACTGATCAGTGCCTTGGTGGGCATAATGATCAGGTTGGAAGCCCCCTGGGTAAGCAGATCGGCTGTGACCTCTGCGGCGGCCATTTTATGGCTTCGCAGTATACTGTTGACCTCGGCTTCACGGCGCTGATTGGCATCCCACATGCGCTTCCATTCCGCACGCACTTCATCCTCGCGGTCCAGCACCAAACGTGAATTGATCATTCCTTCCAGGCGCTGCAGGCCGTCGGCATCCCATTTCCCATCGCGGTAGACAACCTCCTGCAAATCGTCCAGCAGATCCACCAGATATTCACTTTTTTCATGCTTTTTCACTGTTTCCAGCAGAGCATTGCGGTAGCGTTTCCATTCCGCTTCCAAGGCGCTCTGGTTGGTGCTCCTCTGCCTGTTGGCGGGCCTGCTGGCGGGCTTTCACCTCATCATTGCGCGCCATCTGGTCTTCATACCAGGCCTGGCGGTCTTTGGCTTCTGCCGCATCCCGGCGTTCATCCGCCAGGGCACTGCCCTTTGCCGCCAGCCACTCCGCCCACAGCCAGGCACCGATCAATGCCGTCGTGCCCACTGCCGAGGCCGTCTGCGCTCCGGCCGGGATGCGGTTGGGCGCATCATCCGGCGAGGCAAAACCGCCCACTTCCACATTCATTGCCGCCACGCGCACATCCGCCGTGTGCAATGTCCATGCACCTGTCACCTGCACAGTATGCGACCCCGGCGGCGGATTGGGAAAATTGAAAGTCGAAGAATTCCCCAGCACCAGCTCCTGTTTTGGCCACATATCCATCCATCACCCACACCACCATCAATCCGCCCACGTCCTCGTTGTCTCGCTGAATGTTCACACCGCAGTCAATATCCTGCCCGCTGGCTATGCTGTCATCACAGCCCGCGCTGATCGAGAAACGCGCATTGGGATTTTCGACCAGGCCAGGCCCTTCTTCCAGTTGAGGCTGATCTGCCTGCCCCTGATCTGGAGGATCATAACTTCCCGGTTCAGAGAAAGCCGGGATCTGATTCTTGTAAAAATCATATCGGAACCATTGTCAATTATAAATCATTCCCCATACCGAACATTGTTCATGTTGTGATCAGTTTTCCAGATTTGTTCAAATACAATTAACCAGATTTGTGCAGATCAATTGGCTCCGACAGACCTCATTGGTGTACAGGGCAAAATACTCGATCCCGATCTCATAGATAATTGTATTTTGCTCCACCTGAGTATATCATCGCATGAGGCACTGTACGTGTACTTTACGCATTGATGCCGCAAGAACCATTGCAATACTCTTCATTGCCGGCAACCCGCAGGTATCCATCACTGTTATATACCCCTTCTCCAGATTACTCATTTCCACTCCACCCATATCCTCAGAATCTCTTGAATCCCGTCCAGACCGGATTCCAGTATAATCGTACCACTCAGAAGTCCGGCTGTTGATTTTCCATGCAGGCTGAAAGTACCGGAAACATCCCCTTTCTCTCCAGTTGCTACAACCAGGTATAGTCTCCCCGGTCTATATCAAATAGAAAGCCGATTGGACATTTTTGGCCATCCCATATATCGAGATGGCCCCCATCTAACAAGCGGGACAGAACATCTCACGACTATTCATGATCAATTCGGGTTATACCGAATTGAAAAATCCTGGTGATAATACTCAGTAATATCAGGAACATCCACCACAATGCGCCCCTGGTCAGGGCGTTCCACCGGCCCCGCCGACACCGGCTGAAAAATCCCCCACAGCAATGAAAACAAAATCACGGAAACCGCGCAGCAACGAAGAACGCTCTGGCTTCTCTTTTTCATCTACCCTCCCTGGTGTACCAAAAAGTAAAATCTTTTCTACTGTACCTCAACCCGCAAGGACTGAACCACCGCGTCAAGCACATCCAGTTTCGGCTGGTATTCATCCGCAGAGGACTCCAGCATCTCCCCATTGGTGATGACATATTCTTTCAATGCGTCGGCCTCTGTCATCACATCCAGCGGGAGTTCCCAGTTGTCTTCACTGAGGGCAGGATGGCGCAGGTCAAAATGGGCATACACATAGAAATGGCCATCCTCTGTCAGACCGTTGTAATAATAATCAATCGCCGCATTGTTGATCGCCGATGTGTTTTGCGGCGCATAAACCGTCACCGAACGGATACCGCTGCCATTCTGGAAATCAAAATAACTGACGTTGATGTTCATCTCCTGATGCGGGCAGGGAAAATCCCAGGTGGGAATGCAGCCCCAGGCAGCCACGCCAGGACGGTTATCGAGGGTGAACTGCAATTCCTGCATCGTATCGCTGGCAAATTCTCCCATGGGAATATAGGCATTCACCGGCACAAAATGGACGACACCCTTCGGGTTGTCGATTTCCAGGCTGAGGTGCATGGGGTGATAATCCCAGGGCACATACCCGCCGGGCGGTTCCGGATCTACCGTCACCACGCGCACGCCCTGCATCAAGCTCTCATCAAACCAGATTTTCACGCTGCCTTCAACGACGTTGGGCGTATCGGATGAGGCCGCTTCGCTCTGCTGCGTTGGCCATGCTGTTGGTTGCTCAACCGGCTGTTGCTGATCCGCCAACTGCCCTGCCACCTGCGTTTCCTGCGCCGAGACGGTGGCCTGCAATTCCGTTACCGCCTGCTCCCCTGCCGAAATCGAGACAGGTACGCTCTGATTGTTATAAAGGAAATACCCGCCTGCCACAACCACCCCGCAGCACAGCACCAGGACTGCCAAGATGACCACCACCAGCAACCAGCGCGGCATCCGTTTTCGTTCCGCCGGGGCAGCAGCTTGCACCGCAGGTACTGGAATGGGTTGA
>CAVWEE010000008.1:0-324488 GCA_963753895.1 uncultured Chloroflexia bacterium | reverse complement strand
CCAGGATGCAGAAAAGCTTGCTGTTTTTCAGCAAACAATACGGGAAATTGCCAAACATCGCGCACGGGCTAAAGCATCCAACTCGTTTGCACCGCCATAAAGGCTGTGCATTTTGCACGTCCCCCTGCCAGTATGGCTTTTTTACCTTAATGTCCGACCCCAATTTCAAACAGCTCAAGGCGTTTCTGGATGAGGAAAACAAGCAATTGGTGAAGGATCGTGAACCGATTCGTGCATTGTGGGCGTACACTGGCGCACATTTTTGGCAGGTTCTGGGTGCAGTGCTATGTATCTGGAGCCCGCCATCTGGGCAATTTGTCCTATTGCTTGTTGATGCTGGGACAGCCAAATCTCGATTTGCGATGAAAGAAAAGGAACTGACCGCCTACCAGAAATTGAATTAACAGACGATTGCCAGCCTGAACGGAAAACCATCGCCTTTGCCTCCCGGTAGGAGCGATTGAATATTTAGAAAAATTTTAAGAAAATTTGACTTTTTGATCCAAATTCGCTATTCTATATATAGTCGTTTTTCCCCAAGAGGCTCTTCCCATAGCAAATAAATAACTCCTCTCGGATCGAGACTGGTTGTTTTTCCGGCTCGGTCTGTTTCTTTAACCGCTGCGGTGGCGTTAAACCGCAAAGGAGTTTATCATGACGTTCCCAAATATGAGCAGTGAAATGCCCCCAGGAAACAGAAAGCAGCGAAGTACAGGAAACAGTAGAAAGCGCGGAGGTGCAGGAAGAGGCAGCGCAGTTGGAGCAGGCCACCTTCGAGCCCGAAGCCACGGTGGAGCTGGAAAGCAGACACCAGGACGCGGAAGTGGTCGAAGCCGCCTTTACGGAGGCAATGCTAGGCGCAGAAACAACCAATGCAGAGGACGCGGAGCTTATTCCTGAAAACGACAATGCTCCTGGCGAAGATGTGATGATCGACACCGTGCCCCTGCCAGAAAAACCTTCAGGCCGTGTGGCCATCATCGATTCCAACGACGGACCACGTCGTGCTGTGGATAATAATCTGCACACTGCCAGTGATGAAGTGTCCGCCACACCAATCACCCTCCCCGGGCAGGAAAGGGTAGGTGGACAGGGCGGACGCCCTGGCGGCGGCGTGGAAGCCACACCGATCAACTTGCCGAACCCGCAGGATGAGGTCTCTGCTACACCGATCACTCTCCCTGGCCAGGCAAGGGAAATCGAACAGTCAAGGGATAGCGTATCGATCATTGATACGAATGATGGTCCCCGCGTTGCGGTGGATGACGGCCCCCGTGTTGTGGATAATGTCGATACTGTAGGGATCATCGACACGAATGACGGTCCGCGTGCCATGGATGAGATGGTGGACAGGGCCCCGGCGGCCGTCCTGGCGGCGGCGTGGAAGCTACGCCAATCAACTTGCCTAATCCGCAGGACGAAATTTCGGCTACGCCGATCACGCTTCCTGGACAAGGGAAAGAAGCCAGCCTGGACGGTAAGGGCGACGACCGTGTTGCTATTGGCACCTGGCCCACGCCGGATGAGGAGATGGAAATTGCGCAAAAAGCAGCCCCCTCAGTTCTGGACGCGCGCACAGGTGATGAGCGCGTGAAGATCGACACCGTCCCTTTGCCGGAAGAACCCGCTATGAAGGCTGTGTCCCTGGATGGAAGGGGCTGACAGACGTGGCCGCCGGACTGGATGACGGTACCGTGGACCAGATTTTTGATCCTGACAGGGTCTCTGAAGGCGGCGGGCCGGAGACGGTATGCTGGATGATGGCATGTGGGGCGCCGGTCCGGGAGAAGATGTTGGTAATATGACCGGCGGCGATCCAAGAGACAGCCTGGAAACCCCTGGCGGAAACGATGCCGGATTTCCATTCGATATGCCGCCAGCCGATGGTGTTACAGATGGACAAAGTGATACCGGCGTTTACATGGGAGAAGATGACCTGCAGGGCGAGGGCCTCTTTGGCAAAGGCGGCATCCCCGGCATAAAAGACCCTCTCGGAGGTAGAGGTTCCGGCAATGATATGCTGCCCGGCGACCTGGGCGGCCCGGCAACCGGTCCGAATCAAGGGGATGAAATGGCAGGGCTGGCAGATGCCGCTGCTTTTGGCGCGGACGGACGCGTGGGGTGGTCGGGGAGCCAGTCCTGGTCTGATTCAAGTGATAGCAGCGGTAATCAGAATATTGAAGGGAGGGAATCCTATTCAATGGATGATGGCAGTTCGATGACGATCGAGACATCTCACAGCAATGGAACGACAACCCAGACTGTTAATCACACAGACACGAATGGGAACACAACTACAACAACAACGACCACAGATGAAAATGGAAACACTACCACAACAACATCAACTAGCAGCAGCAGCAGTAGCAGCAGCAGTAGCAGTAGTAGCAGTAGCAGCGATAATGATTCCTCCTCCGATGCCGAAGTAGATACCGGCGCGAGCACAAAGGGAAACCATCCAGATAGAGATAAGACACATGTAGCAAGTACTTCCGAAAGCACCCCTGATCCCGAAGGGGGTGAAGACGGGGAAATGCCCGTGATGGTTGTAGGGAACAAGGTCATCGGTATCACACCTGGAGCCAGGCCAGTTATGAACCACGCCGAATTGATGATGCAGCCGGTTGATGATGAGGGGCAGAATAGACGAGAAGGGCCCGCAATGAAGGTGAGTGCCTCTGAACTGCGCGACGCCCAGCTTGATCCCTATATCCAGAATTCCGGCGAAGAAACCGGCGGCTACGGCGGTTACATCGGGAATTCTTGACCCGGACGGCAACCTCATCGATCCTCCAGGCGGCATGTCCGGCGGCGGTGACGGCGTGATGATGAGTGATGATCAGAACGCAAACAACGATGAACTCAATGCCAGCGGTACCGAGAACCTGGAACCCACGGACGGGAAGTTGTAAGCATGGCGAAGCAGAGCCAGATCAAGCACTTGCCGTCCCTGTATTGCCGTGCGCGAGACCGGCACGCCCCTGGGAAGAGGTGCCTTTGCCGCCCGGTTCATTCCGGCTGGTGAAGTTGTCGAGATCGCCCCGGTGGTTTTGCTGGCAGTGGCCCAGCAGCCCTTCCCGCAGGCCATCCGGCGGCTGGTCTTCAACTGGTCGCAAAGCCATTTTGCCCTTGCTCTGGGTTGCGGCAGTATCTATAACCACGCCGACCAACCCAACCTGCGTTACAGCAGGGATTTTGAACAGCGCATTATCCGTTTCACCGCGCTCAGGGACATTGAGCCCGGCGAGCAGTTGACCATTAATTATGACCAGACCGCCGCGGGGAAAGAACCCCGCGAGCGGGGCTGGTTTGAGATCCATCAGATAGAAAAGATCGAGCTCGAAGCGAGACCCGGAAACAAAAGTAAATATTTGGTAGAAATCCGCGGTGATCTTATCGCCGCAAAGGAGTTAGTGATGGTGTCAGGATAATAGGAAGGCGGCGAGACGTCGCAGGAAACAGAAAGCAGCGAAGCACAGGAATTCTGTGGAGGCGTCCAGGAGGTCGTTGAGGAGGCGCAGCAGTTGGACCAGGCTACCTTCAACTCGGAAGAAAAGGTGGTATTGGAAGGAAGCCACGTGGAAGCTGAAGAGGTAGAAGGCGGCCTTTCACGGAAGCGATGCAGTCGGCCGAAGCACCCGCGGTCGAAGGCGCCCGTCCTAGCGAAGTGGAACCGCGCCGATCAATGCCAACCCGGGGACGGCGTCCACTGGTCCCACGAAAGCGCAAGCGGTGAGGCCACATTGATTTCAAGTACGTGCCTGGCACCGCTGACCCAGATGATCGCAAATGCTCCAGCGTCTGACTTTTCTGCCGATGCAGAGGTGGACCTGTCGAATGTGGCTAATTTGCCGCGGAGTGCTAAAACAATGCAGATCATTTCCAACATCCTGAAGAACCAGCAGGATGCGAACAACCACATCCTCGAAAACAGGCGCGGGGCGGATGCTGAAACTGAGGCGAGGCACCGCCAGAGGATGGGGTCAACCTGACGCCTGATGATGTGAAAACCTCCATCTGGGCACCTGGCCTGGATCGGATGCGTCTTCGGACATGCAGGTATATGGAAAGCATTGAGGACCATCTGGCCAGTGGCGGCGCAGACAATTTGTCATCTGATGGGCTGTATGAATTTGTTGGAATATAGGAATATCAGCGAGCAAGATATTGCTGATCATCTGACGGGTAAATCCGATGTGCCCACGTTACCAGAGGAACAAAGCGAAGGCGCGGGCGGGTATGCGTGCAGCTGCCCAACGGTATGGACAATGTACCAGACGGCACAGATTTGCCTGGCGGCACATACGGCAAGGAAACCCTGCCCGGCAGCATGGGCGATACAGGCGGCATGCCTTGCGGATGAGGTCAATCCCGCAACTCCGGTGGGTGACTACTTTAGGCGGTGGGGATGACAAGGGTGGGGGCGGCACGCAAAGCAAGAGCATATCCGGGGCAAACTCCAGCGGCGGCATGGCTTCTGGGGGACTGGGTGACATACCTGACGGTTCTGGCGATATGGGCGTCATGGGGGAGAAGGCCTGGCGGCGGCAGTGATATAGGTGGCATGGGCTTACCCTTCGGCGGCAGCGAAATGGGCGATATGGGGGATGTGCCCGGCGGCGGCAGCGACATGGCCGACATTGGCGCGATACAATGCATCAGAGAAGGAAACTATCCTGCAGGCCTACAGAAGGCAAACACTTTAACACTGCTGAACCCAGTATGGAAACCATCAAGGACAATGTTATATTAGAACCTACGGAAGGCAAGCCCGTCCCGCCATGGAAACGATCAGTGACGAAGTCATTTTTGAACCAACGGAAGGTAAATATTTCGACACTGCCGAACCTGGTGGAAATCCGCCAGAGACGAGGCTATCCTGGGTGCGTACAGAAGGAAAATTTTTCGATATTGCCGAACCTGGCATGGAAACCGCCAGGGATGAAGCGATTTTGCAACCTACGGAAGGCAAGTATTTCGACAGTCCAACCCGCTGCTGATGAGCAGGAGATGATCGATACGGTCCTCCCTGCCGGAAAGCGCCAGAAACCATCTCATCCCAGACCGCGGAAGGCGATCCGACCGCCATCGGCACTGGACCTACACGCAGCGCACAATGGACGGCGCGGAAATCGACCCTGACCGACCCATGGACTGACCTGGACGCACTTCTCAGGACGAGGAATTGCTCCCTCTCCAGGAAGGCACAGACCTGGAACCACCCGCCAATGTCTTCGAAGATGGTGAAGTGGAATTAAAAAGAAGGAAGGAGACGTTGGGGAAAGCTTTTTGCCGCCTGATTGGCATACTTATCAGGATGAGGATGGCAATGATATCATCGTGGATGGGAACGGAAAACCCGTCGAAAGCCCGCCTGTTATCTATGAATATAATGGGAAAAAGTATCTCGCTTACCCCGGCGATGCCCCGGCAGTTGATGAAACAGGCAAGGTGATCAATCCCAAAAACCTGATTGAAGCGCCCCCTGCCTACGAAGCTCCCATCAAAGACCTGTACATTCATGAAGACACGGATGGTACGCTCACCGTGGTGGATAAGAACGGGAAACCGGTAGACAGCCCACCCAAAATTGTCGAATACTATCCCAACAATTCCGAGCACCCTGTAAAATATCTGGCGTATCCCGGCACCAAGCCGCCCTTCGACGAGAAGGGGAAACCATTGCCCGGCGCAAATCTTAACCCGGCGCAGGAATTCAACGCCGAGATCAAAGACCTGTACATTCATGAAGACACGGATGGTACGCTCACCGTGGTGGACAAGAACGGGAAACCGGTAGACAGCCCACCCAAAATTGTCGAATACTATCCTAATAATTCCGAGCATCCCGTGAAATATCTGGCGTATCCCGGCACCAAACCGCCTTTCGACGAGAAGGGGAAACCATTGCCCGGCGCAAAGCTCAACCCGGCAGAGCATTACAATGCTGAAATAAAAGACATGTATATTCATGAGGACACGGATGGTACGCTCACTGTGGTAGATAAGAATGGCAAGCCGATAGACAGTCCCCCAAAAATTGTCGAATACTACCCCAACAATTCCGAACATCCCGTAAAATATCTGGCGTACCCCGGCACCAAACCGCCCTTCGACGAGACAGGGAAACCATTGCCCGGCGCAAAGCTCAACCCAGCGGAACATTACAATGCCGAGATCAAGGATATGTTCATCCATGAGGGGGCGGATGGCAAGGTCACTGTCGTGGACAAGGACGGTAATCCGGTGGAAAGCCCGCCCATGGTCATGGAACATGATCCGAACAATGATGGGCAAACCGTAAAATATCTGGCGTACCCTGGCACCAAACCGCCCTTCGACGAGACAGGGAAACCGGTGTCCGGCGTACCATTCAACCCGGTGCAACATTACCAGGGTTCAACCGATGGTCTGTATATGCATGAAGGCAATGATGGCAAGATGACCATTGTTGATGAGAAGGGCAAGCCCATTGCCAGCCCGCCCAATGTGATCGAAGTGAACGGGAAATATTACACTGCCTACCCGGGCACGAAAGAAGCGGCAGCGATCAAACCTGACGGGACCATTGATTCAAAATACGCAAAAGAGATCACCTATTACAAACCTGACTGGTGGACCAAGAACGTCAGTCAGGAAAAGCCGAAGGGAGTCTGAGATGACCTTACCAAATATGGAAAGCAGCGAGATGCCGCAGGAAATAGAAAGCGGCGAAGTACAGGAAATGCAGAAAGCCCGGAAGTGCAGGAGGCGGCGGAACAGTTGGAGGCAGGCCACCTTCGAATCAAAAGAGTTGGTTGAAACAGGAATGGATATTGAGGAAGCAGAGAATGCTGAAGCCGCTTTTGTAGAAGTGATGAAGTCGGCAGTTACGGAATTGCCGGAACCTGTCGCGGAGAAGGGCGATGATCTGGGCGACGGACCAATGCCGCCATATGATCCTAGAGACGGTGAGCCCGAAAAATCATCAATAGGGGTACCAGACGCCGGCGGAGATGTGATGATTGATACTGTCCCGCTTCCGGAAAGTCCGATGGAAATTGGCGAGAGGGAGATGATCGGGACCTGGCCGACGCCAGAGGAGCCATCCGTGATGGAACAAGGTGTCCCGTCTGATATCGTGGATCGGGCTGCGATCATCGATACGAATGACGGCCCCCGCATCATCAATAAAATGGAAGCGGTCGATGGCGGCAATCATTGGCTCAAACGATGGGCCGCGCGTCACGGACCGAGCTGGTTCAGTCGCCATCATTGATACAAACGATGGTCCCAGAGTTCAGGAAAGGATAAAGCCGGCACTGGACAAAGATTCCGACAGTCCACCACCTCCCCCTCCTCTTGATTCCAATAATATGGAAATGCCAGAGGACATGCGAGATGGGCCTCCTGGCAGCATCGATTCGGGGCCTGAAATGCGGGAAGCCAGAAAGTTCCGGAAGATATGTCCTGATCTGCCGAGGGAAAGGGCTGAAGTACCGGAAGGATTGGGGATTCCTGATGATGAACTCAAACTTGAGTACGATGGCGGAGAAGAGGATAAATTTGATCCGGGCGTTGATCAATTTTTTGACCCTCATCGGGATGGTCTCAGAGATGGCAGTCTTGGCGCTGATGGCATGAAAGATGTGATCCGTGGGGATGATGTTGGCCTTCAGGATGCAGACCGGGCTGCGGACTTGAAACCTGATACCGGGGTTGATCTGGATATAATGGATGGTCTTGGTGGTAGGGACCTGCCTGGGCCGGGGGTATCTTATTGATCTGCCTGGCATGGGAGAAAAGGGGGATCTTGAAACGCCTGGCGTTGGCGCTGATCCGAGAGTTGGCTGGACAGGAAGCTCGATCATGGTCTGATTCGATGGATAGTAGTGGAAATCACAATATTTCAGGGCGCGAAGTATATGATGACGGCACGACTGATTAATACAGTCACAACGACCCATTCAGGGGGAGTCACAACACAAACAGTAACATCAACAAACAAGGAGACAGGTAAAACAACAACAGAAACAAGCACAGATGGCAACTCTGATCAGAATGCAGCGCCCCCGCCACCACCTCCACCACCCACCGCCGCCACCGCCCCCCACCGCCCACCGCCACCGCCACCGCCTCCGCCACCCGCAGAAGAAACCAGCACTCCTGATCCCGAAGGCGGAGATGGTGAAGAAATGCCCGTGATAGTGGTTGGAGGCAGACCTTTAGGCGTTTCACCAGGGAAAGTGCTTGATCAAAGCGGGCAGCCTTTGGATTATCGCAAGTCTATGATGCAGCCGGTTGATGAAGATGGTTATGGAGAAGGTAAACCTAAGCCAGTGCACCTGGAAGAAGCTTTGGATGCAAGCCTTGATCCGAACATCAACTGGGGAGATGACTCCAGCGGCGGGCTTTCCAGCCCGGAGTTGTTGATCCGGGTGTTTTGAACCGGACAATAATCTGGTAGATCCCCCTGACGGTATCAGCGGCGAGGGCGAGAGCGGGGGTAAAAATCCGCCGAAGTAACAGTGAGAACCATCACCTCCTCCCGTAGCTTGGGAGGAGGTGATGGTTTTTCAGCAAAGGGAAGCCACATTTTCCAGGATGGTTCTCTACCCATTTCACCACAATGATCGACAGGGCGGTCAGGATGGTGATGCCGATCATCAATGGAGTGATTGTGCCATTATAGAAACGCCCGATAACTGCTCCCAAGGGTGTGGAAAGCAGGGTCGAGAACGAACCAACCACCGCCGCACCAAGTCCGGCGACATGACCAAGCGGCTGCATCGCCAGGGAATTATTGTTGCCGAACAATACACCGATGCAGAAGAATACCAGCATCAGGATCACGCTTAACAGCCACAGCGGAGGATGCCCGCCAGTTGTCAGTGCGGCGACAATGCCGGCGAGCGAAAATACAAGAAGTGCAAGCAAGGCGTGCCATACCAGCGTCCGCATGCCAAAACGCATCACCAGACGGGCATTGAGAAAGGAAGCCAGGCCGATCGCAAAGGCGATCATGGCGAAATAGAGCGGGAAAAGTTTGCCCAGACCGTATTGTTCCTGGAAGATCTGCTGGGCAGAATTCAAATACCCAAGATGCGCGCCGCTGATCAGCCCGGCGATGATCGTGTAGCCCAGGGCAGTGCGGTTGCGGACGATCTCAAGCAGCATGTTTAGGAGCCGCCGGAACGAGAAGGGATGACGTTTTTCCGGGGGCAGGGTCTCCGGGATGCGCAGCGCAAACCAGCCCATTGTGATCAGTGCGACAAGGACAAAACTGAGGAAGATACCCCTCCAGTTTGAGACAAGCAGAATGCCCTGTCCCAATGAAGGAGCGATCATCGGCACCAGAATAAAGACCGTCATCACAAAGGACATCACCTGCGCCATTTTCCGGCCTTCAAAGCGGTCCCGCACCAGGGCGAGGGTAACCGAGCGAGGGGCTGAAACCCCCATCCCCTGGAGCAGACGGCCTGCCAGCATGATCGGGAAGCTTGCCGCAAATGCTGAGAGCAGTGCGCCAACAATGAACAGGCCGTAGCCAAGATAGATGGCTCGTTTGCGCCCGATACTGTCAGAGAGCGGGCCGAAGATGAGTTGACCAATGGATATACCCAGGAAGATCATCGAGATCACCATCTGCCGGTCGTTGGCAGTGGTGACGTTCAGGTCAGCGCCGATCTGGGGTAAAGCCGGCAGCATGGCGTCAATTGACAGCGCCACCAGGGACATCATCATGGAGATGATGATAATGAATTCTGTATAGGAAGGTTCTCTGGTTGATTTCTTTACGGTCAAAATTCTTTCCTTTGTATTGTGGTCCTGGTTGGGAGTAGTGGAACTTACCGCAATTATACGTTGTATTATCAAAAGCTTCGTCTTCATCACCACGGAATGGAGGGCGAAGTTTTTTGGATTAACCCTTTGAATAACCCATAAGGGGTATGACATTTCCCTTCCGATGAATTATCCTTTTACTATCAAGAAACGAGATGATTGTTCAAAATCGTCTTCATTAGCTTTTTAGAAAAGGATATAGAAATGGGCACAAACAAAAAAGATACACAATTGTTAGATGTGAAGGTGAATGTGAAGATTGTCCTTGCAGCTTTATGGATTGCCCATTTCCTGCTCTGGACCTTTGGCGATATGGCATCTCTTCTGCAAGAAATGACTGAGCCAATTGACAACAACTTATTGTTGTTCGTTGCAGTACCCCTTGCGATCACTCAAGCATTGATGATCTTTCTCACTCTGGTGGGGAAAGCAAAGATCATGCGCTGGGTGAATGTGATTTTGCCCATTGTTTTCCTGTTATTCAATGTGGGTTTCATGCTGGAGGCCCGTTTTGGGTGGGAATATCTGTTGGGAACAGGATATCTGCTGATCAATGGACTCACTATCTGGCGCGCATTGAAATGGCCTAAACAGGAAGCATGACATTATATTGGTGAAACTGATACAAAATCAGGTTGGGTTAGCATCCCGTTAATCCAACCTGAAATAATTATGTAAGGAAATTAAGAGCATGAACAACATTGAACAAAAAAAGGATAACTCTCCATTCCCGGTAGGGTATCACCAGTTCCACAAAAATAAGGATATCAACTTCCAATTGAATCGCTTCTACTCTTTTGGAAACTGGACCAAAGCTGAGACGGAAGCGATTGGAAATGCTGTCCAGGATCTGGAAAATTGGGCACCGACGTTGATCGGTTTTGCGGAACAGTATCTGGAAGAAGGCCGCCCCCTGGCTGCCGCGTTTTGTTACCGGGCAGCGGAATTCTATGTTTTGCCGGGTGATCCCCTCAAGAAGCAATTGTATGATCAATTTACAGAATTGTTTTATGAGTTTATCCAGGTCAGCGGCCTGGAAAAATTTTCCATTCCTTATCAGGATGGGGCCTTGCCCGCCTGGCGTTTGACACCAAAGAACAAGCGCGGAACGATCGTTATGCATGGTGGATATGATTCCTTTATGGAAGAATTGCTGCATGTCGTGCAATACCTGGTGCAAGCCGGATATGAGGTGATCATCTTTGAAGGACCCGGGCAAGGGGCAGCCATCCGCGAGCATAACCTGACTTTCACGTATGAATGGGAGCAGCCCGTTACCGCTGTAATGGACTACTTCGACCTGAATGATGTCACGCTGATCGGCATCTCATTGGGTGGATTTCTTTCACTCCGGGCGGCAGCCTTTGAGCCGCGTGTTTCAAGGGTAGTTTGCTACGATGTTTCCAATTACGACCAACATCCCAAAGGTTTGCATAATGCGATCTATCAGGTCTTCTTGCGCTACCCGGGATTTTATGACTGGATCGCAGAAAAATCGATGAAGAATATTGGCGTCGAATGGTTGATCCAGCAGGGTATGTATATCAATGGTGTCGAGACACCATTTGAATGGATGGCATCGCTGGAGAACTTCTCGGTGGCAGATATCGCGGACCAGGTGCGGCAGGATGTGTTATTGCTGGCTGGTGAAAAAGACCATGGGGTGAAGATCAAAGAGTATGAGAAGAACCGCCAGGGGCTGGTCAATGCGCGGTCGATCACCGGGCGGATTTTCACTGCTGAGGAACATGCCGAAAGCCATTGTCAGATCGGCAATATCAGATTAGCGCTGGATGTAATTCTGGAATGGCTTGGCACATTTGAATAAATGCATCTGTCATCTTCACCATCTTATTGGTTTAACGGACTGGTATTCCAGTCCGTTTTTGCTATCAGAAGGCTGGTTTTCACCGCCGAGTCCCTGGGAATGGTGATGGGCAAAGGCTTTGATAAGACCCTGCCCGGCCCGAAAAAATCCCTTCATGGCGCAAATGAAATCGGGATTTCGCCGTTCCATTTCCGTCTTATAAATGGCATTTACTTACCGGTCATTCAGAAGGTTCTGCTAAACCCTCGTCTATCCCCAATATCTTATCCCTCCCCCAATACACCCCAAGATCAGATACCATAATCCCAATATCGCCTTCATCCATCCTGTCCATCATTGTATTAGTCGTGTACTCCCTTAAAATTCTTGCTAAAAGATCAGCATCATACACAACTTGAGCAACTTCTTCAACACGCACCCCAGAATTCTCAAAATTTGCTTGTTCCGCACTCTCCACTCCAGAAAGCGTTAGCATTTTTCCAAATACCAAAGAACCAGCAGGTATATTATTTTTTATAAAAGTCCTCATCTCTTCTACATTTCGAAAACCAAATATACTATCCGTAGGCACCGCATCTGTAAAAGCATCTATCAAAGTCGAAGCATATGACTGTCCATTAATGACTCCCCCCACTACCAGAGGAACTGGATCCTCAGAAATGAACTTATTCAACACATATGCACAAACCACCACATCTTCCTTCATTCCTGTGATGTGTCCAACCGATACTTCAAACTCCGTCCCACCAAGAAACATAAATCTCCATAAATGAGTCCCTTTTGTTTTATCATAAGCAGAACTCATCAAATTAGCCTCATGTTTATCGGAAAATATCTCATATGCCTCATCTATCGTCATCCCTGTTTCTTTCTCAAAATTTGCCCCCACTTTGGCAATCAACTCTGGATCAAAGCAACTTCTATATCTCACATCTACCCATTCCTGATTTGCTTCATCAAAAATAGCCAGTTCCTCATTTTTATCATTTACTGCCGTCAAATATTCATCAATGATCTTATACTCAGTTGCGCCTTCAATCTCCAATACATTCAAACTTCCTTCATTACCAAGCATCATTATTTGCTTGCCTACCACCACCAGCCCTGAATCATTCATCAACTCAGGTACTATTCTCCATTGATTTGCTTCCTTGTCAAAATACAGAGCATACACTTCTCGTCCATCTTCAAGCGTAACAGGGTGTTTCACAATGATTGGCTTAAGATTTTCGCTAGACCCTGTGTCTCCCCATACAATACTTGCATCTTTTGAATTAGGGATTACCCGAAAATAGATTCATTGCTGGATTAATCCCATCTACAATTCCTTCTCGATTTCAAATGTAAAGTATATAGCCGATTGCCCTGTCTGCCATCCCCGATCCCAAATTTTTGACCACTTCATGTTTCCATTGCCATCACGAGGCACGAACATAGCTTGCCATATTCCATCTCGAGTTTCGTAATAATCAACACTCGCTACGTCCGAGACATTTGTCATGATGATATCTTTGATATAAGTCAGCTCTTCATTAATAGATGCCAGTGGTTCAATTACTTCTGTTAACGGAATCTAAGGCAAAGGCAATTCTTGATCGCCTGCAATCATTGGCACGTCTGATGGCTTTATCGCCAAAGCCGCTTCAAGTGCAAAAGGAATTGGCGTCGGGGGAATAGGAGTTGTCGCCGGGGGGACGAGTGTGCTTGTCGGCGGCACGGTGGCGGTTGCCAGGGCTTCAGCCGGCGCACAGGCAGTGAGTGAAGTGACAAGTATAAGGAAAAGCATCACGGACTTTTTCATCGGATATCTCCCAGGAGAAAACTGAGTATGATGTTTATTGTACTGGATTATGTCCCGGGTTGATCTGGTTCTTTTGGTAGCGATTTGCAATGTTACCTTCGAAATACAAAAAATTCTATTTATGTACAATGATAGTGAAACCATCGTTATCCGTCTATTCACTGGCAGCTGAAGAAAATGAGGAAAGCGGGACGAATGTGACGCAATCTATCAAACTCCCCGAAGCGCAAAAAGATCTTGAATTTCCCTTGATGAAAGCATTGGAGCAAAGGCGTTCCAATAGAAAATGGACATGATGAACCGCTTTCAGAGCAGGAATTGTCCAACCTGCTGTGGGCCGCCTGCGGCATCACCAAGGAGAAATACGGGAAGGTGAAAAGCAAGCGCACGGCCCCTTCGGCATGCAACGCGCAGGAGATCAGGGTGTATGTGCTCCTGGAGAATGGCGTGTTCCTGTATGATGAAGAAGAGCATGCGTTGGTGCAAACCCTCTCCGAGGACATCCGCGAGCATATCGGTTCGCAGAAGATGATGAAGGCTGCGCCGATGGGCCTGGTCTATGTCGCTGACCTGTCAAGAATGAAGAGCCCTTTCCTGCGAAGTGAGGAAGCCAAACGCTTCAGCGCCTGGGTGGACACCGGCTTCATCAGCCAGAATGTGTACCTTTACTGCACTGCTGCCAACCTGGGCACGGTGGTCCTGGTCCCTGATTAAACGGGACAAACTGCGTGAATTGATGCAACTGGAAGAACATGAGAAAATTGTTTTGACGCAGGTAGTGGGGCACCTGGCATAACCCAGCGGATAATAACATAGTCCCCTTGTGGGGCGCTCACAGGGAATAACAAGGACCTCGGAAATATCCGAGGCTTTTGTTTGGAGACCCATGGGGGACTCGAATACTATCCCCTTTCGAGGGCGCTCAATACGAAAAACGACAACCCAAAATGATTGTCGTTTTTAAGGTGACCCATGGGGGACTCGAACCCTCAACACGCTGATTAGATCAGCTGCTCTGCCAAATTGAGCTAATGGGCCATATTTTTTGTGCGCCTCATTATATAACAATTTTGGCTTGGGGTCAATGGAACGCAGTTCAAAAGGTTAAGTTTTTCTCACGCAGGGGAGGGGCAATTTCCGGTAGAATAAAAGCGTGCCAGATCAGGCGAAGGGCCTGATTATTTAGCCACACAGGAAGGGTTGTATGCCAGAGGAATCTTTGCTTATCACAGCTTACCAGTTTATTCGGATTGGCGAGACGCAGACCGCTGAGCGTTTGCTGACGGGCTTGATCCGCAAAGAGCCGCGCAGTGAAGCCGCCTGGCTGCTGCTGGCGGCCTGCAAGCGCCTGCCGGAGGAGAAGGAAAAGTGCCTTGAGTTTGTGGCAGAGATCAACCCGGAAAACAGGGCTGCTCTACAGGCATTGGGGGAGGTGGTTTCAGGCCGTGACGCGGATGCGTTCATCCTGCGCGCATTTGAAGATTGGCAGGAGCGGGAAGAAGAAATCGGGGTGATGGAAGAGCCTGTTGTGCCAGAGCCGGCGATGGAAGAGGAAGCTGAGGAATCAGCCGCGGAGGTGGCAGTGATCACGCGCCCCGTGCCGCCCAAACGCGTGCGGACAATCTGGCTGTGGCTGGCGGTCATTCTGCTGGCGGCGGGGCAGGTGCTGGCCTGGCTGCGCATCTGGCAGTTGGAAGCGGCGCTGACCTCGGCAGAAGCAGCCCTGACCGCGGCACAGACACATATTCAATCTTTGCAAACGATTTTGACAGAGTATATTGTTGAGGTTGAAATCCTGCGGGGACTGTTGCCCTGATCAGGCGAGGCGATCTGCCATAGCCTGCAAAAAGGCTTGGCTTTCAGCCATTTTTTCGGGCAGGAGTTTTTCGATGCGGGGGGCATAGGACGCATCCCAGTTGTCTTCCATGTGCTGGCAGGTTTCGAAGAAGTCGGGGAGGTTAAAGTTCTCTGCCAGGGTGTTTTGGTACGCATCCAGCAGATCAAAGTCTTTCAGGATATGGCGCACTTTGCTGTTCTCCAGCGTGAGGGGTTTGTAGGGCTCGATGCCTACAAAGGGCTGCTTGTTGCGTATGCACATCACTGAGCAGTGGAAGCGGTCGGTGATGCAGAAGTCCAGTTCTTCAAAGAGAGCCGCCCACTCAAAGGCGTCTACCAGATGACCGAGGTTGAGGTCAACCCAGGGATTGTGCATATTGAAGTTGATGATTTGGAAGCCGCACTGATGATAGTGTTCACAGATGGCTTTGGAGAGTTCTGGCTTGCCATAAAAGAGCATACCAAGGATAGGACGATCCACGTCAATGCCGTGACTGTTGAGCAAGGCACGGGTGTTAACCGGGCGGGGTTGATAGAAGAAAGCCGGGTCAAGCACTTTTTGTACGGTAGTGTGTTGATCCACGCCAGCTTCCCTCAGCATGTGCAGGGTGATGTCATCGCGTACGCCGATCATGGCGTAACTGCTGAGAATGCTCAGGACTTCCTCTTTATGCTGACGGAAGAGTGACATATCAGTGCGGTGAGCCGAGACGGCATAGGCCATTTTGATGGCAGGCAGTTTCTCTGAAAGCCAAAAGACATTGGGAAAATTTGGTGTCTGCCAAATCTTTGCGATATCCCAGACTACTTTGGCAACCACAAGGGCATCTTTTTGCCGGTCAGCCAACTCCTGCATTAATTGTTTGTAGTTGTGCCGTCCGGGGGAAAAGAAGGGTTCGATATCCAGCAGTTCTTTGCTGGAGCGCATCAGGCGTGAATAGCGTTTGAGGTTATAGAGGGGAATTCCGGGCTGCGGTTTGAGCGCGCGAAGCATTTCGTAGGCATACCAGCTTGGCGTTAATGAACGCAGGAAGTTGACCTGATAGTGTGGCAGCAGCTCGGTGAGCATTTTATTTAAGGCGGCATTGAAAATACAGGAGCCGTGGTTGGCCTCAATGGTGGTGAGTATGCTGAGTTGTTTTAGCGTCGTGTTCATTTTTCCCCTTTAGATGTGGGCAGCATCAGCGGCGCACAGCGGTAAATGACTACTTGTACGGGACAATTTTCATCATGTTTTTGGAGCAGCACTTGCAGCAGGCTTTCCCAATCGGGCAGAATTTGGCTTTGAGGTAAGGATTTTTTCAGGTCTCCCTCCTGCAAACTTTGTGAGAGGATGAACACCTGCATTTGCTTGCGACGGATGATTTTCTTGATGGCACGCAGGCGGATGCCCAGACGGAAGAGGTCGGCAGGGCTGAGGCTTTGCAGACGGCGCTTGAGGCGCGGGAAGAAGGGGTCTGAGACAGGAAAGAGCTCGTGCTCTCCCATGCCTTGAGGACAGCTTGCCAGCAGGACTTTGGTTGTGCTGCGGCCAGCCATTTCAATCGGCCATAACCCGCGGTCAAAAGCAACTTGAAAATCGATGTCAAAAGGGTACATGTCAGCAATGATGATATCGGCATGCGGGGGCGGTGGGACGCTGTATTGCTGGCGGGCGAAGGCCACGCCTTGCTCAAAAGCATGTTGGGGGTGACCCGCAAATATCCCTGAAATGCTGCGCTGCTGGTTGAGGGTGACGTTGACAATGAAGTTCAGACCTACGCGTTCAGCAATCCCCGAAATCTCCTGACGAAATTCTGTCTCAATGCTTCCGGCGCGATGCTGCGCGCCGCGGCATTTGTCATGCATGATGCGGATGGTATCACTGCCGGCAGCACCGGGGGCAATGATCTTGGCTCCACCGGAAAAACCGGCAGCCGGGTGGGGATAGATGCAGCCGATACCAATTTTGAGGTCACTGTTGGCTACTTTCTGGTTGATGTGAATAGGGGTGCCTTGCTTGGTGATGCCGAGAGCTGCCAGGTCATTGTGGCTGTTATGGGTGTATACCTGAATACCATCAGGCAATATGCCGGTTTTCTTTACCAGGGCTTCCTGTTCATCCGGGGGATGTGTGCCGCCTGCACTGAGGATGCTGATCTGTTCAGCACGCAGGCCAGCACTGAGTAGTTCATCGATAACAGGGGGAAGCAGGTCAGCAGCAGGCGTGGGGCGGCTGAGGTCATCAATCAGGATGATAGCGTTGGATTTGCCTTGTACCAGCGAGCCGAGAGATGGGCTTTCAATGGGCCGTTTGATAGCCGCTTGCAGGTCTGCGGCAGTCAATGCAGGCAGGGCTTGATCGCCGATGAGCTCCACCTGCCATGCAGCGGGGAAGCTCAGCATTAGAGGGCAATCGCCATGCCAAGCTTTTTGCTTCAATTTGACGGTATTATGTTCCAGTATAATTGTCATTTGACTATTATTCTAACCTGAACTGCCTTACTGGACGTTGATGGATATCCAAAAACTGAAAACTCTTTTCACGGATGAAGATCCACATATTGTGAAAGCCCGCAAATGGATTGCCGGGCTGCTGTTTTTGGCTTTGTTTGTCTTTTTAGGTTTTTCCCTGGATTGGACAGAGATATGGGCCGTCGTGAAGACGGTGGATCCCGTGCTGCTTGGCGCATCTTATCTGCTGGCTTTTCCTATATCATGTTCTGGTTGCTTTGACCTTTAAACTGATTACCGACCAGCATGATTTTGAGCTGAGTGTGGGTCGCATCGTTTGGATCAATTTGACCATACTGTTCTATGTGATTGTGCTGCCTGCCTCTGTGGTGGGCAGCGGGATGCGTTTGTACCGCTACGCCAAATATTCCAGCAAGCCGGTGGAGGCATTTGCGGCGATCACTTATCACAAGATTTTCATGAATTTCATCGTGATCCTGATGAGCCTGTGTTTCCTTGTCTTTGCATCGGTAGAGCGGGCTCAGGAAAGCTATCTCCTGTTGGGGGGGATGCTGCTCGTGCTGTTTGCCGTTTTGCTGCTCATTCCTCGGGTGAGTCTTTTGATCCTGCGGCAAATTCGCCAACCAGAGAATAAGTTGGAGAACACCTCGCTGGTTTCTTTTGTATTAAAATATACATTGAAAACGCTGAAGTCATTTGCCGAGATTGGGCAAATGAGTGTGAAAGACCAGTTTCAACTATCCGTTCTGGGCTTGCTGGCCCAGATGATCCGTTTGGGAGCATATTTGCTGATTGCGCGCTCGATTGGCATGCAGACAGGGTTTGGTCAGCTCGGCATGGTTTTTACCCTGGTATTTTTGGCAAATAATTTGCCTTTCAATTTTAGCCTGGGCATTGGCCTGCGGGAGATCAGCCTCGGGGCACTGCTGTTGGCGATTGGGGTCGACACTGCTTATGCGGTTGCCATGCCGCTGGTGTTGTTCTCGCGGGCGGTTTTTATTGGGCTTGTGGGCGGTGCGCTGGAGGGGATCACCTTTTTAAAAAACAGGGAGTAGATTGTTTCTTGCTTGGAAAATTTGCTGGTATCGCTATTGCTGGAGGTGGTCAGCAAGATTTCCTGAAAGTCTCCATACAGGCATAGGTTGAGGTAATGTGACGCAAAAGAATTCCCTTCATGTTTGTCTGATTTGTGTTGAAATATTCGCGTGGGGAAAATACGGCGGCTTTGGCCGGGCAACGCGCTTGATTGGTCGCGAGTTGGTAAAGCGCGGAGTGCGGGTAACGGCCGTTGTACCGCGCCGCCAGGATCAGAAACCCGAGGAAATTCTGGATGGCATTCGCGTTTTGAGTTTTGCAAAAACTGACATGATGGAACAGTACCGGCTGTATAAAACGATTGATGCCGATGTGTATCATTCCGAAGAGCCGTCATTTGGGACATTCCTGGCCCGACAGGCGATGCCGCAGAAGAAGCATATGGTCACTTTCCGTGACACACGGCGCATTACTGACTGGTGGACAGAGTACCGCCTGCCTTCCTTAAGCCGGTCTCAAGTGTTGATGAATATTCTTTATGAAGATAATTTGCTTGTGCACCATGCAGTGCGTCATGCAGATGCGCGTTATGCGGCAGCGAAGCTATTGAAACCGATCGTGGTCGGGAAATATGGGTTCAGGGAGCCACCGGAATTTTTGCCGACGCCGGTGGATATCCCCACCGATGTGGAGAAAAGCAGTGAGCCAACTGTATGTTTGCTGGGGCGGCTGGACAGGCGCAAACGCCCGCATATCTTCTTTGAGCTGGCGGCAGCCTTCCCACAGGTCCACTTCATTGCTGTGGGACGCAGCCGGGATCCTGAATGGGATCGGGAACTGCGCCAGCGGTATGGTCGTCTGCAGAATGTAGAGATGATGGGATTCCTTGATCAATTTACTGGCGCTGCCCATGCACAGGTGCTCCGTGATAGCTGGGTGCTGGTCAATACTTCCGCCCGCGAAGGACTGCCCAATGCATTCCTTGAAGCGGCAGCGAATGGATGCGCTATTCTGAGTGAGGTTGATCCGGACGGTTTTGCTTCCCGCTTTGGAGTTTCATGCCGCAGATGGGAATTTTGAGCTGGGATTGAAAACCTTATTGGAAAACAACTTGTGGCGGGAGCGAGCTGCGGCAGGATATGCGCATGTGAAAACAGAATTTTCCCTGGATGCCGCGATTGATCAACATCTGGCAGCTTACCTTCGCCTGATTGGTATGTCGATGTAGCGGATTGAAAATCGTTTAATTTTTCATCTCTGGCTTATGCTATACTGATCGCAAATATGCATTAAAGTCTTTATAGTGAAAGGGCACTGCTATGGCAAAACATGAGATCAATACCAGTGATGAGCCCATCCGCTTGTTCGAATCCGATTTCCTGGAATTCTTTACGCATATCAATCCGCTGGTGGTATTATTTTTGTGGCTGCCGGTGGTCATCTTATTTATTTGGCGGGGGATTGGACTATGGCCGGTTGAGACCGGTTTGGGCTGGTTCCCGGCAATCTATTTGCTGGGAGTTTTTATCTGGACGCTGGCGGAGTATGTGCTGCACCGGTTTTTGTTTCATTATCCCGCGCGTACGCCGCGCCAGGAACGGATATTCTTCCTCTTTCATGGTGTTCATCATGCCCAGCCGCGCAGCAAGACCCGCCTGGTAATGCCGCCGGTGTTGAGTATCCCCCTGGCTTCCTTATTCTTTGGTCTGTTCTGGCTGGTGTTGGGGATCATGTTGGACAGTGCGTTTCTGATTGCCCCCTTGTTTGCCGGTTTTCTGTCAGGTTATCTGGTATACGATTTGCTTCATTATGCCATGCACCACTTCCAGATGCGAAAAGGGTATTGGAAGTCGATCCGCCGCCATCACATGCAGCATCATTTTCAAACACCCAATGAACGGTATGGCGTCTCTTCTCCGTTGTGGGATGTGGTATTCCATACCAATCCGCATTAACGGCAAGATTGAGAGAACAAAAATCATCCCTGTACTCAGCACAGGGATGATTTTTTCTTGGGAGGTTATTCAGTCGCTTGTTGGTGTGTCCAGCGAGAAATGTTTGATACTCTGTTTCGCAGGGATTTCCCCAGGCGGCGTGAATCTGGCGATGGGTAAGGTCCATCACCAGGAGATGATGGTTTTTTCCCGTTCCAGGGGTGATCCCTGGTTATCGTGCCGGCAGATGGAATCCGGATAATTGACGTGGTCCTTGAGAATGTTCTGCAGGGATGAGGTGGAATGTTGTTTGGTTCTGCTGGATCAAGCGATGTGCACGCCAGTAACGTACGCGGGTATTGATCAACTCGTCTGGTTCCGCTTCAATCTTCTCCATTTTCCGGTCCAGAAAATGATTGGTGTGTACCATGTAGCCCTGACTGCCATAGAGGAGGGCAAAATTGCGCGCCGAGACTTCGACAGAATATAGCTCTCCGCTTTCGTGAACCAACAGGTGATTATATCCAGCGGCTCGATGGGGGATCAGTACGCTGCGGATCGCCTGGCTTGGTGTACGGGCAGCCAGCACTGCGCGCGAAACAATGATGCGGGGAATGCCAATGCGCTTGTCAGTGGTGGTGACTGAATCGCAGCATTGGGCAATCCCTTCCGCATTCATGCCGATATTCGGCAGCAGCACCGCCATAGGTCATTGCCAGGAAAGCTGGCTCATCGTCCGGGCGGGCGCGAATAATGAAAACATCCTGTTCGTCTTCAGGAACCCAGTCTTCATTGTGAGCAACGAGAACCTGACCGTTTTCTGTGCGTTCCTGGTTTACGGCGAAGCTGGTACATTTGGTAAGGTGTAAGGCATCGGAGACGACACCTTCCATTACGTTCAATACAGCGATATCATCAAATTTAACATCTGCACCTTCGGCGATGCCGCGCATTTCATCGACATATTTGGGATAACGTTCCTCGGCAAAGGGGATGTATTTTCGGGCTTGAATGCGCGCACCTTTCCAGTTCAAATGGAGTTCGTCATGGGCATCATGGATCAATTTGTGCCCGTTTTCAATGCTGTTTCGGATTTGTTCCGCACAGGCTTCACCAATTTGGCGGCCGATTTCAAGGTGCGATCCGCCGACGTCGATCAATTTTAATGTTTTTTTGGTCATATTGCATCTCTTGTGGATTTGAATTTATCTGCCTCCAAAGTATACTCATTTTTTGAGAATGGTGACAGGTTGGGTTTTTTCTACGCACTTGTACTGTTTTCCTTAAAAAGGAATAAGAGTTGTTTGACTTGGGCAATTCTTACACGGTATACTGAAATAGAGGGTGGGAATATTGCAAGTGCCTTGTCTGACGAAAAAGGTGCTTTTGTTTTTTGTGTTCAGGTACGGAACTTGCAAGGAGATATACAGCTACATTTTGCTCATCTTTGAATCCTTGCTGTACATTAAAGAGGTATCATGGTAGAAGCCTCCTGTAAAGGACACGATTCATGATCAGTATCATTTCGGCGCCAGCTCTTGTGGCAGCCGGCGTCTCTTTTTTCCTTGGGGTTTATTTTCTCCTGATCTTTTTCGGGAGAATGTCACGACGCGAAAACCTGATGATGGCGCTGACCGCTTTTTCCGTGAGTGTGTATGCGGCATTTTGCGTGGGGTTATATAACGCGCATTCTGTAGCACAGGGGGCCTATTGGCAAAAGCTGCAGTTTACTGTCACGCCTTTGCTCTTGAATGTTTGATGTGGTTTATTGTCTTTTATACCCGGTACCGCTCCAAAATTTCTTCCGATTTTTGCGTTACCATTTGGTTGGCCTTGGTTTTCTCCGGTTATCAACTTTATGACCACAGTGAATTGATCATTTTTGCTTGATCAGTCATCTGGTTAAAGTCCATTTGTGCTACCTTTTAATTTGACCGTGACCTACTATGAAGTGTTGCCGGGGATTGTAATACAAATTCAGTTGGTATCGTGGGTTCATTGGTCTATGTTTATTTCCTGGGATTGGTGATCCGTTTTATTTGGAAGGGACATAAGCAGGGCTGGCGGTTGTTGTTTGGTTTGCTGTTGGTGATTGTCTGCAGCATTGAGTGATGCCGCTGTCAGTTCTGGATTATATTCTTTTCCCCTATGTGGTGGAGTATGCGTATCTGGTGATGGTGATGTTGTTTGCTTCTTCTCTTTCGGCGAACGATTGCCCGGGCTTCCCATATGCGGGACGCACTGGAAAAACGAAATCAGCAACTGGAGTCGGTGAAGACCTCTTTTGAGAGACAGGTATCCAAGCGCACCAAAGAGATTTTGGAGGAAAAACAGTATTACCAGGCATTGGTAGACACCAATCCGATTGCAGTTGTTATTCTGGATGAAGAGGATTTGATTCGTGAAGTTAACCCTGCTTTTGAAAAATTATTTGGATATCCTACGCATGAAGTGATTGGGAAAACGCCTCGATGACTTGATTGCTCTACCTGAGGAGCGGGATATTTCGCAAGGAATTTTCCAGCGTGCCCGCAAAGGCGAGAAGATCCATTTATTCGGTCAGCGACGGGCTAAAGATGGTCATCTGGTGGATGTGGAAGCATATTGTGTGCCGGTGAAAGTTGAATCCGGGCAAGCGGGTATGCTGGTTCTATATAACGATATTACCGAAAGCAATCGGATTGCATCTGCTTTGCAGTATCAGAGGATAAGTTCTCAAAGGCATTTTTTACTTCACCGGATGCGATTGCCATCACACGTATTGCCGATACGAAAATACTGGAATTCAATGATGTGTTTTTGTCATTGACTGGCTACAGCAAGGAAGAGGTAAGTGCCAGTTCGTTGGCCAGTTTGAATATTTGGCCCGAAGGCAGAACATTGGTCACATTTGCTGAGAGTGTTGAAAGAAAAAGGCAAGGCACATAATTATTGAAGCGCAGATTCAACCGCAAAAACGGCCAGCGCAATTGATGTGTTGATTTCAGCCCGAGAATTGGAAATGGATAAACAGGATTGCGTATTGGCAATCATTCATGATATTTCCAACCGGCAGGAAATGCTGCATGCGATGCAGGAATCTGAAGAGCGGCTGCGGGTATTGATGAGAGCAGGTGCCTACCGGAATCGTATTGATCAATATGCGCGGAGAAGTGGTTGAGGCCAATCCCACGGCGTTGTTCATCTTTGGATTGCAGGATGAGCCTGCGCCTGAGCAATTGAATATGCTGCAATTGCCCGGCGTGGTGGACGCCCAACTTGATTTGCCGTTGCGGTCGGTATTGGAAGAAAGCCACCCTCAAACGATTGATACATGGTATGTCCCGTTTGCGGAAAAAGAGTTTTATCTGCAATTGCATATCGTGCCGCAGTTCAATGTGAAGCACGAGCAAATTGGGGCGATCGTGCTGCTGGAAGACCTGACCGAGTACAAACAGACGGAAGATATCGTCAAAGCGCAGGCGGCGCAGTTCCGCAGCCTGTTTGAGGACTCGCCCACTGCATTGTGGGAAGAGGACTTCTCTGAGGATCAAAAAATTTGTGGATAAATTACGGAATCCGGTGTTACAGATTTTCGCAAATATTTCACTGAAAATGCCGATGATGTGTTGCAATGCTTGCAGCGAATCAAAGTGGTCAATGTAAATCAGGCCGCTTTGGAAATGTCGGGGGCTACCAGCAAACAGGAAGTATTTGAAAATTTACAGACGATCTTGCGGTCGGAAAGCCTGGAAGCCTTCCGGGAAGAGATCATTTCACTGGCTTGTGGGTCATTGCGATTTGAAACCGAAAGTGACCAGCGCAATTTGAAGGGCGAGGTGATCCATACCGCCTGGCGGCTGCATGTTGCGCCGGGATATGAGGAGAGCTGGGGCAAGGTTTTTGTTTCGGTGATCGATATTTCGGAACGCAAGAAAATGGAAGAGCGGTTGCGGCAGGCCGAAAGAAGTCGCTGAGCTTGGGACACGCGCGAAATCGCAATTTCTGGCGAATATGAGCCATGAGATCCGTACGCCATTGAATGCCATTATCGGTATGGTGAATTTGCTGCGTGATACCACCTAAGTACAGAACAGGTGGATTTTGTGGAAACGATCCGCACGAGCGGCGATTCGCTGCTGACAGTGATCAATGACATTCTTGACTTTTCGAAGATTGAAGCTGGCCGGATGGAGATGGAGAACGAGCCATTCAGCATCCGCACCTGTGTGGAGGAGTCGCTGGATATCGTGGCTTCCAAGGCGCAGCATAAGCCGATTGATCTGATCTACAATATTGATGATGATGTACCTGCCACGATTTTGGGGGACGTGGTGCGCTTGCGGCAGGTGCTGGTCAATTTATTGACCAACGCGGTCAAGTTCACCGAAGAAGGGGAAGTGTTCGTTGCTGTAAAAGCAAAGAACTAACCCGGTACAAGCACGAGATCCATTTCGCGGTGCAGGATACCGGCATTGGTATTCCGACCGAACCGCATGGACCGCCTGTTCAAGACTTTTTCACAGGTGGACAGCTCGACAACCCGCAAATATGGCGGCACAGGGCTGGGGCTGGCAATCAGCAGCCGCCTGGTAGAGATGATGGGGGTGCAAATTTGGGTCGAGAGCGAAGTTGGCAAGGGTTCTACTTTCCACTTTACTGTTGCGGCCACTGTGGCGCATGTGCGCCCGTCTTCACGGCCACAGCAGATGAGACGATCTTTGATGGCAAGCGGGCACTGATCGTTGATGACAATGCCACCAACCGATTTGTGCTTTCGAAACAGCTTCAGTCCTGGGGATTGATTCCCTTGAGTGCAGAATCGGGCGATGCTGCGCTGGCATTGCTGGAAGAAGATCCAGAAATGTGATGTGTTTGTGCTGGATATGCAGATGCCAGGCATGGATGGGCTGGAACTGGCTGGTGAGATCCGCAAGATGCCGGCGTTCAAGAATGTGCCAATCGTGATTTTAACTTCATTGAATTATTATCAGAATGCGCGGTCGCAGGACAAGTTGTTTGCTTATTTGACCAAGCCGGTGAAATCGGCGCAATTACATGATGTCTTGCTGGGTTTGATGGGGCCGAAACTCAGAGCCTGTGGAAGTCAAGCCAATCACGATCACCGAATCGATCGATTCGCATTTTGCCGAACAATACCCGCTGCGCTTGCTGGCGGCAGAGGATAATCCGGTCAATCAAAAAGTGCTGCTGTATATTCTTGAACGGCTGGGGTATGAAGCTGAGATCGTTGAAAATGGCGTTGAAGTGTTACGGGCGCTGGAAGAGAAAGAATATGATGTGGTGTTGATGGATATCCAGATGCCGGAAATGGACGGGCTGGAAGCCACAGAGAGAATCCGCGCTGCTGAACCGGGATACCCCGATCTGCGCATCATCGCGATGACGGCTTATGCCTTCCAGGAAGATGCGGAGCGTTGTATTCGAAGCAGGTATGGATGATTACATCAGCAAGCCCATCCAGATTGAGGCGCTGATGTCGGCCTTGAGCCAGCGCCCGTATATTTCTGTTCCTGAACAGCGGCAGGACCTGATGCCAAAGACGGGCAGCCTGGTGCTGGAGACGGAAAAGGTGCAAGAGCTGATGGACCGCTATGGTTCCGGGGCCAATCGATTGATCGAGGTGTTCCTCACGACGGCGCCAGTACAGATTGAGGAGATGCGCAAAGCCATTCAGGAAAATGATTTGCCGGCGATTGATGCGTGTTTCACATGCGCTCAAATCCAGCAGTGCGATTTTTGGTGCGCACCTGATGACAGCGCTTTGCCGGCGGATTGAAATGAAATCCGTTGCTGGTCAGATGAGTACGCTGGCGGATATTGAACAGGTCATGACAGAATTTAGCAATGTGAGGCAGGTGCTGGAACAGTAGTGGAAAAGTGAATTTTTGACCGCAGGGACAGGTTGAAATTGCTGTCCCTGCGTTTGGGTTAAGCCTGGATTCCTTATGCTACAATAGGAACAAATGACACCCAACCAACGTAATTTTCAGGATCGATGATGACAGCAGCAGCAAAAATTCGCCCTTCCCCCATTGCGGGAATCTGGTACCCGGCAGACGCAGCCAAGCTGGCCGGGCAGATTGATGGTTTTCTGTTAGGCGCAGCAGAGGCAGAAAAACTGGAAGGCGAGCCGGTGGCGGTGATTGCGCCGCATGCCGGGTATCGTTATTCCGGACGCACGGCGGGGTATGCTTTTCATAGTGTGATGGGACGCTCCTATGATCTGGTGGTGGTGGTTTCCCCGCTACATGGCTATCATCCGGCAGAAGTGGTGACCACCAGCCACAGGGCATATGCTACGCCGCTGGGTACGATTGAAGTGGACCAGGACGCTTTGCAGGTGCTGATGTCTTCGTATGAAGAAGCAACCGGGCTGGATATAGACGCGTTGGCGAATGATGGCGAACACTCCCTGGAAATTGAACTGCCATTCCTGCAGCGGGCATTAACGGCGACTTTCAAACTGCTGCCGTTGATGGTGCGCAGTCATTTCACCGCATGTGTTGATGGGGTTGGGCAGAAGCCTGGCCGCTGTGGCGAAAGGGCGTAAAACCCTGTTGGTGGCCAGCACAGACCTCTCTCATTTTTACCCGGAGAAAACGGCCAATGCGTTGGACCGGGTGATGATGGGGCAAATTGAAGCATTTTCTCCTGACGGGGTGCTGGATGCAGAGCAGCGCGGCACAGGTTTTGCCTGCGGCGCAGGGGCGGTGGCAGCGGTGCTGTGGGCATCCAGATTCCTGGGGGCAGACCAAGGTGAAATTGCTGCATTACAGTAATTCAGCGGAGGAGACCGGCGACCGGCGCTCGGTTGTGGGGTATGGCGCGGCGGTGGTATTGAAGCAATGAATCCCGGACGAATCGTTTTATTTTTTCTGTTGATCGCATTGAATGGTTTTTTTGTCGGCATGGAGCTGGCTGTGGTGGGTTCGCGGCGTGGGCGGCTGGATGATGGTGTGGATGCCCCTGGTAACGGGCGGTGCATCTGCTGCGCGGCTGGTTGGAAGACCCACAGGCGCGCAGCCGCATGCTGGCGGTTTCTCAGCTTGGGGTGGTGCTGAGTACACTTACCCTGGGTGTGCTGGGGGTGCAGGCGCTGGCCGATTGGCTGCTCCCGCTGTTAGACGCAAATTCCCCTGAGTGGTTTCTGGATATTTCTGGCACAGGTTTGGCCTGGCGTGTCGATTGTGGCGGCCTTGCTGGTGGTGACTGGTTTATATGTTGTGCTGGCCCAGCAATTGGCCGGGGCAGTGGTACTCAAGGACCCTGAGCGTTTTGCGGTTTCCGGTGCAGGAATGACCCGTGTTGTTTGGTTTTGTGCTGGGTGGTCTGAATGCTGTGCTGGAATGGTTGACGCGATTGCTGCTGCGGATGGCGGGTCTGCCTACAGACACTTCGCATAGCTTTGTGTATTCTCTGGACGAGATCCGTCAGATGGTGACCGGCCCGGAAACGGAAGGGGTGATTGAAGAGCCGGAGCGGGAAATGCTGGAGGCCGTGCTGGATTTCAGCGAACTGGTCGTGCGTCAGGTGAGCACCCCGCGCACAGAGATCATCGCTGTGCCAGTTGAAACGATCGATTGAAGAAGCGCTGCGGGTTGCGGTGGAACATGCTGTGACCAAGCTGCCGGTGTATGAAGATGACCTGGATGAGATCATTGGCGTGGTGCATTTGCATGACCTGGTGCGGGCATTCCAGGAAGGACGGGCGCAGGAAATGGCACTGAAAGACCTGTCCCGCGAGCCTTTCTTTGTGCCGGATTCTGCTTTCGGTGCGCAATTTGCTGCGCCAGTTCCGTGACAAGCGCGTGCATATTGCCATTGTGCTGGATGAATTTGGCGGCACGTCAGGGCTGATCACCCTGGAAGATTTGATGGAAGAGATCGTGGGGGATGTGCAGGGACCGTTTGATGAGGGGAACTGATGAGATTGAAAAACTGGCCGATGGTTCATATTTGCTGGACGGTCTGCTGCTGATCGAAGATGTGAACGATTATTTTGAGCTGTCCCTGGATGATCCCATATTACGATACGATTGCCGGGTATATGATGGGACGGCTGGATCGCATTCCACAGCTTGGGGATATGGTGGAAGACCGAAAGCAGCAGGTGCTGATCCGCGTGGAAGAAATGGACGGCAAGCGGATCGAACGCTTGTCTCTCAAACGGCTGACAGCATGAAGTATGTTCGCGTAGCAGTCAATCAACGCGGCGTGCAGGATGTGTTTGATTACCATCTGCCGGAGGAACTGGCGGAGCAGGTCTTGCCGGGGATGCTGGTGGTGGTGCCTTTTGGTTCGCGGCGGGTGCAGGCTGTGGTGCTGGAATTGACGGACACAGCTTCTGTATTGCAGACGAAAGCGGTGGAAGCTGTGCTGGATCCGATCCCGGTGGTGACGGCAGCTCAGATTGATCTGGCGCGGGAGATGGCATCAGAAACCCTGTCGCCAATCTCGGCCTGTCTGGAATTGATGCTGCCGCCGGGGGTGAAAAAGCAGGCGGATACGCTGTATCATTTGCTGCCAGCAAAAGAAGATGAAAATGAACGCCCGTTGAGTGATTTTCAGGAACGGATCGTCGCTCTGCTGGAAAAGCGCGGCGATCTGCGCGGGCGCCAGTTGGCGGCGGCTTTCCCGCACCAGAACTGGAAGTCTTCGGTGGGGGCATTGATGCGGCGCGGACGGGTGCAGGCGAAGCCTGTGCTGGCCGCCCCAACGGCGCGCGCCAAGACGGTGCGTACGGTGCAGTTGGCCGTCCCGCCGGAGGAAGCCCGGCGCAGATGGATGACCTTGGCCGCGGGCAGGCTGGCGAACGACGGCAGGCCATCCTGCGCTTTTTGCTGGATGAACTGGTACCGGTAAATGTCTCCTGGGCGTATGCTGCCAGCGGGGGAAATTCGCAGGATCTGCGCCGCCTGGAAGAGAAGGGTCTGGTGAGCCTGGGTGAAACAGAGGAAATCCGCGACCCGACGGAGAAGATGATCTGGCAGCCCACCGAGCCGCCAGCATTGACCGCTGAACAACGGGCCGTGTGGGACCAGGTGGCAGGCAGACTGAAGCAGGCCGGGCAAGGCGAGAAGGTGCCGCCGGTATTGCTGCACGGGGTGACCGGTTCCGGCAAGACAGAGATCTATATGCGCGCGGCGGCGGAAGTGGTGGCGCAGGGACGGCAGGCGCTGATCCTCGTGCCGGAAATCTCACTGACCCCGCAGACGGTGCGGCGCTTTTTGTCACGCTTCCCGGGGCAGGTGGGGGTGATCCACTCGCGGCTGTCGGAAGGGGAGCGCTATGATACCTGGCGGCGGGCGCGGGCCGGTGAGCTGCCGGTGATCGTGGGGCCGCGTTCGGCCTTGTTCACGCCGCTGCCCGATGTGGGTCTGGTGGTGGTGGATGAATTTCATGACGGCTCGTATTATCAGCGGGACGGCCTGCTGAGTTACCATACGGTGCAGGCCGCATTAATCTATGCGAAGTATACTGGTGCCCTGACGATGCTCGGTTCGGCTACGCCGGATGTGGCCCTGCGGCACCGCGCGGAGCGCGAAGGCTGGGATGTGCTGCAGATGCCCGTGCGCATTCTGGCGCACATCAAGTCGGTAGAGAGCCAGTTACGTGGATTGGGACTGGACGTACCGCAATTGTCCGCCAGTGGCGAGACGGCCGTGCTGCCCCTGCCGCCGGTGGATGTGGTCGATATGCGCCAGGAGTTGAAGGCGGGCAATCTGTCCATCTTCAGCCGTAATTTGCAGGCGTCGCTGGCCGAAGTGCTGGCGAAGAAGCAGCAGGCGATTCTGTTCCTCAACCGGCGCGGCAGTGATACCTATGTTTTTTGCCGTGACTGCGGGTTCACGCTAAAATGTCCGCGCTGTGACATGCCCCTTGTACACCACCGCAGCACCGGCGGTCTGAGCTGCCACACCTGCGGATACCAGCGGCAGATGCCGAAAGTTTGCCCGCAGTGCGGGTCAAAGCGCATCAAGGGTTTTGGCACGGGTACCGAGAAGGTGGAAGCGGAGGTGGTCAAGCTGTTCCCCCAGGCGCGGGTCGTACGCTGGGACGCCGAGACGGCCCGCTCAAAGGGGCGCACGACTTGATCCTGTCGCATTTCCTCAACCACCGCGCAGATATCCTGGTGGGGACGCAGATGATCGCCAAGGGGCTGGACCTGCCGCTGGTGACGCTGGTGGGGGTGGTGCTGGCGGACGTGGGATTGAACTTCCCGGATTTCAAGGCCAGCGAACGCAGCTTCCAACTGTTGACGCAGGTGGCCGGGCGCGCAGGGCGCAGTCCTTTGGGCGGCAAGGCGGTTTTGCAGACCTTCCAGCCGGGGCATTATGTGATCCAGACGGCGGCGAAACATGATTTTGCTGGTTTCTATGAGCGGGAGCTGGCATACCGGCAGGAGTTGGGGTATCCGCCGTTTGCGCGTCTGGTGCGGCTGGAGTACCGCCACCGCCAGCTTGACCAGGCCGAGGCGGCGGCGCGGCGCATGGCGGGGCAACTGCGGGGCTGGATCGCGAAGGAAGAGCGGCGGGCGACGAGTTTGATCGGGCCGGTGCCGTGTTTCTTCAGCCGCGTGCGGGGGGAGTACCGCTGGCAGATCGTGGTGCGCGGGCCGGACCCGGCGGGGTTGTTGCGGGGGAAGGATCTGCGCGACTGGCGGGTTGAGGTGGATCCGGTGAGTTTGTTGTAGAGAGGTGAGCCTTGCAGTCTTCTCGATTAGGGTTTCATTTTATTATATTCACTTGATATTCTGTTATATAATAAAAATATTAGATGATTTGTCACTCGGATGGGAGAAGGCTATGAGACAGTTTGCTCAGCCAAAATACAATCCAATAGCTTCTTTTGCAGGTGACTTACCGGTTCCCCATCCGATTTTCAAAAGATTTTGTCAATGTTTAACAGGAAGATAGGGTAATAATGTTCTTTTACGAGAACAAGTCATTTACCATAAAGAGGATAAAATGGTGTGGCAAAGAAGATATTGCAAACACCTTTTCGTTCAATTTCAAGCAATTAATGAAACGAATTGGTTATTTTCAGCGAGTTCTTGTTATTCGTAGTAAGGATGAAATAGTTGATGGTCTATTGTTGATTGTTCCTGGCAAGCATTCAAATATGTATAGATTTATTACTGTTTCTAAGGCCACATTTTGGAACCATGTAGTGCGAAAATTTGTCAAGAAATCTTACCCTGAATTTATGTAGTTCTTTGAACAAGACGAAATACAAAATTCATTTGAAGTACTTCAAGCAATCTTGGGAGGAGATCACAGGATCCATGTTTTAGATGCAATGTTAGAAATCCTAAATCGAGATCATAAAAAATGGCATAAACGGCAATTTAAACACCGACAGGGTATGGCGTGATCAACCAATAAATGAAATGTTCAATGAAGCTCTTGAGAATAGTCAATGGTTTTCCTCATTAAAATTTGCTATTCAAAAGAAAAATCGTAAGACAGGAAAATTTTCCAGAGTTGCCATGGGTAAGATTAGTAAGTTTGGAGAAATTAGTTGTGATAATTATTTTGAGCAAATAGAAGAAGGTTTCACAAGTGTTTTAGAAGGTTTTGCTAGTGAACGATTAGAATTATATCAATGCAGTGGAATTAGCGAACGGATTCAAACCAATACTCCTTTGGACATTGAATATTCAACGAATGTTTTTGATGATGTAGAAGAAATTAGAAGATTTGGAAGAATGATGAAAGGTTATCCTGATTCATCTATTGCTTTGTTTCACGGCAATCCATATTACCACGCTTCCATTGCAGATTTTTCTGATGGGTCTTCATTTGATTTATGGGTTTTATCCCCTAAACGTGTATTGATTTCTCCTCAGGCTAAATCATCACCCCGAAGCATTGGAAAGAATCACATCTTACATATTTTATGAGTTTCGTGAGGGGGTTGTAAAAGAATATGTCGAAACAGAATTAAGCTATTCCTAGTTTAGAAGATGTGCTTTCAAAAGTTGAAGAGTATAAAACTACAATTATGGCGATTCAAGCAATAAGTAATATTGTACTTTTCTTTTAGAGCCTGCTGAGGAACATGTTTCTATTGGGAGAAGGATGAATACGAGCGCTGTAAATAAAATTAACCCTCTGTTATAGTGACTCCTGATGTGGTTATGCAGGTAGATAATTCTCTGGGGATTAATCGTTGAAGTAAAACGATCATTGAGTAAATCATGAAAATAAATGGGAAAAAACAGTTTCCCAATTGCAAAAATATGATGATGATTTGCAGGGTTGGTGGACAGAAACAGAATTTCTAACCGAACCTAATGTGTCTTTACTTATTGATGTTAATAGGTCAATTTCATTCTCCAAATATGTTCAGAACTTGATAGGATCTGGAGATATTGATAATTTCAATAACCCTACCTCAATAATCGAATTTTTTGTTAAGCAAGAAGTAAAGCAATTTTTACATATTCGACATATTTGGGGAGAAATTTAACTCTCTAGAATTGCAAAATCACTTGCAGTTAGGCAAATCAATTTCTGTAGAAGGTTTGATAAACTCAAAACGGTTTTATGACCAAGAACCTAGTGCTATTGAATATACAATGGTATTACTTTGGCAAAATGTTTTAACGCAACGAAGGTTGGAGGTTGAGTTTGATGAAGATCAAAAAGCTTGGCTTATTGAGGTGGATCTAAATGAACTTACAGAAGATCTTCAAAACCTTTATGGGAATAAATCTAACAAACATCGTGAGTGTACTTATCCAAGAAAGCGTTGGATTAGAAAAGCATTGGATGCTTTTGTGAAAATAGACTTGGCTACGCCTACATTCAAAGAAAAAGACATCTATGTGATTCAGTTCAAGAGATTAAGAGGGGAAATTTTTTGAAAGATTTTATAAAAACAGCATTCTGCTAAAAAGAAACCTTCAAAAGAAGAACAATTGAGATTATTTGAAAGCAATTTAGCATCAAATGGTGAATAGAATATTGAGGCGAGAAAATATTCATGAAAAAATAGAAAACACCTCCTTCCAAGTTCTTTTTTGGAAGGAGGTGTTTGCATTAAAAGAATGTTATTTTACGGCAGGACGTACCAGGGGTTGATGAAGCCGCCGTTGTAGCGCACTTCAAAGTGAAGGTGAGGCCCGGTGGAGTTGCCGGTGCTGCCGGCGTTGGCGATGAGCTGCCCGCGGCTGACGCTTTGCCCGCAGTATACGTTTGTATTGTTCAAGTGAGCATACAGGGTATGGTAGCCATTGCCGTGGTCGATCATGATCATGATGCCGTAGCCGCCGCCGATGGAGCCGGAGTAGACCACCAGGCCGCTGTCGGCGGCATAGATGGGGGCGGTGCTGGCTGTGGCAACGTCGATGCCGAGGTGGCCGGACCAGTAGTCATTGCCGGAGAGGTAATGATTGTCGGCAGGCCAGACAAAAGCACCGGAACCGACAGCGCCGCCGCCGGAAAGGGTGCATGCGCCTGGGCCGGCAATGGACTGTGATGCGCCGGAATTGGCAGCCCAGATGGTGGGCACCAGCCATTGGCGAAATTCACGATGGCCGCCGGGGATCATCACGTAGGTTTCCGGTTCAATCACCGGGTTGGTCAGGTCGAGCTTGTTGCCGGGGAAGTTGAGGATATCCTGCGGGTCGGCGTCAAATTCGTTGGCAACGGATTCAAGCGTGTCACCTTCCTGCCACTGGTAATAAACGCCATCCACCGGCGGGATGAGGAGGGTCATACCGACCGAGATCATATCGGGGTTGTCGTTTAATTGGTCGTAATTTGCCCACAGCACAGTTTCGGGGGTGATATTGTATTGATTGGCTACGCCAAAGATGGCATCGCCTCTGTCAATGGTGTATTCCAGCACGTCTGTGCGCAGACGGTTGGGGATGATGGTATGGGTATCAATTTCCCTGGTGATGGCGTTCACCTGCTGGTCAACGTCAAAATAGGGAAGGGGAGCCGCTTCTGCAACTTCCTCCACCATGACCGTGGGGATGGCGGTGGGGGTGGCCGCAGGGGCGATGGCTTCAACGATGGTGGTGCGGGTTACCAGTAAAAATACCATTAGGGCCATCATGGCGATGGCTGCTCCCCATGCTGCAATGGGTGCCCATTTGCTTGCGTCGGGCACCTGAGGAGATGAATTCATGTTCACATGGCCTCCGTTAATCCTTCCAGGAATTCCATATTGGATTTGGTTCGATGTAATCGCTGCAGAATGGCTTCGGTGGCAACAGAGCTGTCCATCCCAGCGCCATTCGGCTGCTGGGTAATCATTTGAATGTACATGCGGCGCATCAGCCATACGCGCTGCAAAATATCCGGACCCAGCAAGAGTTCTTCGCGCCGGGTGGAAGAGCGTTCGATGTCGATGGCGGGGAAGATGCGCCGTTCCTGCAGACGACGGGAGAGGTGCATTTCCATGTTGCCGGTGCCTTTGAATTCTTCATAGACGACATCATCCAGGCGTGAGCCGGTGTCCACCAGGGCGGTGGCGATGATGGTCAGAGAGCCGCCTTCTTCCAGGTTGCGGGCTGCGCCAAAGAATCGTTTGGGCGGGTACAGGGCGGAGGGGTCCATACCACCGGAAAGGGTGCGGCCGGAGGGATTGACCACCAGGTTGTAGGCGCGTGCCAGGCGGGTGAGGGAATCCATGAGGATGACGACATCGCGGCCTGTTTCTACCAGGCGTTTGGCACGTTCCAGGGTGATTTCGGCGGCGCGTACATGGGAGGAAACCGGCTCGTCAAAGGTGGAAGCGATGACTTCGGCATCCACCGAGCGGTCCATATCGGTCACTTCTTCAGGGCGTTCACCGATCAGGGAAATGATCAGATGTACTTCGGGGTTTTTCAGGGCAATCGCATTAGCGATGTCTTTGAGAATGGTGGTTTTACCGGCCTTGGGCGGTGAAACGATCATCCCGCGTTGGCCGCGGCCAATCGGGGCGATCAGGTTCATCACACGGGTGGAAAGAATATTGGGATCGGTTTCCAGGTCGAAACGCTTGTCAGGGAAGATGGGGGTCAGTTGTTCAAATCTCGGGCGTTTTCGGGCCTCTTCCGGGGTGACACCGTTGATGGACTCGACTTTGACCAGACCGTAATGCCGTTCGGTATCCCGCGGAGGGCGGACATGGCCGATGACCATATCGCCATTGCGCAGGGCATGGCGGCGCAGTTGTGCCTGAGAGACATAGACATCTTCTGAACTGATCTTGTAATTGGAGCGCAGGAAACCAATTCCTTCGTTCATGATTTCCAGGATGCCGCCGCGAATTTCCAGACCTTCATTGGCTGCTTCTGTCTGGCGAATTTTCACCAGGAGGGCTTCTTTTTTCAGCAGATTGGCGCGGGGGATATCCAGCTTTTTTCCGATTTTTCGCAGTTCTGCAAGGGGCTTTGTTTCAAGTTCAAGTATGTCCATGTTTTTCTCTTTTGGGGGGATGATTTGGTCAATGGTTGACACGTGCTGGAATTTCCGGCACGCGCAGATATTGAGGGAAGGTATTTGTGGCGTTTATAAACATTCAGGAAACATCAGGGGTATTGGCTTGCCTGTTTCCACCTGTTGACAGGCGTTACCATTCTCGCTTGGTTTGGATTCTGTGTGAATTAATAGAAAAATTATAGCATGCATATAGTAAACGTGCAAGTAAGTTTCACCGTGATTGTATGACAATTGACCCGGGTTGTGATATGGTGTACGAATGTGTGAAAATGCGACATTGCAGAATTTATCATGTACAATGTATACTATCCTGAATAGCTGGTTGGTTTGGCGGACGGGATATGAACATAGAATGGTATCTGGAGGCACCACCATTATGAAGCAAATCTGGTCTCCATGGCGCATGGAGTATATTATGGAGCATTCACCAATGAATGAGTGTATTTTCTGTCAGGCGATTCGTCAGGCGGATGATGCAGCCAGTCTGATCCTGTTCCGCGGTGAGCGCGCTTTTGTAATGTTGAACCTCTACCCATATACCAGTGGGCATTTGATGGTGGTTCCGTATGACCATTTTGGCTCGATCACACAGTTGGAGCCAGACACACGGGCAGAGATGATGGAGTTGATCAGCAAGGCCGAGCAGGTGGTGAGTGGGGAATACCATCCTGAAGGGTTTAATTTTGGGGCCAATATTGGCGATGTGGCCGGGGCGGGGGTGCCTGACCATGTGCATTTCCATATTGTGCCGCGCTGGGCGGCGGATGCCAATTTCATGACGTCTGTGGCAGATACGCGTGTGCTGCCGGAGGATTTGGGGCAGACGTACAAACGGTTGAAAGAACGATGGGATGGGTCTAAGCAGGGGGAGTAACAACTTCTTTCTCACGCAAAGCCGCACCTCACCCTCGCGGAGCGCTCCCCATTTTGCGGAGAGGCTGCAAAATGAGGAGGGCATATGGAAATTGCGCGGGCAGCGATGACTTTATGGCAGGGATAAAAGTATCCATATCTAAACACAGAGAAAAACTTTTGTTGAAGTAGATATACTTTTTACTGCTCTTTGCACATTACCGTACAATTCATTAATGAACAATACTCAATACTATCAACCAAACTTTGCGTCTTTGCGCCTTTGCGTGATATTTAAAAGAAAAACGCACCCTCGACTTTCAAAAGGGCGCGTTTTGTTGTTTACATTGTGCTCTATTTCTTCAGCAGCTCACCCAGGATCTGGCGGGCCATTTGCGGGTCGGCTTTGCCGCGCATTTCGCGCATCACCTGGCCGACAAACCAGCCGATGAGGGAGTCCTTGCCGCCACGGAAGCTTTCCACTTCGGCAGGGTTGTTATCGATGATCTTCTGGCAAACCTCGCGAATGGCAGAGTTATCGCTTACCTGGCCGAGGCCTTCGGCTTTGACGATCTCGCCTGGCGATTTACCGCTCAGCTCCACTTTCGTGAGCAGTTTTTTGCCGGTGGCGTTGTTTATGGTTTTGGCGTCCACCAGCTTGAGGATCTCAGCCAGATGTTCTGGCCGCAGGCGCAATTGCCCGGCGGAGATGCCGGTGTCATTGAGCATACGCATGACGTCATTCATCAGCCAGTTGGAGACCTGTTTGGGGTCACCGCCATAGGCTGTGACAGCAGCTTCGAAATACTCTGACAGGCTGCGCTCGCTGGTCAGTACTTCGGCATCATATTCGGGCAGACTGTACTCGTCCATGAAGCGCTGGCGGCGGGCAATAGGCAGTTCGGGGAAGTCGGCCAGAATGCGGGCTTTCCACGCATCGTCGAGGTGCAGGGGCAGCAGGTCTGGCTCGCGGAAGTAACGGTAATCGGCTTCGGTTTCTTTGGAGCGCATTTTTTGCAGGGTTTTCCGGTTGTCGTCCCAGTCCAGGGTCCAGGGCTTGATCTCACCGCCGGATTCAACTTCGCGGATCTGGCGGTCCGTTTCAAACAGGATGGCAGAACGCACCGCATCGATCGAGTTGACGTTCTTGATCTCGGTTTTGGTGTTGAGTTCGGTGCTGCCTTTGGGACGGATGGAAACATTGGCATCACAGCGCAGGTGGCCTTTTTCCATGTCGGCTTCGGAGATGCCCAGCCAGCGCAGGAGCTGGCGCAGGCGGGTCAGGTATTGGGCGGCCTCCTCTGCCGAGCGGATGTCGGGGTTAGTGACCATCTCTACCAGGGGCACGCCGCAGCGGTTGAAGTCGATGTAACGTTTCGCTTTTTCGTTTTTCGTTTTGCCGGCGTCTTCTTCCAGATGGAGTTTGTGGATGGTTACGCGGCGGGTGTGGCCTTCCGGCATGGGCAGGTCGAGATAGCCGCCGACAGCGATGGGGCGGTCGTATTGGGTGATCTGGTAGCCTTTGGGAAGGTCGGGGTAGAAATAATTTTTGCGGTCAAAGAAAGACAGCGACTGGGGTTCGGCGTTCATCGCGGCAGCCAGGAGGACTGCCTTCTCAACAACGGTTTTGTTGGGCACGGGCAGCACGCCGGGCAGGCCGCTGCACACCGGGCAGACGTTGGTGTTGGGGGGCTGTTCCCAGGAATCCGCCTTGCAGGAACAGAATATCTTGGTTTTGGTGTTGAGCTGGATGTGGGTTTCCAGGCCAATGACGACTTCGTATTCGGTCATGTGCATTCTCTTTTATTGTGGTTTGGTTTGCTGTACAGGGAAATTATACTGCAATTGTCCGGGCGGGCTGGTGGTGTTTCCTTTTTTCTATCATGCAAACCAGCCAGGCGGCAAAGATAACCGGTCCATTCGCGATCGTTGAATACTTATTGAGCATTAATCTGAATTGCGATTCTAAAACGCTATAATATAAACTATGAAGGGTGAGGCGAAGAACAAGAGATCAAAGCGGATAATCAGATTGGCTTGGGGGAGCGGGGGCAGCAGGCCTTTGCGCCATTGTGCTGGCTGTGCTGCCGTATGTGATATTAAAGACTTTTCTCGATGGGCTGGCTGGCGATGGCAATGCGGAGATCTTCACGCCGCTGCTGCACAGCGGTCTGCGCTGGGTGCCAGGCGCGGCAGGGGTTGCTCCTGCTGATTTTTGGTACGGCGCTCTGGCTGAATCCGCAGACATTGGACTGGCTGAAAGCGGAATGGCAGCAGTGTGGGGCCTGACCTGCGCCATCTGATGGGGGATTGCCATCCGGCGAAACTGCCGAAACGCGAGCGCTGGCTGCTGGCGGGGATGATGGCGCTGTATCTCCTGCTGGCGGTGATGCTCAGCCTGCGTACACCACTGCGTTACGATGAAGCCTATACGTATATGGAATTTGCCCGGCATTCTTTCTGGCAGGTCATTTCCGATTACCATGTGGTCAATAACCATCTGTTCCATACTGTGCTGGTGCATATCTCGACACGGCTGTTTGGCAGCGGATGGCTGGCGCTGCGTCTGCCAGCTTTGTCGGCTGGTCTGTTGTTGATCCCAAGTCTGTATGCTTTGGGGCGGGGGATGTATCACGAGAAAATTGGCCTGGTGGCTGCCGGGATGTTTTCCATTTCCCCGGTGTTTATGCTATACGCAACGAGTGCGCGCGGTTATACCTGGGTGATGCTGTTCACCGTGTGGGCGCTGCTGCTGGCTCTGCGTTTGCAGGCGGGAACAGACAGGGCGGCCTGGATGCTGCTGGTGGTGTGCGGCGCTTTGGGGGTGTGGACGATCCCGGTGATGGTCTATCCCTTGGCTGTGGTGTATCTGTGGCTGCTGGCGCAGGCTGTTTTTCAACGGCCTGCCGGGGTGTCGTTCCTGCGGCGCGTATCCGGTCTGGCTGCTTCAGGGGTGGCGATGGTGGCGCTGGCGCTGGTGTTGTATACGCCGGCTTTTGGCAAGGACTGGGTGGCAGGTTTCCTGATGCGCAATTCCAAACAAGAACTTCCGCCAGCGGAGTTTTATGCCAGGTTGTGGGGGTGGGTACAGGCGCCTTTCATTGAATGGCTGAGCGGTTTTCCACTGCTGGTGATGTGGGTGATGCTGTTTGGTGCTGGCGCTTGGTTTGCTGCTACACCGGCGGTTGAGCCGCTGGCGGGTTCCCCTGCAAGTTGCCGTGTTGATGACCCTGAGCGTCATTCTGGCTGTTCAACGGCCAGAGCCGTTGACCCGCATGTGGTCCTGGATGGCACCGTTGTTCTTCCTGACCAGCATCGCTGGTTTGCTGGGCGGGCTGATGGTGCTGTTTGAGAAGCGAGAGAGAAGTGCTGCGGGTGATCCCGGCGGTCATACTGGCAGCAGGGATGCTGGTCAGCGGGTGGGCGTTGATGGACCAGTACGTGCCGCTCACCCAGCCGCCGGGCTATGATGCGCCGCAGGTGACAGCGTATATTGAATCGGTGTTAACGCCGGATGACGTGGTGGTGGTCACGCCGCATATCGATGCGCTCTACTGGTATGCATTTGATCAGGCGGAGATGCCTGAGTCGGCGATCCGCGGGATCAAGCTGCGGCCTTTCCGCCGCGCGCTGGTGGTGGTGTATCCTGACGGGCGCGAGACCCTGGAAAATGTGCTGGACTGGGTCGGACCGGATGCGGCTTTCCTGAATATGGATACGGCCGTTTTGCTGCAGCACTTCCCGCAGGCGGAATTGTATGCGGTGGAGGCGCGGCATGAACTGGTCGAGGAGGCTTTTCCGTAGAAGGGTGGGGAATACCGAAAAATTCCGGAGGGAGATTTTTCTGAAAAATCGAAATTGCTTCAGGGGGAATCGCACAGACTGCAAGGTTTACGATAGAATATAAGAAATCATTATTGTTATAGGAAGAGGAGCATTATGGCAGAGCAATCAAAAGTGTATTTTACGAATTTACGTACCAAACCGGGCAATAATTTGCTGGACAAGTTGGAAAAATTGATGCGCAAGGCCGGTGTCGAGACGATTGATTTTAAGGAACAATTTGTCGCGATCAAGATCCATTTCGGCGAGCCGGGGAATCTGGCTTACCTGCGTCCGAACTATGCGGCGCGGGTGGTCAAGCTGGTGCGTGAGCTGGGCGGGCTCCCATTCCTGACGGATGCCAACACCCTGTATTCCGGACGGCGGGCGAATGCAGTCGATCACCTGGAAAGCGCGATGGAGAATGGCTATAACCGCATGGTAACGGGCTGCGATGTGATCATCGCTGATGGGTTGAAAGGCACCGATTACCGCGAAGTGGTCATTGATCAAAAGCATTGCAAGACGGCCAAGATCGGGACTGCCATTGCGGATGCGGATATTGTGCTTTCTCTGACCCATTTCAAGGGTCATGAAGTGACCGGCTTTGGCGGTGTATTGAAAAACCTGGGCATGGGCAGCGGCTCGCGCGGCGGCAAACTGGAGATGCACTCGGATTCCAAGCCAGTGATCAAGCTGGAGAACTGTGTGGGCTGCCGTATGTGTTTTAAGAGCTGCCCGGAACAGGCGATTTCGATGAACACGGACAAGAAGGCGGTCATTGATTATGATCTGTGTGTGGGCTGCGGCCAGTGCGTGGCGGTGTGCCAGTATGACTCGGCACAGGTGAAATGGGACGCGGCTGCGGAAAGCGCAGCGGAGAAGATCGCCGAGTATACCCTGGCCGTGGTGCAGGGCAAGCCGCATTTCCATGTCAGTTTCATTATTGACGTTTCCCCGGATTGCGACTGCTGGAATTGAACGATACGGCCATTGTGCCCAATCTGGGCATCATGGCTTCCTTCGATCCGGTTGCGCTGGACCGTGCGGCGGCAGATATGGTCAATGCGACAGAGGCACTGGAGGGATGCAAACTGCAGGACAAGCATTTCAACGAGGGCGACGACAAGTTCCAGACCTTGCACGGAAAGATAGACTGGGTTGCCAGTCTGGCGTATGCGGAGGAGATCGGCCTGGGTTCTCAGGAGTATGAGTTGGTCGAGGTTTAGTAATATTTGGCAGTAGGGGCGATCAATGTCCAATGCTTTGATTGGACTGCTAATCGCCCCTACTGCAAATTACCCAAAAACGATTGGTGGGAAATTATGGACGACTTTGTTGATTTTCTTGCTGCGCGCCAAGCGCGAGACCTATGCAGCGGGTGGAGAACTGTCCGTGCCCAGCAGACCCAATTCCAAGGACCTGCGTTATGCCGAAGGACCGTATGTGTATATCGACACTTATCTGGGCGATATTGACTTCATCGGTGAGGAAGCGGTGTGGAAGGACGGTCAGGCGCTGTGGGGGATGAATTACTACGGCTGGATGAAGGTGGACGAGATCCCGGATGGGTTCAGCAAGTGCCTCAAGGGTGCGCTGCTGGCAGTGCCGCGGGAGGCGCCTTTCCGAGGGCCGGAGGAGTTCCGTTCAGGGGTTTTCACCTTCCGCTGTCAGTGGGAGGGGGATGTGGACGCGCTTCACCGGCCGGGAGGAGATCCTGCATGGGGATGTGTCGATCTATGAGCTGGTTTTCCATGGGGGACAGAGTGTTGTCAATTTAGAATTTATATTTCACAATTCATAATGAAAAACCGCTTTCCAGTTGCTGTAGTGGGAGAGCGGTTTTTTGTGATGGGTTGAGAGCCTAACCTATTCATTCTGTTCCGCAACTATGCGATAAGGCTTTGATGAACATTTTTAATGCAATGCTCTTAGCGAACCAGGGGGCGGACGCAGAACCTTTCCCCTGCAGAACACTGGATTGAGGTCTTTAACCTATTCAATCTGATCCGCATTATGCGATAGAGGCTGTGTTGAATATTTCTAATGCAATGCTCTTAGCGAACAGGGGAGCGGACGCAAGCCTTCCGGCAAAGCACTGGATGCTATGCGCCCCTACGGCAAAATTGATTTTGACCTTTTCACGGCGTATACAATGCCGCGAAGTCGGCGGTGACGTAGACATCGTAAGTTGCATCCTGTGCGTAGACAACCCCGACGCCCAGGGAGGTGAAGGCCGGGTGCAGGATGATGTTGCGGTGTACTTGCTGCCCATCCAGATGTGGTAGGCCTGATAGGGATCTCCGCCGGCATAGATGGTTTCACCGCCATTGGTGAAGAACAGGCCCTGCTCGGTGAGGCGGGTGTTGAAGTCGCGGCCGTCGTAGCTGAGATGGGCGAAGAAATCGTGTTCCGCCATGTCGGCGCTGTGCAGGGTGGCGGCGGTATCGAGGGCGGCGTTGCGCTCGGCGGGCGGCAGGCCATTTTGCGCCCGGGCCAGGTTGAGCAAATCAAAGAGGGTATTTTCGTATTCTTCGACGGTGAATTCCCTGTCACCGGCGTTTTGCGGGATGGGGGTGGGTGTGGGTGGTGCATCCGCGAGGGGCACGGCAGCCGGGTCGCCCTGGAAGACGTCTACCAGCGGCCCCCATATCCAGCAGGGCGAGGTGCCGTCCGGCGGGCCGGACCAGCCACCAGGTGCGCTCGGGGCTGACGCCGAGCAGGGGGACTTCCGTGCCGGGATTCAGACTGGCGCTGATGGGAAAGTCCGTGGATGGTCCCTGGCGGCAGTTGATGGTGTCGATGGTACGTCCCCAGGCGGCTGGTGTGGGGGTGAGTGTGATGGTGGAAGTGTGTGTGGGGGATGGGGTTGGTTGAGTGGGGGTAAATGTGGCGAAAGCGGTAACAGGTAGGGTGTGTGGTGGGGGTGGAAGGCAGCGCGGTGGGAGATGGAGCGGTCAATGCGGGGATAGCGGGTGATGCCATGCAGGCGCTCAGCAAGAAGATGAATCCAGTCAGGTGAAAAATACCGCATAATCGCCGCAGCATGATCTTATGCCTTTAACAGGCATTCCAGCGGCACCCATCCCTGCTGGTGATTGATGTTGATACACCAGGCCCAGCCGTTGACCTGTTCACAAGCGGTGAGCAGCTCGTCCACCTGTACACTGAGTTCGATGGGGTTATAGTCGCGGCGCATGACGGCCTGTTTCCCAGTTTGCTCCAGAAAGATGTCGGGCACCCAACGGGATTCACCGCTGGCGGTTGTACACCATACCCAGCCGGGCCAGTCGGTCTGGCGGGTGCTGGTGGTGACGACCTGACCTTTGGAGAAGATGAGCGGGTCAGGGTAGGCGGATCGGTAGGGTTTGACGACGCGGTAGGTGGGGACATGGGGATTTCATACAGGATATATTATCACGCAAAGATCCAACCCCTCCCCGTTTTTCTTGCGAAAAACAAGGAGGCATTTGTGAGTTCATTTGCGATGATGGCTTTACAGCGAGTGAGATTGTAAAGATCAGGTAAATACAAAGAAAAACTTTGGTTGGTGTGGAAATCCGCTTAGCCGCTTATAGTATCCAACCGATAATCTAGAGAAACCGAGAATCCGCTTTGATCTACAAAACCTGGCGCTTCGCGAAGCGGTCTTGCGTGAGAAATATTATTGCAGTACCTGTGGTTTGACCTGCCGCCAGGCTTCTTCGGCGGTGGCCATTTCGTAGGCGCGGCCGATGCGCAGCAGGCTGGCTTCGGAGAAGTCCGGGCCGAGGAGCTGCACGCCGATGGGTAATCCCTGTCCGTCGAAACCGGCGGGGATGGACAGACCAGGGATGCCGGCGTGGTTGGCAGGCACGGTCAGCTGGTCGGCGAATTGCATGAGCACCGAGTCACCATAGATGTCGCCGATGGGGAAGGCCGTGGTGGGGGTGGTGGGGGTCAGCAGGGCGTCGAGCTGGTATTTGCCCTGCTTGTCGAAGGCTTGTTCAAAGTCGCGGCGGATCATGGCGCGCACCTTGAGGGCGCGCTGGTAATACTGCTCGCTGTATTGGGCGGCGCTGACGTACATGCCCATCAGGATGCGCAGCTTGGGCTGCAAACCGAAGCCTCCGCCGCGGGATGAGCGGTACATTCTGGTCAGATCGGTGATCTTTTCAGGGCTGCGGTAACCGTATTTGACGCCGTCAAAGCGGTGCAGATTGGAAGCGGCCTCGACACGGCTGATGACGAAGAATGTGGGGATGCCGTAGCGGGTGTTGGGCATGGGGACATCATCAATGATGATGGCGCCGAGAGATTCCAGCAATGCTGCAGTCTGGCGCACACGGCTTCTATCTCTTCCGGCAGGGCTTGCAGGTGATACTCGCCAGTCTGCGGATCGGGGATCGAAATGCGGAAGTAATCCGGGGACAGGCCGATACGCATGCCCTTGACACCGGCTTCCAGTTTTTCGAGGAAGTCTTCGTCTGGCAGGGTGACGGCGGTGGCATCGCGGCTGTCTGCGCCGGTGATGACATTCATCATCGCGGCGGTGTCGCTGACGTTGCGGGCGATGGGGCCCGGGCAGTCCAGCGAGGAACCAAAGGCGATCAGCCCATAGCGGGAAACGCGCCCGTAGGTGGGCTTGAGACCGACCGTGCCGCAGAAGGCAGCCGGCTGGCGGATGGAGCCAGCGGTGTCGGTGCCAATGGATAACGCAGCTTCACCGGCGGCAACGGATACGGCTGAACCACCGGACGAGCCGCCGGGCACACGGCTGGTGTCCCAGGGGTTGCGGGTGGCAGGTTGGAAGGCGGAAGATTCATTGGAAGAGCCATAGGCAAATTCATCGAGGTTGACCTTACCGAGCATGATCGCCCCGGCGGCTTCCATACGCGCCACAGGGGTGGCAGTGTAGGGCGATACAAAATTCGCGAGAATCTTTGAAGCGGCGGTGGAGGGTGTTCCCTGCACACAGAAGATGTCTTTAACGGTGAAGGGCACGCCGGCCAGTGGGCCGGGATCTTCACCGTTTGCCAGTTTTTGGTCAACGGCTTCGGCCTGTTGGCGGGCGCGGTCTTCAGTGGGAGTGATGAAAGCGTGCAGGGTTTTCTCGTCTTCGGCGGTGATTTCACCGGGTTCAAGCGAGCCTGAACGACCATCTACGGCGTGAATGCGTTCCAGTGAGGCATCAAGGATCTCGACAGCGGAGACTTCACCACTGCGGAGTTTTTTGGTCAGTTCAAGGGCAGAAAGGTCACAAAGTTGCATGGGATTAGTCCAGATCGGTGTGGGGAATGTCCGGCACGACAATGAAGCCGGAGTTGGTCTGCGGGGCCTGCTCGACAATCTTTTCGGGATTCGGGGTGGGCTGCCAGTCATCCGTCCGCATCGCGGGGCTGATGTCAGCAGTGTAGGGAACACCGTGAGCGGTGAGCGCCAGGTCTTCATCCAGGGGAATGGCAGCCAGTTCATCAATTGCGTCAAGCTGGTTGTTTAACTCGCGGCGCAGATAGACTGCTTCATCTTCGCTTAGGGCCAGTGCAGCCAGTTCTACGAGATGTTCAAAAGTTTCAGCGTTTATTTTTTCGGTCATGGGTGGATTCCATCAGATATATTTGTGATTTGATTGTTATGAGACGGGATTATTTATACCATAATTGAGGGGTGGGGAATTGTTGATTCAGGAGCCAGATGAATAGCCAGAGTAAAGGAGGGAAAATCAAACTGCGGCTGTTTCGAGAAAATCGCCAGCAAGATTTATAGACATCAGCATTGTATAATCGAGGTACCTATTTCTTGTGACGGCACAGCATGTGACAGCTATGCACTTTGCGTTGGTGTGGCAAAAATGATCATTGAACAACATATTTTTAATTCGCAGAGAAGAGGATATGATGAAAAAAAGCAATTTATGTTTTATTGGCGCAGGCTTTCATGCAACCACGAATATTTACCCTGCAGCGATTGAAGCAGGGGTGACAATAAAAGCCATTGCAACAAGAAATGCAGCAGGCGCAAAAAACGCGCTTGTTCGGTTTGGCAGCGCGGGAAATCCATATGATGATTATCTAAAGATGATTGACAATGAGGATTGTGACGGTGTTGTAATTGTTGCTCAGCCAGAGGATCAATACAAGCTGGCCTTGTCTTGTGTAAAAAAAGGGAAAAACGTATATGCAGATAAACCTTTGGGGTGGAACGAGGAAGAGGCGGCGTATTTGCATAGTGAAGCGGTTCGAAACAATGCAAAAGTAATGGTTGGTTTTATGAAAAGATTTGCCCCATCCTATATGAAAGTGAAGGAATTGATTCAAAATCAGGAGTTGGGCAAAGCTGCGTCATTTTTTATGAACTTTTGTGTGGACGGGACAGCATTCTGTAAGGATGAAGAAGAATTTATTAAGCTGGCAGCTATTCATGTTGTGGATTTGATGGGCTATTTTTTCGGTGAAATTGCAGAAGTTTCGACAATAAATTATTCAGACGGTTCCAGTGTTAACATGTGCGTGACACTGAAAACGAAAAATGGTGTTGTCGGCAGTCTTAATCTGTGCAATATGACTGCGTGGTCAAGAGAAAGTGAAAACCTGACAGTAACTTTTGAACATGGATTTGTACAGGTTAGTGAAATTAACACTGTAGCCATTCACAGGACCAAGATTGATCAGAGCAGATCCTATGCATCGCAGACGGAAATGGATACTGTTTACACACCATCGATGACACCGATGTCTGGTGGATTAAGAGATTTATACTTACGTGGATTTGTTGGAGAAATGAAACATTTCGTTGATTGGATTTCAGGCGAAGTTGGACCAATATCGGATAGTCAGTCCAATGTGTATACTATGGCGCTTTGCGACAGGATATTGAACAGGTAGTACATACGCAGCGCTATAGTGTGAGGTTCTCTCCATAAATAACCTTTGTTAATGAAATGCCGCCCACGCGGAGTATGGTGGGCGGTTAGGCATATCTTGTGATATTAGACGATGAAAATTATGGATAAACCGTAAAGGTTGGCTGCGGGGTGTAGGTCGGCAAGGCGGTGTAGGTTGGCAGCGGGGTGATGGTTGGCGTTTTCGTCGGCGTCGGCGTGTTGGTGATGGTCGGTGTGTTGGTGGGCGTGTTGGTATTGGTGGGGGTGTTGGTGTAGGTGGAGAGAACCAATACGGTGGCGCTGGCCGGCACGGTTTGCGAGGGGCGCAGGGTGGCCCGCGTGGCTTCCACGGTGCCGAGAGTATTCGGATTGAGTGTAGCCGTCCAGGTGGCGGGCAGTTTTTTCAATGTGGGGGTGCTGGTGGGAATGTCCACCGTGGGGATCATGGTGGGCGGTGGGAATGGATTGTAGTTGACTTGCGGATTGATGAAGACCTGTGCAAAGACAATGATCAGACCAACCGCAACAAGAAGCACAAGAATGGTCATGATGTCCCATATAGTGATTTTCTTCATGGTCTGGACTCCCTTAAATGCCAATGATTACCAGTTACATGTTAAGTATATACGAAATTTTTGCTTAAGCATAGTGATGCAGGAAGGATGCCAGGTGATGAAAAGGGGCGCTCATCGCCCTGGCCTACCCTGGCGAGGTTGATGATGGTGTAACATGTTAAAAATGTGAGGCCGAAACAAGAGACCACCCGCGAAGCGGGTGGTCTTGACAATCAAATTATCTCTTTTCAGTCCGGGAAAGTGACTGGATCAGACCGGTTTGACCAACGCGGTTTGCAAGACCTGCCAACAGCTGAAGCAGATCAAGGCAAAACATAATCCGGGCCGAGGCGGCTGGTGCTGATGGCGGCGTCATCGATATAGATGGAGCATAAACTGGGAACGATGTTGTCGGTGTAGTGATTTACGCTCCAGTAGACGGTGTTGTCCGATTCGGTGGTTTGGACGTTGGACAAATTGAAGATCTCGGTACCGTCCTGCCACACAATCACCTGTCCATTATTGTTAGTGGCCTTTTTTGTAATAGGTTTCAATTTGGAACCACTGGCCGGTGGGAACGCTCATGATATTTTGTTTGTACTCAATTTTGTCTCTCAGATCTGGACGATAGATGAGCAGGAGATTGAGTTGGCCGGTGCTTTTTTCGCGAATATCCAGGGCAAACATGGGCACGCTGTTGTCTGTGCTGCCGTTATAGGTGGATTTCCATTGCCAGACATTCCACCAGTCCTGGGGATGGGTTCCTTCCGGCACGTAGTACCAGGCAGAATAATAGTAGGCATCTCCCGGAAGTTGATCCCAGTAGAAGAGGTACGCAGCATAGGCTCCGGAATTGGAAAAGCCTTCGGTGTCGATGGTCAGGGATACGGCATAATTCCCACCATGCACCGGTGAAGTGATCATGTTGTAATAGGCGCTTTTTCCCTGGGTAATGAAATCACCGTGCTCCTGCCACTCCCGAAGGTCGCCATCTTCGTGGGTGGCTTTCCAGACGATGGACGAGGTGTCAGGCGGCGTCTCGACTGTGGGAACGGTAGTGGGCGTTGAGGTGTTCGTCGGGGGAGGTGCGGGTGGAGGCGGCGCCTGGGTTGTATTGGTTGCTGTTGGCGTGGCGGTTTTTACCGACACAGGGGTGTTGGTCAGCATACCCGGTAAAAGGGTTTTGGTTACCGTAGCGAAGCTGACTGGCAACGAGGTATTGGTTGCCAATGGGGTGTTGGTCTTCAGTACAGTATTGGTTGGTTGGAGGGTAGTGGCGGGGGTTGCGGTGGAACCGGGAAGGGGAGTGTTGGTGGGCATGCCGGTGGGCGTGATGGTGTAGGTGGAGAGCAGCTGCACAGTTGCACTGGGCGGCGGTCCGGTTTGGGAAGGCCGTAATGTGGCGCGAGCTCCCCGGTTTTCCTCATCGGGGGGAGGCGTCCAGGTGGGGGGCAGGCTCTTCAGCGTTGGCGTACTCGTGGGGATCCCCAAGGTGGGAATCATTGTGGGGGGAGGAAGGGGATTAAAGGAAACTTGTGGGTTGATGAAGATCTGCGCAAAGGCAATGAGCAAACCGATCGCACCGAGCAGCCCCAGGAAGGAGAAAATGTCCCAAACAGTAAATTTTTTCATGGCTTTGAATTCCAGGTTTGCCGGTTAAGGCAATAGACACCAATAATAGTATATATGAGATTATAACTGCTGAGGATGAAAAGCAGATGAGGGATACTTGAAAAAGAAATTAATGCCGCCGCTGGTTTTCTTATCAAATTTCCTTTCGATGGAATGGTATACAATATTGATGAACCCTGATCACATCAGGAGACGGAGAGTGCATGAATACCCCGCATAGAACTCAAATTTGGCTGGTCCTGGTTGCCATCGCGGCCCTGCAATTGGCCTGCGGCCAATCTGCTGCGGTGAGTGCACCTGAAGTTATATCTGCATCTTATGATGGCTTTCGTAACCCGCAGCGGGTGAAGATCCTTGGTTATGATGACGATGCCATGGAGCCGTTCCTCTCGCGGGATGGGCAGATCCTATTCTTTAACAATTCCAACGCGCCGGGAGTGAACACCAATCTGCATTATGCATACCGGGTGGATGGTATGACATTCGAGTATATGGGTGAGGTGGAAAATGTCAACTCGGATGTGCTGGATGCGGTACCTTCGATGGATGCGGCAGGGAATTTGTATCTTGTCTCGCTGCGGGAGTATGACGATTCGCTGATGACGATATTCCGGGGGCAGTTTGTTGATGGGCAGGTGAGCGCTGTTTCAGCGGTGGCGGGATTGTCCGAAGAGCGGCTGTTTCGGGTCAATTTCGATGTCGAGGTGTCTGCGGATGGGGAGACGCTGTATTTCGTGGATGGACGTTTTCGCAAGAATGAGCATATCCCACGGGAAGCGAACCTGGTGATGGCTGTTAAACAGGGGAATGGTTTTGTGCGGGTAGAAAACAGCGATGAGATTTTCCAACATATCAATACAGATGCCCTGGAATACGCGGCGGCCATCTCGGCGGATGAGCTGGAGTTCTTTTTTACCCGTCTTGATCAGGATTTGTCCTCCCCGCCAGAGATTTTCCGCGCGGTGCGAAGCTCGACAGAGGAGCCATTCAGACAGCCTGAAAAGGTAAGCGCCATCACTGGTTTTGTGGAGGCGGCGACCCTGTCACCGGATGGCATCAGTTTGTATTATCATATGAAGGAAAATTACCGTTTTGTGATCTATCGGGTGGTCGGTAAACTGACGAGGAGAAATCAATGGAAAAGAAAATCGGTTATGAATTTATGCAGGCGACGAAGCAACACACCAGCTTGAGCGCGCAGCAGCGGGGCATGCCGCAGCCGCCGCTGGAATGGCAGCCCCGGCAGATGCCGAGCGCATCGCGCTGCCAGACCCGAAGACGCTGGAAATGCCAGCGGCTGACCTGCGTGTGTCATTGAGGCGCGCCGCTCGGTGCGCAAGTACAGCGAGGAGTGCTTAGCCTGGAAGAGCTTTCCTATTTGTTGTGGATGACGCAGGGCGTGCAGGAAGTGACGGACAGGCCCATCACGATGCGCACGGTGCCTTCAGCGGGCGCGCGGCATGCTTTCGAGAGCTTTCGTGTGGTCAACCGCGTAGAGGGGTTGAAGCCAGGGTTGTATCGCTTCCTGGCGAGTGAACATGCGCTGATCCTGGTGAATGATGCGGATGAGATTGCTGATGTGCTGGTGAATGCCTGCTTCGGACAGAAAATGGTGGGCAGGGCGGCGGTAAGTTTCTTCTGGGTGGCGGTGATCGACCGCATGTTCTGGCGCTATGATGAGCGCGGGTACCGCTACCTGCATCTGGATGCGGGGCACGTCTGCCAGAACCTGTATCTGGCGGGGGAAGCCATTGGCTGCGGAACCTGTGCGATTGCAGCGTTTGATGACGACCTGTTAAATGATGCCCTGGCGCTGGATGGCAAGGAGATGTTTGCGGTGTATGCGGCCAGTCTGGGGAAGAAGAACATGCATAATGTAGAATGTTAAATTTATAATGAAAAAACTCCGCCACTGGATAGTATTCAGGGCGGAGTTTTGATTTCGATTCTGGATTAGCCGCGGATGTTCTTGGCGAGACGGATCAAATTCTCTGTCATGGAGTGCGGTTGGCAGGTATCGGCGCCACAGGCGACAAAGGAGAAGCCGTAGGCGCCAGGCCCGAGGTGTGCGCCGAGGACAGGGGTGACCGGCACAGCGAGCAATTCGTCTTGCTGGGGAAAAGCGGCTTTGCTCTCTCGCGCAGGATTTCCAGCTTGTCCGGGGCGGAGGTGTGCACCAGATAGACTTCTTCCAGGGGCTGGCACTCAGTGATCAGTTCCATCAGGCGCTCGATGGCGCGGCGGGTGGTGCGCACCCGCTCGGCAGTCAGGTTCGCCTTTGTTCATCTTCAAGCACCGGCTTGATGTGCAAGATTTCGCCGAATTTTGCAACGGCCAGGCTCATCCGTCCGCCGCGGCGCAGATATTCGAGGGTGTCCAGGGCGGCAAAGGTGTAGGTGCGCTGGGATTTCTCTTCGATGATGGCGACGATTTCCTCAACCGATTTACCTTCAGCGGCAGCCTGGGCAGCGGTGACGACCAGCAGACCAACGCCGAGACTGAGCTGGTTGGAGTCCACCACGGTGACCGGCACGCGGGTGTAGTCTTTTGCGCCCATGCGGGCAGCTTCAACGGTATTGCTCAATGATTCCGAGATGTGGATGGAAATGATCGCGCTTGCGCCTTCATCAGCCAATTGGTCATAGACGGCCTGAAATTGGGCGGGGCCGGGCGCAGCTGTTTTGGGAGCAGGATGGTAATCCGGCAGATTGCGGTAAAAATCTTCTCTGGACAGGTCAACCCCGTCCTGATAGCTGACATTGCCAATGTTGATGAACAAAGGGACGACGCGAATGTCATACTGCTCTACGATGGCTTTGGGCAGGTCACAGGCGCTGTCGGTAACAAATTTGATGGTCATGAGGTTTCTCCGGTTGCGAAAGTAAATGAGGGATTAATATTTTCCAGTGTAGTATATGTGATATTGGCGGCGGACAGGCTTCCAGACGGTATCTACAAATGGATTCAGACGTCCGCGGGGGTCAGGCCGATTCGGCGGGAGTGATCTCCAGGTCGGTAAATTCGTCGAAGGCCATGTTTTTGATTTTGCTGTGGATGGCCTTGACCTTGTCAAGGAGCATGATATAGCCTTCCAGGCTGCGCGCCCCCCAGTTGAGGTGCAGGGCAGCAGCGAGGGTTTCGATGCTGGGGGCGTCGGGGCCTTCGATCTCGATGAAGTCGCCGAGGGGTGTTTCGTCGAGCATGATTTCCAGCCCGGCGAGGTGGTAGGTGCGGCGGAATTTTTCATAGGTGATGTAGACCTGGTAGCCGAGGGCTTCCAGGAAGAGGCGCGCATCTTCAAAATTGCTGACCTCAAATTCAATTTCACGGCGGCTGCTGACGGAGCCGTTCCCGCCTGATTCGCGGCGTTTGTAGGTGAAGCGGGCGTGGTCATCCTGGCGCAGGCGCAGCACCTGGAAGGTGCGGGTCAGTTCGCCATTCGGGGGTGTCGAAGCGCAGGTTGAGTTCATGCGTGCGCGGCTGGATCAGTTCGGCGCCCAGGCCGCGCAGGTTCTTTTCGAATTTGGCGAGGTCGTTGTAGATAGAATTTGACCTCAATTTCCTGGTTCTTTTGCATGTCAGCCTTTCTTTTTAAAGGGGTTGGTGAGGTTACATTGAAGAAAGCGCTGCTGTTTGGGGAGGGCCAGAACGAAGAGAGCGGCCAGAAACAGGAAAGTGTTGAAGAGGATCTCGAAGGGGATGCTGACGCTGGCAGCAGGAGATTGGGTCAACAGAAGGTGCTCGATCCAGTACAGCAGGGAGGTGAGGAACCAGGCCAGCGGGGCAGCCCAGGGCGCCCTACTCCAGCGAAGAAAGAGGGACAGGGCGGCGGACAGTCCCAGGAGGCACATAGGCGATGCCGCTGGCGACCAGAAAAGGGGTGTAGGCTTGCAGGTTGATGGCATTGATCAATATGGTGTTGGTGAGGGTTTGCTGCACGCGCAGTACGCCAAACCAGGCGATAAGCAGGCTGGCGAGGATGAGCAGGTAGAGGGCAAAGCTGCGTTTGGGTTTTTTATCAGGCTTGGATGATGTCATGCTTCTATTGTAATCTTTTTTATATTACGCAAAGCTGCAACCCCTCCCTAACCCTCCCCATTTTGCGGTGAAGCTGCAAAATAAGGATGGCATATGGTAAGTTCGTTTGCGATGATGGTTTTCTGGCGAGTGAAATTGTAAAGTTCAGGTAGATGCAAAGAAAAGCTCTTATTAAAATACTGCCTTGCCGCTTTTTGTGTTATGTGAAAATTTGAAAGAAAGTACCAAATTTTAATTATGATCCAAACTTGGCGGCTTTGCGCCTTGGCGTGAGAAAAGGGGTTTTCACAGGAAGGCACAAAGTAATAAGCTCTCGGAACAAGTTGCCATTCTAACTATCCGCCGCCGAGGGGGGGCATGAGCATCAGTTCGGCGTTTTCCGGCAGGGTTTCGGCGTCCAGGATGACGGTGTGTTTGTTGACCACGGTGGACATATTGTGGAAATGCGTGCGCAAGCGCGGGTAGATTTTGAGGAGTTCCTGCTTGACGTCCCCGACGGTGGCGCCGGCGGGCATTTCCAGTTCAAGCTGTTTGATGCCGGTTACTTCTTTGAAATTGGCGAAGAAAACAACGGTGATTGTGTTCATGGTTGTGCCTTTTAGAAAATGGATAAATGAAGTCTGATATATGCATATTATACTGGAAAAATGCGCTACCTATCCCTTGGAACGATTGAATTTCATAGAGCTTGATTGCAAATCATGCTAAATCCATCAAAAGTCGGTTTGCGAGGCTTCTCTTTTCACATCGTGCCCCTGGGGTAAAGATAATGCGAAATCAACCTTAAAAAGGGTGGCTTTGCAGGCCAAAATTATAGCCAAAAGGCAAATCAGACATGATGGGTATTGAGTATACCAACCTTTTCAAGGGGATTTTTTCCCTAGCTTGATGCCTATGGGACGCCATCCGTCCTTACGAAAAAATCCAGACCAATCACCTATGGGTATTAATCACGCAGACCTATTTCCCACACGTGCACATGAGAAGGTTCCCCCTCGTCACCGTTCTCGATGGAGAAGTGCAGGGCGGCGGCCTGGAGGGGGGCGCTGAAGCTCAAGCTGACCTCGCGCGGGTCGGGGACGGCGGGGAAGGATTCGGTCAGTTCTTCGAGGAGGGTCCCTTCGGCGTCGTAGGCCTGGACGATCATGTTGGTGGGCGCGCCGCCGATGTGTATATCTATGGTGCTGACGTGAACGGTTTCGGAGAAAGCAAACTGGAGCAGGAGCGGGTTGGCGGCGGCTGAGCGAACGAAGGTGCCCGGGTCGTGATCGAAAAGATGGGAAATTTCTCCCATGTCGAGGGCCTGGGATTGGGCTTCCACTGTTTGTCCCTGCCAGGTGATATCAACGGATTGCAGGTCATAGAGAGCCTTTTGTTCTTCTTCAAATACGCGCTCGATATTGTTCACGTAGCGCAGGCGCACGAAGTAGAAGCCCGGTTTGCCGTTGGGGTAGGGCAGGGTGCGCAAGACTTCGATATCGGTGAATTTGTCGCTCTTGAGGGCGGTCTCATACTCTTCAGGGATCATCACGAAGAGGTGGTTGGGGGATAGTTGTTTGGGTTCGTCAATGTAGCCGTAGATGCTTTCCATGACGATGGGCAGCGGATCGCCGAGGGTGAAGCGGGCGATGATGTCGCTGGCGTTGGCCCAGGAAGGCGAGACGGACATTTCGATGCCGGGGTTATCGTCCAGGGTTTCCTGCACGGCGGCGAAGAGCTGGCGCGCACCGTACTGCATGCCGGTCAGGCTGTAATCCTCGTACCAGAGCGGGCCGTTGACAAGGGCATCATTCATCATCCAGAAGCTGAAGGCAGACAAGCATCGCAAATACAGATAGATTGAGCGCCAGACGAGACAATTTTCGAGTGGACAGCCAGTCCAGGCCGGCGGACAGGGCAATAGCGCAGAAGAGGACGTGGGGGATGACGATGGTCATGCTGCGGGTGATGCCCAGGCCGACCAGGGCGGCGCCGCTGGGGGCGGCCAGCACCGCGATGAGCAGTACGCGGTGGGCGGAGGATTTGAAGTTCTTTATGGTAATCACCAAACCGGCGAGCATGAGGGGCAGGCTGGCCCACAGCAGGTGGCCGTAGCCTTTCATTACATGGCGGTTGAGATCAACATCGGAGGGAAAATACCAGTAGACGGGATTGATGCCCCTAAGGTATTCCTTGGCATAGTTCCCCAGTTTCTCGCCCAGGCTGATGGGTTGGAACCAGTAGGAGCCGATCATCTGCAGGTGTTTGAGGCTTTCGCCTTCGTGAGCCGAGGGTGAAGCGCAGGTAGGGCAGGGCGCAGACCACGGTCACGCCGAGGGCGATGAGGACGGTTTTGCGCTGCTGCCAGTGGTAGCGCAGGTCATTGAAGAGCAGGAAGATGGCGGTGACGGCCACCACGATGCGGGTGGGGTTATAGCTGTAGAAAGCGAGGGCAGCCATGATCACCGCCGGTAGAGGTGGCGGGGGCTGTCATCGCGGTAGCGCATGTAGAAGTACAGGAAGGCGACATAGAAGCTGGATGCCAGGCAGGCTTCAAAAGCAGTACGGGAGTGCAGGAACCAGGTGGGAGTGGCAGCGAGGATGAGGATGCCCAGCCAGGGGGCTTTGCTGTGAAAGACCTTCCTGAGGATCAGGTACAGGCTGCCAGCGGCCAGCAGGGTCGCCAGGGCGGCGGTGGCACGGGTGACCCACATGCTGCGCCCGAAGAGCAGGTAGGGCACAAGCTGGAGGTAGACGGTGGTGCCGAGGCTGTATTTGCCGTAGTTGGAGAAATAGGTAGGCAGGAAGACGCCGTCATAACCTTTGAAGCCATCGCGCACAAAGTCGCTCGCCAGCAGGGTCTGGATGGCTTCGTCGGTGAAGAAGTAGATGGGGAAGTCGGTGATGCGGATCAGGCGGGTGAGCAGGTAAACCAGCAGGGCCAGCCCGAGGAAGGCTTTTTCCCAGGTGAGCCAGGTGCGGAATTTTTCCCAAGCTGTTGCAAGCGGGGGCGCAGGGGCAGCTGTTCTTGCCATGCCCCACCGGAGAAAATAAAGGTACGTTCTTCGGGGAGGATGTGTTCGTCGGACTGTACTTCGATGCGGACTTTGATGCGGGCGTCTTCGCCGCCGGCAGCGCGCAGGGAGAGGTCTACATCTGTCAGTTTGAGATGCAGTTCATCTTCGGGGGGGACAGGAGCGGTTTTTTCCGATGTCCATGCGGTGGGTGACTCATCCTCTTCTTCGTCTTCTGCGTCTTCGGGAGGCATCCCCTCGGTACCGGGGCCATATTCATAAATTGCGCGCCAGGGTTCATAGTGGGTGTAAAATCTGTCCTGGAAATGTATATTCGCCATCCCTGTAGACGGTACGTTCAACGGTAACGTCTGCGCCATCGGCTTCCCAGTCGATTTGCTCGACCTCGCCTTTTTCGAGTTCCGGATTTTCCTGATAGCGCGGTTTGGGGGCTTCAACGATGTTGATCGGACCGGTCGTGTTCCAGTCTACACTGCGCCCGTCTTTGGTGGAATAGAATTTCCAGGTCAACCGGCGGGCGCCTTCATCAACGTAGGTTTCCATCAGCAGCCAGTAGGGGGTGTCGTTGGTGAATTTGAGATCAATGACGGGTACGAAGACGGTGGCGTCCAGACCGGCCAGGGTGGGGTCGATGTGATTGCCGGCGTCTTTTTCATAATAGGAAACGCGGTAGGCGTGTGAGTGGCGCTCGGTGACGGGAAAGCCGGCGAAGAAGGCTGCGCGGAACAAGGTGGTGCTGACCTGGCACACCCCGCCGCCCACGCCTTCGATGGTAGAGTCGCCGAAGATGATCAGTCCTTCCTTATAACCGGTCTCTTCACTGACCTCGCCCAGCTGACGGCCGGTGGAGAAGGTGTCGCCGGGGGCGATGAGTATGCCGTGCATTTTGCTGGCTGCGAGGGAAATATTGAAGATGCGTGCCGCACTGGAGCCGTAGAAATAAGAGGTCTGGGCCTGGACCAATTCGGTGATCCCCAGACTTTCGCCGGTGGCTTCATCGGTAACGACAGGGTTGGTGTAGACGAAGATCAGGGGGATGTTGTGCTGCAAGGCCGCTGCGCCCTGCTGGATGGATTCAATTGTCTTTTGCAAATCCAGGGTGCGTCCAACGACGGCTGGCTCGATGATGTCGAGCTGCAGGGTGTCGTCATTGAAGATGAAACGGGTATTTTGATCTTCTTTTTGCAGGGCGGGGGCGAGACGGATCAGAAAATCATTGAGCATGCGGTAGTTCAGGCTGACCTGGTAATAGGAGCTGTCCTGATCATCCACGCGCTGGAAGATGAGCATGGCGGCCAGTTCTTCGGGGGAGAAGGTCCACGGGCCAAGCTCGTCTGTCTCGCCGGGGGGCATGGTCAGGGTCAGGGGTTGGCTGAGGATGCCGCGGGCCAGTTCGGCCTGCTGCTCCACGTCCAGGATGACGGGGTCAGGCTCGAACACAGGCAGGGGGATGAGACCGTCATCGCGGGATTCCATCAGGTCGCCGATGGACAGGAGGGCGGCAGTGATGTCGAGCTGGCGGCCGGATTGTCCGGGGTGGATGATGACTTCGGTGCCTTCCACGCTCAGGCGGGGTTCGATCACCGGACGGTCAATGTGTTCGCTGGCGAGGGTGGACAGGTAATGGAAGGCCAGCCGCTGGTCAAAGATGAAAGAAGGCGCGATTTCGTGCCCCTGGCGCAGTCCATTAAGTTGGTCGGTGAGCCGCTGATTCAGGGTGCCACGGCGTCCGATTTGATAGGCTTGTTTGGCAGTGGTCTGCGGGTCAAGGAAAAGCCCCATCTGGCCGGGGCTTGCAGCCCAGGTATTGTTCTGGTCGGTGAGTACGATGCGCCCTGCATCGGTATAGGTCAGTTCTGTGGAGAGAGCGGCGGCAGCTTTGCTTTGTGTCATCCCGCCCAGGTCTACGCCGCCGGCGGAAACGCCCGGATAGATGCGATTAATATGCAGCACTTTAAAGCCGAGAAAGACTGCCACGGCAAGCAGGATGGCAATTACCAGACCGAGGGCTGCCGCAAGGACAGCTTGTTCGATCGTGGGGGATGACGCGGTTTTGATCTTGCGGGTCGCATATGTCATGATGGGATTATATCATTTTGGGGCTGATTCGCCGCATGAAGAGGGGGATGCTTCATTATATTATGAGATTTCCTCCCGCAGAGAGTGTTGGTGAAACGGTATAAACTGAGAAGACGCAATCGTGCTTGAATGGGGTTTCGTAATCCAACCAGCGGCAGAGGTAATTTCGCGGTACTTTCACAATGTGTTCATATTGAAAGTCATATATCCGGAGTGCACTTCAATTATGGTATGCTAGACGTGTTTCAGACTTCGTATGATAACAGGATGTGATAATTCAATGACACGGATATTAATTGTTAACCCACAGGCCCCTGAGCCTGATTTGATTGCCGAAGCAGCAGTTGTGATCCGCGCTGGCGGCCTGGTAGCCTTTCCAACAGAGACGGTGTATGGGCTGGGTGCCAATGCGCTGGACGCGGAGGCTGTGGCGGGCATCTTTGTTGCGAAAGACCGTCCTACCCAGGACCCGTTGATCGTGCATCTGGCTTCAGTGGATGACCTGCCGCGGGTGGTGCGCCATATTCCTGAACCAGCCCGCCGCCTGGCAGATGCGTTTTGGCCGGGGCCGCTGACGATCATTATGCCGCGGCATCCAGACCTGCCGCGCGGCGTATCGGCTGGCCTGGACACGGTGGCGGTGCGGGTGCCTTCGCATCCGGTGGCCAGGGCGTTATTGCGGGCTTCTGGATTGCCGATTGCCGCGCCTTCGGCCAACCGGTTTGGGTTTACCAGCCCGACATCTGCGCAGCATGTGTATGCAGACCTTTCAGGGCGCATTGAGATGATCCTGGATGGCGGCAGCCCGACGATCGGGGTGGAGTTAACTGTGCTGGATATTTCGGTGCAGCCTGCGCGTATCCTGCGCCCGGGTGGCATCTCACGCGAGGCGCTGGAAGAAGTGTTGGGCGAGGTAGAGGTGTTTGATGGGGCGGCAGCTGAAGAGGATCAGCAACCGCTGCCATCACCGGGGATGATGTCACGCCATTATGCGCCGCGGGCGACGATGATCCTGTTTCAGGGGACAGATACAGCGGGCAGTGATCTGGCGAATGCGCCAGGAAGCGCGGCTGTATTCTGCAGCAAGGGAAGCACGTTGGCTTGCTGGTGGCAGAGGAAGATCGCCTGCTTTTGACGGGTTGGACGTGACAGTCAAAACCATTGGGCCCGCTGACGATGCGCAGAAAATTGCGCAGAATTTATATGCTGGTCTCACGGTCTCTGGACAAGAGCGACATAGACGTGATCCTGGCGCGGGATTTTGGCGAAGAGGGCCTGGGACTGGCGATTCTGGACCGATTGCGGCGGGCATCCAGCCGTCTGGTGAAGGTTGAATCAGGGGAATAAACAGGGGTAGCCCGGGAATCAGAAATTCGTTCCACCAATTTTCCGGAATCACTTGACATATCTTTGAAGTGCGGTAAAATCGTCAAGCCATTGAGAAATGGACGGTTTCGCCCGAGAGGGCAAATCGATAAAAAAATTGATCCGCTACAAGTGATGCAGAAAAAGTCGACGAGCTTTGAGGAAAATCCAAATCAAATCGACCAATCGCTTGACACGAAAAAAGAATGCGGATACAATAAATACCTCGCCTTAAAGAGCGAGCAAGATTTCGCCTGCAAGTCAGGCAGATCGCTGAAAATTCCAGTCAATATACTGTAGAGATCGCTGAGAGAGCGCCGATGAGAAAGCCCTGGAAGGGGAAGAGAACATCGGGGCTTTTTAATCGGGAAATAACAGAGCAGGCTGGGGCGGAACCTTAACAATTGAAGAGTGGTAAGAAGGGAAACATGTCAGTAACTAAGAGCCGTAATTAACATTCCCGCAAGGGGATGACAAATTATACGGAGAGTTTGATCCTGGCTCAGGATGAACGCTGGCGGCGTGCCTAATACATGCAAGTCGAACGAGAACTATTGGATCTTCGGAACTGAGAAATTCTAGTGGCGAACGGGTGAGTAACGCGTTGGTGACCTGCCCCGAAGAGGGGGATAACAGTTCGAAAGGACTGCTAATACCCCATAAGCTCACGAGAGTTAGAGGTCTTGTGAGGAAAGGAGTAATCCGCTTCGGGAGGGGCCTGCGTCCCATCAGCTAGTTGGTAGGGTAAAAGCCTACCAAGGCGATGACGGGTAGGGGACCTGAGAGGGTGGCCCCCCACAATGGAACTGAAACACGGTCCATACACCTACGGGTGGCAGCAGTAGGGAATATTGCTTAATGGACGAAAGTCTGAAGCAGCAACGCCGCGTGTGCGATGAAGGCCTTCGGGTTGTAAAGCACTTTTTGTAGGGATGAGGAAGGACAGTACCTGCAGAATAAGCCTCGGCTAACTACGTGCCAGCAGCCGCGGTAAAACGTAGGAGGCGAGCGTTATCCGGATTTACTGGGCGTAAAGCGCGTGTAGGCGGATTGGTAAGTTAGCTGTGAAAGCTCCTGGCTTAACTAGGAGAGGTCGGTTAATACTGCCAGTCTAGAGTATGTGAGAGGGAAGTGGAATTCCGGGTGTAGTGGTGAAATGCGTAGATATCCGGAGGAACACCAGAGGCGAAGGCGGCCTCCTGGCACATAACTGACGCTCAGACGCGAAAGCTAGGGGAGCAAACGGGATTAGAGACCCCGGTAGTCCTAGCTGTAAACGATGTAGACTTGGCGTTGGTGGGGTCAAACCCATCAGTGCCGGAGCTAACGCGATTAAGTCTACCGCCTGGGGACTACGGCCGCAAGGTTAAAACTCAAAGGAATTGACGGGGACCCGCACAAGCAGCGGAGCGTGTGGTTTAATTCGATGTTACACGAAGAACCTTACCAGGGTTTGACATGTAAGTGGTAGTGAAGCGAAAGCAGAACGACCCTTCGGGGAGCTTGCACAGGTGCTGCATGGCTGTCGTCAGCTCGTGTCGTGAGATGTTCGGTTAAGTCCGCTAACGAGCGCAACCCTCGTCGTGTGTTACAAGTGTCACGCGGGACCGCCGGTCATAAACCGGAGGAAGGTGGGGATGACGTCAAGTCAGCATGGCCTTTATGTCCTGGGCTACACACACGCTACAATGGCCAGTACAATTGGTAGCGAAGTCGCGAGGCGGAGCCAATCCGTAAAAGCTGGCCCCAGTTCAGATTGCAGGCTGCAACCCGCCTGCATGAAGATGGAGTTGCTAGTAACCGCAGGTCAGCAATACTGCGGTGAATACGTTCCCGGGTCTTGTACACACCGCCCGTCACGTCATGGGAGCTGGCAATGCCTGAAGCCGGTATTCTAACCCGCAAGGGAGGGAGCCGTCAAAGGCAGGGTCGGTAACTGGGACGAAGTCGTAACAAGGTAGGTGTACCGGAAGGTGCGCCTGGATCACCTCCTTTCTAGGGAGAATTGAATGAGCACTTTAGGGTGCGAGTTCTAGCTCTATGGAAACACAAAAAAGTTTCGCGCGCGGTGCGCGAAGCGCTGGCATAAAGTAATTTCTTATCACTCTTCAGTTGTTGAGGGAAAGGGCCTGTAGCTCAGCTGGTTAGAGCACTGTGCTGATAACGCAGGGGTCAAAGGTTCGAGTCCTTTCAGGCCCACTCAGAGACAAATGGGGATGTAGCTCAGTTGGGAGAGCATCGCCTTTGCAAGGCGGGGGCCAGGGGTTCGAGTCCCCTCATCTCCACCAGAAGAGAATGGTGGAAGGAAGTAGGCAGGACAGGAGAAGTATTTGGAGAAAACAGCGAAGTAGGGAAAAGAGCAAAACCGAACGGGATCGGCAAGTGGCGACCTGGCGGTAAGCTCGGGTCGCTGTGTGAGTTAAAAGAGAAGATGGGTAGAATTGTCTGGTGCTGTATGGCACTGACGGGAACGTGAGAGCCAGACAGCGCGAGAGAATGCGCGAAGTACAGAACCTTACCAACAGAATAGTATTGTAGGCCAAAGCATCAAAAGAAGTAACAGTAAAAACATTAGAAGAAGAAAGCATGGAAGAGGATCAAATTCTCTGTATCACATGCGGAAGCTACTAAGGGTTTACGGTGGATGCCTAGGCGCCAAATGCCGAAGAAGGACGTAGGACGTTGCGATAAGCCTCGATGAGCCGCGAACAGGCGATTGATCCGGGGATTTCCGAATGGGGAAACCCACTGTTGCGAACCAACAGTATCACTATCTGAATATATAGGGTAGTGAAGGGAACCTGGGGAACTGAAACATCTAAGTACCCAGAGGAAAAGAAATATTCCCATAGTAGTGGCGAGCGAAAGGGGAAGAGCCCAAACCAGCAGACTTGTTGTGTTGGGGTTGTAGGACCTGACATATGGAGTTAGAAATTGTTTGTCTAACAGAATGGTGTGGGAAAGCCAACCAAAGATGGTAATAGTCCCGTACATGAAAGACAGACAGACTCCGCGGGTATCCTGAGTACCGCCGGGCACGCTAATCCGGTGGGAAGCAGGGGAGTCCACTCCCCAAGGCTAAATACATTTGGCGACCGATAGTGAACAAGTACCGTGAGGGAAAGGTGAAAAGTACCCCGGTGAGGGGAGTGAAATAGAACCTGAAACCGTAAACCTACAAGCAGTCGAAGGGCTAATGGCAGGTCGGTGCTGCGGAGAAATCCGTGTACGCGCTGCTAAGCCTGACGGCGTGCCTTTTGGAGAATGAGCCTGCGAGTTAATCTTTGTAGCGAGGTTAAGGAAGAGACATCCGGAGCCGGAGCGAAAGCGAGTCTGAATAGGGCGAATTAGTCGCAGGGATTAGACCCGAAACCAGGTGAGCTAACCATGGTCAGGGTGAAAGCGAGTTTAAACGCTGCGTGGAGGCCCGAACCTACTAACGTTACAAAGTTAGGGGATGAGCTGTGGGTAGAGGTGATATGCCAAACGAACTTGGAGATAGCTTGTTCTCCCCGAAATAGCTTTAGGGCTAGCGTCATGCGTTTAGTACCGGAGGTAGAGCACTGGATGGGCTAGGGGGCTTAGAGCTTACCAAACCCAATCAAACTCCGAATGCCGGTACTCCAGAGCATGGCAGTCGGACTACGGGAGATGAGTTTCGTGGTCGAGAGGGAAAGAGCCCAGACCATCGGCTAAGGTCCCCAAATCTAAACTAAGTGGGAAACGATGTGAGGTTACTGAAACAACCAGGAGGTTTGCTTAGAAGCAGCCATCCTTTAAAGAGTGCGTAACAGCTCACTGGTCAAGTGATCTTGCGCGGAAAATTTAACGGGGCTAAGTTTAGTACCGAAGCCATGGGCCGTAACGTAAGTTATGGCGGTAGGGGAGCGTTCTGTCAGCGGAGAAGGTGTACCGTAAGGAGTACTGGAGCGGACAGAAGTGAGAATGCAGGCATGAGTAGCGTAAAACACGTGAGAAACATGTTCACCGTAAGTCTAAGGTTTCCGACGCCAGGTTGTTCCGCGTCGGGTTAGTCGGGCCCTAAGTCGAGGCCGAGAGGCGTAGACGATGGACATCCGGTCAACATTCCGGAACCACCTAAGATGGAGCGAAGGGGGGACGCAGCGAGGTAGGCCAGCCTGCGATTGGTAGTTCAGGTGCATGCAACGTCAGACGATGAGGACCGTAGGGAAATCCGCGGACTGAGTTGAGGTTGTGTGGCGAGCCCATGAGGCAGAAGTGAGTTGAGCCTTGCTGCCAAGAAAAGCCTCTAAGTGATGAAGTTTAGGTGCCCGTACCGCAAACCGACACTGGTAGACGAGTAGAGAATACTAAGGTGATCGGGAGAACCTTCGTTAAGGAACTAGGCAAATTAGCCCCGTAACTTCGGGAGAAGGGGTGCCCTTAGTCGTGAGTAGCAATACGTAGCGACAGAGGGTTGCAGTGAACATGGCTCTAGTGACTGGTTAACAAAACCACAGGTCTCTGCAAAGTCGTAAGACGATGTATAGGGGCTGACACCTGCCCAGTGCCGGAAGGTTAAAGGGAGGGGTTAGCGCAAGCGAAGCTCTGAACTGAAGCCCCGGTGAACGGCGGCCGTAACTATAACGGTCCTAAGGTAGCGAAATTCCTTGTCGGGTAAGTTCCGACCCGCACGAATGGTGTAACAACTTGAGCACTGTCTCAACGAAGGACCCGGTGAAATTGAAATGGCTGTGAAGATGCGGCCTACCCGCAGCAGGACAAAAAGACCCCGTGGAGCTTTACTGCAGCTTGACATTGAGTTTGGGCATGATTTGTGTAGGATAGGTGGGAGGCTATGAAGCTAGGGCGCCAGCCTTGGTGGAGCCAACAGTGAAATACCACCCTGATCATGTTTAGACCCTAACCCTACGCCGTAAACCGGGTACGGGACCGTGTCAGGTGGGCAGTTTGACTGGGGCGGTCGCCTCCTAAAGAGTAACGGAGGCGCCCAAAGGTTCCCTCAGACTGAATGGAAACCAGTCGAAGAGTGCAAAAGCATAAGGGAGCTTGACTGCAAGACCAACGCGTCGAGCAGAGACGAAAGTCGGGCTTAGTGATCCCACGGTACCGAGTGGAAGGGCCGTGGCTTACCGGATAAAAGCTACCCCGGGGATAACAGGCTAGTGAGGTCCAAGAGTTCACATCGACGACCTCGCTCGGCACCTCGATGTCGGCTCATCGCATCCTGGGGCTGGATAAGGTCCCAAGGGTTGGGCTGTTCGCCCGTTAAAGCGGTACGCGAGCTGGGTTCAGACCGTCGTGAGACAGGTCGGTCTCTATCCGCTGTGGGCGTAAGGGACTTGAGAGGAGCTGCCCCTAGTACGAGAGGACCGGGGTGGACAGACCTCTGGTGTGTCAGTTGTCGTGCCAACGGCATCGCTGAGTAGCCACGTCTGGCAGAGATAACCGCTGAAAGCATCTAAGTGGGAAACTCGCCTCAAGATAAGGTCCCTTGTGATCCCGTAAGGGAGTAAGACCGCAGGAAGACTACCTGCTAGATAGGCAGCGTGTGTAAGCGCAGTAATGCGTTGAGCTAAGCTGTACTAATGGTCGAGGGCTTCCCGTGTGATATGGAGAATTGGGTTCTCTTCTATGTAAGAAAGTGAACATGGAAAACTACAATACTATTTTGAATGCTTGACCTGATTGGTAAGCATTAACATTGTGAATAAAGTCTCTTGGTGACTAAAGCGGCAGTGGTACACCTGGTCACATCCCGAACCCAGTAGTTAAGGCTGTCAGCGACGATGGTACTTGGGGGGTAGCCCCCTGGGAGAGTAGTTCATTGCCAAGAGACTTTTTCTATTTTTTAACGCATGGTTAGGCCACAGCAGATGGTCCGGCATGGCTGCAGTGCACTTCGCCCTGCCCGACGGTTTGCTGGAGACACAGTTGTTTGACAACAAGGTGTGTCTCGTGTATAATGATTTGGCTGAGATGCCTTTAGCAGTTTGTGTTTGAGGCGAATATTCTGTCGATCATCATTTTTTGGAGGCTATGGCCTGGTTGCAACGAGATCAAGGATCTAAATCATCTTTACTCGTAAACTCGACTGCAAATCAGCCAGCCGAGTTTTTTCTTATCTGCACCTGGGCCAGGTGAGATAACTCCTGGAAAAGAAGAGGAGGTGAGACCACATATGCCAACTGTTACATTGCGCCCCAACGAATTGCAGGATTCCCTGCTGAAGCGTTTTCGCAAGAAAGTCGTTAAAGCGGGAACCTTGAGCACTATTCGTCGAAAGCGTTGGTTTGTTTCACGGACTGAAACCCGCCGTGTTGAAAGAAAGAAAGCTCTTCGTCGGATGAAACGCCGCCAGATGAGTCCTCGAGGCCGAGGATAATCATTCGTCTGGATTTCAGATGATGAAAATTGTAGTGCATATGGGTTTAGGATAAGTTTTTGTAGGTATGTAGTTTCTGAGGAGGAATGTATGGCCAAAGAAGATGGAAAAATTGTTGTTGAAGGTGTTGTGACCGAGGCATTGCCCGGGACGCAATTCCGCGTAAAGCTGGAGAACGGCCACGAAGTGCTGGCTTATTTGTCCGGCAGAATGCGCAAGTATTATATTCGAATTTTGTTGGGTGACCACGTTCGGGTTGAGATGTCGCCATACGATTTGTCGTTGGGACGTATCGTTTACCGCCAGAAGAAACAATTTTCGGCTCCTCCACAGGCAAAGTAGCACTTATTCGATCTATGATCGTGAATACAGAAACTTAGACAACCCTTGTATTCTATTGTTCTATAAAGAAGCTGCCCGTTCGGGCAGCTTCTTTTCTTTTGATGTACACGATGGGCAGCAGTCACCCTGTGAAGGGGATTTAGCTTCGTTTGTTATCGAGGCTGTTGAGAATTCTCAAGTAATTGGCCCGTTCAAAAGCTGCGGGGTTTTGCACCATTTTTTGGCTCATTACGCCGCGCATTTGCTCAATCGAGGTATATTGGAACATTTCCATCCAATTTTCCAGCCCTTTCAGTAAGGTGGCCAGATGGGGAATGCCGTTTTCCAGTAATGAGGAGGCCATCATGGTCACATTTGCACCCGCCATGACTGCTTTCACAATATCCTCGCGCGTGTGAATGCCGCTGGTGATGGCAAAGTCTGTCTTGATCCGGTCATACAGAATGGCAACCCAGCGCAGGGGCAGGCGCATGTCTTCTGACCGGCTAAGCTGCAAATTGGGCATCACTCTGAGATCAACGATGTCCAGATCAGGCTGATAGAAGCGGTTGAACAGTACCAGTCCGTCTGCGCCTGCTTCTGTGATCCGCCGGGCAAAACTGGCAAAGGCGGAGTAGTAGGGACTGAGCTTGACGGCCAGGGGGATGGTGAGGTTTCCCCTGATCAGACGCACCAGGTCGATCTGGTTTTGTTCCAGCGCATCACTGGTTCGTTGCAGATCGGTGGGCATGTGGTAGATATTCAATTCGAGGGCATCTGCTCCTGCCTCCTGGATTTTCTCGGCATATTCCAGCCAGCCGCCTCGCGAGCTGCCATTCAGACTGGCGATGACGGGGATGTCTACGGCGGCTTTTATTTTTTGGATGTGTTTCAGGTATCTTTCCGGTTCGAGTTGTAAGTTCTCGACTTCGGGGAAGTAGGATAGGGCTTCGGCGAATGATTCTGTGCCGCGGTTGAGCGACTTCATTTAATGCAAGGCTCTCTTGGCGGATTTGTTCTTCAAACAGGGAATAGAGTACAACGGCTGCCGCGCCAGCATCTTCTAGCTGGCGGACCTGATCAATGTTTTTTGAAAGGGGGGAAGCCGAGGCAACCAGAGGGTTTTTTAGGGATAATCCGAGATAGGTTGTCTTCAGGTCATTCATTTTTTGCCTCCTGTGGGGGCTGATAGTTATCAATATAAGATAATTATAGTCCAAATACCGAATAAATTCAAATGGCGGTTAAAATGGTCATTGTATTGAGGAATTTGGTTTGTCGATCTGGTCATTTGTTTCACGGCCGAACAGCGGGCTGCTGCCTATGAGATTAAAAAACCAGCCCCTGGCATATGCCAGGGGCTGGTTGTGTTATGTGCAGAAGACGGAGTCAGCTTACGAATCTTTGAGCGATTTGTAATATTCCCAACTGCGTTTGGCGTCGCCTTCAGCATTCTTCATCAGCTTTTCAGCGCGATCTTCGTTCATTTGAACGAGCTGGGTGAAGCGGGATTCGTTGTAGGCGTATTCCTGAACGGAGATGGTCGGCTCTTTGCTGTCGAGGGTGAAGGGTCTTTTCCTTCAGTTCGAGGGCCGGGTTGTAGCGGAACAGTGTCCATGCGCCGGATTTGACGGCCAGATCTCTGCTGCTGCGAGACCGTTTTCATTTCCTGATACCGTGAGCGATACAGTGGGTGTAGGCAATGATCAGCGACGGGCCGTCGTAGGCTTCGGCTTCGCGGAAGGCTTTCAGGGTCTGGGTGTCGTTGTAGCCCATGGCAACGCGGGCAACGTAGATTTGCCGTAGGTCATTGCGATGCAGGCCGAGGTCTTTCTTGGGCAGGGTCTTGCCGTTGGCAGCGAACTTGGCAACTGCAGCACGCGGGGTGGCTTTGGAGGACTGACCACCGGTGTTGGAGTAGACTTCGGTGTCCAGCACGAGCACATTGACATTCTTGCCGGAAGCCAGGACATGGTCCAGACCACCGTAACCGATGTCATAGGCCCAGCCGTCACCACCGACGATCCACACGTCTTTCTTGCACCAGCATGTCGGCCAGGCTGAGCAGGTTGCTGGCTTGCGGATCATCTGCATGCCAGCCAGTTTGTCTTTCAGCACTGCGACGCGCTCGCGCTGGGCGTTGATGCCGGCTTCGTCGGATTGGTCGGCGTTCGAGGATGGTCATCTGGCCAGTTCGGCGCCGATCTTGCCGGCCAGGGCTGTCGACCAGTTCACTGGCGTATTCAGTCTGCTTTTCGATGGTCAGGCGCATACCGAGACCAAATTCGGCATTGTCTTCAAACAGGGAGTTGGACCAGGCCGGGCCGCGGCCTTCTTCGTTGACTGCCCAGGGGGTGGTGGGCAGGTTGCCGCCATAAATGGAGGAGCAGCCGGTGGCATTGGCGATGACGATGCGGTCACCGAAGAACTGGGACAGCAGCTTGACATAGGGGGTTTCACCGCAGCCTGCGCAGGCGCCGGAGAACTCGAACAGCGGCTGCAGGAGCTGTGAGTTCTTGACCTTGTTAGGCTCGAAGCGTGCTGCGGTCGAGATCGGGCAGATTGAAGGAAGAAGTCCCAGTTTTCGCTTCCTGCTCGCGCAGCGGCGGCTGGGGCGCCATGTTGATGGCTTTGCGTTCGGGGTTGGCTCTTGTCTTTGGCGGGGCAGGCTTCTACGCACATGCCGCAGCCGGTGCAGTCTTCCGGAGCAACCTGAACGGTGAACTTCGTAGCCGGGGAATTCTTTGAAGCCCTTGGCGTCCATGGATTTGAAAGTCTGCCGGTGCATTTTCCAGGTATTCGGGATCATAGACCTTGGTGCGGATGACGGCGTGCGGGCAAACAAAGGCACATTTGCCACACTGGATGCACAGATCCGGTTCCCAGACGGGGATTTCAGGGCGATGTTGCGTTTTTCCCATTGGGTGGTGCCGGTGGGGTAGGTGCCGTCGTTGGGCATGGCGCTGACCGGCAGGTCGTCGCCGCGGTCTTCAATGATCATGCCGAGTACGTCGCTGACAAATGCAGGGGCTTCGGCGGGACACGATGGGCGGCGGTGAGTGTCAGCTGGTGGCTTCTGGCGGGCACTTCACTTCGTGCAGGTTCTGCCAAGCGAGCGATCCACTGCTTTGTAGTTCGCTGCACAACGGCTTCGCCGCGTTTGCCATAGGTCTTCTTGATGCTCTTCTTGATCTGGGCGATGGCTTCATCCGCGGGCAGCACGCCGCTGATGGCGAAGAAGCAGGTCTGCATGATGGTGTTGATGCGCTCGCCCATGCCGGTTTCTTCGGCGACTTCGTAGGCATCGATCACGTAGAATTGCGAGTTTCTTTGTCGATGATCGTCTTCTGTACTTCGCAGGGCAGGTGATCCCAGACTTCTTCCGGGCCGTAGAGGCTGTTCAGCAGGAAGATGCCGCCCGGTTTGGCGTATTTGAGCATATCATACTGCTCCAGGAAGGAGAATTGGTGGCAGGCCACGAAGTTGGCGTCATTCGATCCGATCAGGTAGGGGGCGCGGATGGGCTTGGGGCCAAAGCGCAGGTGGGAGATGGTGACGGAGCCGGATTTCTTGGAAGTCGTAAACGAAGTAACCCTGGGCGTAGTTGTCGGTTTCTTCACCGATGATCTTGATCGAGTTCTTGTTGGCGCCAACGGTGCCGTCAGCACCGAGACCGAAGAAGACTGCAGCGGACAGTCTCTTCGGCTTCGATGGTGAAGTCGGGATCGTAAGTCAGGCTGGTGATAGGTCACATCATCGTTGATGCCGACGGTGAAGTGGTTCTTCGGTTTGTCTTTTGCCATTTCGTCGAAGATGCCTTTGACCATAGCCGGGGTGAATTCTTTGGAGGAAAGGCCGATAGCGGCCGCCGATGATGCGCGGGCATTGTCGAAGGGAGCGTCGCCATCGGCCATGCCTTCGCTGATGGCGGTGACCACATCCTGGTAGAGCGGTTCGCCAGCGCAGCCGGGTTCTTTGGTGCGGTCCAGGACAGCAATGATCTTGACGGTGTCGGGCAGGGCTTTCATGAAATGTTCGACGGAGAAGGGGCGGTAGAGGCGAACGGTGATGCACGCCGACTTTTTCGCCCTGCTCGGCCAGATATTCGACGGTCTCTTCGGCAGTTTCTGCGCCGGAGCCCATCATGATGATGACGCGTTCGGCATCCGGGGCGCCAACATAGTCAAAGAGGTGATATTGGCGGCCGACCAGTTTGGCGAATTGATCCATGGCTTCCTGGACGATGGCCGGGCAGTCATGTCATAGTAAGGATTGACGGTTTCGCGGGCCTGGAAGAAGACATCCGGGTTCTGGGCGGTGCCGCGGATGAAGGGATGGTCGGGGGTCAGGCCGCGCTCGCGGTGCGCGATGACCAGTCTTCGTCGTCGATCATGGCGCGCATGTCTTCGTCGTTCGAGCATGTTCGAATCTTGTTGACTTCGTGGGAGGTGCGGAAGCCATCAAAGAAATGCAGGAAGGGCACGCGGGCTGCGCAGGGTGGCTGCTGTGGAGATCAGAGCCATGTCGTGGGCTTCCTGCACTGAGCGGGAGGCCAGCATGGCCAAAGCCGGTGCCGCGGGCGGCCATCACGTCGGAGTGGTCACCGAAGATGGACAGGGCCTGGGCGGCCACTGAGCGGGCAGAGACGTGGAAGACGGCCGGGGTCAGTTCGCCGGCGATCTTGTACATGTTGGGGATCATCAACAGCAAACCCTGTGAAGCGGTGAAGGTGGTGGTCAGGGCGCCGGTTGGCAGTGCACCATGCACTGCGCCAGCTGCGCCGCCTTCGGCCTGCATTTCAGTGACACTGGGAACGGTGCCCCAGATGTTGGGTGCCCTTTGCTGCCCAGGCATCAGCATGCTCGCCCATCGGCGAGGAGGGGGTAATCGGGTAAATGGCGATGACTTCGTTCAGCCGGTAAGCCGTATAAGCTACGGCCTCGTTTCCATCAATTGTTACCTTTTTTCAATTCATGTATTACACTCCGTAAATAATGATAGTTTGAAAGCAGTTATTGCATGCCAGATCTGCTGTCTGTACAATTAACCATCTTATATTCTATCGCTTAAACGCTAATCAATAAAGGTTATATTGTTCCTTGTTCAACCTGTGCCTTGTCATATTGAGGGTATGACATTGGGAACGGCGTTTTTATCTGAAATTGCCTAAATGCACGCTTTCCTCTATAATGATAACGGATTGTATAAAGGGATTTGGTATTGATGAGTGATCCGCAATCGTGTCTGGATTGTGGATTGGTTAGAAAATGACGGGTTTAAAGGTAGAAATGGATATTTATGTTCATGTCGCCGTAGGCGCAGCGATCGGCGTACTCACCAAAAGCACAGCGGAACGGGTTTTCCCGGCCCTTGAGGAGGAATGTGATCACTCCTTTTCCTGTAAACTGGCCCACGCTGTTGAGTGGGCCACAGTGTACGGGGCGGGTTTTACGGGTGGCTTTGATTTCCCATATTTTTCTGGATATGCTGCCGCATGGGGATTATCTCGCTTATTATGGGGATGTATTGATCCCTGATTTCATTGTGGTTGTTACGCGAGTTTCTGGCCGCGCTGGTTGTTTTGTTGCTGATCATGATTGGGCTGCGTGGCCGGACCAGGCTGCTTGCCCTGATTGCGGGGATCGCAGGTGCGCTGCTTGATCTGGATAACCTGGCGATTGGCAGGGGGTGGATCGAGCGGTCGCAGGCCTTGTCGCCTTCGCACAGCGGCGTCTGGCCACACGGGCAGAATCTGGGCATGATCAGTTTTGGGTTCGAGGTCGGGTTGTTTTTGCTGGCGTTGGGGGTGGTGTTGGTGTACAGCCGGCGGGTGAGGCCCAAGGCCGCGCGGGTGAGGCCGACGAGATCCAGGGCGGTTGTGTAGAAATCTTGGAATTGGATTGGGGGAATGTGTGGTGCTGGCAAGAGGGCTGATCAAATCTGTATTGCACTAATTAGCAATCGCCTATTCGGGCAGGAATTCTTCCCCCGCTTTGCTGCGTTCCCTCTAATCATCGTGAGATAAATCTCAACATCATCACCGGCAGGGTGTGTCGAGACGTACCATTCATCAACCTTCAATTCGATATTTCCCCTGATTAGATAGTCTGAATTCCTAAGGAAGGACGGCCCCGCCGTCCTTTCGGGCGTAAGCCTTACGCCCCTACGATTAGTTGGCAGTCCTTTTGGGCGATGCATGCCTCGCCCCTACGAATATACTTCTCCGCCAACAAAAGGGAGGCGATGGTCTTGGCATCCTTGAACTCGCCCTGCACGTGCCATTTGCATGGCTTTTTCGGGCGGGGATTGCCTCAAGCTGCAGAAACTCGTCGTCATCGGCGTCCAGAGGGGCGTGGGAGAGGTTTGTAGCAAGAAAGACATACATGTGCTCACTTGCGTAGCCTGGCGCCAGGTAGAAGTCTCCCAGCGGCGTGAGCTGCCCGGCAGCCTGGCCGATCTCTTCGCGGATCTCACGGCTGGCGCCTTCTTCGGGCGGCTCGCCGTTTTCCAGTACGCCAGCAGGCAGCTCGAGCAGCATTTGCTGCGCGCCCAGGCGGTATTGGCGCACAAACCAGATGTTGCCATCCTGGTCGAAAGGCACGATGGTGATGGAGATCGTTGTGGTCTACGAGATCATAAGTGGTAGTGCGGTTGTCCGGCAGGTGCAGATCCACTTTCTGGATATTGAATGCACGGCTTTGGTAGGCAGTTTCCCGTTTGAGGATTTTGAAATTCATCGGTGCTTCCTTCTGCTTACAGAATAAATGGCGGGGAAAAGGCTCCCCGCCATGTGGTTTCATTGTGTTGGTATGGTGCTGCTTATGGGATTTGCAGCGTCTGGCCGACGGTGAGGGCGTAAGGCGCCTGCATATTGTTGGCCTGGGCGATACTTTCCGGGAAGACGTCACCGAAGGCGCAGGCGATGCTGTAGATGGTGTCGCCGCTCTTGACGGTGTAAGTGGTGGGATGGGGCATACGCTCACGCGGGGCGCCACTCCAGGTGCTGCCAGTAGGAATGGTAAGGGTGGTGCCAGGGCTGACCCAGGCGTCCTGGGAGAGGCCGTTGACGCTCAACAGTGTATTGGGGTCAACATTGAAACGGCGTGCCAGACAGTAGGGGAATTCACCCTGCTGGAGGACATGGCTGGTGGGCACGACCGGGGTGTCAATGACAACCGGCACCATTGTAGGAACGGGGGTAACGGTTGGCGCGACGGTCTCAGCCGGTGACTCATGCACTGCGGTGGGCTGTGCAGGGTCGGCCCCATCGGTGGAAGCGGGTGTTTCGATGGCGGGGTCTTTGGAGTTCGGTCGATGGATTCTTCAATGGTAAATGGGTCTTCGCTGACAGGTTCAGCAGTCGGGGGAACTTCTGCCGGCGGTGTAGACAGGGAACGGTTGCAGGCCGACAGGGTCAGGCTCAGTATGATGATCAGGAAAATGACAGCGGGTTTCTTATTCATGTTGGTTCTCCTCCTGGAGCTGCTTTCATTGCGTATATACAACATATCCATAATTATACAGCTTTTTGTAGCTTGAGGAAATAGAATTAATGGATCGTATAGTGTTTGCAATGTATAATGAAAACAGCATTGCCGGAAAGTATTTTCAAACGGGATTTCTGGAAAACGGATGATTGAGGAAACGGGTATGGGAGATCTTGAAACCTATGGCAAGTGGCTGGTGATTGCTGGGGCAGCGCTTGTGCTGATTGGGGCGGTGATCTGGCTGCTGGGGAAGTTCACTGATTTGGAATCATTGCCGGGCACGCTGCGTATTCAGGGATCGGGTTTTACGTGTGTGGTGCCGATCCTGGCTTCCATTGTGGGCAGTATTTTGCTGACGATTGTGTTGAATCTGGTGGTCAGGATGTTGAATAAATAATACTGAATTTGCTGTATCGTCAAACCGCCCTTGGTGAGGGCGGTTTTTTTAGTGAAGATTCAGGATGCTTTTTTGACCAGGGTGAGCAGATCATCAAGGAGGTATTCGCGCTCGCGGAAATCATCTGCGCTGGCCAGATTTTCAAAGCAGGCAGCGGCAGAGGTTTCGACCAGTTGCAGGCTTGCGCCGCGCATCGCGGACTGGATGGCGTTGAGCTGCTGGAGGATTTCGTGGCAGTCACGTTCTTCCATGATCATGGTCTGTACCCCGCGCACCTGGCCTTCAATGCGCCGCAGTCGTTTGAACAGGTCTGTGCGGGTATGGTCGTTTTCGATTTTCATAGGATTCTCTTAATGGGCTGCACCGCAGCCCGGGTTAGCAGCCAGCTCAGGAGAAGGGGGAGCTGGCTGGACGGGCGCTGCCACCTGTGCTGGTGGAACGGCTGGCAGCGGCTGTGATTTGTTTATGCGTGTCGTGGCTTTCACATTGGGGGCAGACTTGATTCTCGTCAGCCTGTGAAAAGCGCACCAGTTTTTCGAAGGTGGCCTGGCATGTTTCGCAGTGGTAAACGTATAAAGGCATGAGGTTGTTCTGTACTCCTTACAGATAATATATACTATACAGGAGTATACCATATAATGCCGTGATTTTTAATTCGCCAATCAGGGATCAGGGGAGAGGTTATTCTTCAGGTGAAGAGACCTTTTGGACAAATGTGAATGAACAGAAAAGTAGCGAGAAAAATAGGACAAATATTCAGAAAATAGTCCTTGACACAGAACGAATGTTCTGCTATATTTATAAATAGTACAAATGGTCGATCAATAAGTACACAAGGCTTTTGCTGTGACGTATCAGGAACATTGCCCGAAAAGGAAACCAAACAAAGGAGTCGATTATGGCAAGAAAAAGTGCTGGAATGGGGGAACGCCACAATAAAATTATGCGGTTCCTGTCCAAATTCCAGGATGAGAGCGGCTATTCTCCCTCAATCCGCCAGATCGGCGAGGCCATCGGCGTAAAATCGACTTCGCTGGTAGATTATTATTTGAAACAACTGGAGGAAATGGGCAAGATTGAACGGGATGCCCATGTGTCTCGCAGTATTCGGTTAACCGAAGAAGCTTCGGCGGGTTCTGCAATTGTGGATTCCATCAAGCAGACTGTCCAAAAGGCGGGAGAGATGTTCTCGATCCCGATCGCCGGACGGATCGTGGCCAGTGCGCCGATCCCGGTGCCTTCTTCAGATGTCGGGTATTATGACCCTGAGAGCCGTGTAGACATTGCCCGCAGTTTGCTGCCTGCCAAAGAGAAGCTGGATGATCTTTTTGCCCTGGAGGTGGAAGGTGATTCCATGATCGACGCAATGATCAACAGCGGCGATCTGGTCATTATGCGCCAGGCCAAACAGGCCCGGAATGGCGAGATGGTGGCGGTGTGGCTGGATGACAATGACGAGACCACGTTGAAGTATTTCTATCAAGAGGGGAAGCGGGTGCGGTTGCAGCCTGCCAATCCTACGATGGAGCCGATCTACATTGACCAGCCGGAGAATTTGCGCATCATGGGCAAAGTGGTGATGGTCATTCGCCAGATCCAGGGTGTCGCGGCGTAAGAACGTTTGATATTTTAGATACGAGGACCGTCTGCTGTGTTTATCGAAGCAGGCGGTCTTTTTTGTTGTCCCGGTGGATTCCTGGATAAAAAAACATCCCTCCATGCGGAGGGATGTGAGATTGCAACGAGATGCAATTATGCAAGTTCGATAACGGCGCCAGCGCCTTCGAGTTTGCCCTTTGCGTCATCGGCAGCTTCTTTGGCAACGCCAGAGAGGATCTTGGTGCCGGGGGTTTCTGCCATGCCTTTGGCCTCAACGAGACCCAGGCTGGTGAGCTGGCGGATGACCTTGATGACTTCGATTTTCTTCGGGCCGGTTTCCTTGAGGACGACGTCAAATTCGGTCTTCTCTTCAGCTTCTTCTGCGGGGCCAGCGGCCACAGCGGCCACAGCGGCAACAGGAGCGGCAGCGGAGACGCCCCATTTTTCTTCCAATGCCTTGACCAGTTCGGCAGCTTCCAGAACGGTAAGCTCGCTCAATTGTTCAATCAATTTTTCCATATCAGCCATTTCAAAATCTCCTTATGAGTAATTCGTTTTATTATTTTTGTAATCCCTGCGGCCAGCGGCTTTTGTTAACTGACCATGAGGGTAAATTTGCAATGATTAAGCAGCGGCGCCTTTTTCTGAGTAGGCTTTGGTAACTGCTGCCAGAGAACGGGCAGGTTCTGCCAGGGTACGCACGAGTTTCGTTGCGGGGGCCAGAATAGTGCTGAGCAGCATGGCACGCATAACAGGCAGCGGGGGCAAAGATGCCAGGGCTTTGATCTGTTCTGCGTCGACAATTTGACCATCGAGATAACCATACTTTATTGAAAAAGCTTCTGATTTGGTTGCATCGGTAGAATGCTTTTGCCAAAGCGGGAGCATCTTCAAATGCAAAACCTGCGAGGGTGGTTCCGACGAGGCTATCGTCCTGGATTTCCATTTCGAGACTTTGCAATGCTTTTTGCAAGATTGTATTCTTTACAATGCGTGCAGTACCGCCAGCTTCGCGGACCTGGGCACGCAATGTGTCGATTTCCGACATGCTCATGTGATCGAAGGACATCAAATAGACTGCCTGACTGTTGCGCAGCCACTCTTCGTACTGAGCCAGCATATCCTGTTTCTGTTTCTTATTGAACGCCAATGAATATCACCTCCTTTGTGTTCAGAGTAAAAAAAGTCTTTGCCGGTTTTGCGGGCAAAGACTTTGGTTTCTCACGTGGTTCACGCGGGAAGGGCGATAATTCGCTCTTTGGTCTTCACCTCGGCGGGGTATTAAGCCTTGCGGCACCGGCTTTCTTTGGTGAACTAAATTTTTAATTCAACTTGGCAATTATACTTGCTTTTGTTGTTTTTGTGAAGCTAGTTTTCTGCATTCATGTTCTGGGCGCCGAAGGTATCAATTTTGATGCCGGGGCCCATGGTGGATGTCATTGTGATGCGGCGAATGTAGGTGCCTTTGGCAGCAGCCGGGCGGGATTTCTTGATCGCATCCATCAAGGCTGCGAAGTTCTCAAACAGTTTCTGTGCTTCAAAGGATGCTTTGCCGATGGGAACGTGCAGGTTGGCGGTCTTGTCCAGGCGGTACTCAACACGACCTGCTTTGGTTTCTTCGATCACGCGCGGCAATTCTTCCGCTTGGACAACGGTTCCGGCTTTGGGGTTAGGCATCAGACCACGCGGGCCAAGCACACGGCCGAGGCGGCCAGCTTTACCCATCATGTCCGGGGTGGCGATGGCGACATCGAAATCGGTGAAGCCATCCTGGATCTTCTTGACCCATTCGTCCGTGTCGGCGACATAGTCTGCACCGGCTTCTTCAGCCAGTCGTGCGCCTTCGCCCTGGGCGAAGACCAGAACACGGACGGTTTTACCGAGGCCGTGGGGCAGGACAACAACATCACGCACCTGCTGGTCTGCCTGGCGGGGGTCAAGACCCATGCGCATGTGGACTTCAACTGTTGCGTCAAATTTTGTGATACTGGTTTCTTTGACCAGTTCAATCGCTTCTTTGGGGGAATAGGATTGTCCGGCGACAACTTTTTCCCGTGCTGCGATGTATTTCTTTCCGTGCTTTGCCATTTTTACTCCTTGGTGGTCCTAGCGGGCGATTGTTTCAAACCCTCCCACTATAACAAGTTAATCAATTTGGATTATTTTTTTTAAGATCGTGATGCCCATGTTGCGGGCTGTGCCTTCGATCTGACGCATGGCGCCTTCAATATCGATGGCGTTCATGTCTTTCATTTTGATTTCAGCGATCTCGCGCACTTGAGCCCGGGTGATCTTGCCCACATTGTCGCGGTTCGGTTCACCTGAACCTTTTTCAACACCAGCTGCCTTGCTAAGCAGGAACCGGTTGGCGGGGATTTGAGAATGAAAGTGAACGAACCGTCCTGGAAGACGGTGATCTCTGCAGGAATGATCTGCCCCATTTTGCTCTGTGTTCTGGCATTGTATTCCTTGCAGAATGCCATGATGTTGATACCATGGGTTGCCAAGTGCGGGGCCAATCGGGGGGGCCGGATTTGCTTTCCCAGCAGGGATCTGCAACTTAACGACTGCTTTGAATTTCTTTGCCACTATTTACTCCTTTGTGGTGTTAGCGGGTTGGTTAACCCTCCCACTGATTTTTAGTAAGCCTGCGCACGCAGACTTAAAATTTACGCTTTTTCTACCTGCAAAAAGTCGAGTTCGACGGGTGTTTCACGGCCGAAGAAGTTGACCATCACACGCACTTTTGCGCGGTCCATGTCGATTTCGTCGACACTGTGCCGCGGAAATCATTGAATGGGCCATCCATGATGCGCACCCGTTCGCCAACTTTGAAGGAAACCTTGATATGCGGGGCGATCGGCTTCCATGCGGCGCAGGATCTGTGCCACTTCTTCCGGGCGCAGGGGGGTGGGGTCATTGCCCATGCCTACAAAACCGGTCACACCGGGTGTGTTGCGCACAACATACCATGATTCTTCGGACAGGATCAATTCACCAGCATGTAGCCCGGGAAAACATGGCGTTCGACCACACGGCGTTTGCCGTCCTTTACTTCGATCTCTTCCTGGGTCGGAATGACGACATCAAAGATCATGTCTTTCATGCCCATGGTTTCGATGCGCTGTTCAAGATTATGGCGCACTTTGTTCTCATAGCCTGAATAGCAGTGGATCACATACCAGGCACGCTGGTTGTCGGCTTCTTCTTCTGCTTCCAGCTCGGGGAACAGTGATTCTTCAGCGTCGGTGTCTGGTGCGGCTCGCTCGGCAGGGGTATTCAGTTGTTCGTCCAGAACGCCATCTTCCGATTCGGAAGCGGCTGTTTCTTCTGGTTCGATCGAAGGAGATTTCTTCCTCCGGTTCACATCAGGTTCTACAAGTCCATTTACGCACCTCTTGTATTAAACACTCAGGGGTGACAATTTCTAGATCACTATGCCAGGCATCAGTGACGATCTTGGAGAACACAAAGTCAAGAACCCCCAGAAAGCGCTCATCAACACCATGACAACGATGACGATTTGGTCAACTGCCAGGCTTCCTTTGGTGTCGGCCAGGTCACTTTGCGCAGTTCACCGATGGTTTCACGCCACCAGCGTGGATGGCGATTCCCTTCTTTTCTGCGATTGTCTGTTTCTTTTTTAGTCTGCCATGCGTTTTACTCCTTACTTTTTACGGCTAAAACGCCGCCTCTGTGGACGGCGTTCGCCTTTTCGATCAGGCAGGCCAGGCAGGAATCGAACCCACAACCTCCTGTTTTGGAGACAGTCGCTCTGCCTAATTGAGCTACTGGCCTGTATATGATGCGGGGCTCTGACTGAGCGCCCATCGGACTTTCACAAATTACTTGGTTTCCCGGTGCATTGTGTGCTTGCGGCAGCGAGAACAATATTTGTTCATTTCCATTCGACCCGGGTCGTTGCGGCGATTCTTTTCCGTTGTGTAATTTCGTTCCTTGCATTCGGTGCAAGCCAACGTGATAACCGGACGTACACCTTTTTTCTTTGCCATTGACTACTTTGCAACAGGCCTGGAGCTCCGTTGACCTCCTTTATTCCATGATCTTGGTAATCACGCCAGCGCCAACGGTCAGGCCGCCTTCGCGGATAGCGAACTTGGAACCCTGCTCGAGAGCAACAGGAACGATCAGTTCAACTTTCATGTCGACGTTGTCACCAGGCATAACCATCTCAACGCCTTCTGGCAATTCGATGTCGCCGGTCACATCCATGGTGCGGATGAAGAACTGCGGGCGATAGCCGGTGAAGAACGGTTTGTGCCGTCCACCTTCGTCCTTCTTCAGCACATACACCTCGCCCATGAACTTGGTGTGCGGGGTGATGCTCTTCGGTTTGGCAATAACCATACCGCGCTCCACATCTTCACGGTTGATACCGCGCAGCAGCAGACCAACATTGTCGCCTGCCATACCTTCATCCAGCAGTTTGTGGAACATTTCCACACCGGTGCACACGGAGTTCATCGGTTTCTTCTCGCAGACCAACGATTTCAACCGGGTCGCCAGTGTGGATCTTGCCACGATCGATACGACCGGTCACCACCGTGCCGCGGCCCTTGATCGAGAACACGTCTTCAACAGGCATCATGAACGGCTTGTCGATCTCGCGCTCGGGGGTGGGGATGTAGCTCTCCACCACCTCGCAGCAGTTCCTTGATGCTGGCATATTCGGGAGCATTGACATCGGTCGATTTCAGATTCCAGCGCTTCCAGCGCAGAGCCGCGCACGATCGGAATTTCGTCGCCGGGGAACTTGTACTCGGTCAGCATTTCGCGCAGTTCCATCTCCACCAGCTCCAGCAGTTCGGGATCATCCATCTGGTCGATCTTGTTCAGGATAAACAACGATGCTGGGCACTTCCACCTGGCGGGCCAGGAGCACGTGCTCTTTGGTCTGCGGCATGGGGCCATCGGGCGCTGCCACAACCAGAATTGCACCGTCAACCTGGGCGGCGCCGGTGATCATGTTCTTGATGTAGTCACGGTGACCGGGCATGTCCACATGGGCATAGTGCCGGTTTTCGGTTTCGTATTCAACATGCGCAATGTTGATCGTGATACCGCGGGCTTTTTCTTCCGGGGCATTATCGATCTGATCGTATGCCTTGAAGTCAGCACCACCCAAGAAACGCACAATACTTCGTGATTGCGGCCGTCAGGGTGGTCTTCCCGTGGTCGATGTGACCCATCGTGCCGACGTTCAGGTGCGGCTTGGTTCGTTCAAATTTCTGCTTTGCCATTGTTATTTCTCCTTGGAAATCAACATAAGACATTTTCAAATTTGCTAATTCGGCTAACAGAGCCCTCAATGGGATTTGAACCCATGACCTCGTTCTTACCAAGAACGTGCTCTACCAACTGAGCTATGAGGGCATTTTGTTCCCGGCCTCATCACCTGCGTAAAGAGGGGTATTTTAATCTGGCAAAAAAGGCCAGTGGGCGGTGAAGGATTCGAACCTCCGAAGGCGTCTGCCAGCTGATTTACAGTCAGGTCCCTTTGTCCACTTGGGTAACCGCCCGAGTATTTCTTTCGAGTTGTCCTCAACTCGCAAAAGAGATGGTTCATGAAACGATCTCTTTTGCCAATTCGCAACTTGAGCCGATGATGGGGCTCGAACCCATGACCTATTCCTTACAAGGCAATTGCTCTGCCAACTGAGCTACATCGGCGAATTTTTTATTAAGGTGCTTGTTCTGTCGAGCGGGCTAAATTATACCAAACCACCTGATAGATGACAAGGCCGCAATTTGTTTTGGTGCCTGCACAACGATGAAAGAGTCTATCAGAAGTTGACTGACCCGTCAAGCTGATTTTTTGAATCTGGTATGTGGATATCCTGCACAGTGGTGAGTGTGCTGCGCAGGATGTTTTTGTAAATGGATATGAGCCGGGGTGAGAAAATGATTTTGGGATCAGCGAAGAGTTTGCGAAATCGGTTCAATCCTTGCCAGGATCTCTTTTTCCTTTTGTTGTGCAAAAAAGAGGTCCCAGCGGGTCTGCAGATTTAACCAGAAATCGGATGACATGCTGAAGTATTTCCCCAGACGGAGGGCGGTGCCGGGTGTGATGCCGCGGCGTTGATTAACGATTTCGTTGATGCGCTGGTACGATACATGAATGTCATCGGCCAACTGTTGTTGGGTAAGATTCATAGGGATGAGAAATTCCTCCCGAAGCATTTCTCCGGGATGGGTAGGGGGGCGATTTGTGGGGATACGAACCATGATATTCTCCGATAATTCAGTCACGATTAATGATAGTCAACAATTTCTACTTGACTGGGGCCTGTTATTGTCCAATAGAAGCAAATGCGAAATTGTTGATTAATGCGAATGCTGTATTGCTCTTGCCTGTCACCTGACAGGGGTTCTAATTGATTCCCTGGAGGAATGGATAATTCTCGTAATTGGGTTACAGAATCCAGTTGATCTAGTTTGCGAGCAGCCATTCGCCACAGGATTTGCGGAAGAGTTTTGCGAGCTTCTTTGGTGTTTTCTCCGTTGAATATCGCTTCTGTGCCAGCGGTTTTGAATGACTGTATCATAATAGCATGATAGCACGGATATCGTGCTATTGCAAGAGGGGAAATTGATTTTTAAGGAGATGTTTTTGATGTATGGGTTTTTAGAAAAACCAGGTGATGAGTTGATAGCTGAGGGCAACCGCCCACAGAATGCTGTCCAGCCGGTCGAGGGCGCCGCCGTGGCCGGGGATGAGGTTGCCGGAGTCTTTTGCCTTGAAATAGCGTTTGATCATGCTGATGCCCAGGTCGCCCAGCGGGGCGAGGGTTCCAAGGACGATTCCCAGAATAAGTCCGTTGAAGATGGTAATCGCAGGGGTAAAGTTTTGCATTGCCAAGGCGACCAGCGGGGTGAGGATGGTTGCCATAATGGCACCGCCGATATAGCCTTCCCAGGATTTTTTGGGGCTGATGGCGGGGGCCAGGGGGTGTTTGCCGAATTTGGTGCCGATGAAGAAGGCCCCGGCATCGGCAAACCACACGGCGCCGAGGCTGAGGATCAGCCACCATTCGCCATCCGGCAGGGCTCGCAGTGAGATGATGTAGGCACCCAGCCAGCCAACATAGAAAATGCCGGCAGTGGTGATGCAGAAATCAATGACGGCATTTTCATTGCCGCGCTCGCGGTGGATGATGTGGATGGTCATGGCGGCCAGTGTGAGCAGGGTGAGCAGGGATTCGGATCCGGCAAAGCCCCAGATTGCGCGGCTGAGGATGAGCAGTACCGCCCCGCTGATGATCAGCAGGTTGGAAGGGTCGTATTGGTGGCTGTGATGGAATAGCCAGGAAAATTCTTTGGCGCCGATGCCGATGATGACTGCGATGCCAATGTAGAACGGCCATCCGCCGATGATGATGAGCGCAAGTGCAATAGGGAGCAGGATGATTACAGAGGCCAGTCTTTTGAGCAAGCGTTATCTGCCTTTGATCTGGGCGGAGGTTTTTCCGAAACGTCGTTCACGGCCGGTGAAGTTGAGCAGGGCTTTGCGCAATTCTTCTTTGTCAAACGCAGGCCAGTAGACGGGGGTGATGTACCATTCGGCATAGGCGGCCTGCCACATGAGGAAATTGGAGGTGCGCAGTTCTCCGGAGGTGCGGATGATCAGGTCTGGGTCGGGGATGTCTTAGGTGTACAGGTATTGGCTGATCTTTTCTTCGGTGATCTCTTCAGGCTGGAGTCCAGCGCGGATCATGGCTTGAATGGCGCGCACGACTTCGTCGCGACCGCCGTAGTTGAAGGCAACATTTAAATGCAGGCGGTCGTTGTTCTTGGTTGCCTCAACAGCATCGGTGATCTTTTTTGCCAGGTTGGCAGGCACGCCTTCCATGTGGCCCAGGTGGCGGATGCGCACACCTTGTTCGTTCAGCTCGGCAAATTCTTTTTCAATGGCGTCGGCCAGCAAATGCATCAGCCCCTGTACTTCAGCGCGGGGACGGTTCCAGTTCTCGGTTGAGAAAGCATAAATGGTGAGATATTTGATGCCGAATTCGACCGAGGCGCGGATGATGGCGCGCAGGTTTTCGGTGCCGGCGCGGTGTCCGGCCAGACGCTGAAGGCCGCGCTCGGCGGCCCAGCGCCCGTTGCCGTCCATGATGATGCCGACATGCAGGGGGACTTTTTCCAGTTTGGGTTCAGTATTTTCGCTCATAAAGAGGATGGGGGTTAGACCTCCATGATCTCCTTCTGTTTGTGGTCGCCGATCTCATCGATTTCCTTGATCATTTCGTCGGTCAGTTTCTGCAGGTCATCTTCACCGCGTTTGAGGTCGTCTTCCGAGATCATTTTTTCTTTTTCAAATTCACGCAGATCTTTGATCAGGTCGCGGCGAACATTGCGCACGGCAACGCGGGCTTCTTCGTTGCGGTGGCCGACGACGCGTGCCAGATCGTGGCGGCGGTCTTCAGTGAGTACCGGCAGGTTAAGCCGGATCACTTTGCCGTCGTTATTGGGGGTCAATCCCAGTTCAGAGGCGAGGATGGCGCGTTCAATGTTTTTCAGGCTGCTGGCATCAAAAGGCTTGATCAACAATTGACGAGGCTCAGGTACGCTGATGCTGGCTAACTGCCGCAAGGGGGTGGGTGCGCCGTAGTATTCAACGGAGAGGCGTTCCACCAGAGCCGGTGAGGCGCGTCCTGTGCGAATGGCTGACAGGTCATCTTCGAAGGATTGTAATAGCACCTTTCATGCGTACTTTAGCTTCTTTGAGCGTGTCGTTTATCACAATGACCTCCTTATTGGATGGTGGTGAACGTTCCACTGCTTCGGGGAACATCAATTGGTTAGCGATTTTATTAAGCATACCCTAAATTTGATGAAAATGGCAAGACTGAAGACAATGTAGAATGTGCAATGCACAATTTACAGTTGAAAAAGGGGATCAGGAATTCGTCTATTCGGTCAATCCAGGTAAATCATCAGAGGGTGTAGTTCATGTGCGGCTTGACAGGAGAAAATGCTTGTATCTGATCATGCCAAACTATCCCAAAGGGCTGTTGATCAAAACCAGCCCCTGAGCCGGTATACAAAGATGCCCAGGTATTCTTTCAGGGCGGTGGTGGTCATGCTCAGATTGGCGACATTCGGCAAGAGCTGGGTCAATTGGGCAGACAGGTTGGGCTGCCAGAGAGCCTGCCAGTTTTCTTCGGTGATTTTGAAATCCGTGGGGGCGGGGATGACTTCCAGCCCCTGGGCTTCAAAGAGGGCCAGGGCGCGCGGCATGTGGGTGGCGCTGGTGATGAGGATGATGCGGTTGATGTCTTTTTCAGCGAGGATGGCGGCGCAGTTGACCGCGTTTTCGTAGGTGTTGAGGGATTCGGGTTCCAGCCAGAGGGCCGATTCAGGCACGCCCATGATTTCCAGACACAGCAGCCATTTGCCCGGCAGGGGTGCTTTCTACATCGTCCAGCCAGTCGATGTAACTGCCGCTGAGCAGCAAGTGGGGGGCCTTCGCCTTCTGGTAAAGCCAGGCGGCGTACAGCACACGGTCGCCGGCGGAATTGAGCTCCACGATTGGGCGCGGGCTTTGGCTGGGCTCGGTGCCGCCGCCGAGGACGACGATCACTTCGGCCGGGGGAATTTCGGCGGGGGGCAGGTGCTGCCATTCCAATGAGCGGGTGAGGCTGAATGCGACCCACTGATTTCCGGCGATGAAGAGTACCACCAGGGCAGAGATGATCACGACGTTTTGCCATTTTTTGCGATTCTGGAAAATGAGGGCAAGGATGATGAGAACCGTGGCAAGCCCCACGGGGTAGACGAATTGGGGCAGGAATTTTGAGAGAAATACGAACATGGTTTCCTCCTGATACGCTGCGTCAGAGATTCATGATAACACTAAAAAGGATCACGGACTGGACAGGTATTACCTGTGGTGTGCAAAGTGGATTTGATGAAATCACGCATGAGGGCGAAAAAACCTTGAATTAGAACATATATTCTGATATAATAGAACAAAAGTTCTTTTGTGGTTCTGGCTCACTTTTTGCAACAGGAAGGATTGTGGAGGACGATATGGATATTGGCATGTTATGGTTCGATAATAATTCGAAGGTTGAACTGCCGTTGAGGATTCAAAAGGCGGCGGCGTATTATCAGAAGAAGTATGGGCGCAAGCCAACGCTGTGTTTTGTGCATCCCAGTATGCTGTCCGACCCGCTGGAAAAATCAGTTGGCATTGAGGTGAAACCACACCAGATGGTGCTGCCCAATCATCTCTGGTTAGGAATCGGCGAAGCGGCAGCGTGAGGTTTTTTTCGGTCTTGCAGCATCACACCCCCCGCAAGTTTATATCCTTCGGGGGTGTGTGGTGTTAATGGGGGAGATGTTCGTTATTTTTTCGGTTGGCAATCATTTATTTTCGGGGACAGAATTTTGATCTCGCCGTGGGCGAGGGCCTGATCGTCAAATGTGATCTCACGGTAGCCGAAAACATTCATGACGCGGGTGCTGCCGAACAGGGTCTGGACAGGGGAACATTGGCGGTAGATGTGGATGTGGCCGTGCAGGTGCAGGGCGGGCTGGAAGACTTTGTTCAACCAGCGGAAGGCCTTGCTGCCCTGGTGAGGGCGGTCTTCCTGATCATTGATTTGCCAGGGAGGAGTATGGGAAACGAAGATATCCAGGTAGCGACCATGGATGAGTTTGTTCAGCATCAGATGGGGGACAAGGCTCAGGACGAGTGCCCACATTTGCCCCTGTGTGTATTGGTAAGGCCCATTGTTATAGCGCAGGCAGCCCTGAATGCCGGCGAGAAGCAGCCTTGAAGTATCCTGCCGAACGCTTCGATGCAGATCGTCTGCGCCCCAGGGGGATTGGCGTTCCCCGAAGGAGGAAATTTCCGTTTTATGAGCGTGATTTCCACGGACATAATATAGGGGAATATCAAGCATGCTGACGATGTATTCAAGGTAGTAGTATGGCAGGTCGCCGCAGCCGATAGCGAGGTCTACATCACTGAAACGGGTGCGGATATTGGGCCCATAGATGAGGGGCAGCTCGATATCACTGACGGCGAGGATCTTCATGGTTGAACGGATTCCTTGTCTGCTTCTTCACCAATGGCCACTACCATTGCGATTGCGTGGGTGGCGGTGTGGCTGATGCTGACCGACCAGGTGCGCAGGCCAAGCTGTGCGGCGATTTCCTGGGCGGCACCGTGCAGTTGCAGGAGGGGTTCACCCTGCGGGCCCGCGCTGATTTCAATCTCCTGCCAGCGTATGGGGCCGATGCCGGTGCCCAGAGCTTTTGCGACAGCTTCCTTGGCGGCAAAACGGCCGGAAAGGCTGGCATCGGATGTGCCGCAGATAGCCATTTCGGCGGGGGTGTAGACTCGCGTGAGGAATCGGGCGCGGATGCGCGGATTGAGACCTGCCAGACGGTTGATCTCGATCAGGTCGACGCCGCTGCGCAGGATCATTTTGCAGTTCCCGCTGCCGGGTTTGTGCCGGCGTCAACGATGATCAGACGCTGTGGATCGAGATAGCGGCGGGCAGTTTGCAGGATTTGTTCGGCGCTGATGGCGGCGATGCGCTGCGGGTAAAGCTGGTAGTAATCCAGCCCGAGCTGGAAGCGCTCAATATTCCATAAACCACCGGCAACACCGGCGTTGGACTCGAAGGCCATTGGCAGGCGGCCGGTGAAGTTGGCTTTGCTGTCGTCGAGTTCCTGCTGGCTGACGGCTTCGTTGGTGAAGCGTTCCAGTTCGACAAGGATCAGGTCAATGGCGCGTTCCAGATTGGCAGGATTGACGCCAGCGGCAACCAGCCAGGAGCCGCCGACCAGCGAGGCGCTGAGGCTGGTGCTGGCGTAGTAAGCCAGGCCAGCTTTTTCGCGCACGCTGCTGCCGATGCGGCCCATCATGCCGAATTGGCCGAGGATGTTGTTGCCGACGGCCAGGGGAAAATAGTCAGGGGAATTGCGCATGGGGCTGAAGCAGCCCATCACCAGATCGGACTGGCTTTTGCCAGGCAGTGCAATATGTTTGCGGATGGTCTCTGCGGGGAAGTTGGGCAGGGCGGCGGTTTCGGGCGGATCCATTTGATCCGGGTTCTGCCAGGCTGCCCAGAGCCTGCTGCACCTGGGCAAAGGCGGCTTCGGGGTCCATGCCGCCGACGATGACGATGGTCATGCCGCGCGGGCCGTAGTATTTGTGGTGGAAGTCGATCAGGTCATCACGCTGGATGTTGGGCAGGGTCTCCAGGTGGCCTTCGACAGGGCGGCTGTAGGGATGGCTGCCATAGAGCAGTTCTTCGAAATGCAGGGAAGCCATTGAGCCGGTATCCTGGTTGCGCATGGTCAGGCCGGTGAAAAGCTGGGCGCGCAGTTTTTCGAGCTGGTCAGGGGGAAAAGCGGGTTGGGTGAGGCATTCGGCCAGCAGATTGAGCAGCAGGGGCAGGTCTTCGGCCAGGGCGCGCCCGGCAAAGCGGGCATTATGCACTGCTGAGTCAAAATGCATGGAGGCGCCGGCGGTTTCCAGCAGGTCATACAGTTCCTGGAAGTTGTGGCGGGCAGTGCCGCGCATCAAAGCCAGGGCGGTAAAATCAGCCAGGCCGAGTTTCTCGGCGGGGTCAAATATGCTGCCGCCATTGAGGAAGCCATTCACGTATATGGAAGGGCTGGCGGGGTTGGTGCGCATGAGAACGATGATGCCGTTGTCCAGTTGACGGCGGATGATGTTCTCGGGGCCGGGGAGGGAGTGAATGTTGATCGTCATGCTGCACCTGTGCCGTTTTCGGGGAGGTAGGTACCGACCACGCGGCGGGCCGGGTTGAGCCAGGTCTGCGCGGCAGCAGGATGGTTTCGGGAGTTACTTTTTCCAGTTCGCTGACGTAATTGAGGAACCAGTCATATTTCCCGAACATATTGGCGTAGCCCATCCAGAAGCCCTGATTGGTGATATTTTCGCTGCCGTAGGCGAACAAAGCACGGGCTTGCTTGAGGGCACGCTGGATGCCGTCCTGGCTGACCAGATCATTTTGCAGGCGCTGGATCTCATCATCCACAGCCTGCAAGGCGGGGCGGGGGTCGCTGCCCGGGAGAAGTACCAGGTTGAGGTCATACAGGAAGGGATGGGTTGTAGCGCGCATGCCGCCACTGACGGCAACGGCCAAGCCCGTTTCCACCAGCGCGCGGTACAGTCGGCTGGTTTTGTTGGAGATGCGTCCGCCGCCGAACATGTTCAGGCTGGAGGGGCCGGAGAGCAGGCTGTCGAGGATGGTCATGGTGAAAAAGTCTTGCTCTGTTGCGGCCGGCGCACGGTAGGAGAAGTTGAGCAGGATGGTATCTTCCGGTCCGGTCACTTCGACGCGTCGTTCCTCTGTGAGGGGGGCTTCCAGTTTGGCCGGGCGCGGGGGCTGTGGACCAGCAGGGACGCCTGCATAGTATTGTTCGATCTTTGCAAGCATGGTCTGTGTCTCAAAATCGCCCGCGATGGCCAGCACGGCATTGCCGGGGTGGTAGTAGGTGCGGTAATGGTTTTGGAGGTCGTCTCTGGTGAGGGTGTACAGATCAGCTTTCTCACCGATGACTTCGTAGCGGTAGGGATGGTGGTCGAAGGACTGCTGCTGCATGGCCTCGTCCAGACGGAAGTAGGGGTAGTTCTCGTGGCCTTCGCGCTCCGAGATGATCACAGTGCGCTCAGATTCGACTTCCTCGGGGTCAAATACGCAGTGCTGCATGCGGTCGGATTCCAGGTCGAGGGCCAGGTCGATCTTGTCGGCGGGCAGTTTCTCGAAGAAGGCGGTCCAGTCCAGGTAGGTGTAGGCATTCCACGAGCCGCCCACACGGGAGACGATCTTGTCCAGGTCAGCTGGAGGGGAAGCGCGGCGTGCCCTTGAAGAGCATGTGCTCGACCCAGTGGGAGACGCCGGTCTTGCCGGGGACTTCATCCCGCGATCCGACGCGATACCATATCCAGTGGCTGATGAGGGGGGCGGTGTGAATTTCTTTCAGAAATACCGTTAATCCATTGTCCAGGGTGGTTTCAGTAAGGTTTGTGGTTTGGGGCATTGTGGTCTCTAAAGGTGGTGCGATAAATCCTGCTCCATTGCGAAAGTGCGGCTGCGGATTGTATTGGGACAGGTGAAATGACGGTGATCCTGGGAATAATGAATAGCGAATTGATCTCAAAATCGGGAGGAGATTGCCACGTCGGCTGCACCTGCACTGCTACCGCAGCGCGGTGCATGGGACGCCTCCTCGCTATCACTCCAAGTAGTAGTTCAATATTCCCAATGCTCTGGCGGAGATGCCCGTCAGGGGTCTGGTAATTGTAGCAGGAAATAACTTATTGGTCAGGATGGATTTACTGGAAGACGGAAAAAAGTTTAAAGCATAGACCGCTGTCTTTGCCGCAGATCATTTCTGCCCAGGAGGTTGGCGCGCTTTTTAGCAAGGGATCATAGGGTTCGACTACGTTGATCAAACCTTTGAAGGCGCCGCCCAGGGAGGTGTCTTTCAGGGGGATGTCGACCGGCACGTCCATGACCACGGGGATGGTCTGGTCAACAGGGACCATCAGATTGAGGTGGATGGGGAGATTGGTGCCGGCGGGCAGGACGATGTCTGCCGGAGAGTTTTGGATGCTGAGGCCGCCTGTGTTGACGGTGACCCGCGCATTGGAGATGAAAGTGTCTTCGCTGAGAACGACGGTGGTGTCTGTGTCGAGGGGCAGATCAAAGCGGGCGGGCACGGTGGTTTCGATGCTGATATTGGTCTGGATGCTGGCCTCGTACATGGTGGTAAAGCTGGTGCCGAGGGGTACGATCAACTGCTGCTGGAGGACTTTGTTAACCGTGAAAAGCTGGTTGGAGACACTCAGCAGTACGGCGATGAGGATAGCGTTGGTGAGCAGGGAGAGGATGCCGGTAACAGTCCAGAAGGCCTTCGGCAGAGTGGCCCTGTCTACGGTGATGCGGCTTTTCTTTGGGAGGGCTGCCGCAGTCAGGTGGAGGTGCGGGAGAAGATGCGGGCTGTTGCTCTAAAGGCAGGAGTCGCTTTCCGGATTTGTCGCCGGGTTTGGCGGGCAGTTTTGGGGTTGGTTTTCTGAGATAGTTGGACATGGGTCACTTCCAGGACATGAATTAGATGTCATTCGTATAGATATTATAGCAAATATACAGTGATTATGGGGTCGCAGGATTCGTGCCAGGTTGGGGAAAAACAAGGATTGGGTAATTCTTTGGTTAGGGGACAGGTTGTCTGAAAATGCCAGGTAATTAGAGCAGATTGTCAGCTGTGGAGGTGATTTGCTAAGGTGAGGATATTATCCTGGCGTGGATAGGCGGAAACCTGTCCCTACAAAAAACAACCCCGGCATAGCCGGGGTTAGTTGTCGTTTTCGATGATGATCTTTGGTCTCTTGTCGATTTTTTTCTTTTTAGGCGGGCGGGGCTGGGGGATGAGCATGAGAAAGCCGATGATGATGACGGTTTCGCCGATGACGACGCCAGCGGCCTGCACGGGGCCAAAGTAGGGAATATTGGGTAATAAATGGCTGCCGAGGCCAAAGATGTCGGCCATGCTGGAGAAGACGGCGACGACGTAACCGGTGCTGACCAGGCGCGTGCCGATTTCGGCCGCAATGGAGGGGGCCTTGCCTTTCCAGACGGCCATCAAGCTGATGTAACCGCCGAGACAGATGAGGGCCAGCCCGATGGTGTAGACGGCGATCTGGACAAAGCCGATCACCTCGCTGCGGTCGAGGCCAAAAATGGCTGGCCGGGCGCCGATCAGAAAGATGACAAACCCGATCAGGGTGATGGTAAGCCCTGTGCGAACACGCCGGCGGGAATAGGGCGCCGGGGGAGTGGTTGTGTCAGAGGATTTGTCTATTGTTGTATTCATCATTATTCAGGTAAAACGCTTTCCAGAAAACGCTGCCAGTTGCCGTGGAATATGGCTGCGATGTCGGCCTCGGTATAGCCTTTGTCTGCCAGAAGCGGGGCCAACTGCGGAAGGTCGGCGATGGTGTCCAATTCCAATGGTACATCAGGCCAGCCAAATCCGCCATCGAAATCGGTGCCGATTCCCACATGGCGGGTATTTCCTGCCATCTGGCAGATGTGGTCAATGTTGGCGACGACGTGCTGCAGGGTAACCCGCTGGCGGTCAAAACCTTTTTTCCAGCCGCTGTCCAGAAATTCATTATACGGTAACATGCCGACGATGCCATCCCGCTGGATCAATTGTTTGAGCACGTCATCGCTGAATTGACGCTGGCGCGGGTCTTCCTTGATGAGGGCGCGGGCATTACCATGGCTTGCAATGACTGTGCCAGGAAAACGGTCAAGGGCCTGACGGGCAGAGCATCTCGTTCATGTGGGCGATGTCCATCGGGAAACCGATCTCGGCCATACGTATCCAGCAACGCCCAGCCTTCTTTGGTGAATTCTCCTGTTTCCATGGTGCCGCCGCAATAGCGGCCGCCCCCCACACGGGGCCGATGATGCGCAGGCCAGCCTGCCACCATTCATAGAGTTCGTCCGGGTGCTCAACACCTTCTGCGCCTTCCATTGACACGAGCAGGCCCACGGGGTGGGTAGTTTGCGGGTAATCTGCCGGGGATTGCTGCCAGGGGGCGAGGACATTGGTCAGGTCGTCTTTGGTGCATACCAGGGTGAACATGTCGCTGTTTTCCTGGCACAACCGGCGGTAGATGTCCATCTGCTGTTGATGCTGCTGGCGGGCCTGTTGGAAATCCTGGTAAAAAACCTGGTCCCATTCGCCTGAACTATGCTTTTCAGACATAGTGAAAATGGTGGCAATGACCAGTCCTACCTGACCGCGTTGATATTCCGGCCAGCCTAAAAGTGTTTTCCCGGCACGTTTGAAGATTTCGGGCTTGTTTTCTTCGCTGGCGCGGGTTTCGGCGGTGGACCGGCGGTAGTCGCGCTGGAGGGTGAGCATATTGTACGCCAGGTCTTGATGGGCATCGATGATCAGAGTCATAGGGTTCTTTCTTTGGTCATGGCATTGGCTTTATTGTAAGCGCTAGAGGGGATTATTGGCAAGTGCTCCATTTTTCAGGAGGCATTCCTTTATGCAGCTGCACTTTGCGCGTGCAATAGCGATCGCTGACGCTCCCTTGCCTGTGACAAACCCGGTACTCTTTGGTATTGTTGCCTGCAGTGATGATTTTAATCACAGGAGAAGAGCGGTAAAGAAAGAGCGCACCAGGACCGGTGCGCTCTTATTGATTTTATTTGCTTCCGCAACCGGTGTCAGTTGGCGGATTATTCTTCTGCGGGGGCTTCTTCTTCGGCCACAGGTGCTTCTTCGGCTGCAGGAGCTTCTTCAACTGCAGGAGCTTCTTCAGCAACAGGAGCTTCTTCGGCCACAGGAGCTTCTTCGGCAACAGGAGCTTCTTCGGCTACAGGAGCTTCTTCAGCTACAGGTGCTTCTTCAACCGCAGGTGCTTCTTCGACTACAGCAGCTTCTTCAGCAACGGGAGCTTCTTCTTCGGCCACAGGTGTTTCTTCTGAACTGTCATCATCATTGCCCAGCAGGGTTTCCCAATCTTTGTCGGCGAAGGCCATTGATTCAACACGGCGCAGGCTCAGGCCAATGCGGTGGTTTTGGGGCTCAATGCGGATGACGCGCAGGGTAACTGTCTCGCCTTCGTGCAGGACCTCTTTGGGGTGCTCGATGCGGCGTTCGCTGATCTCGGAAATGTGAATGAGACCTTCCAGGTTTTCTTCCAGGCGGGCGAAGGCGCCGAATTTGGTCAGGCGGGTGATGGTGGCTTCCACCAATTGACCGACTTCGTAGTCCTTGAGGCGCTGTGCCATGGGGTCCTTCTGAAGCTGGCGGATGGAAAGGCCGATGCGTTTCTTTTCACGGTCAATGCTGATGATCTTGACATCAACTTCCTGACCAACGGAAAGGATTTCGCTGGGGTGCTTGATGCGTTCCCAGGCAATTTCGGAAAGGTGGACGAGGCCATCAGCGCCGCTGATGTTGACAAATGCGCCAAAGTCAGCCAGGCTGGTCACACGACCGGTCTTGATTTCGCCCTCAGTCAACTCGGCGATCACTTTTTCTTTCAGGCTTTCACGGGTTTCGGAACTGGCAGCCCGCTCGGAGAGGATCAGGCGGCGGCGTTCGGGGTCAACTTCGATAACGCACACGTCGATGTCATCGCCGACCATTTCGGACCAGCGTTGCTCGGGTGTGTCACCGGTGACGCCTGCACGACGGGAAAGACTAATTTGTGATGCGGGAACAAAGCCACGCAGGCCGCTCATCGGGACGATAAGGCCGCCTTTGTTGTAACCAATCACAGTGCTGTGGAAAGCCTCTTTGGACTTGAGCAGTTCTTCGGCTTCTTTCCAGCTAACAGCTTCACGCGCCCTGGTCAAAGAAAGGATGAGGTTACCACCCTGGTCTTCAGGGTTGATAATGTAGACAGGAATCTTCTGTCCAACTTCCAGTGCTTCCAGTTCTTCGGGGGGGATGAGGTCAAATTCTTTTCCTGCAACCACACCTTCAGATTTTGCGCCAACGCTGACCAAAATCTGACCTGCACTGATGCTGGCAATAATTCCGTCTCGGATTTCCCCGCGCTTGGGAAAATCAATGCCAAGACCTTCTTGTTCCAGCAAATCTGCCATGTTTTCTTCTTCGTGAACTTCGGGCATGGTTCCCTGTTCAATTGAGGCGTCGTTTTGTTCCATCAAAATAAGTACTCCAGACAAGAGATGATTTGGGAAATAACAAGGTTGTTCAATATCTTGGCAAGTTTATGAACAAGCCTTGTTGTGACCCACAGATTTCCAATTATAACGCATTTTTTTCTTGAATCTGTCAAGAGATTCCGCCAATTTTCACTGTTTTTGGGCGATTTTAAGGCAAAACTCCCCGAATCGCCGGGATTGAGCGGGGAGTTTTGTTTTGATTGGCTAACTGAGGTAATTAATGCCGCTTGCGTTTCTTTTTGCGTTTTCCGGTGCTTTGCGGTGCCTGTTGTGTGGATTGGGCGGGGGCAGATGATGCGCTGCCCTCGACGGCGACGGCTCCGCGGGCGGAAGGTAAAGGCTTTGCTGACCACGCCGAGGCGGATATTTTTAAGCAATTCCTTGAACATGTCAGTGGCTTTGCTTTTGTATTGCACCAACGGGTCGCGCTGGCCGTAGCGTTCCATGCCAACCTGGATGCGCAGGGCTTCTACCTCGGTCAGATATTCGACCCACTGGTTGGAGATGACTTGCAGGAGCAATTGCCGGTAGGCGTCATTTTGCAGCCGACGGCCGAGGACTTCGCTGACCAATTGCCGGTCTTCGGCATTGAAATCAAACAGGGTTTGTCCGGCCAGGCTGGCGAATTTTTCCTCGCCGAGGGTGGATTTCAACTGGTTTTGCAGGTTTTCATCAAGCTGGACCAGAGTGGCATTGACTTTCAGCAATTGATTCCACTGGAAGCGGCCGCGGATTTTTTCCAGCACGTCCAGGGCTTCTTCAAGGTGTTGAACGACGCGCTCGCTGATCGCTTCCGGTTGGCTGATCTGGATCAGATGGGCAGCCAGATAGATGTAGTGCAACCGGCGGTAGCGCTGCTGGATGCGCTTGTGTGTTTTCTGGTCGAAACCCAGCCGGGTGCCGACGGACATGAGGGAAAGAAGCTGGACCAGGGCGGCATCCGCAAGCGGATCACCGTTTATGTCTTTCAGGGCTTTTTCCAGGTCGCCGGCAATCTCGCCTTGTTGGCCGATCATGCGCCTGAGGCGCTGTTCAAAGATGCCTTCGACGGCTTGCAGCATCTGTTCGGTGGCTTCCTGCCAGTCGCTGGTATTAATGTTGTCCAGGCTGGTTTTGAGGCTGCCCTTCCCCAGCGTGCGTTCGAGGGCACCGTACAGACGGCGCACATTCAGGATGGTGAGCTGTTCCTGCACCTGGTCGAGGATGTCTTCGCGTATCGTCTTCCCCTTCACCATTCAACATTCCGCGCAATTGTTCGTGGGGTAGTTTCAGCGGAACGCGCAGCAGGGTGGCCATTTCGGTTTGCAGTTCCTGCGGTGAGCGCATGGGCTGCGGGTCATCGGGGTCGATATTCTCGAGACCTTCAATGATCAGGTCGATGGTTTCTTCGGCTTCCTCCAGGCGGCTGTTCAGTTTTTCTTCGGTAGAGATGATGATCTCGCCGGTGCGCTTGAGGATATGTTCGCGTTCAGAGAGCAGGGCATTTTCCGCCAGGGTGAGCAGGGCTGCTTTCAGGGCAGCCGGGGCGGGGTTGTCGCCGGCACGGGTGCGGATCTCGTCGATCAACAGGCGGTAGGTGAAGGAGGGATAGCCGATATCTTCGTACTGGATGGGGGGCTGCACGTCATTGAGGTAGCCCAAAAGTTTCCAGGGGCCTTCTTCATCCGCCAGAGCTGTCAGGATGCGTTCTTGCAGTTCTGTTCGCAGCATGTCGAGGATGTCTTCGGTGAGGTCTTCCTTGTCGAAAACACGGTCGCGCTGATCGTAGATGCGCTGGCGCTGGTCGTTGAGCACATCATCATATTCGAGGAGGTGCTTGCGGATGTCGAAGTTGTTGCCTTCAACCCGTTCCTGGGATTGTTCAACGATGCGTCCGAGCATCCTGATTTCGATGGGCAGGCTGTCATCCAGCGACATACGGCCCCAGATGGCTTCAACCTGCTGACCGCCGAAGAGGCGCATCAGCTCATCTTCCAGAGACAGGTAGAAACGCGAAGAGCCGGGGTCGCCCTGGCGGGCGGCGCGGCCGCGGAGCTGGTTGTCGATGCGGCGGGCTTCGTGGCGTTCGGTGCCGATCACGTGCAGGCCGCCGAGTTCACGCACTTTGCCCATCTTGTCGACATAGTCAAGGTAGGTGCGCACCTGTTCTTCATAGATGCCAAAGTCAGTGACCTGCTGCAATGCAGCGCAGCGCTGTTCATGATTCATGTTGAAGGGGTCATCTACGATGCCATTCAGTACATGGGTATTGATGTCCGAGATGATCTCTTCATACAGTTCGCCGCCGAGTTTGATGTCAACGCCACGGCCGGCCATATTGGTAGCAATGGTGACTGCACCAAAGGCGCCGGCTCCGGCGATGATCAGGGCTTCGGTGTCATGCTTGCGGGCGTTCAATACCTTGTGGGGAACACCGCTGCGGATGGCTGTGTCCAGCCGTTCGGCGTGTTCGGGGCGCAGGTTCAGGGCGCGCAGCAGGAGGGGCAGGTTGCTGGCGTTGACGGGATCCAGCGAAGATAGTGGAAGACCGGTATCCTTGACCACCTGTTTCAGTTGATGGGTTTGCAACTTCTCCAGGGGGGCGTTGAGGGGTTTCAACTCCGGCGGGATGCGGTCAAACATGGAAAGATTGTTCTCTTCCAGCCAGGCCTGGCGGATGAGGACGACCTGCATTAACTGGCGCACACTGCCGTGGACAGCCGGTTGGAGAGCAGGTCGGAATGTTCGACGGAAGTGGTGCCGACCAACTGCGGGCGGCCGATAACATGGAAGCGGATGACTTCCTGGATGATGGCACGCAGTTTGGCTTCTTCGGTGCGGTAGACCACATCGGGGTAGTCTTTACGCTTCCAGAACAGGGGGTGCTTTTGCGGTTCGCCATCACGGGTGTAATAGGTGAATTCGTAGCCGTATTCATCTTTGTCGTTGAGGGCGATCATGTCGGTGTCTTCGCGCTCAGCGAGATAGTCGAGGTTGGTGGGAATGGGCAGCACTTCAAGCTGGTAGATCTTGTTGAATTCTTCTGCTTCGGTGAGGGCGGTGCCGGTCATACCGGCCAGCTTCTCATACATGCGGAAGTAGTTCTGGATGGTGATGGTGGCGTAGGTAACGTTTTCCGGCTTGATCTCTACGCCTTCCTTGGCTTCCACGGCCTGGTGCAGGCCTTCTGACCAGCGGCGGCCGGGCATCTGGCGGCCGGTGAACTCATCAACAATGACGATCTGGTTGCTGATCTTGAGGTATTCCTTGTTGCGCCGGTAGAGGAACTCGGCGCGCAGGGCCTGTTCGAGATGACCGAGAATGCGCGCCTGCTCGGGGGTGATGTCCTCCGGGCGGTCGGGGTCGCGCAGGGCCATATTGAGCAGCTCTTCGACGTGGGCTTCACCGACTTCAGTCAGGTTGACCTGCCGGTCTCGTTCTTCGATCTCATAGTCTTCAGGGCGTAATTGACGCACCACCTGGGCCATTTGGCGGTACATTTCGCTTTCATCGTTGGCAGGGCCGGAGATGATGAGGGGGGTGCGGGCTTCATCAATCAGTACGTTGTCGACCTCATCGATGATGCAGTAATAATGGCCGCGCTGGACGCGTTCCTTCTTGCTGCGGGAGAGGTTGTCACGCAGATAGTCGAAACCAAATTCGCTGTTGGTACCGTAGGTCAGGTCGGCCCGGTAGGCTTCGCGGCGGGAGACCATGACCAACTGATGCTGGTCTTCCTGGGCGGAGGATTTTTCGATATCTACAAGAAAGGCTTTTTGTCCATTTTCTGTGCGGGAGGCCATTTGCAGCACGCCAGTGGTCAGCCCAAGGAAATTGAAAATGGGCGCCATCCAGCGCGCATCACGGCGGGCAAGGTAGTCATTGACGGTGACGAGGTGTACGCCGCGGCCGGTGAGACCGTTCAGATAAAGCGGAAGGGTAGCGACGAGGGTTTTGCCTTCACCGGTGCGCATTTCGGCGATCTCGCCGCGATGCAGCACGATGCCGCCGATCATCTGCACGTCGTAGTGGCGCAGGCCGATGGTGCGTTTGCTGACTTCACGCACGACGGCATAGGCTTCTACCAGAATATCGTCCAGGGTCTCGCCATCTTTCAGCCGCTGGCGAAATTCTGCGGTTTTGGCACGCAGGGCATCGTCATTCAATAGTTCATATTCAGGTTCCAGGGCGTTGATCAGGTCAACGGTCTGGGCGATTTCATCTAAAGCGCGTTTGGTGGGGTCGCCACCGAGGATCTTACCAATTTTTTTAAACATAGTTCACCTTTCTGCGAGGAGATTATAGCATAGGCGTGGGGTGGAAATTGTCCTTTTTTCTCACGCAAAGCCGCCCGGCAGCAATGCAAAACAGCCTGTTCGCAGAGATGGTTTGTTTATACCAGTAAAGTATAAGAATTTGATTACAGGCAGGTGTTTGCTGTGTTTATTTTGGGTACGAACTCTGTATAATATTTAAAGAGCAAGTGCGTTTGTTTCCCTAATCGTACATAAAACTCCCATTGCAGAACAAATTATTTGAGAAAAAGCGCTGGCAGGGCTTCGCGTTTTGTTGATGCTTTACTTCTACAGGAGGGTGAGATGAACTGTGCGCAGGTTGTTGGGAACAGGATGCTTGCTGCTGCTTAGCTTGTCGGCATGCAATTTGCCGACCCGGATGGCGTCAACAGAGGTGCCGCCTGTTCCACCTACGGAGGTGCCCCCACCGCCAGCCGAAAGCCATTCCACGCGACCACAGGCGGTTGAAGCAGGAAGGATCCTCCATGTTTCCATGCCGGACCAGGGCGGTGAGAAATTTCAAACGGTGCCTGACCAGGTATCGCGCAAAACCGCGCCGAACAAGCAGGCCAATGGCGGTGACACATACGGCAATGGACGTTTTGAACGGCCATTCACTGCGGAAGAGATGGAGTATCTGCCTTACATCGATATTATCCAGGCGGCGATGTTGGTTGACGAGGAGGGGGGATGGATTTACGGGAATATCGTGTTGGCGGAATCCCTTTCTCTGGTCGGCGAACAACAGTTTTCATACGGCTTTGAGCTGGATGTTGACCTTGACGGACGCGGGGATGTGCTGTTGATCGCAGAACTTCCTTCGGGAGATGAATGGACCACTGATGGGGTGCAAGTGTGGAAGGATGTCAATGAAGATGTGGGCGGAGAGACGGCCATCAAACCGGATGAGCCCGATGGGGGGGATGGCTACGAGATATTGCTCTTTGATGCGGGCATGGGGGAGGATGCTGACCTGGCCTGGGTGCGGCGCTCAGCGGAAATGAAGGAAAAGATTGAATTTGCTTTCAAGCTGGACCTGGCTGCCGGTTGGCGAAGCAAAGCCGGTTTTCCTGTGGGGGGCATGGGCTTTTGAGGGGGAAGTGCATCCTGAGCTGTTTGATATTCAGGACCATATCACGCTGGAAGAAGCAGGTTCTCCGCTGAGGGACAATGCCTATTATCCCCTGCAGGCTTTCTCGGCCGCGGATAATACCTGCCGCGGGCTTTTGGGCATGGCACCGAGCGGGCAACTGCCGGGGATGTGTTTGTGGCAGGGCAGCGTAGGCAGCTGCAGGGGAATTGATAGCTGCCGATCTTTCTTCTGGAGTTCACTGGAGGATTTGATTGTATTGAGTTAGATTGCTGTGATGTAATTTGGGTTCTCCCTATGATTGTCCTTATGTTTGGGATCCTGAGACCTGTGATTGTGTGGTGGAATGAATATCGTAGATCTTTTGCTGAACAAAATCGTTCCAGCGGCAGGATTTCCTTCTTGACAAGGAAATCAGGACGGTCGCTTGCAGTGTCTTTTTGAGCGGCATCTCTGTATAATACTTGTATAGTAGGTTTTAATTTCCTTTTTGTATTGTTCAATACACCCTCACTGCAGAAAAATTACTTGTTGTAGAAATGCGCCAATTCAGATCTTGCGTTTGTGTATTTTTTTAAGGAGAGTGTGATGAAGATGAGATGGAAGAAATTGTTGCTGGTGGGGGTGATCGTATTGTTTGTGCTGGGCTGTGAACTGATGCCCCAGGCAGAACCTGCGCCGGCTGCACCCGAGTCCGCCAACTTTAGCGCCGCCGCCTACCCAGGAACCCCCGCCGCCAGAACCGAACTGAGGCGCCGCCGGAGCCGACTAGAAGCGCGCCACGGAAACGGAGATCGTGCATGTCAGCTCGCCGTCACCGGGTGATCGGCACGCCACAGGTGATCGCAGACCAGCCATCCAATAAGGTTGCGCCGGAAAAGCGCGCATATGGTGGAGATGAATATTCCCTTGGGCGCTATGAGCGGCCTTTCACCGCTGAAGAGATGGAGTATTTGCCCTTCATTGATATTGAGCAGACGGTTTTGTTCACTCGTGAAGATGAGGAATGGATCTTTACGGGCATCCTGGTGATCGAATCGCCTTCATATGCTGGTGAGCGCACATTGATCTATGGCATTGAGCTGGATATTGACCTGGACGGGCGCGGGGATGTGCTGGTGACGACGGTGCTGCCCCGAGGAAATGAATGGACAACGGATGGGGTGAAAGTCCTAAAGGATGTCAATAACGATATTGGCAGTGCAAAACCGATGAGGCCGGACGCGCCCGCCAGCGGGGATGGTTATGAGGTGGTCATTTTTGATGCCGGTGTAGGCGAGGACGCTGACCTGGCCTGGGCACGGCGCTCGCCGGAAGAACCAAAGCTTGTGGAAATTGCTTTCAAGATCGGGCTGGTTGAGCCTGATGCAGATGAATATGGATTTTCCTGGGCGGCATGGGCCTGGGTGGGTGAGGTTCACCCGGATTGGATCGATCATCATGATCATTTCACGCTGGAAGAGGCCGGCTCTTCCTTAAAGGATAATGACGAATATCCGCTGAAGGCGTTTCATTCAGCAGACAATACCTGCCGGGCTTTATCAGGAAAAAAGCCGGCTGAGGAAGTGCCGGGATTGTGTGTGACATATTCACCCAGCGCGAGTTCTGGCGGATGCCCTCCGCTGGATTGTCCATCTTATAACTTTGGCAGCACAACGCTGCATACCTGTTGGAATGAAGACACCTGTGAATGTGAGGTCTGTCGTACTGGTGATTGATATGGGAACAGTTTTGGGCCTTTTGAAGGGATTTGTCGCATTGAATACTATGTTGATCGAGTGAAAAAGAGAGAAGTTCGTTTGATCAAGGAGGAATAATGAACAGGCGATTTCGAATTTCTGGTGTTGTGATCCTGCTGCTGGTGTTTGTGCTGGGATGCAGCGTGACGACAAAAATGACGAATCCTGTTGAAGAACCGCCCGCACCGCCTCCACCGCCAACCGAAGTGCCGCCCATTGAAGTACCGCCCACTGAGGTGCCGCCAACCGAAGTGCCTGTGGAAGAACCGCCTCCGCCGCCAACAGAGGTGCCCGAGCTGGAGATTGTGCATGTGACCATGCCAGCTCAGGGTGTTGGTAAGGAACAAACCATCCTTGATCAGGTTTCTAAGGATTATGCGTCAGAGAAGCGTGCTTATGGTGGGGATGAGTACGGTTTGGGCCGCTGGGAGCGTCCCTTCCTAACCGAGGAGATGGCTTACATGCCCTATGTGGACATTATGCAGACCAGTTTGATCCGTGATGAAGCGGGCGGCTGGATGTATATGAGCATTACCGTGGTGGAGCCGCCTCCTGGAAGCGGGGAGCACAAGGCCATCTATGGGGTTGAGTTGGACAGTGATCTGGATGGGCGCGGGGATATCCTTATCCTGGCCGATATGCCGGGGACGGATGAATGGACCACGGACGGGGTGCAGGTGTGGATGGATGTGAATGCTGATATTGGCGGTTTGAACCCTATGCGCACCAATGCTCCAGAACATGGCGACGGGTATGAATTCCTGATGTTTGATGCAGGAGCGGGGGAAGACCCGGACCTGGCCTGGGCGCGTATCTCGTCGGAGGGGGCGAATATCATTGAGATTGCCTTCAAACTGGATCTGGTGGATATTGGCGAGGATTACTACTTCTTCCTGTGGGGGGCGTGGACTTTTGTGGACGATGCACACCCCGACTGGTTTGACCACCATGACCTCTATGCTTTGGGGGAAGCCGGCTCGCCATTGAGTAACAACGAGTATTATCCCTTGAAGGCTTTCTTTGGGGCAGATAACACCTGCCGGGGTCTTTCAGGCTGGGCGCCCAACAAGCAATTTCCAGGGATGTGCCCGATGGGTGCACCGCAAGCCAGTGGTGGGGATGACGATGGGGGCTGTTCACCGGAAAATTGCTGTAAGGATTGGCCGCCAACATCTGCCTGCCCATATTTTTGGAATCCGGCAACTTGTTCCTGTCAGCGTTAGTGAAGTCTGGCGCCTTTATGTTTTTACTATCCATCCTTTCCGAGGGTAGATGTTCCCCGGAAGGGATGGATTTACCCATAGAGGCGTTATGCTTTTTTGTTCGCGTCTCTGTATAATATTCCCATAGCAAGTGTTCGTTGTAATTCATTCAATGTTCCCCGCATCGCAGTAAGGATTTTTGACGCCGTATTTTTAGTTTTTGTATTTTAAGGAGGAGAGATGAAACGTATTTTGAGTATGGCCCTTGTGTTGATCGTTTTACTGTCTGCAGCGGGATGTAATTTGCCGACAAAGGAGGCCCAGGTAGAATTGCTGCCCACCCAAGCGCCAGTGGAGGTTGCACAGCCGGCGACTGCTGTGCCAACGGAAGTGCCGACCGCAGCTCCCCCGCCGCCGACAGCAGAACCGGAAATTGTACATGTTTCTGTTCCTGCACAGGGGAACGGCAAGGAGCAGACCATCCACGACCAGGTATCACAGAATACTGCCCCTGAAAAACGCGCATACGGCGGCGATGAATATCCCAACGGCCGCTGGGAGCGCCCTTTCCTGGCAGACGGGATGGAGTATCTGCCCTTCATTGACCTTGTGCAAACGAATTTGATCCGCGATGAGGACGGCGGCTGGCTGTATGCCAATATTGTTACTGTTGAACCTGCTTCAAAAGGTGGTGAGCGGAAGCTGATCTATGGCATTGAGGTGGACCGGGACCTGGATGGGCGCGGCGATGTGCTCATCCTGGCAGATGCGCCGGAGTCAACGGAGTGGACCACTGATGGTGTGCGTGTGTGGCAGGATGTGAACGCCAATGTGGGGGCCACGAAGCCGATGCAGCCCGATGCGCCGGTGCAGGATGATGGCTATGAGGTCAAGATCTTTGATGAAGGCGTTGGTGATGACCCCGACCTGGCCTGGGTGCGCCTGTCTCCGGATATGAATAACAAGATCGAGATCGCTTTCAAGATGGATCTGATGGATATTGGCGAAGAGTATTATTTCTTCCTTTGGGGGGCATGGGCTTTTGCAGAGGATGCGCATCCCGATTGGTTTGACCACCATGATAAATTCACCCTTGAGGAAGCCGGTTCACCGTTGAAGGATAACAAAGAATATCCTTTGAAGGCATTTGCGGCTGCGGATAATACCTGCCGTGCGCTTTCTGGATTGGCGCCGACCACGCAACTGCCCGGTATGTGTCCGATGGCTGCGCCGCAGGCAGGTGGTGGTGACGAATGTGTGCCGCAGGATTGTTGTGCAGGGGTTTTTACAACCACCTGTACATCTTTTTGGAATCCTGACCTGTGCAGGTGTGTGCCGTAAGTTTTTTTGCTTGACTTGATCTTGTAAGAATCACCCTTCCATGGGACCCAGTCCCCGGGAGGGTGTATTTTTTAGCTGATGATTTCTGTATAATGGATATAGATCCTTCTATTCCCTCTGCTGCTCAACATAAATTCATTACGTCACAGCGCTGCAATCATCGGATTGAAGAACTTTCCTGATTAGAAAAGGAAATACCATGAACCGAAGAATTTTGCTTGTCGTGATCGTGACTCTGGTAGTGCTTTCATTGTGGGGGTGTAATTTGCCCACCAGAAAGTCTACGGTTGAGTTGCTGCCTACCGAGCCGCCTGTGGAGGTTGTTGAACCGGAGGTTGTTGAGCCAACAGAGCCGCCTCCTCCATCCCCGACTGAAGTACCTGAGATCGTGCATGTTTCCATTCCGGCACAGGGGAACGAGAAGGAGCAGACGATCCATGATCAAGTTTCGCAGAATACCGCGCCGGAGAAACGCGCCTATGGCGGCGACGAATATCCCAATGGCCGCTGGGAACGGCCGTTCACCGCGACGGATATGGAATATTTGCCCTTCATTGACCTGGTACAAACTAACCTAATCCGTGATGAAGATGGCGGCTGGATGTATGCCGATATTGTGGTGGTGGACCCGCCATCCAAAAGCGGCGAACACAAAGTGATCTACGGGATTGAGGTGGACAGCGACCTGGATGGACGCGGGGACGTGCTCATTCTGGCAGATGCGCCGGAATCCACGGAGTGGACGACAGATGGGGTGCGGGTCTGGAAGGATGTGAATGCCAATGTGGGGGCTACAGAACCGATGAAGCCGGATGCTCCGGTTCAGGATGATGGCTATGAAGTGATGGTTTTTGATGAAGGGGTGGGGGATGATGCCGATCTGGCGTGGGTGCGCCTGTCACCGGAAGAGCCCAACAGGATTGAAATCGCGTTCAAGCTGGACCTGGTGGACATTGGCGAGGATTATTATTTCTTCCTGTGGGGGGCGTGGGCGTTTTTGGATGACGCGCATCCTGACTGGTTTGACCATCATGACAGTTTCACCCTCGAGGAAATGGGTTCTCCATTGAAAGACAATGATCATTATCCTTTGAATGCGTTTGCGGCAGCGGATAATACCTGCCGCGCGCTTTCGGGGTTGGCTCCGACTGGTCAATTGCCAGGTATGTGTCCGGGGACAGCACCTCAGGCAAGCGGGGATGATGAAGGGCGGTGTCCGCCTGAAAATTGCTGCCCACTGGCAACGGTAGGATGTAATTCACATTGGGATTTCAGTTCCTGTTCCTGCGTGCCGAATAATTAGGAATTTGGATTAATGGGTTTGCAGTAATAGAGTGGCTTGAATGGTTCTGTTATATGCAGAATTAAAGAAAAGCCATCTTCTATAAACAAGGAGGACTTTATGAACCGGAAATTTGTTATTGCATTGATTGCAGTTCTGCTGCTACAATCAATATCGGGTTGTAATCTACCCACAAAGGAAGCTCAGGTTGAATTGCTTCCAACCCAGCCGCTGGCGGAGGCAGTGCAGCCGGCTACAGCCCTGCCCACGGAACCACCACCGCCGACTGCGGTACCGGAGCCGGAGATCGTGCATATTTCATTGCCGTGGCAGGGACGGGGCAAGGAGCAGACCATTCACGACCAGCTTTCGCAAAATACTGCGCCAGAGAAGCGCGCCTATGGCGGCGATGAATATAATAAAGGCCGCTATGAACGTCCTTTCACCGCGGAGCGAGATGGATTACCTGCCGTTTATTGATCTGGTGAAAGCAGATTTGATCCGTGATGAAGATGGGGCTGGATGTATGTCAATCTCACGCTGGTTGACACCGCCGTTGATGAGCGGTGAAAGCCAAGCTGATCTATGGCGTTGAGCTGGACAGTGATCTGGACGGGCGCGGTGATGTGCTCATTGTGGCGCAGTCACCGGAGTTTACTGAGTGGACAACGGATGGCGTGCAGGTGTGGCAGAGATATGAACGCAAACCTGGGCGCTGCAGAACCAATGAAGCCTGATGAGCAGACGGAAGGGGATGGATATGAGGTGCTCCTCTTTGATGAAGGCGTGGGGGATGATGCCGATCTGGCCTGGGTGCGGTTATCACCGGATATGAGTGTTAAGATCGAGATGGCCTTCAAGCTGGATCTGGTGGATATTGGCGAGGAGTATTATTTCTTCCTGTGGGGGGCGTGGGCCTTTGTGGATGATGCGCACCCTGACTGGTTTGACCATCACGACAAGTTTCACCCTGGAAGAAGCTGGTTCGCCATTGAAGGACAATGAAAATTATCCCCTTGAATGCGTCTTTGGGGTCGGACAATACCTGCCGCGCACTTTCCGGTATGGAGCCGACCGGGCAATTGCCTGGTATGTGCCCGAGTAGCAGTGCAACAGGCCAGCGGTGGAGATGAGCGCTGCCCGGCGCAGGAATGCTGCTAAACCTAAGAGGCCGCCTTGCTAGAGCATCTGGTCATATGAGACTTGTTCCTGCGTAACAAGGTAATAAGGTATCCCCATAATAGAGAGGCCAGGATTTGAAAATCAACCTCCCCCAGACAGCATGCTGGGGGAGGCATCGTTAATATTGGGACCAGGGAATTGATCTAGCTGTGGATGGGGCTGCCTTCCACGCCGTGGGCGGCTTCCATCACGACCTCGCTCAGGGTGGGGTGGGCGTGTACGCTGCGGGCGATCTCTTCGGCGGTCAGTTCGTTGCCCTGGGCCAGCACCAGCTCGGGCAGCAGTTCGGAGACGTCCGGGCCGACCATGGCGGCGCCGAGCAGTTCGCCGGTTTTGGCGTCGGACATGATCTTGACGAAGCCGGTGCCGTCGTTCAGGCCGAGGGCTTTGCCGTTGGCCATGAAGTTGAAGCGGCCGATGTTGAGTTCATAGCCGGCTTCTTTGGCCTGCGCTTCGGTGTAACCGAAGGAAGCGACCTGTGGGTGGGAATAGGTGGCGCGCGGCATCATGCGGTAGTCCAGGGCTTTGGTGTTCTGCCCGGCGATGGCTTCTGCAGCAACGATGCCCATGGCAGAGGCGACATGCGCGAGGAGGAATTTGCCGGTGATGTCACCGATGGCATAGATGCCGGGGACGCTGGTGGCCATCTTGTCGTCAATTTCGACGAAGCCGCGTTTGTCCAGCTTGACGCCCACTTCTTCGAGGCCCAGGCCGGCGCTGTTGGGGCGGAAACCGATGGCCACGAGGGCCTGTTCGGCTTCGAGGACCTGCTCGCCTTTTTCGTCGGAGACGGTGACTTTGACGCCGGTATCCGTTTTTTCAACCGATTCGACTTTGGTGCCAGCCATGATCTTGATGCCGCGTTTCTTATATTCTTTGGCGAGAACGCTGGCGGTTTCGGGATCCTCAGCAGGCAGGATTTGGGGCAGCATTTCAACGATGGTGACCGCGGTGCCGTAGCTGCTCCAGACGGTGCTGAATTCCACGCCGATGGCGCCGCCGCCGATGACGATGGCGGATTCGGGGCGATTTTCCTGGAGGATGGCTTCGGTGTAGGAGAGCACTTTTTCGCCGTCAATGCCCCAGGCGGGGATGTCCATCGAGTGCGCGCCAGTGGCGACGATGATGTTCTTTGCCTGCAGCTGGGTCACGGTGCCGTCTTCGGCGGTGACTTCCAGGGCATTTTTGGCGGTCAGTTTGGCTGCGCCCATGTGGACGTCAATATTGTTCTTTTTCATCAGGAAACCGATGCCGCTGACCAGTCGCTGGGAAACCTTGCGGCTGCGTTTGACGGCGGCGCTATAGTCCAGTTCCAGGTTATCAAAGGAGAAGCCGTAGGTTTTGGCTTCCTTGCGCAGGGTGTGGGCTACTTCGGCGTTCTTGAGCAGTGCCTTGGAGGGGATGCAGCCTACATTTAAACATACACCGCCCATCCATTGTTTCTCGACGATGGCGGTTTTCAAGCCCAATTGCGCAGCACGAATCGCACTCACGTATCCCCCGGGGCCGGCTCCGATCACGATCACATCATATTGTTCCATTTTTTACCTCTTTTTAGTAATAAACATCCAGCAGGATGTTGAAATTTAGTCGTCCAAACAATTTTACTACGATTTATTTTGTCGCAGTATGATGCATGGCGATACAGAATGGATTGCTGTCCGTGTATGCATTTCATGGTTTTTATGTTATTTATACGCTGTGAAAGCGAAAACCAGATTTTCTCATCTAATTTTAAGGTAAAATAGGACAACTTAATTACAGGTGGATGGTACACAAAGATGCCTTCATTATTCCAGCAGTTGGCTGCATTGCAAAAAAAATATTTCCCGGGACAACGCCTGGCGGTGCTGTTTGCTGCCGCGGCGTTGTTGTTTTATCTGGCAGTGGTGGTGCGCCGCGCCTGGCTGGGAGATGATGCCTATATCACTTTCCGCACGGTGGAAAATTTTGTCAATGGCTATGGGTTGACCTGGAACACGGACGAACGCGTGCAGGCCTATACCCATGCGCTGTGGATGTTTGCGCTGAGCGGGGTATACGCCATGACGCGGGAAATGTATTTCACTCCCATTTTCTTTTCGATTGCGGTGTCGTTGATCGCGGTGGGGTTGCTGGCCTGGCGCGGTTCGCGTTCGTGGTGGGCGTCTGCCCTGGGTATCTTCACCCTGGCGATGTCGAACGCCTTTGTGGATTACAGCACTTCGGGGCTGGAAAATCCGTTGAGCCACCTGCTGCTGGTGCTGTTCGTGCTGGTGTATTTCAATGGCGAGCCATCACAGCGAAAATTGTTCTGGCTTTCCTTGATCGCTTCGCTGGCGGCGGTTAACCGCCTGGATTTGTTCGTGGTTTATCTTCCCGCACTGGTGTATAGCTGGTGGCAGGTGCGCGGCTGGCGCAGCCTGGGTGCGGCAGCGCTGGGGCAGCTTCCCTTGATCCTGTGGGAATTATTCTCGCTGGTGTATTACGGTTTCCTTTTCCCCAACACGGCGTATGCCAAATTGAATACGGGTATTCCCGCTGCGGAATCCTTCCGGCAAGGCTGGTTTTATTTGCTGCATTCTCTGCAGAATGATCCGCTGACTCTGGTGGTGATCGCGAGCGGGGTGATGCTGGCTTTGTTCTGGGGAAAGAAACAGCAGTGGCCGCTGGCAGCAGGTATCTTGTTGTATCTGGCATATATCATCAAGATTGGCGGCGATTTTATGGGCGGGCGATTTTTGACGACGCTGTTACTGTTGGCGGTAGCGCTGGCTTTACAGGTGGATTTCAGAAAAGTGAAAGGGCAGTGGCTGCTGGCTGTTTTTGCGATTGTGCTGGTTTTGGGGCTTGCCGCCCCGCTGCCGACGGTTAAGGTGCTGACCCTGGAAATCCAGCAGGAACCGGAACATGCGCCGGTTGATGAACATGGCGTGGCGGATGAACGTCTGGCGTATTATATGTTCACTGGCTTATTAAAGGCATGGAAACTTGACGAAATGCCCGATCATTACAACCGACGTTGGGGGCTGGAGGCGCGCGAAGAAGCACAGGAAAATGGGGGGATGATGGTCGTACAGCATATCAACATTGGCATTTTTGGCCTGTATGCCGGACCGCAGGTGCATGTGGTGGATGGCTATGCCCTTTCCGATCCGCTGCTGGCACGGCTGCCAGCCTTGTATAACCGCCATTGGCGGATCGGGCATTTTGAGCGCATCATACCGGATGGGTATCTGGAAACACTGGCAGAGCGGCAGAGAACCAGTTTGAGGATAAAAATCTGGGGCTGTATTATGAGGATTTGCGCCTGGTCACGCGGGGGGAGTTGTTTTCGCCCGAACGGTGGGCGGCCATCTGGCGGCTGAACAGCGGGCAGGACGATCATCTGGTGGATATGATGGCGTACCGTTTCCATGACCGCGAAGTTGTGGAGCTGGAGGCGCTGCAGGAAGCAAAACCTGCCGGATTTCCCAGTGAGGATGGTAAGAATTTGCAAATGTATAATGGCGGAGTGGATATTATATTGCCGAATGCCCTGAATGCCGCGCAGCTGGAGATCAGTCTGGATCATAATGATAGTTATGAAATTGTGTATTTAAGAGAGGGACACGAACTGGGTTCCCAATACATTGGGGGGGAAAATAGCACAGACGGGTTGACTATATATGACGTATTGTATTCCGGAAGAAGTATCAACAACAGGGTTTGACCTGTGCAGGTCTATCCGGCCGGGGGAGATGGCAAGTATTATTTGGGGCATTTGACTTTTCAGCCGGAAGAGTAGGGTTCTTTCCACGCGCCGGCGTGCCGCGCCGCTACGTGGGGGAGCAGTCAAAATGTGAAAAACTTCCCTATTTGAATTTACCGATACGAAATTATGTTAACTCGGGCAAGTGTAGGTAAAGCCCTTCACTTGTTAGGGCGAAGGTACCACTGAAGTGGTTACGTACAATTGTGATATTCGAATTGTGTTTTTTCAATGGAAAAATTTATTACCTTCATCTTTTGACTACTCCCCGATGTGGACAGGGGCTATATTTTTATTTCTTTCTCGTATTGACCCATACGGTCATTTGCGATGGGCCGCGGTTGCCCCAGGCGTGGTAGGGGATGAAGGTCAGGGGCTGGCCTTGCGTGGACTGTGCTTTGATCGCGGGGAGTTCACCCTAAAAACAGTTGACTTTCTTCAGTAGCCAGCGTATCTGGGTCGAGCACGACATCAAAGATGTCGATGTCGGGCTGGTCGATGCTTTCCAGGCAGTAGACGACGGGGCCGCGGGCGAGGGCTGTTTTGTCTTTGTGGTCTTTGATGTGGGGGTCAGCGTGCAGCAGGCGCACTGGCAGGTCAAAGAACAGTTCGACAACGTCGCCATCCTGCCAGTCACGTTCTATGGATAGCCATTCGCTTTCCTGGGGGTTGAAGGTTGTCTGCGGCGGACGCGGATGCCCGTCGAGATTTCTTCCTGATTGATCAGTGATTTTTATATTGTCTGCCCAGGAAGGATTGCGCAGTTTAAGGATGCGCCCGCCGGGGTTGTTGACGCGGATGCTGACCTTGCCTTCGCGGGGCAGAGCGGAGTCGATGGTGATGTCTGTTGTCTGGCCGCTGTTTTCATCGGTGAGGGTGTGCTGGCTGCTGATGTACTGGTGGATGGCGATGCTTTCCTCGTCTGCGCTGAGTACGTAGTTCATCAGGCTGGCCCAGGTGCGGGAGAGGTTGGAAGGGCAGCAGGGAACCTCGTACCAGGCGCGGCGCTGGATGCCGTCTCTGACGGCCAGGGGGTTGTTGTAGAGATAGCATTGTCCGTTTGCCCCATGCCCACCAGGGCGGCGTTGTAGAGCTGCCATTCGAGCAGGTCGCTGTATTGGGCTTCGCCGGTGAGTTGGGCCATTTCCCAGTTCCAGAAGATGCTCCCCAGGGCGGCGCAGGTTTCGGCATAGGCGAATTCGGGGTCAAGCTCATAATCACGGCCAAAGCCTTCCATCAGGGGCAGGGAGCCGATGCCGCCGGTGATGTACATGCGGTGCTGCACCATGCGCTGCCAGGACTTCTCCAGGGCGGGCAGCCAGCGGTGTCGCCGGTGATGCGCTCCAGCATGGCGGCGGCGGTTTGCAGGTAGGCAAAGCGCACGGCATGCCCGACAGGGATGGTTTGTTTGGCGAGGGGCTGGTGCTGCTGGAAGTACTGCCCGTTCAGGGCTCCCAGATACCAGCGCAGCAGCGCGCCGCGCGGTTTTTTGACGGCATTGGCGGCGGTACGCGGCCGACCTCTGCCTGCGGGTGCGCCTGCTGGTACTGCTTCTTCGCGTTCTTCCACCCATTTCTCGCGCTTGCCGACATCGAGAAATCTGGCGGGCAATGTGCGAGGGCAAAGCCCTTTTGTTTGCCCGCGCTGGTCAAGGAATTGGCGGGCCATTTCCAGGTAAGCACTGCTGTTCGGTGACTTCGTATAGCCGCAGCAGGGCGATCTCGATCTCCTGGTGGCCGGGGGTGTGTGGCGGGCCCTTTGCCGCATGAAATCCGTCACGATGCGGTCGGCGGCCTTGAGGGCAATGTCCAGCAGTGTGCGTGCTCCGGTGGCCTGATAATGCGATACGCCAGCCTCAATCAGGTGGCCGTGGCAGTAGAGCTCATGCTCGATCTGCAGGTTGATCCAGCGCTGTGTCGGGAAAGTGGATCTGGTTGTAGGTATAGAGATAGCCGTCCTCTGCCTGGCATTTGCCCAGCAGGTCGATGTAGTCATTCATCAGCGCTTCCAGGCCGGGGTGCGGGGTCGAGGGCATAGACGCGGGCGGCGGCGTCCAGCCATTTGTGGGCATCTGAGTCGGCAAAGAACCAGCCTTCGCGGAAGCCGCTTTTCTCCCCAGCCAGGATGCGGAAATTGTCGATGCAGCCGGAGGCTTCCAGTTGCTCCCATTGGTGGTAGATGGCATGGTCTGTTGTTGACGTCCAGCCAGGGCGCCCAGAAGCCGGTATCGAGCGGGGTGCTGGTGATCTTCATTGTGCCTGTGCCTTTTGCGGTCTTGATCATCGCCAGCGGGATGAGGGAGAAGAGGGAGATGACCGAGCCAACCTGGAAGATGATCGGCACGGGGATGAAGCCAGCCTGGCCATTCATCGTGGTGGGGATGCCGAAGGTCTGGATGAGGGTGGAGCCGAGCCAGGGGCCGACCACCATGGGAATGGCGATCCAGAAGATCATGCGGATGCCGAGGAATTTGCCGCGGTTCTCTTCCGGCAGGAGGTCTTTCAGCCAGGCCACGGAGGCGATCCCGCCGGCAACCGAGAGCGCCTGCCAGATGAGGCCGGTGAGCGCCAGCAGGGGCAGGGTCCGGACCAGGGAGAGGAGGATGCCGCCGATGCTGCTGATGATGGTGGCAATGAAGATCATGTTGCGCTTGCTCCAGCGGTCAGCCAGGTAGCCGAAGGGGATGGCAAACAATGCAGAGCCCAGCATGACCGCGCCGCCGATGATGCTGAACTCGGATTTGGTCACGCCGATGTAGTTTTCGAGATAGACGATCAGGTAGGGCATGGAAACCTGCATGCCGATGTTGGAGATCATGATGAACAGCAGCAGGATAAAGAGGGCGCGGTTGTCCCGCAGGGTTTGCAGGTTGAACAGTTCAGCAAATTCTTTCCAGAAAGGGTTTTGGGGGTCTGGCAGTATCTGCCGGCAGGGGAGGGTCTTCCAGAAAATAGCCAGCCACCAGCCCAACCAGAATCACGATGCCGCCGAGGGTATAAAAGAAGAGAAAGTAGCCAAAGGCATCGATCAGCATCCCGGCGGCAACCATGGCGACGATCTGCGCCAGGAAAACGGCCAGGTTGAGGATGCCTTCCACCCGGCCGCGGGTTTTGGATGTGGCGACGTCCACCGTCCAGGCGCTGAAGGCAGCGTCGTTGGCGGTGGAGCCGAAGAAGGTCATCACCGAGTCGGCGATGACCACCATGATGACGGCCACGGCGCTGGTTTTGATGTAAGAGACGATGGGGAACAGGACGGTGGACAGACCCCAGAGGACGTAGCCGGCCAGGATGAAGGGACGCCGGCGGCCCCAGCGGGAGCGGGTGCGGTCGCTGAGGGTGCCCATGAGGAGGGTGGTCAGGGTGGCGGTGATGGCGCTGGCGGCCACCATCCAGGCCACCGGGCGCGGGTCGGGGGTGATGGTGTCAAAGACAAAGGTGTTGAACCAGGTGTTTTCGACGGCCCAGGCGAGCTGGCCGGTGAGGGCCAGGGCGAGCATCACGATCCAGGTGCGGGGGGCGAGGCGGTTGGTGGTGTTTTTCATGGGGTTCCTTTTTGGTGAGAGATATAAACGACACCCCCTCCAACCTCCCCCATTTTGCAGGTGAGACTGCAAAATGGGGGAGACAAGAGGTAGTTTTCTTTACCATTCTTTCAATTGACGTTTGAGCAATGCCAGAAATTCGGCGGCGTAGGCGGGGGCAACGAGTTCGGGGTCGTAGACCAGGCTGAGGCTGACGGTGAGGTGAATGACGATGGTGTTGGTCACGGCCACGGGGCGGCGTTTGGGCCGGGCAATGGCCAGCAGGGCGTGCTGTCCGGCCGGCAGGGTGGGGATGATCGTGGTGATGCCGGTTTGGCTGTGGTCTTCAATGATGAAGGCAGGCGCAGACAGGGTGGTTTGCTGTGGGTGTTCTTCGATCTCCTGAATGCGGGTGGTCAGCTCTGGCAGGGGTTCTTCGAGCATGGGTTTGGGCAGGGCCAGGGCTGCGGTGCCGGGGCGGACGAGGTGGACCTGGGGCTGTCCACGGGGATGGTGAGCTGCGGGTAGTGTTCCAGAGAATCCAGGGCGGCGGCGAGGATGCCATGGATGGGCGACAGGGTGATCACGCCGAATTGCTGCTCGTTCCAGGCTTGCAGCCCGCGGGTCATCTGGTTCAGGTCGGCGTCCAGGGTGATGCAGGCGGTTGTGCTGCGCGGCGCACTGTAGGCGGGCGGCGCCGTTCTGGATGGCATCCAGCACGTCCTGGCGGGTGATGCGGCCATCTGCTCCGCTGCCGGTGATCTGACTGAGGTCGATCTGGTTCTGGTAGGCCAGGGAGGCGACGACGGGGGAGATGAGGGATGACCGGATTTTACCGGTTGGGTGTCTTCTTCGGGGGGGAGGGGGATTTCGGTCATGGTTGCGTCCTTTTTCTTTATCACGCAAAGCCGCTAAGCCGCAAGGGAAAATATTCCTGGGTTTATTGCAGCCTGATTTTCAAGTAGAGGCAGGTTTTAACAACCTTTTCAATATTATCTCATGCAGGGTGTGTATGATGCAAGTGTGGCAATGCACCCATCATACGCGCTCAATTCAAACTCATTGTGTACGAGGGTGGTTGATGGTGGGTTATTACCCGCCCTGCTTTTTCTGTAGCCGGCAGTGTGAAAAAACATAACGACTAAAGTCGTCTGGCTTACTACAATTTTGCAGATGATCTAATACTCGGCCAATTCCTGCATGGCGGCGGCGATTTTGTCCACGGTCAGTTGGTGGGCAGTGTGCAGGGGCGGGCTGAAGGGGATGGCGGGCAGGTCGGGGCCGGCCAGTCGGCGCACGGGGGCGTCCAGGTCGGCGAAGGCTTCTTCGGCGATGATGGCGGCCAGCTCCGCACCGAAGCCGCCGGTGAGGGGGGCTTCGTGGATGATGAGGGCTTTGGCGGTTTTGCGCACGGAGGTCAGCAGGGTTTCTTTGTCCAGTGGGTAAAGGGTGCGCAGGTCAAGCACTTCGACGTCCACCCCTTTTTCGGCCAGTTGGGCAGCGGCCTGCAGGGCCAGGGCGTGCATGGCGCCGTAGGTGATCACGGTCAGGTGCTGTCCCGGGCGGCTGATGACGGCCGGACCAATGGGCACGGTGTATTCGCTGTTGGGGACTTCGCCGCGCATGTTGCGGTAGCCGTGTTTCGGTTCGAGGAAAAGCACCGGGTTGGGGTCGCGCACGGCGGACTTGAGCAGTCCTTTGGCATCATAGGGGTTGGAGGGGATAACGACTTTCAAACCGGGCACCTGGGTGAAAAAGGCTTCCGGGCTTTGCGATTCATACAGCCCGCCGCCGGTGCCGCCGCCATAGGGGGCGCGGATCACCAGGGGCACGTTCCATTCGCCGTTGGTGCGGTAATGGATGCGGGCGGCTTCGTTGACGATCTGGTTAAAGGCCAGGGGAAGCTGGTCGGCAAGCTGGATCTCGCACACCGGGCGTTTGCCGCGCAGGGCAGCGCCGATGCACATGCCCACCAGGGCACTGGTGGAGAGGGGGGCGTCGATGACGCGCTCGCGGCCGTATTTTTTCTGCAAGCCGCGGGTGGTGCGGAAGAGTCCGCCCAGTTCGCCGATGTCATTACCGGTGAGGAAGACGTTCTCATCGCGGGCCAATTCTTCATCCAGCGCTTGCCGGATGGCCTCGATCATGTTCATTTCGGGCATGGTTCACCTCTGGAATATTCAGGCATAGACATGCTCACTGGCCCCGGCGGGGTCGGGATCGGGTGCTTGCAGGGCTTCCTGCAGGGCCTCTTCAATCAGGGACTCGGCTTCCTCTTCGAAAAGCTGCAAACGCTTGTCGTTCAACAAGCCTTCTTTTTCGAGCAGGATGCGGGTATAGCGCAGGGGATCGCGTTCCTTGCAGGCGAGGACATCTTTTTGCGTGCGGTAGAGGCGGTCATTGTCATCGGAAGAATGGGGTGTGGGGCGGCACAGGTCGACTTCGATCAGGCTGGGGCCGCCGCCGCTGCGCGCCAGTTCGGCGGCGATAGTGGACTTCATCGTAGATGGCAAAAGGGTCTCTGCCGTCAAGGATGTGATCGGAGAGGCCAAATGCGCTGGCTTTTTCGCCGGGATGGCTGACCTTCATCTGGTGTTTGATGGGGGTGGAGATGGCGTAGCCGTTGTTCTCGATCAGGAAAACGATGGGCAACTGCTGCACGGTTGCCAGATTGAGGGCCTCGTACCAGTCGCCCTGCGAGGTGGCGCCGTCGCCGCAGGTGGCCAGCACAACGCTATGCTCATCGTTCATTTTGGCGGCCAGGGCAGCGCCGACAGCATGGGGGAGGGAGGCGGCGATGATGGAGGAAGCGGGCAGGACGTGCAGCTCGCGGCTGCTCCAGTTGCACGGCATTTGCCGCCCGCCAGAGGCGGGGTCGTCGGCTTTGCCCAGCCAGCCGAGGAAGGCATCCAGCGGGCGGTAGCCGAGGGAGAGCATCAGGGCCAGGTCGCGGTAGTAGAGGGAGAACCAGTCCTGCTCGCGCTGCATGGCAAAGGCCGCGCCGACCTGGGCGGCTTCGTGCCCGATGCAGGAGACATGATAGGCGATTTTCTTCTCGCTGTGCAAGGCCCAGGCGCGTTCGTCCAGCCGCCGGGCAAGCAGCATGACCCAGAATATTTCCAGTTTGGTTTGTTCGTGAAGGGGCATGGGATTGTTTTCCTGATTGATTATTCAGAGAATCCACTTTTGAATAGTTTACCATGATGGGAGGATTGGAGGGGGAGGCATTCTGGCGAATTTGTTTTCTATGAAGGTCAATTTCGGAAAATGAGGTGCCCTCCAGGATATTTCTACGTGCTCTTCTTGTATAATAATCAATAAATCTGATCCAAAGAGGAATCAATTGATCAAAGCAGATATCGTTGTGGTGGGGGCTGGCCCCGGCGGCGTCATTGCCGCACAGCGCCTGGCGAAAAAAGGCGTGCAGGTTGCTTTGCTGGAAAAGAACAAAGTGCCGTGGTTAAAGACCTGCGGTGACCTGGTCACGCGCGAAGGGCTGGAGGCGCTGGGGCGCAGCGACCTGGGGGAGTGGGCGGCGCAGTTCAAGCTGGTGGATCGCCTGCGCTTTACCGCGCCTGACAGACGGGTGCTGGATGTGTTCCTGGGGGAAAAGCCGGTGGCGCGGATGATCCCGCGTCTTCAGTTGGATGAGCTGCTGGTGAAGGAAGCATTGCACAGCGGGGTGTACTTCAGGGAAGGCTGCCGCGTGCGCCGGGTGGAGATCAGCGAAGGGGGTGTTTGTGCCTATGCTGATGGCGTGGAAGTAAGAGCGCAGATGGTCATTCTGGCGGACGGCAGTCATGCGCCGATCACTCGCAGCCTGGGGCTGTTCAAGGAGCAGGTCGATCTGATCGCGGTGCGCCAGTATCTGGCGGGGGACAGCGATCCCGACGGGCCGCTGGAATTTCATTTTCAGGAGCAGATCATCCCTGGTTACACGTGGATGTTTCCGATTGGCAATGGTCAGGTGAATGTGGGGGCGGGCACGTACTTCCGGCGCACACGCAGCAAGGAAGTCGATCTGCGGGCGTGGCTGGAGCAGTTCAAGGCGCAGCATCCCATTCAGGCAGACAGGTTGTCGAAGATGGAGCCGGTCGGCCCGATGCGCGGGCATCCGCTGCATACCCACCTGGGCGGTACGCAGACGCATGCCGAGCGGGTGCTGGTGGTGGGGGATGCGGCCGGGTTGGTGGGGCCATTCACCGGCGAGGGGATCGCGGCGGCACTGCGCAGCGGCGAGCGGGCGGCGGACACGGCCTGGGAAGCCTTGCAGGTGGGGGATTTTTCGGCAAATCAGCTTGCGCCGTATACGCGCGCATTGGAAGAACGCTACAAGGCGGACCAGCGCGCGGCGCGCATCCTGCGGGCATCGCTGAAGACGCCGGCTTTGTTGAATTGGTTTATCGGGAATTTATGTCAGGATGAGGAGATGGCGCGCACGTTTGGGCTGGTATATGTGGACGAGCTGCCGCCGCGGTTGCTGCTGCGTCCGGGGAATGTGCTGCGGGGGATCGTGTAAAGAATCTGAAGAACGGATTGGCGATAAGGACTAAAGTCGATCCTACAATTACAATGCAATTCTAGTATCGTAGGGCGGTCGGGAAGCACGACCACACCCTTTTTGGGGCCTGGAATAATTCAGGGGATGTATTCAGATCGATACTATGTCCATTTGAAACAGTTGCGGCATAATTGCGGAATGCTGCGCTGGATCTCCAGCAGGATACGCTCGCGCATGAGGGGATACCAGACGTCTTCGTCCTGAGTGATCCAGCGGGTTTCAATATTTTCATCACAGGGGGCAACTTCGGCTTCATCGACGGGGATCAGGTACCAGAGGGAAAAAGAACGATAGCCTTTGAAGTAATCAACGATGATATTCTCGTGCCAGTTTGTATCTTTTCCAATCAGGCGGATGTTTTCTTCTTCAAGTTCACGCATCACGGTGTCAGCCAGGTTTTCGCCATCTTCGGCGGCGCCGCCGGGGAGGGCGTATTGGCCGCCTTTGCGGTGCAGGGTGCCGAGGATGGCACCGTCGCTGCGGCGGATGATCAGGGCGCGGGCGGAGATGTTGTAGAAGGGCAGTTGTACGGTTTTTTCTTCGCCCGTGATGATCTTGCCGTTCTTGATGCCTTTTTCGATATAGGTGGTTTGCATATCAGTCTCCGTTGTGTTGATGGTCTGAATTACATACTGGCTATGACGACTGAAGTCGTCACTACAATTATGTTTATGGCACATCCAGATGGCGGAAGCCGTCGGACAGGGCGGGGCCGCGGGCGGCGACGAGGGGATCAGCGCCGGGCACGCAGGGGAAACTCTCGTAGCCGCACACGTCGAACTGCTCGGCGCACCACACGCGCGGTGTTGTGCAGGTCACAGGGGGCGGTGGGCAGGTTGACGTAGTCGGCGGGCTGCACCAGGCGATCTGTCAGGGTGGCAGATTCAAAGGAGCGCACCAGCACGCTGCCCTGGAAGGCAATCAACAGCAGGAGAAGGATGAGCGGCAGGCGCAGGGTTTGCAGGCGTTTGGTGCCGATGAGTTGAATGAAGGGCAGCAGCCACAGCAGCAGGGCAGGAATGAGAAAGGCGTAGCCAAAGCGGAAGAAGGGGGCTTTGAAGAACCAGAAGGCGATGCCTGCATAGGCGGCCAGCAGGGGGAAAGCCAGCGATTTCAGATGATTTCCAGGTTTGATGGAAGAGGCTGCGTTTGAGCAAGGCGAGGAATCCCAGCAGGAGGGCGTAGGCGAACGGGGCGGCGATGATGGATAGGAAGATGAGCTGGCGGTTGCGGGTTTGGTTGTGGATACCAGGCGTTGACCCATTCCGGCAGGGACATGGCCAGCACGTCCTGAATTTCCCCGGCCGAGAAGCGCGCCCAGGCGGTGATGACGGCGCTTTCGCGGCGCACGGCTTCGGCCGGGATGCGCCAGTCGAAATGGAAGGGGTCAAGGGTCAGGCCGGGATAGACGAGGTAGCCGGAGAGGATCAGGCTACGGATGACCCAGGGGAGAAAGAGGATCGCAGCGAGGGCAAGAAGTTGGAGGGCTGTTCTCAATCCCCCCTGTCGCTGTCGCGACATCCCCCCTTTGTCAAGGGGGGCAGAATTATGGAAGAACTGCCACCAGAGGAAGAGGGCGGCGAGGAGGAGGGGGAGGGTGGAGAGTTTGATGGTCACGGCCCACAGGGTGAGGAGGACAAGCAGGATGGGCAGTAGTGGGGCGGTGTTTTGCTTCTCTTCGATGAGGGCCAGCCATTCGCTGAAGATGAGCCAGGAGAGCATCACGGCGGGCAGGTCGGTGCCCGGGGAGGAGAGTTCACTGGCGAGGAGGAAGAAGGCGAGGGGGATGAAGAGCAGGCGGAGGTAGTCACTTCCTCCCGCGGAGCGTCTCCCATCTATGCGGTGAGGCTGCAAAATAGGGGAGACAAGGGGGAGTTTGGGTCTTGAAGGGTGTTTGCTGGCGGCAGTTTCAATCCCCCCTGTCGCTGGCGCGACATCCCCCCTTTTACAAGGGGGGCAAAAGATTAGTGTCGGCAGCAGGCGCAGACCGCGGTGGAGGAATTGAGCGCAGGTGACGAGGACGATCAGGCCGGGGAGGGAGTGGTAGGACTGGCCGCCGAGGAAGGCGAAGCTGAACAGGGCGTTCAGGGTCAGCCAGCTTGAGTTGTAGGCCAGGCGGGAATGCAGGTTGCCGAGGCCGGGAACGACGGGGAAGGTTTCGATCCAGCGGATGGTCTGGGCGTGGTAGAGGCCGGTGTCCGGGTTGCCGGGGGTGTGGGTGCTGATCTCGATCACGGTGAGGAAGAGCAGCGCGGCGAGGACATAGCCAAGGGGATGCCATGACGGCAGGCTGAGACGCAGACGCTGTGTGCGCCATTGCCAGATGAGAATGAGCAATCCTCCGGCCAGTACGATGAGCTGGGCCGCGAGGGCAAGTTTGATGAAAAGCGACAGGGAGGTAGCGAGGGTGGAGATGGCGGCCATTCCGGCCAGCCAGGTGAGGGCGAAGGATGGAGTTTCATCATCCAGCCTGGAAGGTTTTTGCCAGCAGGTACAGGGTCAGGCGGCCATAAAGCCAGCCCAGGGGGAGGAGGTAAGCCCAGAGGAGGAGGGTGATCAACATGGCGGATCAAGGCTCCCAGCGGTAGATCTGCTGAAGGGGGATGCCGTCCAGGGTGATCTCGTAGACAGGGGTGAGGGTTTGACACATTCTTCGGCGATGCCGTTGTAGAACCCTGAGCGGGTGATGAAGAGAATGTAATTCTCGCGGCCGGGCTGCTCCATGAGGTGCTGCTCGCCGTTGGGGATGAACTGGATATCCGGGCGCAGCCAGAGGGGGGCCTGCATCTGCACCAGCCATTCGGCCACGGGCACGTTGACCGCGGCACCCGGTGCGGCGTTCTCGCTGATCCATTGCATGCCGCGCGGGTAGGAAACGCCCCAATAATCAACAGGCCTCATGGTCTTCATAACGGTCGTATGCGCCGGAGAAGCCGCCGGTGAGGCTGTTGAAATAGAGATATTCGTAGGGGCGGTAGGCGGCAGCGATGGACAGGGTGTTGATGACCAGTCCCGCCACGACCAGTGCACCGAGGGCAAACTGGCGGGCAGGGCGGTTTTTCGCGAGGGCCTGGATCAGCGAAGCAGCGCCAAACCCGGCCAGCAGGGCCGCGCCGGGGAGAAATTCAAGGAAGTGGCGGATGCCGTCGAAGTTGACCATGCCGGGCAGGGAGGTGCGCAGGATGGGGAAGGCAAACCACACGATCAGCAGGCGGTGGAGGGGAACCTGACCGACGGCTGGTGATGTGCTGCGTTCCTGCCAGACAGCCCGTGCGGCGAAGGCGAGGCCGATCAAGAGGAAGAGCAGCATCCATTCGGGCATGGTGAAGAGGGTCATTTGCAAGGGTTGGAAGTTGAAGCCTTCGGCGCCAACGCGCCCGCCCTGCGATGTGATGTAGTCAAAATATTTCCTGACGCGCATGGGGTCGTCGTACAGATAGGGCCAACTGAGAAAGTAAACCAGCCCGCCGGTGAGGGCCATGACGAGATATTGCAGCAGTCCGCTGCGCAGATGGTTGAAGACGGCTTTCAGATGATCGAGGGTCCAGCCGAGCGGCCACACGCCGAGGATGAGGAGGAAGGGCAGGAAGGCGGCGTTGGCCTTGACGCCCAGGGCGAGGCCGAAGAGGGCGCCGATGCCGATGGCCCGCCCCCAGGAGGGTTTCTCGTACCAGCGGGTGTAGGCGATGATCACCATGCCAAAGAGGATGGTTTCGGGCACGTCCTTGATGTTGAAGTGCATGTCGCCCCAGAAGCGGGGGAAGGTCGCCAGAAAGAGGATCGCCAGCAGACCGGCAAGTTTGCCGAAACGTTTGGCGGCGAAGCGATACAGCAGCCACAGGAAAACCCCTGCCAGCAGAACGGTAGGCAGGTGAAAAGCGCTGATCGGCGGCAGCCAGCCGAGCGTATAGGAGAAAAAGTGCATGCTGGCCGCAGAAACGATGTCCATCACCGGCGGGAACTCGTGGGGATAGTCGCGCATGGGGGCGACGAAGGTGTTCAGGGGCAGGTCCTGGTGGATATCCAGCTCAGCTTTGAAGTCGAGATATTTTTGCTGGAAGTTTTGCAGGTAGTAGAAATAACGCTCGCCGAGGAAGATGTTGCCGAGACCTTCGTCCCAGGCCAGGCCGTAGTCACCCAGGGTAAGAATACCACTCAGGGTGAAGAGCAGGACAATCAGCAAGGCCAGCCGCTGGCTGTTGCGATCCAGCCAGTGGAGAATGACAGTGAAGGGGCTTTTGATCTGTTCGGGTTGGGGGTTGGACATGGGTAAATCATATCTCCCGGGGAGAGTTTGGTGGACTAAGTATATCAAAAATCCCGATCAGCGTTTTTGCTGATCGGGATTGGTCTAAAAACAAAAGGTGTTATTCAACGACGGTGATGCGGCCTTCGACTGCGATATCGACAGGGCTGTTGGCGGCGATGTAGTCGGCCACAACCTGATCGAGCGGGCTGCCAAAGTCGTAGGGGTTGATGGCGTTTTCAGCCAGAACGGTGAAGCCGTCTCCGCCACTGCGCATATAGTCATTGGCTGCTACGGTGTAGGTTGCAGATGGAACCAGGGCTTCATAAGCTTCGGTTTCGGCATTCCAGATTTCCACATCGCTCACGCGGCTGCCTACTTCCAGGGAGGCGTCGAAAGTGTAGCGCAGGCCGGATACCTGCAGGAATCGTCCGGTGCCTTCATCAACGTCCACGCGGGAGACGCCGTTTTCGAGAGCGGCGAGCAGATCAGTGCCGGTGAGTTCCATTGTGCTGATCAGGTTGCCGAAAGGCAGGACGGTCATTACATCGCCGAGGGTAACGATGCCTTTTTCTATACTGGCGCGGACGCCACCCCCATTTTGCAGGGCCACCTGTACACCGGTTTCTTCACGGATCGCGTCTGCGATCAGGCTGCCCATGGTGCATTCCTCAAAGCGGCACACTGCACGGTCGCCATCCAGATAAACGGAGGATTCGCCAATTTCCTTTGCAGTCAGTTCTTCAATCGGTTTGGCCAGGAATTTCAGCATGACGTTGGTGGTGGGTTCAGGTGCAATGTATTGTGAGATAAGGATCAGGTCGCCATCCCAGTCAGTGAGCAGACCATCGGCATCAAATTCAACATCCAGACGGCCCAGGAATTCAAGGTGTTCACCGGAGGATACGACCAGTACGGCGTCACCGTCAGTGCCAGCCAGGATGACAGGATAATAATCCTCGCCGCCGGTGAACATGTTGGTCAGGAAGGTATGCGTGTGCCCGCCTACAATGACATCAATACCGGATGTGGCCTGGGCGATCTCCAGATCAGCCTGGTAGCCGCAGTGGGAGAGGAGGATGATCTTGTTGACGCCTTCGGCAGTGAGGGCATCGACGCTGGCCTGGGCAACTGCGACGAGATCACTGTCAAAGAGGGTTTCTTTGCTGGGGGAGGAGAGAATGTCCGTTTCAGGGGTAATCAAACCGATGACGCCGACTTTCTCTTCGCCAACATCGAGGATGGCGTAGGGATCAATCATGTCGGCCAGGACGGCAGAGTTGGATTCATCGATATTGGCAGACACGACGGGGAACTTGGTTGCAGTCAAAAATGCGGCCAGGGTTTCTTCTCCATCATCAAATTCATGATTGCCGAGCGCCATGGCATCATAACCAACAAAATTCATCAATTGCGAGGCGTCTTTGCCGCGGTGCTGAACGTGATAAAGGGTGCCGGTGAATTGGTCGCCAGCGTCCACCAGCAGGGCATTGTCCACTTCGGCGCGCACCTGTTTTACGATGGTGGCCATGCGGGCGATGCCGCCATTGCCCTCGCGGTTGGGGTCGTAATGGGAATGAACATCATTGGTGTGCATGATGGTCAGAGGGAATGGTTCCTCTTCATCCTGCGCAAGGGCAGCTGCGGGAGCAACGAAGGCCGTGGTCAGCAGGGCGAAGATGAGCAGAATGTTGAGAGTCAGGAATTGTTTACGGATTTTCATGGCTTTGTCCTTTCACTATCTGGATTTGATTGGTCTGCCAAGGTAACTGTGATGAACAAAAAAACAAGAGTTTCTTTCAATCTACAGGATTATTTCAAACGCTTGCCTGCAGAGAGCAGGTCCACTGCTTTTGCCATCCGCCGCTGACGGGTTTCTGGCCGTTTGGCGTCTTCAATCCAGAGAACGTAGTCGCGCTGGTTGGAGTAAGAAAGGGTTGTGAAGGTTTGTTTGGCGGCGGGGTTGGTGTTGAGCAGCGCCTGGAAATCTGGCGGAACAGTGACCACCCGCGGTTCGGTGTCGAGGGACAGGATGACAGTGATTTTGTCACCGGGCTGCTTGCCGATTTTCTGGCGGATTTTCTTGACCACGATGAGGATGTGGCAATCACCGCCCATATTGCTCATTGAGCCGCGGTATGGTTCGCCGTCAAAGGTGGCCTGGACGGGAACGCGTCCGCGGGTACCGAAAAGCTCCTGCACATCGTGAGGGAATTCAACAAAAGCGCCGCCGCTGTCTTCATCGCTGAGGATCTCGGCTTCAAAACGGATACTGCCAGGGTCTTTTAATGCCGTCATGCTTTAATCCTCGTTTGCGGCCTGTAATTTCCGTTCAAGATAATCATCCGAGTAGTCAATCTTGAGTTCAGCCCACATGGGGAGGTGATCAGACATCTGGTGGGTGCGCCAGTAGGTGAGGTAGTAGGTGGTTTTGTTCTTGCGCGGTTTGCCGGCAGCGGTGGTGTGGTACCTCTCCCCGATGAGCGGGGCATAGATGGCTTCCTCTTCCGGACGAAAGACCGATTTGTAGTAGTTGAAGATGCCGCCTTTGTTGGCGGTGGCGAAGCGGTCATCACGGACACGGAAAGCGATCTGGTCGTAGAATTTGGTCTGGGGGGCGTTGGAGGGCAGGTTTTGCAATGCGGGCGGGATAACAAAACCAGCATCCGTCAGGGCCTGCATGGTAACGTCCTGCGGGGAGAAGATGTTGAAGTCGCCAAGCAGGATCAGATTGCGCGCCCAGGCATGGCGGTCGAGGGTGCGGCTGCGCAGGGATTGGGCAACCTGGCGAATTTCTTCCACACGCAGCGGGTCATTGGCGGTGCTTTTGCCGTAGAGGATATGCACCGTGGCGAGGATGAAGCGCGTCCAGCCAGCCTGGAAGCCGCACATGAAGGGCGTGCGGGCGACCTGCGAGACGGGGTGGTAGACGGTTTTGCCATTTTGATCTTTCAGTTCCAGCGGAGGGAGGGTGAGTTCGCCAGCCAGGCCGCCGAAGGAGACCTTGCGTGAGTCATATAGAAAGGCCATACGTTCATCGTTGCCGCGGCTGCCTTCGGTGACGTCGGTGATGATGTATTTCCAGTACCCGCCGAGGATGGCGCACAGTTTTTTGAGGGCTTTCAGGTCACGGCGCACTTCCTGGACGGCGACGAGGTCAAAGCGGGCGATGATCTCGGCGATGTAGTAGAAGGCTTCATCCAGGCGTTCGCCATAGGCGGGGGAGTTAAATTCGCGGATATTCCAGGTGGCGAGAAGCAGGGTTTCGGCATGGGTGCGGGCGGGAATTTCGGCATCGAGCTGCTGGCGCAGGGCAAGCAGGCGTTCCAGCAGACGAGGGCTGTGGGGGTCTTTGGGGTTGATATCTTGATAAAAAGGCATGGGGTCCATCCTTTGCTTGAATAAAGAGGATGCATATTTCTATTATACAGAATTGAGGTTTATATTGTGGGGTAAGGATGCACCCCACCCTAACCCTCCCCATTTTGCGAAACTGCTGCAAAATAAGGAGGGCATTTGGTGGTTTTGATGGCGAGAAGAATGTTAAGGGCAAGTTATGAAGTTGGAGAGTATGGCAAGTGTGATAAACTGTTTTTGATGAGTAAAAAATTCCTTCGCACTTCAGACCTGGCCCGCGCGGTGGGGATCCACCCGAACACTGTCCGTTTGTATGAAGAATGGGGGTTGATCCCGCCAGTGGCGCGCAGTGAATCCGGCTACCGCATGTTCACGCAGCGGCATCTGGATTGCTTGCGGCTGGCACGCACGATCTATGGCACCGAGTATCCCGGGCGGGCTTTGCGTGCTGCGGGGAATGAGGTGATCCAGTGTGCGGTTGAGGATGACTGGCAGGGGGCGCTGGAGAAAGCGCATGATCACCTGGCCGGTGTAGAAGAGGAACTGCACCGCGCGGAGGCTGCTGCGGATCTGCTGGAGCACTGGGCGCAAAAGGCGACGGAGAGCCAGGAGGAGAAACCGCTGGCCATCCGGGAGGTTTCCGAATTGCTGGGGGTCAGCCATGACGTGATCCGCAACTGGGAGCGGAATGGCCTGGTCACAATCCGGCGAAATCCCTACAATAATTATCGTCTTTTTGATAAAAAAAATATTGAACGAATGCAGATCATCCGTTTGTTGAGCACGGCAGGCTACAGTCATATGGCGATCCTGCGTATGTTCATTGAGTTGGATGGGGGGAAGACAAGTAATTTGAAACAGGTTCTGGATACACCGCGTGCAGACGAGGATATTTTCAGGGCGGCGGACCACTGGTTGACCACACTGCATTCTCAAAAAGAGATGGCCAAAGGGGTGATCAAGATGATTGAAGAGAAGATTTCTTCTATGTAGATTACCAAGAAGCCGCAAACCCTCCACTTGCCCACCATAGTTATACAATTTATTCATGGATGCCGGAAAAATGCTTCTTTTTCCGGCGCGTTTCCCTTGTGGATGAGGGAATATTGTCGAAAACAAAACGCCATGAATAAATTGGAGAAGCTATGCAATCTGTGATCACTGTTCGAAATGCACGCCTGCACAATTTGAAGAATGTCAGTCTGGAAATTCCCAAAAATCAGTTTGTTGTCGTTACGGGGCTTTCGGGGTCGGGAAAATCGACGCTGGCTTTTGACATTCTGAACAAGGAAGGGCAGCGGCAGTATATGGAATCGCTGGGGATGGTAACGGATGGCCTGACCAAGCCGCCTGTGGACGCCATCATTGGTTTGTCCCCTTCGATCAGCGTGGACCAGCGCCTCACCAATCACAGTCCGCGCTCGACGGTGGGGACGGCGACTGAGATTTTCACCTATTTACGGGTCTTGTTCGCCCGGCTGGGTCACCGGCCGTGCCCGGCCTGTGAGAAGGATGTGCCCCCGCCGACCTACGATTTTGCTGATGATAACTGGCAGGAGGTAATGGATGAAAGCCCGGACGGGACGTATCCGTGCCCAAACTGCGGCGCGGCGGTACCGGAAATGGGGATGGCAGATTTCTCGTTCAACAAACCTGCCGGGGCCTGCCCGGTTTGCACGGGTCTGGGGGAAGTGCGCAGGCCGATCATCAGCCGTCTGGTGGATGAGACGAAGAGCATCCCCGAGTATGCGATTGAGGGGTGGGTCGAGTTTCATGTCAATCATTACAGCCAGATCTTGCAGAATGCCGGTGCGTATTTCGGGTTTGCCTTCGACCCAACCAACGCTATCAAGGACTATACGCCGGTGCAGCGGGATCTGCTGTTGTACGGCACCGAGAGTTCGCAGTTCAGGCGACACTTCCCGGACGTCAAGCCGCCGGCAACCAACGCGCAGGGGCGGTTTGAAGGTGTGGTGACCAACCTGCAGCGGCGCTACGATGAGCACGCCGAGAATGCAGCCTACCGCGAGAAGCTGGATCACCTGTTCACCGTGCAGCCCTGCCGTGAATGTGAGGGCACTCGTCTGCGGGCTGAAAGCCGCGCCGTGATGGTGGCGGGAGAGAGCATTGTCTCGGTTTCGCAACTGCCGTTGAATGAGCTGGATATGTGGTTGAAACAACTGCCGCCGCAGTTGAGCGATGAAGAAATGCTGATCGCTCGACCTATTCTGGATGACCTGTATGAGCGCGTTGGGCGTCTGCTGGAGGTCGGTGTGGGGTACCTGACCCTCGACCGCTCTTCACCAACCCTCTCGGCGGGAGAGGCGCAGCGGTTGAGGTTGGCTGCCCTGCTGGGGTCGGGGCTGACGGGCGTGCTGTATGTGCTGGATGAGCCGACGATAGGTTTGCACTCCCGCGATACGAAGCGTTTGATCAACGTGATGCGCCGTTTGCGCGACCTGGGCAATACTGTCCTCGTGGTGGAGCACGACCTGGAATTCATCAAGGCGGCGGACCATTTGATCGATATTGGCCCCGGCGCAGGGAAGCACGGCGGGCAGATCGTGGCGGCGGGCACGCCGGATGAGGTAGCGCAGTCGAAGAATTCACTGACAGGCGCATTCATCGCTGAAGCAAAGCAGGTGACCATCCCTGCGCAGCGGCGCAGACCGAACGGCAAGGCGCTGATGATCAGCGGAGCGCGCCAGTATAACCTGAAAGACCTGATGGTAGAGATTCCCCTCGGCTTGCTGGTGGCGGTGACGGGGGCTTCCGGTTCGGGGAAGTCTTCGCTGGTGTTCGACATCCTGGACCGCGCGGCGCGGCAGCGTTTGAACGGGGCCTCCGAGATGCCGGGTGAGCATGACGCGATCACGGGATGGGAGCATATGGACAAGGTGATCACGATCGACCAGGCGCATATCGGGCGTATCCCGCGCTCTAATGCGGCAACCTACTCCGATACGTTTACGCCCATCCGGGAGGCCTTTGCCAATCTTCCCGAAGCAAAAAAGAAGAAGATCAAGGCGCGTCATTTCTCTTTCAACGTGCCGGGCGGTCGCTGTGAGCGCTGCAAGGGAGCGGGGACCTTGACGGTGAAAATGCATTTCCTGCCGGATGTAGAGGTGCGCTGTCCGGTTTGCCGCGGGCGGCGCTTCAAACGCGAGACGCTGGATATTAAATATCGCGGTTACGATATTTCGCAAGTGTTGGATATGACAGTGGAAGAAGCGCTGGATTTGTTCGTGGATGTGCCTGCGGCGGCGTCGCGCTTGCAGGTGATGGCTGATGTGGGGCTGGGGTATTTGCAGCTTGGGCAGCCTTCGACGACCCTGTCCGGCGGGGAGGCGCAGCGGGTGAAGCTGGCCAAGGAGCTGGGCCGGCGCAGTACGGGGCGCACGCTGTATCTGCTGGACGAGCCAACGACGGGGCTGCATCCTGCTGATACGGAAAAATTGCTGGTATTGCTCCAGAAACTGGTGGATGCGGGGAACAGTGTGGTCGTTGTGGAGCATAACCTGGATCTGATCAAGTGCGCGGATTGGGTGATCGATCTTGGCCCTGAAGGCGGGGTGGCTGGCGGGCAGCTGCTTGGGGAGGGTACGCCGGAGGAGATCATGGAGGTTGAGGAGTCGTTCACGGGACAGTGTCTGGCGGGGGTGATCCACAGGGCATAATACGATTGAGATGGGCGGTGGAAAAGCACCCTACCCTAACCCTCCCCAAAAGAACTACTTTTTTGGGGAGGGCATGTGGTGATCATGGTTGCGAGGGTTGTTTAGGGAGGGGAATGGCGGTGAGTTGTCGAGGTGGTGTTCAGGTTGGTGGAGATTTTGAGAGATATGCTTGATTTCCTCAGGAAGAACGGACATGGCCCGTGCTTTTGGGCGCATGCCATGCCATACCATACGCATTAAGCTAAGCAAACCATCCCCTGGAAAGGTTGAATTTCTGAGTAGTTTGACTCCAAACCTTGCAAGGTACGCTGTGAATCAGTCAGCGGGGCTTCCTTTTTCAAGGTTAACGCGAAAACAAATATGATTTTGCTTATTGGCTTGATGGATGAACATACCCTTGCGTACCAAATTCCAAATTTAATTCTTGCGCGAATCCTGAAAATTAAAGCTTCAAGATTCTTGCCTGGACATACGGTTTCTTCTGGTTGGAAATCTCGATGTCCGGCAATATGCGTTATTTGGTATTCATCTCTCAAACACTGGCTTAACTGTAAAAAACTGGATATTTGCGCTTCTGTTGGCTCAGTTTCCTCAAAATTACCTAACAACACAATACCAATAGTACCCGTGTTATGTCCGCCTGTGTGCGCGCCGCGCACATTCAAACTGCGCCCTTCATAGATGCTGCCATCTTCATCTATCACATAATGGTATGCAATATCAGCATAGCCCTTGAAGTCCATATGCTTTTGCTGTATTTCCAAGGGACCATCACTCAATGGCAATGCTGAATGGTGTACCACGATTGTTTTTAGTATGTGTGGTAATGGTGTATCGTATTCAAACCAGCCGCCAGGGTTTTGAACGGCATCATATTCCCCCTCTATTGATCCTTGCACATCAGGTTCTAGTGCTCCCCATTCTGAACGAGAAATAATACCGATTGAATTTAGGTCGCATTGTGCGTCACAACCAGCAAATACAATAGAAGATAAAGCAAACCCGAAAAAGAGTCTTTTTGCAAAACGACATGATATGCTGGTTCGTTTCATTCGTCTCCAAGCAAAATGTTGCCCGCAAATCAGGTGATGTGATGTAAAAAGCGCAGCAAAAAACTAGTTCTCATATTATACAGAAAAATGATGATTAATATGACGTACACTTTGCCTCAGGGAGGGGCGGGGGGCGTTGTTAGTGGTGGTTGTTTCGCAGGTTGGCAATGAGGCGAAGGCCGATGTAGGCAAGCAGCACGGCGAGGATGAGGATGACGGCGATGGGGCGGGCGGCGTGCAAACCGAAGCCCTGGAAGCGTTCGAAGACAAGGACGGGGACGATCTTGGGGTTGTAGGCGAGGATGGCGACGGCGCCAAATTCGCTGATGCCGCGCGCCCACATCATCATTGCGCCGGCGGTGACGCCGCGCCAGGACTGGGGCAGGGTGACGTGGAGGAAGATCTGCCAGGCGCTGGCGCCGTCGATCATGGCGGCTTTTTCCATTTCGATGTCGACGGCGGCGAAGGCTTCGCGGCTGCTGGTGATGAGGAAGGGCAGGCCGATGAAGAGCATGGCAACGACGATGCCGGCGATGCGGTCAACGAAGAAGATGCCGATCTGCTGCAAGGGGGCGCCGAGGAGGCCGCGGCCGCCAAAGACCATCAGCAGGGCGATGCCGGCGGCGGTATGGGGGATGATGATGGGCAGGGTGACGATGCCATCGACAATGTCCTTGCCGGGGAACTGCCGGCGGGCCAGCACCCAGGCAAGGGGCACACCGATGAGCGCGCCGAATCCGGTGGCGATGACGCCGGACAGGAAGGTGATGCCAAAGGAGCGCAGGACTTCCCGGTCGGTGAGCGCCAGCCACAGCTCCGCAGGGCTGGTGGAAAACACGGTGACGGCCAGGGGCAGGATGATGAAGACCAGCGCCAGGCTGGCGAGGAAGGTCAGGAGGATGGTGAACCACTGCCGGCGGCTGGTCAAGGTTTGACTCCGGGTTGGGCGATGGCTTGCAGGGAGGCGGGCAGATTGTCATATCCGTCAGCAATAACAGTGTCCAGCAGGGGGTGGTGATTGGCCTCCATGATAGCGCGACCTTCGTCACTGAGCAGGAACTCGATGTATGCTGCGGCCAGCTCGGGCTGGGGGAATTGGCGGGGATGGTAAGGCCATAGCCGATCAGTTCACCGGTGAATTCGGGTTTGACGGTGGCGAAGCGCTGGAAGTCGAGGAGGACTTTGACCTGCTGGTAGTCGGCCTCATGGGCAGCGCTGCCCATGTTGACTTCGTCCGGCAGATGGACGCTTTGCAGGCCGTGCTGGGCGACGACGCTTTCGTATTCGAGGGCATAGTCGATGTCTCCGGAGTCGAGCAGGCTGAGGAGCTGGATGCTGGAGCCGCGCAGGAGGACGCGCGAGCCGGTGCGGGTCTCGAGGATCTCGGGGACGAGGATGGTGATGCCTTCCTCGCGGTCAAAGTCGCGGACGGGGGTGGTGAACTGGCCGCTGAAGATGTTTGAGAAGATGCCTTCCTGCTGGTAGTGCTGCTCGGCCAGTTTCATCAGCATGAGGGTGCGATAGCCGGCGGCGTCGAAACGGGGATCGGCGAGGCCGATGCGCACATCTTCCCGGCTGAGAATGTCATACCAGTTGTCTGCGTTGATCTCATCGGCGTATCTGCTGTTCTCGGTGTAGGCCAGGGCCAGGCGGTTGCTGGCGAATTTGAGATACCAGTCACCATAGGGAATATCGGTGTCGGGCATGGTGGCGTTGTACATGAGCATGGGGATGAGGGCATGGTCGGCGCTGATCACGACGTCGATGGGTTCGTGCAGTTCGGCGTTATGGCGCAGTACCTGGATGCTGCCGTGGAACTCGGTGTAAACATCCACCTCGGGGTGGGCTTTTTCAAAGGCGGCTTCGATCTCGTGCAGGGGGACGATGAGGCTGCCCGCGGCGAAGACGGTCAGCGGGGTTTTTTCCTGCGGGGCGCAGCCGGTCAGGGAGGCGATGATGAGGAGGATGAGGAATAGTTTAGAAGGTTTCATGATTTCTCGGAATGATTGGTGAGAGGATTATGGCTAATTTTTGGAAGTAGTGTTCCCGTTCTTTATTCAGAATCACTTTGTCCTAAGACTATCCCTCTGTCGCTTCGCGACATCTCCCTTTAGCAAGGGAGACAAAGAAATTAAGCAATTTATGTATATGTCAATAATGAGCAGGGTTATTATTCAGATATTGCCCGACAAAACATTGGAGGCTGTGCACTCCGCCCCTGCATTGAGCGGTGCTGCGTGCCCTTCGTCCCCAGCGAGGATAATAACAGGCTCAGGGTACGCTTTATTCGGGTATGCGTTGCTCAACGCACGCTCATTATAAAGGGAAACCTCCCGCAGGGTTATGAGACCACCTGGAGGGGAACCGGGTGACCCTGCGGGAGGGGGAGGAGTTCGGATTTACTTGACTTCGATGGCCACCACGTCCTTGACCCAGAACATGCTTTCCATACCGGGCATGACGGTTTTCACGGTGCCATCATCGTCAAAGGCGATCAGGCAGTCCGCGCAGGCGAGGACGTCGGCCAGGGGAGCTTCAATGGCGTAGCCATCGCTGGCAACAAACTTGACCGTCTTGGCATCGGCCTGGGGTTTTGCCATGGCGAGCAGATCGTTGAGACGCACGCCTTCGTAATCCACCATCGTTTCTTTCTTGGGGTGCATGGTGTTGATGGTGATCACATCCAGGTCGCGAAGTTCATCAAGCTTGAAGGGCATCACGAAGTCAACCTTGCCGGAGATGACCAGGTCACCTTCCATGTCGCGGCCATCATCCGCAGCGGCAACGGTGCCGCCGGCAAAGGAAAGGGAAACCACGTCCTTGACCCAGGCACTGCTTTCAAAGCCGGGCATGATGGTCATCAAGCCATCTTCCGGTATCAGCGAGGAGACATTCTTCACAGGCGAAGACATCGGCGGCGGGTACTTCCACGCTGTAGCCATCGCTGGCGGTGATGGTCATGGTGGTGGAATCGGCAGCAGGCTGCGGGATTTCAAACAGGGTGCTGAGCAGCACACCGGTGTAGTCCGCGGTGGTGCCTTTCTTGGGGTGCTCGGCGCTGATGGTGGTCTGTTCGAGGCCGGCAATCTCGTCTTTTGCATAGCCAGCAGGGGTGGCAACGGTGCCGACGACAACCAGGTCGCCAGTCACTTCAACAGGAGCGGCTTCAGCAGCCGGGCTTCTTCTGTGTCAGCCTTGGGTTCGGGGATCTTGTCCAGATCGAGAGTGATGGAGGCAATTGCGCCGACCATTTCCTTCTTGGAAAGACCCTCACCTACGAGGCGCAGGGGGTAGTTCTTGTCGGCGATGGGCTCGCCGTTGACCTTGAAGGCCACGATCCACTCGTCATTGAAAGAGGCGTCCTGGCTGGCGAGTTCCACGTTGTAGCCATCCGCAGCAGTAACGTTGATGGTGTAACCGGCTTCGGCGAGGTCTTCGTCAAAAGCGCGGCCTTCGTGGCGGACTTCATCGTCCACACGGCCGAGGAGGTACCACAGGGGGATGCCGCTCCATTCATCGCCGTTCTCATCCGTCCAGACTGCGAGGTGGCAGTGGCCGGTGGAGCCGGACTCGAAGGTGGCGCGGTCCATATTCTCGCTGACGGCGCCTTCAAGATTCAGGTACCAGACGGCAGCGACTTCTTTCAGTTCCAGTTTGGCAACCCATTTGACCGTCCAGTGACCGTCGATGAGGTTGTCGCCTTCAGGGCTGACGGCAACCATGCGCAACTGGCCGTCCTGCACGGGGTCCATCAGTTCGCCGTCGCGTTCGTAGGCAACGATGGAGGTCAGAGGGCCTTCAACTTCGATTTCGGTGCCGTTGTTGGGATCATAGGTGATGAAGTCAGCAGACATGACCTGGTCATAGGAGAAGGTGATGCCGTAGCCGTCGACAGCTTCCATGTAGAGGCCCTGGGTCTCATCCATGCCGCCGACCTGGTCGACGAGGTCTTTGAGGGAGACACCCTTGTGGGGGACAGGTTCGGTGATGGCGCCGGTGCTGCTGAGCATGCCGGCCATAGCCTTCGGTGGCGGGCAGGGCTTGCAGGTCTGCCAGGGTGAAGGAGGCGGTCTGGCCGTTGCCGGTCACTTCGAGGATGGGTTCGCCGGCGGGGGCTTCTGCCGGCTTCTTCAACTGCGGGAGCAGCTTCTTCCACCACGGGAGCAGCGGCTGGTGCGCCGCAGGCGCTCAGCACGAGGGCAAACAGCAGAAGGAGGGAGAAAAGGGTGAGGCTGTGTTTCTTCTGGAACATGGATACTCTCCTTAATGAAATTGGTGTGATGCGATCTGGCGTTTCAAAAATAAAAGCACCTGCCCGGGAGAGGAGGTGCATGGTATACAAAGACACGGACGAAGTCCTTGATCTCCTTTCCAAATGCGGGAGGCATGGCGGTTTCCTGCCATACCCTGTCGACTGCTTGCCGTGGGCGGTAGCCTTTAGGCGGCACAGTTCGGAGAAAAAGTATTCATTATTTTATCTTGCATATTATAGCATGGAGTGACGATGAAGAGAACGATCAGAGGGCGCGGTTCATTCAACTTTTTGGAGATATTCTCCAATTTTTTCGAGCAATGCCTTGAAATTGACGGGTTTCGTGACGTAGTCATTTGCTCCGGCTTCGAGGCAGCGTTCCCGGTCACCTGGCATGGCCAAAGCGGTGAGGGCGAAAATGATCGTGTCCTTCGTTTTCTCATTTTCCCGTAAGTATTGGATCGCTATCAAACCATCCATGACAGGCATTTGAATATCCATCAAGATCAGTTCTGGTAAATATTCCAGCGCCGTATCGACGGCTTCTTGTCCATTTTCAGCAGTCATAATTTGATAACCAGCGATTTCCAAAAAATCACGCATGATTTCAAGATTGGCCTGGTTGTCTTCAGCCAACAATATTAGGTGTTGGTTTTCTTCGTAAGAGTTTTGTACTGGAGATAACGAAAGCATTTCGGAGCTTGATTGAGCGTGCTCTGGTTCAGACGGTATATTCGCAGCGAGGTGGTGATTGAAGGGGATCCAAACGGTAAAACGGCTGCCTTTTCCTGGGATGCCTTCACTTTCCAAAATAATGTCCCCATGATGCAGTCTGGCTAACTTCCGTACCAGGGCTAGCCCCAGACCGCTGCCTTCATGGGATCGTGAAAGGCTGCCGTCGAGTTGCGTGAAAGGTTGGAATAATTTTTCTGTTTCTTCTGGAGAAATACCAATCCCATCATCTTCAACGATAAACAGGGTTCTTTCTTTTTCTCTGTCGATTTCAACCAGCAATTTCACTTCGCCCCCATACGACGTAAATTTGACTGCATTGCTTAGTAAATTGACCAGAATTTGCTTTAATCGCCGGGCATCTGCCCAGATCATTAATTGCGGGTCAGGAAGATGATAAACCAACCTCAGGTCTTTTTCGTAAGCCATTCCTTTGGTTAAGGATATGCTGGCCTGGCATATATCATTCACGAGAACATTACCCGGTTCGATTTCAAATTTTCCAGCTTCAATTTTTGAAAGATCCAGGATGTCATTGATCAAAGATAACAGGTGATCACCACTTTTATAAATAGTTTGGATAGAATGAAGCTGCTGCGGGTTGAGGGGCCCGCGTACTTCCATTTCAAGGATTTCAGCAAGACCGAGGATAGAAGTAAGGGGTGTTCTCAATTCATGGCTCATATTTGCCAGGAATTCATCTTTTGTTTGCAGCGCTTTCATCAGTGCCTTATTGGCGCGGCGCAGTTCAATGGTACGCTCCTCGACCCTGCGAACCAAGAGGTTGCGCTCATTTTCCAGAGACATTGCCATTTGTTTTTGTTCTGTAACATCATAGGAAAGTATAAAAACTCCATCTGGTGCCGGCACAATGTTCAATTCATACCAGGTTTGAATTCCCTCTGAAAAAGTGAATGATTTCAAGAACTTGTTTGGGGATTTGATCAGTCAGGCATTCCTGTATATGATGAAATAGATCCATCTCCTGAATGCCGGGAATGATTTCCTGGACAGGACGCCCAATCATATTTTCCTTTGTCGTGTGAAATTGGACTGCAGCGGTTTCATTTACGAAAAGGTATTGCCAATCATGGTCGATGATCTGGCAGCCTTCCATCATGCCCTCAAGGGCTTTTTGAAAGCGCAAATGACTTGTTTTGGATACCGCATTGTATTTTTGAGCATTGTAAATAGCAGAAAGAGCAATAGCAGAGAACAATAACCCAAAGAAAAGAATCAATTTGGAGTTTTTTAGTTCTAAATTGATTCTTTCTTTTGTTGGCGCAAGTGTCAGACTCCAGACCCCGGAATTCTGCAAGGTAATGAGTTGGCTGGCAAGGTAGCGATTATCCGGATTTTCCCAATTTTGTGATTTATATACCTCGTCTCCCTCTACCGAGATTTGCAGCATGAAATCGTTTTGGATGGTTTCAATCACCGGTTGAAAGAAAGCTTCGCCTTCAATAATCGCAATAATAAACCCCTTTAATTCGGCATCATTGTCAATGGGTATCAGTATATCAATTTCAGATGGGGACACTGCAATTTCACCAGCATTTTTGTTCAGGTAATTCCCATAAGTTATTTCAGGAACGACACTTAATATTTCAAACGTATTATCCACCCATGCAAGACTTTTTAGGCCTTGATACGAATTGATATAGAGGTTGGCATCATTTTCCCAATCCGCGAGATCAATCGTACCGCGCAGCGCTTCGGTTTTTGCCATGCGTTCCAGGCCATGATAGATATTCTGAAACCTGGTTTGCGATTTACTGGCATACGTCCTTGCAAATGATGTGGTAGTTGCTTCAAGTTTCGCCTGATTTGATGCTTCGTCGTTCTTCCACAAGAACAGCGTGAGCACTACCATACAAACACCCGCCAAAATTAAGAAAGGGCGTGTTGAAAAGAAGTTGGCTTTTGAATCGGACGCAATGAGCAATTTTTATCTCCTGAAGCAACCTGACAAATACAAGCAAAGCATTAATCTGAATAGTTTTACCTGTCCCATGCATCATTCCAAATATTCTCTAAAGTGGTATATCCCCGTTTTTCCAGCTCCCCAATATACGTATCCCACTCATGTTCAATACCGCGTTCTCCAGTAATAAAAGCTGTGCCGGTTTCGCTAACATAGGGGTCCAAATTCTCATTGATGATTTTTATTGCATCCAGTGAAGTAGGATCCAGGACAAGTTTGGGCGCCAGTTCAAGCGTTTCATTTTCCTGCAAGGAACGTTCCAGAAATACAACAATCTCTTCCGGTTTTTTGTAATCCTCAAATTCCTGATTTTCATTTAGATTAAAAAGCATATCAAATCCATATTCTGCTGACATATTTACCGTTCCCTCTGGATTTTTTGAGGATATGATTTCTGGCAGGAAATTTTTACCGCTTTCTGCATTTTCATAGGTCAGACCTTCAATTCCCCAAGTGGTTAAGGTCATTCCTTCTTCTGAATAAATTGCCCAATCAAGGAAATTTAGCAGATCTTCAAAGTAAGGCTCATTGACAACCCTGGCAGGCACGATCAAACCTTTCCTGAAGGCATCCACTGGTGGAAGCGCTTTGATGCCGATCGTGCTTTCCGGGACAGGCAAGGCAGCCCATTTGCCGTCGGGATAGCCATTTTCCTGCAGGGCAGTATTCCAGACATCAAAACCAGAAGTGATCCAGGTAACTGTAACAAAAGCACTTCCATCCGTAAGTTTACTAATATGGTCTTCGGGGGATTGGGTAAAGGTTTCTGGATCAAGAATACCGGCTTCATAGCATCGATTTAAGAAAATATACATCTCTTTATAATTATCTGTTGCCGGTGCATATTCCCAGCGGTCTGTTTGGCGATTATAGTAGCTGGTGCCTGCCCATCCGGCAGGGATCCCGTAACCTGCGCCCATCATGGCAAATAAATGTGCGCCTCCCCAGGAGGCAGTGATAGGTGTGGAATGAGGGTACAGCTTTTTCAAAATTACCAATGAATTCAAAGAGCTCGTCGTAGGTGGTGGGAATTGGCAGGTTGTGTTGTTCAAAAAGATCTTGCCGGTAAATCCACTGCTGCACCTGGATTTTTCTTTGAAAACCGGGAAGGATGTAATACTTCCCATTATCCAGGCGTAATTTATCCAGTTCATTTTGCAAATTATGCTCATCAATGAATGCTTTAAAATATGGCATTTGTTTTTCATAGTCACTGAAGGGCAGCAATAAACCAGATGCGGCATAGTTATCGATGGTATTTGGGTACACTTTTAGGACAATATCCGGAATGTTTCCTGATTTAAGGGTTTGATTGAGTGTGTTGTTATACTCAGCGTCATTTCCCAAACGGATATCAAAGACCACATTTTTTCGATTTAGGTATTCTTGAAGAATCAGCCAATCCTCTTGAAAGGGGGTATCTTCATTGTTGTTATAAAGCATAGAAAACGAGACGGATTGATCAGATTGGGGTGCCGCGGTGCAAGCGCTGATCATTAGCAAAACAATAAAAAGACCGAGATATTTGCTTTTGAACATATTGCTCTCCTTGGCAGTGGACAGATGCTTTCATCAACCCCCTGTGTTTTTTTGGATATTCAGATGAATTGCACTGAATTTGTAAACATTAATACTATACTTTGTTTTTAATGCATTACTTATAAAAAAGCAATAAAAACATGATCAGGAGGATTCCCTTTTCTTTTTTATTGCCTTTGATGTAAACAAAACTGCTATTTCAGATAATAAAATTCCCGTTTTCAAGCCGCAAGTGGTGGGTGATGGCGGTGGGGAGTTCGTCTTGGTAATGGGTGACGTAAATCAGGCTGAGGCGGGTGGCGGCGCAGAGCTGGTCGAGGAGGTCGAGGAAGAGACGGCGGTGGGGTTCGTCGAGGCCCTGGCAGGGTTCGTCGAGGATGAGCAGGGGGGGATTGTTGACCAGGGCGCGGGCGAGGAGGATGAGGCGCTGCTGACCGGTAGAGAGGGATTTGAAGGATACATCAGCCAGGGCGGCCATGTCGAGGATGTCCAGCCAGTTGCGGGCGGCGGCGGTCTGTTCGGCTGTAGGGCGCTGGTAGAGGCCGTTGGAGTCAAAGAAGCCGCTGGTGACGGCATCCAGGCAGGTGACGGTTTTGCGAAAGTGGATGTGCAGCTCGGGGGCGACCCAGCCGATGCGGCGTTTGATCTCCCAGATGGATTTCACCGGTACCGCGGCGCTGGCCGAAAATGGCGATGTGGTTGGCGTAGGCCTGGGGGTTGTCGGCCAGGATCAGGCTGAGCAGGGTGGATTTGCCGGCGCCATTGTGGCCGAGGAGTGCCCAGCGTTCACCCTGGCGCACGGTCCAGTTGATGTCGTGCAGGATGTCTGTTTGGCCGTAGCGCACAGTGACGTGCTGCATATCAACGAGAGGGGTGGTTTCATGCGCAGCGTCATTTGTATAGGCTGCGGTCATCGCATCAAAGGCAGGATTGCCCTGGTAGGTTCGCTGTGGGGCGGGCGGGGGCGCGATGAGGTCTTGCAGGGCAGGGTCGTTGAGGAGTTGTGCCCGGTCCCCCTGGGCGGCGATGTGGCAGTCCTGCATGATGAGCAGGTTGTGGATGTCGGGAGGAATCTCGTCGGCGCGGGTGGTGATGAAGAGTACCTGTACGGCGTCCTGGCGGACGAGGTCATTGATGCCGGCGGAGAGGGTGGCGCGGGACTGGACGTCCAGCCCGACGAGGGGATCATCAAGGATGAGAAGCTGGGGGCCCTGAAGGAGCAGGCGGGCGAGGAAGACTTTGCGCGATTCGCCATGCGAGAGGAGGTGAACGTGTTTCTCCAGCAGGGGGGTGAGCTTGAGCAGTTCGGTGACTTCGTCCAGCTTTTCGGCGAAGCGCTGGGGGTCGGGCAGGGGCGGGTTGATTTCGTATGGCGAGACCTGGACGATGCTGCGCGGGGTGAGGAGTTCGGCTACGAGGGGGACTATGGTCACGTTCCATGCTTTGCCAGCGGGCCTGATGGTAAGTGAGGAAGCGCCCCATGAATTCCTGGTGGGTGTGGCTGGAGAAGGTCAGGATGGGTTTGGTGCGCCCGAGGGTGGGGTCCTGCGGGGGGAAGTGGTGCTGGATACGCCCTTTGAGGAGGGGAATCTGGTGGCAGATGGTGCGCGCAAGTAAGGTTTTGCCAGAGCCGGTGGGGCCGATGATGGCCCAGTTTTGGCCTTTGGCGATGTTCCAGGTGGTGTTTTCCAGCAGGTGCTGGCCGTTGATGCGCAGGGTGATGTTTTCGAGGGTGATGAGCATGCCCTATTGTATAATGAAATGGTTGGGTTTGGGACCCCCTTCCGCTGCGAGTTCCCCCAAATTGCGATACTGCTGCAATTTAAGGGAAGCATATGGTGAGTTTGGTTGCGGTGGTGAGTTTGATCTTACGCAAAGCTGCCAAGACGCAAAGAAACACCCCACCCTAACCCTCCCCGTTTTTCTTGCGAAAAACAAGGAGGGCATATGGTGAGTTCGGGGGCGGCGGGAAATTTTTAAATTGTGGCGGGAGATTGCCGCAGTCGCTGTGCTCCTTCGCAATGACAGATGAAGTGGAGGTATTACAATGCGGGCAGTGGTGCAGAGAGTGAAGAACGGTAGTGTGACGATTGAGGGAAAGCAGGTAGCAGAAATCGGGCAGGGGATGGTGATTCTGCTGGGGGTGGGGCCAGAGGATGGTGAAACGCAGGCCGAGGCGATGGCGCGCAAGATTGCGAAGCTGCGGATTTTCAGTGATGCGGAGGACAAGATGAATCTGTCGCTGCTGGATATTGAGGGTGAGGCGATCGTGGTGTCGCAGTTCACGCTGTATGCGAATACGCGCAAGGGCAACCGCCCGTCCTTTGTGGATGCCGCACCGCCCGAGATTGCCAGTCCTCTGGTGGACCGGTTTGTAGAGCTGCTGCGCGGCGAAGGTGTGCCGGTGCAGACTGGAGAGTTTGGGGCGGATATGCTGGTGGAGATTGCCAACGATGGGCCAGTAACGATCTTGCTGGAGATGTGACCCCCCACTAACTACCCGAAAATTGCGATACGGCTGCAATTCAGGGGGAGGATTTGGTGAGTTCGGTTGCGGTGGTGATTATTAAAATGGTGGGTGGGATTGCCGCGTCGACTTCCTTGCAATGACAAATGAAGTTTGGGGGACTTGCAAAAGCTATCCATTTAGTGGGATTGAACGATGAAAAACATTTTCAAAATTATCACCGCGTTTTGAATCGAGCAGTTTGGTCGAGTTTGGGATTGAGCGAACGATTACTAACTTTGCTACTCAAAACGTTTTCTTCAGATGAGACGATAGTAATAGGAATTGATGAAACCATTGAGCGTCGAAGGGGAAAGAAAATTCGTGCGAGAGGAATATACCGTGACCCTGTGCGGTCAAGCAAAAGCCATTTTGTGAAAACCAGTGGCTTGCGTTGGATCAGCATGATGCTTTTGGTCAACATTCCTTGGGCAATGCGTATTTGGGCACTTCCTTTCTTCACTGTGCTTGCACCCTCTGAACGATATTATGAAGACAGGCTGCGCAAACATAAAAAGATCACAGATTGGGCAAGACTAATGGGTGCACAGGTACGCCGTTGGTTACCGAACCGGAAAATTATGCTGGTAGCAGACAGCAGTTATGCTGTATTGACACTGCTGCATCAATTACGTAACTTGAAAGAACCTGTATATATGGTGACACAATTGAGATTAGATGCAGCTCTTTATGAACCAGCCCCAAAGCCCAAGCGGGGGACCATAGGCAGACCTCGTAAAAAAGGCGCACGCTTGCCTTCGCTAAATGATGTATTGGCCGATGCACATACTGCATGGCAGCGTGTTACCGTCAATAATTGGTACGGAAAAGGCCCAACTGAAGTAGAAATCACAAGTGATACAGCTGTTTGGTATCACAGTGGAAAGCCTGTTGTCCCTCTTCGCTGGGTGCTGGTGCGTGATCCAAAAGGGGCATTTGAATCGCGTGATAAGATTCATATACTTTCATGGTATATATAATCTTGCTGGGAAATTTTTTTCTCAGGCTGGAGGCGCTTTGTCACGCCAGGAGCTGCCACTGCTGTTATTCACTTTTTAGAAGATCATTCGCGGCGTGTAACCAACGGAATGTAGAGGAAGAAGATTTGGAGCACGGTTTTGTTGAGGGTATTTGTGCGTCGTTAACGCTATCGGCTTTGGATGTTCTTTAGATTATCAGGAGTTTTAAGATGAATATTGCCAGATTGTTTTCAGTGGTTGCCCTGTTTGCATGGGTTGCCTTTTTCCTTGTGTTGGCCTTTGTTGTGTTGCAGGCCTCCCGCAAGACGCCGATCAAGCGCGGCCGGGTTAGTGATTCTTGTCGCTGGTGTTGTTGCGCTTCTTCTCAGCACAGTCAGTGCCGGTCTGGTGTTCATTGAACCGCAGGACCGCGGTGTGGTCATTTCGGCGATTGACCCGAAGGGTTACCGCGAACAGGCTCTGGAGCCCGGTTTGCATTGGGTGATCCCGTTTGCTGAATCGGTTGTCCAGTATCCGATCTCGCGCCAGACGTATACCATGTCGATCATGCCTACTGAAGGCCAGTTGCAGGGCGATGATTCGATCGAAGCGCGCACCTCGGATGGACAGAAGGTGCTGGTTGATGCTTCGATCATTTATGCGGTGGACCCGACTCAGGTGGTGAATGTGCATATCACCTGGCAGAACCGCTATGACCGCGATCTGGTGCGGGCACAGGCACGTGGTGTGATCCGTGATGCGGTTTCGCAGTTTGGGATTGAAGAAGTGTACAGCTCCAAGCGCTTTGAACTGGTCAAGATGGTGAGTGATGAATTGATCGATAAATTTGATGAAAATGGCTTGATCATGATTGACTTCGTGCTGCGCAATATTTCCTTCTCGGATGAATATGCCGCCTCAGTGGAACAGAAGCAGATTGCCGAGCAGTTGGCACAGCAGGGCAAGTTTGTGGTGGAGCAGAAGAAGCAGGAAGCTGAACAGGCCCGCCAGTCTGCTGAAGGCCGCGCCGATGCAGCGGTGATTGAAGCGCAGGGCCGCGCAGATGCGCGCCTGATCGAGGCAGATGCTGAGGCCAAGGCTTTGCTGTTGGTGGCTGATGCAATCAGTGGCAATACCGATCTGTTGACCTACGAGTATATTAAGCAGATCACGCCAAATATTGATGTGATGCTGCTGCCGAGTGATTCTCCGTTCCTGTTCCCGCTGCCGGAGATGGGGCCTGCTGCACCGGTGACAGTGGTGCCGGGCAGAGTAGGATTTTGTGTAGATGATGTAATAGACCGGCGCGGGCGATGAGCCCGCGCCGGTTTTTTGTTATTGGATGAGCAAGGTTGCCGAGCGCAAAACACCCCATCCTAATCCCGCAACGCAGGGACTTTGCCCCCTTGATTTCGTAAGAAAACAAGGAGGGCATATGGTGATTTCCTTTGGGGCGGTAAATTTGGAGTAGGGGTAATGATGAAAAACTCTAATGAGATTTTAGCATTCGCATTGCTGAGGGCTGGGACTTGCTTATATAATAGAGGAATGATGGAGATTATCGGAACATCTGCAAGGGATTTTGAATACGCTGCCTGACAAGCCCGGCTGTTATTTGATGAAGAATGAGGCCGGGAAAGTGATCTATGTGGGCAAGGCGATCAACTTAAACAACCGCGTGCGCTCGTATTTTCACAAGAGCGCACAGCAGGATGGCAAGACGCGCCAGCTTGGTGCTGAACATTGCGCATATTGACTGGATCGTGGTGGGGTCTGAGCTGGAAGCATTGATCCTGGAGATGAACCTGATCAAGAAGCACCGTCCGCGCTATAACGTGCTGATGAAGGACGACAAGCGTTATCCATATATCAAGGTGCATTGGCAGGATGATTTTCCGAAAGTGACCATCACGCGCAATATGCTCAAGGATGGCGCGCGTTATTTTGGACCTTACACCAGCGTGTGGGCCATGCACCAGACGCTGGATTTGCTGCGGCGGGTGTTCCCGTACCGCACCTGTGACCGGGATATCACAGGCAAGGATGCGCGCTCGTGCCTGTATCAGGATATCAAGTTGTGCACCGCGCCCTGTGTGGGCGCGATAGACCGCGAGGGGTACCGCGCGGTGATTGATGAATTGTGCCGCTTTCTGGAAGGGAAAACGGACCCGATCATGGCAGCGGCTGCAGACGGATATGGAGAAGGCTTCCGAGGAACTGCGCTTTGAGCAGGCGGCCATTCTGCGTGACCGGATGAGGGCCATCGAGAAGGTGGTGGAGCGCCAGAAGGTGGTCTATACAGACCAGCAGGATTCGGATGTGATCGCCATGGCACGGGCTGATGGGGAAGCCTGTGTGCAGATTTTCTTCATTCGCGGCGGCAAATTGATCGGCCGGGAGTATTTCATTCTGGAAGGGACGGAAGATGAAGCGGACAGCGAAGTGGTTTCGGAATTCATCAAGCAGTTTTACGAGAAGGCACCCAGTGTGCCGGATGAAGTGCTGCTGCCGCATCAGATCGAGGAAGCGCGGATCATCCAGACCTGGTTGAACACCAAACGCAGCGGCTCAAAGGTGCAGCTGCGCGTGCCGCGCCGGGGCAAGCCGCACCATCTGGTGAAGATGGCAACAGAGAATGCCACCGAGACGCTAAAATCACTGCGGGCGCAGTGGCAGGCGGATACCAACCGCCAGACCCAGTCGCTGGCAGAGCTGCAGGAGGCTTTTGGTTTGCCGGAGGCACCCAACCGCATCGAGTGCTATGATATTTCCAATACCCAGGGCACGGCTTCGGTGGGCAGCATGGTGGTGTTTGAGCAGGGGGTGCCTGCCAAGAGCCTGTACCGGCGATTCAATATCAAGACGGTGGTGGGACCGGATGATTTTGCCAGCATGGAGGAGGTGCTGCTGCGCCGTTTCCGACGATGGGAGGCATCGCAGTCGAAGCAAAAGCTGGAGAAGAAACCTGACCCCTCTTTCTCCATTTTGCCGGATATGCTGATCGTGGATGGCGGCAAGGGACAGCTCAGCCGCGCGGTGAAGATCCTGGACCAGTTTGGTCTGCGGGACAAGGTGGTGGTGACGGGGCTGGCGAAACAGGAAGAGGAGCTTTTCCTGCCAGACCGGGAGGAGCCAATCGTCCTGGAACGGCATTCTCAGGGGTTGTATCTGGTGCAGCGAGTGCGGGATGAGGCACATCGTTTTGCGATCACCGCGCACCGCAAGCGGCGCACGAAACTGGGGCTGGCTTCACTGCTGGATTCGGTCCCGGGGATTGGCCCAAAGCGGCGCAAGGCACTCATGGCGCATTTTGGCTCGTTCGCGGCAATCCGCGCGGCGAGTGTGGAGGAATTGGCTGCTGTTCCGGGCATTACAGAACAGCTATCACAGGCGATAAAATCGCAATTGGAGTAGGGTATGAAACAATTGATTTGGATGATTGATGATGATGATGAAATGCGGCGCGCGCTGCGCAAGATGTTCCAATTGTTGGGATATGAAGTCAGGGATTTTTCTGACGGGCGTGTGGCAACGCGGGCGATGCTGGCGGGCGAAATGCCGGAAATCCTTTTCCTGGACATTCAAATGCCGCATGTCAATGGGATCCAAATCCTGGAATTTGTGCGCAGCAAGGAGGAGTGGAATCATCTGCCAATCTTGATGCTGACTTCGGAAAGTGATGAAGAACGTGTGGAGCAGGCCATCCGGTTGGGGGCAGATGGGTATGTGTTCAAACCCGTTTCTTTTGAATCCTTGCAAATGGCGATCCCCACGGCGATTGAGCGCCGACAAGCTGCGCAGGGGTAGCAAATCTCTGTTATAATGCTGAACGCCGGATGGATGTTTGTTGTGGAGAATTCCCAGGACGAATCTCTTGCAGGGCGCAGGTGAACGTGGTATAATCTCGTTTCGTGCCGTTAAAGGTAAGAGTTATTATCACGGTAAACCCGTTTATAAGGATCGGTTATTATGAATGAACTATTGAAGTCAATTGAGCCCGCTGTCAACCCAAATATACCTGAACTTGCGCCTGGTGATATCGTCAGTGTGCATGTGAAAATTAAAGAAGGCACCCGCGAACGTGTGCAGGAATTCAAGGGCACCGTTCTTTACACCCGTAACAATGGTGCCGGTTCCAGTTTCACCGTGCGCCGTGTGGCCAGCAATGGTGTTGGCGTTGAGCGTACTTTCCTCACCCGCTCCCCGCGGTTGGAAAAAGTTGTTATCGACCGGCACAGCAAAGTGCGCCGGGCGCGCCTGTATTACTTGCGCAATCGCACAGGCAAGAGCGCACGTCTCAAACAGCGCTTCTAGTTCATTTAATTTTGTTTGACCCCATGAGGGTGTAACCTGCGCCGAGGTTGCACCCTTTTTTTGTATGGACGATTGAAGATCGGGTATGCAAGAGGGAAATTCTGGATTGACGAATTCGTAAGGGGCAATTTCTTCCGGTTTGCTGTACAATTACTATGCAACTCAGGTTACTTTTTTGTGAGGTGGACTATGCAGGCTCCCTTGATTGGCATCACCACATTTAGAAGAAGAAAAGACGGTCAGGTTACCCAGCACGCGATTTCCGAGACGTATGTGCAGGCGGTTGTACGGGCAGGCGGTGTACCGGTGCTGATCCCGGCGGATTTGAAGCAGGTGGAAGCCGAGGTGTTGATTGATCGTCTGGATGGACTGCTGCTTAGCGGCGGCGGGGATATTCTGCCGGAGCGGTACGGCAGTAAACCGCACCCAAAGGTGGGGTCTATGGATGGCGACCGGGATGAACTGGAAATCACGCTGGTAAAGCTGGCGGTTGAAAAACATTTGCCTTTCCTGGGCATTTGCCGCGGTATTCAGGTGATCAATGTGGCGCTGGGCGGCACGTTGTATGAAGATATCGCCACGCAATGCGAGCGCCCGATACGTCATGCGTATTACCCGGACTGGCCGCGCGACCTGCGCGCGCATGGGGTGAAAGCGGAACCTGATTCGCAATTGGTGCAGATGGTTGGCAAGCCTGAGTTTGAAGTGAACAGCTTGCATCATCAGGGGCTGCGCGATATTGGCGCTGATCTGCGGGCAGTGGCCTGGGCGCCAGATTGCCTGGTAGAGGCGATCGAGCTGCCGGGACATCCGTTCGGGATCGGTGTGCAGTGGCATCCGGAATGCATCCCGGATGCGCCGGAGTCGGTGGCGCTGTTTGATACGTTTGTGAAGGCGGCGGGAACCTCTATCTAGCGTTAACGTACCGCTTTTTAACATTATTGGAGTACGCGGGTATCCCCAAAACCACCCTCAAACTAACCCCCTCCCAAGTGTTCCTTCGGAACCGCTACGCGTCCCCCATTTTGCGGTGGTGATGCTAAAGATTGTGTTGAACGAGCGTTTATTCGCACTGATACAAAGGGAATAATCACTCTGTCGGTCAGGTATAATGACAGGGTGATTTTGTTTAAGGTGGTGCCAGAGCACTGAGCCTGTTATCCCCCTGGAATGGGGGCGAAGTGCGCGGTGCGGGCAGGAAGTCTGTCTAAGCAGACTGTGGATGATGAGGTCAATGTGACGGATAAAGCGGCTGTGATCGGGGTATTTGATTCGGGAGTGGGAGGGCTGTCTGTGGTGCGCGCCTTGCGCACACAGCTGCCAGATCAATCGCTGGTCTATGTAGCTGATCAGGCGCATGTGCCCTACGGGCCGCGTTCGCTGGAAGAGGTGCGCGCCTTCTCGGAGGAGATCACCCGGTTTTTGCTGGCACAGGGGGCATCCCTTGTGGTGGTGGCCTGTAATACGGCTTCAGCAGCGGCGCTGCATCATTTGCGCGCCACTTTCCCTGAGATGCCTTTTGTGGGTATGGAGCCAGCGGTGAAACCGGCTGCCGAGCAGACGCGCAGCGGGGTGGTAGGGGTGCTGGCGACGCCGGCCACGTTCCAGGGGGCGCTGTATGCGTCTGTGGTGGAGCGTTTTGCGCAGGAGGTGACGGTGCTGCAGGATACCTGTCCGGGTCTGGTGAAGGAGATTGAAGCAGGGCGGGTGCAGGGGGCAGAAGCACGGCGCATATTGGAAAAGGCATTGCTGCCGATGCTGGCACAGGGGCTGGATACGGTGGTGCTGGGCTGCACGCATTATCCTTTCGTGATCCCGCTGATCAAGGAAATCACCGGCCCGGCGGTGCGGGTGATTGACCCGGCGCCGGCTGTGGCGCGCCAGGCAGCCCGTTTGCTGGCTGGGGATATGGCGAGTGGCGACCGCACGCAGCCAGATCAATTCTGGACGACGGGGGATGAAACAGTGTTTCTGGAGCAGGTGAGGGTGCTGTTGGGCGACGATGAGGCGCAGGCGGGGAAGCTGTGTTTTTAATAGAATGTACAATTTATAATGTAGGGGGCTTGATGATTGGTGCGTTCGCCGCAGGTGAGCGTACGCTACCCTGCAATGAATTTATTCTGCGGCGAAGACGGCGGTGAGCGTGGTGTCCTGATCCAGGTCCAGGGTGAGGTGATCGGACTGGATGACGCCGTCAGGGGTTTCCCATTGTACGAATTGGTAGCCGGGATAGGGGATGGCGGTGATCTCAACGGGGAGGCCGGCGAAGTAGGTGCCTGTCCATGATGCGGGGTCAAATACGCCCGGTGTGTTTTCGACTATGTCAATGGTGTTGATGCGGATGTAGCCCATCTGGCTGTCAGTTTGCAGGTGGACTTTCACGGTGGTGCCCAGTTCAAAATAATCGCTCAGATGCTGCTGCATGTTTTCCGGGCGGAGGGCAGCAAACCCGCGCATAACTTCCACGCTGTCTTGCCATTCTGCGAGGGTGGCTTCACTCCCCCGCCAGCGGCGGATGTGTTCTTCGATTTCGGGGGCGATGACGGCCTGCATCTGGTCGATTTCATTGTTCACGCGCTGCGGTTCAAAAGATGTGTTGATCTGGTCGGCGAAGCGGGTGACAAACGCTGCCCTGAACTCCGGGTTTTCCAGCAGGGAGCGGAAGAGCAGCCCAGCCCAGTCGTGCCAGTCGGGGTGGATGGCGATGAGCAGGCTGTTGTTTTCTGCGTTTTTGGGACCGCCGTCAAAGCCAAAGCCAAAATCGGTATCATAGAGCATCCAGCGCCATTTACCATCATGACCATAGGGGATGTCAGGGTCATCGGGCTGGCTGGTTTTCTTCTGCCAGAACTTGATATTGACATGCGGCCAGTTGGCATTGTCGAAATAGATCTCTGAAAGCTGGTAATCGATATAGTTCTCAACATCCATCTGGGTCTGGATATAGGCATAGTTTGCGGGGTCGGCCATGTCATGCGAGGCGGCGAAGGCGAGCATATCGAGGTAATCCTGTTCATCTCCCGGTTCGCCGGTGATGATGAGATCGTCCTCGGCGAGGATGGTGACTTCATCGGGGGCGATGCCGTAATGGCTTTCCAGATAGTATTCGTCCAGACGTTCGCGCAGGTTGTGGATGCCCCAGTATTCGCCATTGAGGAAAACGACAGTGGGCTGGTAGGCCTGGGTGTCCAGGCTGGTATGGTCGACAAGGCGCTGCAAGAGGGCGTCGCGGAACATGGTTCGTTCCCAGTCATTACCTGAGTTGCGCAGCAGGATGGTCTTGAATGCCTGGATGGGTTCGCCGGTGACTTCGCTGGTCAGCCCGGGGAAGATGTTGTAGGCGATGGATTCATTGCAAGTGGACTCACAAACGGTATACAGGCGCAGGCTTTTCTGGGCGCGTTCTCTGGTTGCTGCGCCGTGGATACGGGCATTGGCATCCACAGAGAAACCGGGGTCGCCATTGCCATCGAAATATTCGAGATGGACGGGGCGTTCCCATTCCTGGCCGCTTTCAATATAATTGGCCGGTCTTTCCCAGGGGTTCAGGCTGGAAGCAGGGTCGTATAGCTGGTTGTAAATGTCACCCATGACGTAGATGCCATAGCGGTCATCAAAGAAATTTGCGGCGTCGGTAACGACGGAGACCACAGGCAGGGTGTATCTCTTTTCCTTATCTACGATGAAGGTGTTTGTAACAATGGGACTGCTTGCCTGGCCGTCATTCGAGATGACACGGGCCCGCACGACAGTGGCCTTGAATACTTCCCCTGCCGGGGGAATCCAGCGGGGAGAGACGTCCGGGATGGCCGAGAATTTATTGGGTTCGCCAACCCGGCTTTGGATGAGGAGGGGAGCGGTGTATTGTAGCGAATCCGAGGTTGGTTCGGATCCGTCCAGGGTGTAATAAATACTGGCGTTCGCGGCTCCTGCTGTCAAGGTCAGTTCGAAAGGCTGCTGGTAATACCCGCCGAATGCAGAAAAGACAGGGGCGGTCAAAGTGTTGTGTTCGGGGAGGACAAAAGGCAATCTCCGGTCGATGTTTTGCCAATACGGTCGGATGGGGAGGTAGGCATCGCTTTGATCCACCTGGAGGGGATTGTCACGCAGGTCGATGAAGGCTTTCCTGTTATTCTTGCCGTCCTGCAGGGCGCCATGCTGCATCAATTCACCCAGTACGGATGTGTCGCTGATGGCGCAATTGCGCGCGTCTAGGGTCTGAAGTTTTTGCAGGTTGGCCAGAGCGGAGATTTCCGCTCCGATGGGTACATCCTGGATGTCCAACTCTTTCAGTTGAATTAAGCCAGCCAGGGGCTGGATGCTGGCGATATGGGGGTTGGATTGCAGATTGAGCGTTTTCAGGCGGGCAAGGGAGGACAGCGGGGTGAGGTCAACGATGTTATTGTCACGCAGGTTCAGGCTGGTCAGCAGGGTCAATTCGCCCAAAGGGGGGATAGTCGGTGAGCCGGGTGTTGGCCATGCTCAATTCCCGCAACTCATGTTTGTTCGCCAGGGCGGAAATCTCATCGCCAACCGGCACGTTGTCCAGAATGAGGGTCTCCAGATTGGTGAGACCTGCCAGGGGGCTTACGGTGGCAATGTTCTCGTTGGAAAGCAGGCTGAGGAAAGTTAATTGATGCAGGTCGGCCAGGGGAGTGATGTCGTGGATATCATTATTGGCAAGACTCAGGCTTTGCAGGGCGGCGGTGTGCGCAAGCGGCGCGATATTTGTGATGGCGTTGGTGGAGAGGTCAAGCAGGCGCAGATTGGTGAGGGCAGACAAGGGGGAGATGTCCGTGATCTGGTTTTCGATGAGGGTGAGTTCTTCCAGGGAGGTGAAGGTGCCAATGATGCTGATATCTGTCAGCCAGGTGCGCTGACCGCTGCGGAAGATGACGACGTTGTAATTCAGGTTGAGGTGCCTCAACGGCAGGCCGGACAGGGCGTCCAGATGGGCGCTTTGCAGGTCGGTGATGCCGTTGTTGCCAAGATTCAAGGTGTGCAGTTTTTTCAGGCTGCTCAGGGGGCTGACATCCTGGATCTCGTTGCTTTCCAGGTTGAGGATGGCAAGGTTGTGCAGATACTGAATGCCGTCCAGAGAGGTGATCCCCCTGCCAGAAGCATCAAGCTGGACGACTTTGTTGAGTTCGCTGGTGTACAGGGGTTTGAGGGGTTTGTCCAGTTCCTCGCGGATGGCAGCTTCCAGGTTTGCATCACTGAATGCTACCTGGCGGTCTATGGCAACGGCAACCAGCAGAAGCCCGATCAGCCCGATGAGGGAGAAGAGCAGAGCCAGTCCTTTGGTGTGGCGTTTTGCGAAGTTCAGCGTCGTTCTCATCGGAGGTTGACCAGATTGGGCTGAGTGATCTCAATGCCCTGGCAGTATTTGCTGTTGGCGATCATTTTCAGGCCGTGCTGCTGGATGATGGCTTTGAGCCAATCCGGCTGTTGGTCGCGGTGCTTGATTTCCAGAATGATGATGCTGGCATTGTGTTTATGGAAGAAAGGGTTGTCGGGAAACAGCATTTTGGTTTTGCGCGCTGCGCACCTGATGATCGAAGGTAACCCGCACGCTGCTCGGATCGCGGGTGGAGAAACCTTCGCGGCGGTATTCCACCAGCAGTTTGGGCTGCAAGAGACGGGTGAGCGTGTAACGCTCAAATTCGATCAGGGTCGGGTTATCTGAATGGAAATGGCGGGTCTTCATGAAGGTCTGAAAAACTGATCGGGGAAACGAAAGCGCCGTATTTGATGGTTTTTTCGCCCTGGCGCACCTTCAGTTCAACGCGGATCACGGTGTCGTCTTTCAGCGAGCTGGCGTAGGTGCGGATGCGGTACTTGACGCGGCTGTAATTGCCGCTCAGTTTTTCGTAATAGGTCTGGTAATCAAAGGTATCAAAATAGAGGCTGCGCACCAGATATTTCTGGGATGGGGCAGCCAGGGTGTAACCGTCTTGCCGGAGGTAGGGAACGAATGCGTTTTTAACCTGAAAATATTGTTGATGGGTAAGTCTGTATTTTGATTCGTAACGCCAATCCGTTTCGAGATCCGGTATGGGAAGGAATGCCAAAGGGAGGTCTCCTACAATTTTTTAAACAGGCAGGGCTAATTGTGGAGCCAGCAGGGATATTTTGTGAATGTTTGCCAGGGATTGCAATTCCTGGAGGAATTGTTTGGATTCTTCTCCGGCCAGGTCGGTGAAGCGAATTTCAAAGATAGCTTCCCAGGCATCCTCTTCCACTTCATGGGAACGGATGCGCACGTCAGAGGTGTATTTTTTGAGGATTTCTTCCACGGCTTTGAGGGGGTAGTCCTGGCTGCCATTGATGACGAGCACAAAATACTGGCTGCTGGTCTTGCCGTATCTTGTGAATTGCATGATCACGATGACGATGGCGAGAACGACCGAGAAAACAATGGCGATCGTCCAGTTATAGGTGCCGCAGCCCAGGCCGGCGGCGCTGACCCAAAAGAGATAGATCATGTCGAGCGAGTCTTTGATGGGGGTACGGAAGCGGATGATGGACAAGGAGCCGATCAGGCCGAGGGAAACCACCAGGCTGCCCTGCACGAAGAGCATGATCGCGGCTACGATAGGCCCAAGCAGGACGAGGGAGACCATGAAACTCTGGTCGTAGGTCATGCCGTAGTGAGTGTATTTGTAAATCTGGGAAATGATGAAACTGATCAGGATTGCCAGTACCAAGGAGATGATGATGTTGAGGATGTCTTCGGTGGTTAATGATGTGCTGGCAAAAATATTTTTAATGTGATGAGCAGTCTTTCCCACATGTGTTTGACCCTTCCGGAAATGTATTTGCGTTTTGTCTGGTTTTTCCTCTTAATGCAGAAAAAGCCTACTCAATCATAAAGTGTAGACCTTGTTTTTGTCAATCAGCAGAAAGGCAGGTTATAGGGAATGTGCCGGGCTTTCAGGAGAAATGTCTATCCGCCGCAGCCGAGCGCGTCAAAGACTTGCTGGCGGGCTGCCTGCGCCAGATTCGCTGTTGGGGGAGAGATCGCTCCACAGGTTGCACAGCATGCCACCGTATTTTGGGTCTTGCAGGCTGGCGGTGAGGGTCAGGTCAGCGGCCGTATCCCATTGATCGGTATGCGCATAGCTTTCGATGAAGGGCAGCCATTCGCGGGGGACATTGGAAGAACGCGTATCGGGAGAGAATCCCTGGGCCAGTGCCTGGTCGCCGAATGCCGCGGCCTGCTGCCAAGCTTCGTTCTGGCGGGCCAGGTCTGCCTTTTGGTAAAGGTAACACCAATTTTGCTCTGGCTGGGGACCAAACAGATCCAGCGGCGGGGTAGCATCATCAGACGCAGAAGGGTGGATCTGGTCGAAGTTGGTCAGGGAGAGCCAGTTCTTTTCCAGGTCAGACAGGTAAGGGTTCGCGCTGTCTTCCGGTCCCAGCAGCCACCAGCAGTTGCTGCGCAGCGGGTCAAAATGGAAAAAGACGCTGTTGTTTGTGCTGCCTTCAAAATAGAAAGAGCGGAAGGCGGCGTTCAGTCCGCTGCCGGCCGGGTTGGGCTGACGCTCGGTGAAACGCGGGTTGAGGGTATAGGCCCAATAGGCTACGGGTTGATCAGGGCTGGTTTCCTGCGGATAGAGCAGATTAATGGCAGCGGAGGTGGAGAAAAGCCCCTGCTCGGGGAAGGGTTCATTTTCAAAGAAGACGGCCGTACCAGGTTCCAGATGGGGTGCGCGCCAGGCGAGCTGCCAGTAGAATTTCTGCTGGTCCGCCCACACCCAACGGAATTCGTTGGTCACGCGCAGTTGATAGCCTGTGCCCAACCCGACCAGCACGGCCAGCAATACGGTAGACTGCCGCCAACTGCGGCTGAGCCAGGTGAGCAGGGCGACGATGACCAGTGCGGCGCCGAACATGCCGGGCAGGGCGTAGCGGTTGGCGTGAAAATCGCCAATCACGGGCCGTCCGATAGCCCAGGCGGGAAGGCAGCCCAGAATGACAGCAGCAAGGCCAATGAGAATGGCCTGGACCACCCAGCGGTTTTCCTCTTCTGCCTGAAGGTTGGGGAGGTTCAGCTTCCACAGGAAGAAGGTCAGCAGAACAGCGCACAGGGTGCCAATTGCCCAGGAGAAGGCGGTGAAAGGCGGGATGGATTCAGCAAGGCCCAGACCGAAAACAGGCGCCCAACTACCCACCAGTACATGCAGGGTGTCAGTAATGGCGGTCTGCCCCCATACTGTCAGGGTTTGCAGCGGGGCGCTGAATAAATCAAAGAGCGTACTGGCGCGGTAGGGGTCATCCCCTGGCAGTGGCATGAGGAACATGCGCCAGATGACGTATCCGGCAAAGACGGCCAGATAGGGGGCATAGCGTTTGAGGGTTTCACGCAGGCGGGGTTTCCAGGCGTGCTGTTGTTCTCCGGTCACGATCCAGATGATCAGCGGTTGAAGCAGCAGGACGCCAACAAAGTATTCGGTGATGGTGAGCTGCACAGCGGTGAGGGCCAGCGAGAGGAGGGTGAATCGCCAGTAACGCGCGGGATTGCGGATGGCCGCTACCATTGCGCCCAGCGAGAGGAAGTAGAGGCTGTATTGCAGCCATTGCTGGTGGTAGGTGACGGCGATGGGCTGCTGGGTGAACACAGGATATACGACAAAGAGCAGGGCGGCAAGGGATACCTGGCGGCGGGCTTGCGGCCACAAACTGCTGAAGAACCACCACATGGTGGCCCCGGCAGTCCACCGCAGCAGGAGGATCAGGAACTGCCAGGCAACGCGCTGATTACCAATGAGTGAGACAAAGAGGATGTGCGTCCAACCGGAGAGCGGCCGGTCTTCGGCATAGTAGTTCTGGTAACCAGAAAAACCATGCAGCACGTTGACGGCGGTTTTGGCCCAGTCATCCCAATAGAAACCAAGCTGGGGGGCCAGCAGGCCAAAGGCAAGCACACAAACCACGAATAGCGTCAGGAGTAAACTCCAGGGAGGGAAGTTAAAGGTGCTGAGACGATTCTTCATGGATAGATGCGGGCTTTCACTGGATAATGAAAAATAGGCCTGACAGGCAATTGGCGCTGGCGGGAGGGTGATGCGCTGTGAATTATGGATGAGTGCGGAGGGGCGATGAGCCTGTTTTTGAATAGCAAATTTCTACTCCCAGTATAATGTTTTTTCGATATTATTTCAAAGGCATTTCGGATAATGCGTCCAAATTCCTCGTGGTAGAGGCCGAGATCTTCATTTAGCTTTAGTGGTTATTAGTACCCCGATATATGGCTATTCTATATACGGTTCCAGTGAAGCAAAGTTTCAGAAGTCATTTTCTCAAAAATCATTGATTGTTTCTTTTGAGACACTTAAGTTATTGTAATGATAAAATTGAAGCGGTTTGCTAAAATATTTTTGTGGCGGAAAAAAAGATACCATACACCCATTAAAAGAGTAGCAGATTATTCTGTTGCTGCCATCCATCAGCAGACGGATATGTGACTGGTCGGAAGGCCAGGTTATTGAAGGCATCCCGTTCAAGGTTATCCCGTACCTGTGGGGGGAGAACACGATGAATGTACTGTATATTGGGTAAAACGTAGCAATTTTTGGCAAACAGGTGTAAAATTGAGTATGATTCAATTTGGTCAACAGGTGACGGATTCGTTGCATAAAAAGGGTGAATACGCGTGGATAGCACCAACATAATCATCAGCCTGGTTTCTGGTTTGGCAGCGGGGACATTTATCGCCATTGCTGATCGTGCATTGGGCGACCGCAACTCGATAAAATCCCAGATCGTATCCTTGCGCATGCAGGCTGAACGCTCGCGTGCCGAGACTTCGCGTCTGGGCAATCGGGAGCAGGATTATAAGCGGCGCTTTGAGCTGATGGAATCCTCGCTGGCTGAGACGAAATATTATCTGGTGCAGACCGTTGATGAAAATATCATTTATGACGGCACCGAAGGAATTGAAGGCTTTGATGTGGTGGCAGTGGGGCGCAAGAATAACTGCCATTTCTTCAACAATAAAGTGCTGATCATTGACCGCATGGGGAAAAAAGGGGTGTGCCAATTACAATTGCGCAAATACACCGTGGATGGCAAGGAGTTTGATTATTTTGCCGGAGCGCCGCAGGCCAGGGGCAAGCGTCGTCTGCGGGTGAGTTTTGAAGCGCGGGTGCTGGATGGTGAGCACGCAATCTCAATGGCTTTCACGTCTTTTGAAGATAATCATTTGTTGGGCAAACGCGATCTGGTGATTGAATCAACCACCTGGGAAGATCAGGACCTGTATTTTGAGATCTCGGCCCGGCAGGACAGCCTGCTGCAAATTGTGGATCTGTTCCAGTCACGTGCCGGCGATTTGCAAATTCGCAATCTGGTAGTTGCCGAACAGGTGCGCCAGCCGCGAAATGGGGGCGGCCATATTTCCGCAAGTGACCTGCATGCTCTGATCCATTCTGACAATCCGTAGCATTATTTGGATAGGACCTACGACCGGAGCGAAAATGCTCCGGTTTTTTTTATTCATTCCTATATATAATAGAGACAGTTCTCGTGGCGGTTGATTGTTTGGAGGACGGGATGGGATTGGAACAATTCACGGATGCAAAGGTATTTCAGGAGAGAATACTCCCGACATTAGGGCAAAACGAGATTTTGCATAATTTGATCCTGGGAATTGCCAGCCGATTGGTGGAAATGCCTGATGTTCACACTGAGCCGGCTTATATGGCTGTAGTGGAACGGGAAGGCGCGCTGCGCCTGGCAGGACTGATGACGCCGCCGCGTGATCTGCTCTTCGCGGCTGCGGGGGAACTGGACGAAGAGGACGTGCGCCTGATTGTGAAGGATCTGGTCGACGACGGCTGGCAAGTGCCAGGCGTGCATGCGGCTGATGCCAGTGCAGAAATGTTTGCGCGTGTGTGGGGGGAGTTGACCGGTATGGCGTATGAGGTGGAAATGTCTCTGCGCTTATTTGACCTGCGTGAAGTGACCGCGCCCAGACCTGCAAAAGGCGCTTTGCGCCTGGGCAAAGCTGATGATCTTGATCTGGCAGTGGCGTGGATTAACGCTTTTGAAGGGGAGATTATCGGCAGGGAACGTGAAGATACAGCAAGAAAGCTGACTGCACGCCGCATTGAAGCGGGAGAAGTTTTTCTCTGGGATGATGGCGGGCCGGTGTCTATGGCAGTAGTAGTGCGCAAATCGGCGCATGGCGCAATGGTGGGCGGGGTGTATACACCGCCGGAACTGCGCGGACGAGGATACGCCTCGTGCTGTGTGGCAGGTTTGAGCCAGGCGCAGCTGGATGCCGGGAAAGAGTATTGCGCGCTGTTCACTGACCTTGCAAATCCAACTTCCAATCATATTTATTCGGAAATTGGGTATCGCCCGATTTGTGATTTTAAGCATTATGTTTTTAAGGGAAAGTAATCAGGTAATCAGGGATCAGTGATCAGGAATACCCTTTTTACGGCAAAGGTTTTCAAAAAAGACAGGATTCAGGTAATACAACTCATAGCAAATATGGAGGAAGAGCATGTTGAATAATCCAGGAGCAACTGAGGCGGCATTGGCCATTTTGCGCAGCGGAGAACCCTTCCAGTGGTATGTGATCACCTTGCTGGCGCTGGTGGTGTATGTATATTTCAACGAAATATCGAAAAAGAACTGGAAGGGCGTTGCGGCGGGGCTTTCGCTGTATGCGGTACACTGGTTTTTCGAGATCCTGAACGCGCTTGTTCAGCATTTCAGCGGGCATGCGTTGTGGACAGTGCCGACCGGTACGGCTTTCCTGATCCTGGTGGGTGTGGGCGTGGAGTTGAGCTTCATGTTCTCGATTGCCGGGCTGGTTTTCAGCAAGCTGTTGCCGGAAGACCCCAAGGTTAAGATTTTGGGGATCAATAACCGCCTGTTTATTGGCCTGGCGAATGCGGCTTTTTTCTCGATTTTTGAGATTTTTCTGGCAAAGACACCGGCTTTTGTGTGGGTGTATCCGTGGTGGGGAGCGTTGACCGTTTTTTTGACGGTATATATTCCTTTCTTTGTGGTATCAATGTACAGCTACGACTGGAAGCCGAAAGTTCAACGCAGGGTGATCGGCATCTTGTTTGGTGTAGATGCACTCATGCTGGTGGTTTTTGCTGGTTTGTTAAGATGGATCTAAATCCTGATTTGAGGGTTCTCCTTCATTGATAAACCCGGTACAATGGATTTGAGTTTGATCCCTGTTGTCTTTAAATATTCTGACCGGAGGATGCGATGGCGATTTATTTGCTGGACCATAGTTTGAAGGTTGATGTTTTTTATGATCACAGTGATTGTGACTACGGTGATAATATTTGTGTATCCATTGTGGAATCCTGCCCGGATGAGGAACGCATTTTTAAATATGATGAACTTAATTTGTATCTTACATCAGAGGAAGCGCGCCAATTAGCGGAGGCGCTGTTGCGCGCTTCGAAAGAGAGTTGTGACAATGAGTGAGAAACACGAGGTTTATTTACAACGCTGCATCGAGCTTTCCAGGCAGGCAGTGGCGCATGGCAATCATCCGTTTGGCGCATTGCTGGTACGAAATGGCGAGATCGTGATGGAGGCAGAGAACACGGTTGAAAGTGAAGTGGATATTACCGGCCACGCCGAATTAAATCTGGTGCGGCGCGCGGTGCATGAGCTGGGTGAAGATGTCGTGCGGGAATGTACATTGTATACGAGTACGGAACCATGCGCGATGTGCTCCGGGGCGATCTATTGGTCGGGGATATCCAGAGTGGTGTATGCCTGCTCGGCAAAGCGGCTGGGTGAGATTGCTGGAGGAAGCCTGCTGTTTCCATGCCAGGAAGTGTTTGCACACGGCGTGCGAAAAGTTGAAGTCAGCGGCCCGATTCTGGAAGAAGCGGCAGCCGAGGTGCATACTGGTTTCTGGTAAGAAAACTGGACAGATGATTTATTAGCGGTACTCGATATTGGTATTTGGGGACCAAGAGGAACAGGGTATGAGTGGAAAAATCGAAATTGTCAAGGCACAGCCGGAAGATGCAAAAACCTTAACCGGGATTGCGATGGCGGCTAAACGGCATTGGGGTTACCCGGAAAACTGGATGATGAAGTGGCAGGAAATCCTGACTGTCCCTCCTGCCTGCATCTCTGCGAACACGGTATACAAAGCAGTGCGGGATGGGGTCATTATCGGGTTTTATGTCATGATCAATACCCATGAGCAGTTGGAATTGAAGCATATGTGGGTGCACCCGGATGAGATCGGAAACGGTGTGGGCAAGCAGCTGATGATGCATGTGATTCGACAGGCTGCAAAAACAGACCATCTTAACATGGAAATCGAATCTGATCCCAATGCGGAGGGATTTTTCAAGAAGATGGGGGCACGTTCGGTGGGGGCACGCATCTATAAGCTGGAAGGAGCGCAGCGCGTGCTGCCGTTATTGTATTTGAATGTTCCCCAGGCGCTGGAGAAACTGGAAAGCGCATAATCACAGGTTATCCTGTATTGGAAGACGTGCCAAACCGGCACGTCTTTGTTCATCCACGATGCTGACAGGCGAATTCTTTTGAGATCAGAATGGCCGATAAAATGAGAAATGATTATAAGGAGCAAATCAGGAAGATATACCCTGCGTTTGCTGTGCATGAATGGGAACTGGACGTCAGCGGGCAGTATAACGATGTCCTGCTCGTGAACAAAGCGTATGCGTTCCGCTTTCCGCGTTTTCCGCAGGGGGTGGCGGATATGGCTGGAGAAACGCGGCTGTTGATCTGGCTGCAAGGCCAGCTACCGCTACCAATCCCAAATCCCTGTTTTCAAAACCTGGATGAGGTGCTGCCTGGAAAGGCTTTTATGGGGTACTACATGATCCCCGGAGAGACGCTGACGCGTCAGAAGCTGCACGCCCTCAATGGTCAGCCTGCGTGGAAGAGAATGGCTGAAACATTAGGCGATTTTTTGCAGGTGCTGCATGGGTTGCGATATTGCGGATTTAAGGCTGGAACTGCCTGTGCAGGATGATCGTGCATATTGGGCGGCGATGTATGCTGATATCCGTGCGTTGTTATTTGATGCGATGCGGCCGGATGCGCGCCAGGCAGTGCGCCGGCATTTTGAAGCCTATCTCGATGCGGCACAGTCGCGGCCATTCACCCCATGCCTGCGGCATGGCGATTTTGGTCCGAGCAATATTCTGTATGACCCGGATGAATTGGTTGTAAAGGGGATCCTCGATTTTGGTTCTGCGGCAATGGGCGATCCGGCAGTGGATTTCTCTTCCCTTTCATGTTATGGGGATGATTTCCTGCAGGCAGCATTGACGCATTATCCGGCGGCAGAAGGCGTGCTTGAGCGGGTGAAGTTTTATCGCGGCACGTTTGCTTTGCAGGAAGCCCTGGCAGGAGCGAAGTTGAATGACCGGCGGGCATATGAAGCCGGGATGGCACCGTATATTTAACACTATGAGTGAGGAATGTTGATGGCTGTTTATGTGGGACTGGATATTGGCGGCACAAAATTCATGGTGGCTGCGGCGGATGATTCGGGGCGCATTTTGCAACGGGTAATGAAGCCTGCCCCGCTTGATTTGCAGGAGGGGCTTGATCTGCTGGATACCATGATTGCAGAAGTTGCTGTTGGCGAACCGATTGCCGGGATGGGGGCAGCAATTGGCGGTCCGCTGGATTGGCGCACAGGGATCGTTTCGCCGCTCCACCAGCCGCAGTGGCGGAACGTGCCGTTGAAAACCATCATGGAAGCGCGCTGGCAGTGTCCGTTTGCTGTTGATGTGGACACCAACGTGGCTGCGCTGGGTGAGTATCACGCTGGCGGGGAAGCGCTGGACCCGATGTTGTATGTGACCATTTCAACCGGAATTGGGGGCGGGTTGATGACCAACGGGCAGCTTTATCGCGGGGTAGATGGCGCGCATCCCGAGGTGGCGCATCAATCAATCCCCTACCGCTGCGCCAACCCCGCTGGACTGCAATGTGAATGCGGTGTGCCGGACTGTTTGGAGGCACTGGTCTCGGGCAATGGTATCCGCAGGGTCTATGGCTGCCCGGCCGAGGAGCTGGATGCTGCGCAATGGGATGAGGTGGCCTATAACCTGGGGCAGGGACTGCGCAACCTGGCTGCGATTCTGGCGCCGGCGGTGATCGTGCTGGGCGGGGGTGTGGCTGTGGGCGGCGGTGAGCGGTTGATCGAGGCAGCGGAGAAGGTGATGCGCGCGCATTTACAACTGGTGCCGGCGCCGAAGGTCAAACTGAGCAGCCTGGGCTATGATACTGCTTTGATCGGTGCGTTGGTGGTGGCGCGAGTTGGGTTATCGTCTTGATTTGTGATCATGCAGATTTTGATGAGGAGAAATGATTTCTCATGCAAAGTCGCAAAGACACCAGGAAAAAATTACTGATTGCTGACTATGAAAACCGATTTTCATGAATAGTTCACAATATTAAATCTGCGACTATTTCGCCCAATAGACGTATATAATAGTGGTAGGCATTCATGCCTACTCTCTGCACGGGGAGCAGAGGACGCGTTTAGTGGTTCATTTGAGGAGTAAAAGAATGACTGAAGAACTTGAAAAGAAAAATCAACAGGAATCGTTGAAAGTCGAAGAAGAAAAGGCTATCACCGGTGAAGTGGTTCAACCTGTGCAGCAGAAACAGCCGCCACAGCAGCAGTCGTACCTGCCATCTTCACAGAGTTTCTTTTTTCGCCCGCTTTCAGAAAGCGGCTTCCCGACATGGTCGGTATATGTGCTGGCTGTTCTGGGTTTGATCTACATTCTTAACCCGACGATGGGATTGATTGAATTCCTGCCGGATAATTTGCCCATAGTTGGCAATCTGGACGAAGGTGTGGCATTCATGTTATTATGGGCCGGGTTGGTGGAATTTTTTGAAGGCCGCAAGAAAGGCAACCAGTAGTTTTCTTGTTTAGTTGATCGGCACGGCTGCGAATTTCCGCAGCCGTGTTTTTTTGTGTCATCATCAAAGTCATCAAGGACGACGAATATGGAAAAGATTTTATGGATCAGCGCCGGGGGCGCTGTGGGTGCAGTGCTGCGGTATCTTGTTTCGGGGGTAGTGCAAGGGATGGCGAGAAATGAAGGCTTTCCTTACGGCACGCTGGCCGTTAACCTGACGGGGTGTTTGTTGATTGGCCTGTTGTCGGTTGTAGCGGAAACAAATGGCGTGTTTACTGGTGAGATACGCGCGTTTATCTTCATTGGCGTGCTGGGCGCATTGACCACATTCTCAACATTCAGCAATGACAGTATGATCCTGCTGCGGGCAGGGAAGACAGGCGGGATGTTGATGAACCTGCTGGCAAATACCGGGCTGGGGCTGCTGATGGTATGGCTGGGGATCTGGCTGGGAGTTTGATCGGCGGACGTTAGGTTTGTGGTTTGCAGGAAGGGTTTTGCCCCATCTGTGGGACTGGTATGGTTTGCCCAGTTAAGCTATCATAGAATAGTCAGATATTGAGAGTGTGATAACAAGGAGGAACGCAGTGAAGAAAAAATTTGTTGGTGTGTTAACTGCAGGTGGAGACAGTCCTGGCTTGAACGCTGCGATCCGCGGCCTGGGAAAGGCTGCTTTGCAACGTTATGATATGCAGTTGATCGGGTTTTTGGATGGGTACCGGGGGTTGATGCAAAACCGGACGGTACGCCTGGACGGGCAGCAGCTTTCAGGGATTTTGACGATTGGCGGCACGATCCTCGGCACCAGCCGGGAAAAACCGACCAAGATGATCGTGGGCGGCAAGCAGCTTGACATGACCGAGGCGATGGTTGACACGTATCACAAACATCATCTGGATGTGCTGGTGTGCCTGGGCGGCGGGGGAACACAGAAAAGCGCCCTGCACCTGAAGAACGCTGGCTTGAACGTGGTAACCCTGCCAAAGACGATTGATAATGATGTCGCTATGACGGATGTGACCTTTGGGTTCGACACCGCATTGGGGATTGCAACCGAGGCAATTGACCGGCTGCATAGCACGGCCCACAGTCATCATCGCATTGTGGTGGTCGAGGTAATGGGGCATAATGCCGGCTGGCTGACATTGGGTGCCGGGGTTGCCGGCGGTGCAGATGTGATCCTGATCCCCGAGATGCCATATGATATTGATAAAACAGCGGCAGCAATTTTGCAGCGCAGCCGCGGCGGAAAGCATTTCAGCATTGTCGCCCTGTCTGAAGGCGCGATGACAAAGAAGTATTATGAAAAGTACACGAAACTGAAGGATGAAAAAGCCAATGCTGACTCAAAGAAAGAGAAGAAAGAGGTTTCTCAGGAGTTGAAGGAATTGGAAGAAATGCACCGTGATCACACCTTCTGGATGTCACGCACACTGGAAGAGATGACAGGACTGGAATCACGGGTCACGATTTTGGGCTATTTGCAGCGCGGCGGAGCGCCATCGGCGGCTGATCGGCTGCTGGCGACCCGCCTGGGAACAACCTGCGCGGCGTATATTGCCGAAGGGCGGTATGGCGTGATGGTAGCCGCCCGTGGTGATGGCGTGGAAGCAGTGCCGCTGGAAGAAGTAGCTGGACACCGCAAGACAGTGCCCGTTGATCATCATTGGATCGACAGTGCGCGCTCGGTCGGCACCTGCCTGGGCGATTAACGTCTTGTGTGAGTTTGTTTTGGAGGGATAATGGATAAGAAGATACTTGTCGCGTATGGCAGTTGGGCCGGGTCTACGGCAGAAATTGCTGAGGAAATTGCATCAGTCCTGCAGGAATCCGGTTTGATCTCAGAAGCTGTCCCCGCCAGCAAAGTGATGGATATCAGCAAATACCGGGCAGTGATCCTGGGCAGCGGGATCCATGCGGGACAATTGCATGGCGATGTGTATACCTTTATGGCGATGCATGAAGCTGCGCTTAGGCAGATACCGGTAGCATATTTCATCGTCTGTATGGGGATGAAAGAGGACACTGAAGAACATCGCAAAGAGGTGGCAGCATATTTAAAGAAGTTGCATGAAACCTATCCCGAGATCAAACCGGTGGATGAAGGATATTTCGCCGGGGTGATGAATTTCAAGAAACTTTCCTGGATCTTCCGCACAATGATGAAGGTGATGAAACTGGAAGAGGGCGACTACCGCGATTTGGAAACCATCCGCGCGTGGGCGGCCGGGTTGATTGAGAAATTCATTTAGTCTTTTTGCATGAGGGACGATCATCGTCCCTCATGCTGTTTGTATACCGTGTATGGTTATGAGGGTCAAAGTGTGATCAATGGGGTGCTTATGCCTGGTGAAATTCATCAACTTTCTTCGCAGCTGTGGATGATTGAGGGCGGTTTTGTGGAAGACCATCCGGGTTTTCCCGACGCGGGTAATGCTTTGCTGTATCTGGCAGCGGACAGATTGTATTTGCTGAACAGCGGGATGGGGGAAGCGAATGCGCGCGGCAATTGAGGGGCAGTTGATGGCAATGGGCATGCCGCATGCGTTCACGCTGCTTAACACGGGCAGGGGGATTGGGGAAAATGGCAATAACGATATTATTCATAATGTGCTGGCAGACGAGAAGTCTCATCTGATGGTGATAGATGCTGGTGACGCAGGACACGACTTCGCGGAGCGTCTGTATGCCTTGAGCCGCTATGTGGATCCTTTCAGGGCGGTGGATGGCAATGGACTGCGCCAGTTTGGGCTGCGCGGTGTACGTGAGGTGCTGGCAGCTTTCATCGGACAGCGGACGGCACTGCACTGGATGGCTGCGCTGTCCGCGCGGCGCTGGCCGCGGGTGAATGTGTCTGCGGATACTGCGTCGATATTGCCGCCGGAAGGCATCGAGACGCTGGAAATCGGAGGTGTCCCCTGGCAGGGCTGGCGGCTGGGGCTGGATGATGTGTGGGTGCTGGAGGCCGGAAGCGGGCTGTGGTGCTATCTGCCGGCGGAGCAGGCATTATTTGCCCCGGATTGGCGAGACGCTTTTTCCCCGGCCTGGCCTGAAATGCAGCAGGAAGACCAGCCTGCGCTGGTGGAAAAATTGATGACCATGACGCGGGAAGGGGTGGTTTCCATGCTGGCCGATGGCTGCCATGGGGATGTGATCCAGGAACGGGGGATGATCTTGCAGACGGGGGAGCAATTGCTCAGCCGCAGGCAGGGGTTGCAGCAGGCTTTGGAGGCCATCCTGCAACGCGATCCAGGGATGACAGTGCGCGCATTGTCGCGCCGTTTACGCAAACTGCGCCACCGTCCGGCTGTCGCATGGTATCTGGATGAACCTTTGCCAGCGGGGATGGTGTGTTTTGAACAGTTTTTGGTGAGCCTGCTGCTGGAGATGGGCTGTACCACGAAAGGCATCTGGCGGCATAAACGGTTTTATCTGGCCTGAGTCGCGGATAAATGAAAGCGTTGATTGTCGCGGGGCATCCATTCGCCATAGTCTGCGTTCACGAGGGTTTATGACGACTAAAGTCGTCACTACAGTTTAAGTACAACTCAGGGAAAAACAGGTTGTAGATTGTGTCATGTTGGGTTATAAACGCTACCCCGCCAGATTAATTCTGGCGGGGTAGCGTTGTCATTAGAACGTGGAAAAGAATTAGGTCATCAGGGTGACGATATAAGCGCCGGCGAAGTAGCACAGCACGGCGGCGACGAGGGCAAAATAACTTTTTCGTGGTGCGCCTTTGAATTCACCGTAGACCAGACCCCAAAGCTGCGTCCACAGTCCAGCGGTCATGCCCAGCGGCCAGGCGATGACCGTACTGAGGGAGGCGGTGGAGAATGTATGGATGATGTTTCCGCCATAATGGAATAAGCCAGCCAGGATGCCCAGCTTGTGCAGTTTGAACCCGGCATGCAGGACGAGAGGCCATTGCTTGCGGATGGTGAGAAGCAATCCGCTGGAAAGCATGGAGCCGACGAAGGCGCCGGTAGCAAGCAAGGCCATGAAGGGCAGCACTGCCAGACCGTTGGACTGGGTGATCGATTTGAGTCCGTAGGACGCGCCCAGGGTGTAGGCAGGCATCAGCAGAGAGGCGACCACTAACAAGCCGAGGCCTTTCCACAGGTCCTGCATGTTGTACTGGAGCTTGTTGTCCTTGTCAGCCACGGCCTGGGAGCGGAACTTGCCCGCCAGCATGGAGGCCACTACTGCCCCGATGAGGAACAGGCATGCCAGACCCATTTTGAGGGCGGAGAAGCCCTGCGGCAGGCCGCCAACGATGGCGGAGAGCAGGGTGCCGATGAGGATGTTCATCGAGGTCTGGATAGGCTGGGAGAGGGACAGGCCGATCAGCTTGCTGACCGAGACCGAGATTTGCAGTCCGATCACGTACAATGCGCCGCACAGCAGGGTGATGGTGATGCGGCTGGGGTCAACTGCCCAGATATCGCGCATGTTGCCGAGCAGGGCCGGGCCATCCAGGGCAAAGCCCACCGCCCAGACGAAAATGACAGAGGTGGTGAAAAGGGTAACGTAGAAAGCTTCCAGGGGGTAATCATCCAGGTATTTGATAGCGATGAACCAGGAGCCCCACATAAAGGCGGCCGTCAGGCTGATGGCAATCGCCATAGCGGTGGTCAGGTCAGGTGCTAAATTCAAGGTGTTTTTTCCTTCCAGTACAAATAAGATGTGGAGTGATTCTAGCAGGTGTGGGGGAGTGGGTCAATGGATGGGTTGAGGAATTAATCGGTCATTTGTTCGATTAATCGTGAAATTTCGGGCTTAACCTGCTAAAATAGAGATACAAGAATTGTGGATTTTCTTGTCTTTGCAGCGCTGCATTGGGTGCGCGCCAAAGAGGAGGTTTGAGATGAAGAACCGGGGATGGATGCTGGGAATGGTCGTCATGCTGCTGCTGGCTGCCTGTGCGCCGGCTCCTTTGATGAGTATGAGTGCGGAGGATGAAATGGCAGACCTGGCAGCGCCTGAGATGGATGCGGCGCCGGAGAAAGCGGATGATGAGCTGGATCCGGTGATCCTGACTGAGGAAAACGATGGTGACACGATCCGGATGAAGGTGGGGCAGGAGCTGCATATTTATTTAGGCGGCAACCCAACCACAGGGTATATGTGGGCTTCCAAAGGGCTGGACAGCAAGATGCTGGATCTGGCCGAGGAGCCGGAATATACAGCGGCCAGTGATGCGATTGGGGCAGGTGGCGAATTCGATTTCTTCTTCAGGATGAAAGCGCCCGGTGAAACTGTGGTGAAGCTGGAATATATGCGCAGTTTTGAAGAAGGGGTGGATCCTATACGTACTTTCTCGGTGACGTTGGTGATTGAGGAGTAACCCCACCCCTCCAGCCTCCTCCATTTTGCAGCCTCACCGCAAAATGGAGGAGACAAGTGTTGATTTTATTGCTGACGATAAACGCTCACTGGGACTGGTTTAGGTCGTTACGATATTGATTGCATTGCAGAGGAGAACGGCAGCGTGAAGGTTTTCATTACCGGGGGGACGGGTTTTATTGGCGGTCATGTGGCGCGGCGTTTGACAGAGACGGGCCATGAACTGCATTGTCTGGTGCGGAGCAGCAGCGACACACGCCGCTTGCAGGCTTTGGGCGCGCATCTGGTGCCGGGTACGGTCAATGATCTGGCAGCTTTGCAAGACGGAATGCAGGACTGCGATGTATTGATCCACATGGCGGGGGTGTATTCCTTCTGGGAGCCGGACATGAGCGTCCTGCCGCGCGTGAACGTGGAGGGGACTCGGACGGTGATGCGGGCAGCGGCTGCGGCCGGGGTGCGGCGGGTGATTGATGTGAGTACGGTGGCGGTATATGGTGTGCCAGACGAGAAGCCATTTAATGAAGAGACGCCCCATGCTCCCGGGTTGACGACCTTGTATGCACGCACCAAGCGCCAGGCGGAGGAGATCGTACGTCAGACAGCGGGTGAGCAGGACATGGAGCTGGTGGTTTTACAGCCGGGGGCCGTGATCGGCGCGGGGGATACGCGCGCGACGGGACAGTATTTGATCGAGTTGCTGCGCGGGCGACTGCCGCTGATGTCTTTCAGCGAGTCGCAAATGAATTTTATCCATGTGGAGGATGTGTGCGACGCCGTGGAGCGCTGCCTGGCAGCGGATGATGTGGTTGGACAGACCTACCTGCTGGGCGGGACGCAAATGACGATGTGGGCATATTTAGGAATGATCAGCGAGATTGGCGGGGTGCGCATGCCATATGTGAAGCTGCCGGTGATCGTGCCGACAGTTTTGGGCTGGCTCCTGACGCCGCTGGCATATCTCATCAAACGGCCGCCGATCTGGGGGTTGTCGAATGACCAGGTGAAAATGCTGCGGGACGGGTTTGTGTTTGACGGCAGCAAGGCGGAGCGCGAGTTGGGGATCAGGTATCGGCCGGTGCGGGATGCTGTGGCGGATGCGGTGGCGTGGGTGAATACGAATATTCCCACCTAGCCTGTGCTTTGCAAGGAAAAAACCATCCCTGGCGGAATGCGGAAAAATACCCCTCCGCTTTGCAGGGATTTCATCCACCGCCTTGCAGGGATTTCATCCGCCGCTCGACGCGGCACCTTCCCCAAATTCTGGCGAATTTAGGGGAGATAATATGCAATATAAGTGGAGGATTACATGCTTTCTGATCCAATCATATTGATCATAGGCTGGAGCGGTGGGATTGATCCTGTTGCTTCTCGTTGTTTTGGTGTTCGTGCTGCTGGGGCAGGTGCGGAAGGTGAACACAGGCAATAGCGCGGAAGCGATGGACCGCCTGGCGAATGCAGTACAGCAGGAGCAGACCCAGTTGGCGTCGTTGAATGCCCGCGTGGCGAATCTGGAACCGTTGAGCGGCTCGGTGCAGGCGATGCAGGTGGAGACGCGCGCCGTGGCCGAGCGGATCAGTATGGTGGAGCAGGGCCAGCAGACGGTACACCGCGGGGTGGGTTCGTTAACCACTCAGTCCGCCTCGGCGCTGACCGAATTGAAGACGATCACCAGCGGTCTTGCCGCTGCTACGGCCAGCATGCGCGCTGAGTTGGAGGCCGCGAAGAATGATCTGACTGCGCTGCGTTCCAGCACCCATGCCCGCCAGGCGGCTGACGCGGCCATGTCCGAGTCGATCCGGCGGCTGGAGATGATCATTGCCGGCACGCACTCCAAAGGGCGCAGCCGGAGAGAATATTCTCGAATTGGTGTTTGCCAAGCTGCCGCCCGTCCTGGCAGATCCGCAATTTCAAAGTGGATGGCAAGCCGGTAGAGTTTGCCCTGCGTCTGCCGAATGACCTGGTGCTGCCGATTGACAGTAAATGGCCGGCTACTCATCTGACAGAGCAGTTTGCCATCAGCGAAGACCCGGCAGAGCAGCAGCGCCTGAAGAAAGAGATCGAGACGGCGGTGCTGCAGAAGGCGCGCGAGGTGCGCAAGTATGTGGACCCGACGGTGACGGTTAACTTCGGGGTGGCGGTGGTGCCGGATTCAGTGTATGACCTGTGCTACGGTATCCAGGCGGATGTGTTTCAACTGGGGGTGGTGCTGGTGAGTTACAGCATGTTCGTGCCCTATCTGCTGCTGGTGTTCCAGACGATGCTCAAGTCCAGCCGCGGGCTGGATGTGCAGCGCATGGAGGCATATCTGCATACGGTCAGCGAGAGCATCCAGGCCATTCAGGAAGAACTGGACGGGCGATTTTCAAAGGCGATCACGATGCTGTCCAATTCACGGGATGATATGCGCGCGCACCTGAGCAAAGCGGGGAGCAGTGCGGCTGGTCTGAGGCTGGGGAACGGGGAAGGAATTGGGGATAGTGCGGGTAGTGGTGATGGGGGAAAGATCCGGCAGGCAAATTCGGCGAATCTATACAGTAGAAGATCAGAGAGCAGGAGAAGGTTCAGGTAAGATTTGGAAGCGTCTGGCATTCTAAATAATATATAATAAGACAATTTTAGTCTTGAATATATTGTTTTTGATAAGGAGAAAACATCATGTCACTCGTTACAAATAAGGTTTCCAGTAAACTGGTCAAGGGGATGCAGGTTGAAAATACAGCCCGTCACTTCTCTGTGCTGATTGATGAGCCAGAAAATATGGGCGGTTTGAATAGCGGCATGACACCAACGGAAGCCATGCTGATCGCGTTGGGGTCCTGTCAGGTGATCGTGGCGTCTGCTTTTGCCCGGTTTCATGAGATTGATCTTCAGGAATTCCGGATCGATTTGGAAGGTGACTTTGACCCGGAAGGGTTTCAGATGGGGAAAGAGGGTGTGCGCATGGGTTTCCAGGAAGTGCGTTTGACCCCGCATATCAAGAGCAATTCATCCCCTGAAGCAATACAGAAATTTATGAAATTTGTTGAATCGCGCTGTCCGGTAACCGATGTGATGCTGCACGGCACAAAACTTGTTCCTCAAGAGGCTGTGATTGAATAACTGCGCGTAAATTCTGTACACTCCCCCGGTAATCTGCCGGGGGTTTTTTTGTTAAACTTTTGTAAGATTTTGAAAATATCCCGGTAAAGATTTGACCAAAGGCAACCATTGGTGATAAGATTGTGTTAGTGAATAATTTCACAAATACAATCTTATTGTTAAGGAGAATTACTATGGCTACAGCTACATTCAAGGCCACCAGCAAATTGGTGGAAGGTTTACAGGTTGATAATTTTGTCCGTGATTTTTCCGTTCGCATGGACGAGCCGGCCAATCTGGGCGGCACGGACACCGGGATGAATCCGGTGGAGGCGATGTTGATCGCTTTGGGTTCCTGCCAGGTGATCGTGGCAGGGGCATTTGCCAAGTCACAGGGTATTGATTTGCAGGATTTCTGGGTTGATCTGGAAGGCGACCTGGACCCGGATGGTTTCCTGAAGGGCAAAGAAGGCGTACGGATGGGTTTCTCTGAAGTACGGTTTACCCCGCATATCAAGACCAGCTCTTCCCCGGAAGAGGTAAAAAAGTTCATGGGTTTTGTGAAGTCCCGCTGCCCGGTGGGTGATGTGATGCTTAATGGCACCAAAATCGTTCCTGCGGATGCAGTGATCGAATAGTCATAAGCATAATAATCGTGCAGCCCTCTGGCTTATCGCCAGAGGGCTGTTGTTTTAGAGGGAGCGTCAATCCGTCAACCAATCAATCGGTCAATCAGGAAGCTTGGTCCTGGTTGACCGATTGAACGGATGGGCGTTCTTTACTTCCATCGTTCCTTTTCTTTCAGTTCATCCAGGTAGGTTTCGTGCTTTTTGAGGTCTTCGTGGTAGATCTCTTTATAGAAATTGACCAATCTTTGCATGTGGTGGATGGCTTCGTCGAGGTCGTCCATTTTTTCATAGAGCAAACCGATCTCCCATTCCGCCTCGATTTCAGCGATGAAGTCGTTATCGGCGATGGCGTTTTCCAAAGCCTGCTGGTAATACTCCATGGATTTATCGTATTGTCCGAGAAGATTGAAGGTTTTGATCAGGTTGTCGATGGCCTTGATCTCGTTTTCGCGGCTGCCAGTCATCTGAAAGATGTTGATGGCGAGCTGGAGAGGCTCGATCGCCTGCTCATGCTGTTCGAGAGCGATGTGGCTGATGGCGAGGCCTTTAAGTGCAGTGCCCTCGCCTTTGAGGTCGTGCAATTGGCGGGTAACGTCTAATTGCTGGAGGTAGTATTCGATGGCTTTCTGGTGTTGACCGAGAGATGGTGTGGGTCTGCGCCAGGCTGGCGAGGTTTTTGCATTGCCCGGGGCGGTTGCCGATCTCCCATTCAACGTCCATGGCCTGTTGGAAGTAGAGGAGGGCTTCTTCGTGTTTTTCGAGCTGCAGATATATTTGTCCAAGCTCATTGAGCAGGTCGGCTTCTTCGCGCTTGTCTTCGGTCTCACGGGCGGATCTCAAGTCTTCCTTAAGCCAGCCAATCTCTTCTTCTGAAGGGATCTCGATCAGGTCGGGGACGATATTGGGTTCGTCATTCTCTGTTGTGAGGAATTCATCTTCAACCTGTTTGTTGTTAAAAAGGATGATGACCAGAACAACAGCTGCGGTGATAGCGATCATGAAACCTGCGGATGCGTCCATGCGTTTTCCTCCCGTGGGGTGTGGGTTGAGATAATTATATAGTAATCGGGCAAGCAGTCAATTCAGACAGCAGGTAATTAGGCAACTCGGGATCAGGGATTAGGTGGGACGTCAATCAGTCAATCCGTTGATCTGTCAATCAGGAACGTTTCCGGATTGACTGGTTGCCTAATTAACCGTTTTTTAAAAGCCCTTGACAAAGAGAGGAAAATTCCCGATAATAAATTAGAATATATGTTCTATCATTAACCATCCTGTGAAATGGATGGAGGAGGAAAGGATGGAAAAGATGCCGGATGGGATGATCGCATGAAGGGTGGTTTGACGCGGTTGATTTTTCTGCCGGACAGGAAGACTTTTATTCTGCTTGAGTCGCCATTGCCGCCGGAAGCATTGGTGGAGGCGGTGCTGCGCGGGCAGTGGCAGCCTCCGGCAGCATACGCGACAAAGGGCAGGCGGGCTTTCCATGTGACACAGCAGGGGCAGGTGGTGGTGGTTACACCGGATGAAGAGGGGCTGCCTGTGATCCAGCCGCCTGATCTCAGCGCGCGTCAGCGCGAGGTGCTGCAGTGTCTGGCGGAGGGTTTGACGAACAAGCAGATCGCCCGATGCGGCTGGGGATGTCGCAGCGCACGGTGTTTAATCATCAGCTGGCGTTGAAGCACAGTTTGCAGGTGAATACGCTGGCGCAGGCGGCGGCAGTGGGGACGATGCTGGGGTTATGCCAGCCGGTGGCGAGTGATAAAGGCAATGTATAAGGCAAAAAGTACAATTTGTAGTTGTTGGGATGTGGTTCATCAGGAGCACGCAATCGGTCAATCAGTGAATCAGGGATCAGTAAATTAAGCAATCAAGGGGTGATTTTCTCAATTTCAGTGACAAAGGGGGGATGAGCGGCTAAACTGCCTGCCAGATCTGGTAGAGGGCAAGGTTGCCTTCTTTACCGTCGGAGTCAAATTCAGTCTGGATAGTCAAAGCCGCTGTTGGCGGCCAGTTCGGTCAGTTCCGCGCGGTTGAAGTGATGCACGTAGCGCAGACCGACCTGCTCGACCTGTCCGGGGAGGATATGTCGCCAGTCGAGGAGGGTATCGCCGGGGTCGAGGTCTGCGTCTGCGAGGTTGACTTTGCTCCAGGGGAGGATGCGCTTGCGCCAGCGGGGGCTGTTCATGAATTGCCATTCGGAGTGGATGAAGAGTCCGCCAGTGGGGAGCAGGCCGCGTACCTGTTTGAGCAGGGCGAGGCGCGCCTGGCTGTCGGGGATGTGATGCAGGGCGGCAAAGGCCAACAGACCGTCAAAAGCGGTACGGGGCAGTGCCTCTGTCCAGTGGGGATCGCCGAGGTCGGCTTGCAGGTACTTCACATCCAGACCGGGGGCGGGGAGCAGAGGGGCGACAGCCTTGCGGGCTTCTTCGAGCAGCACAGGGCTGAAGTCAAGGCCGAGATACAGCCCTTCACGTTTCTGGACGATCCATTCCAGGCCGAGGGCGCCGCTGCCGCAGCCGAGGTCGAGCCAGCTGCCGTGCGGGGGGATGGTCTCCGTGAGCAGTCGACGGATGCCGGGTTGAATGCGGCGGCGGGTGTGTGCGAAGGCATCACCAAAGGTCTGGTAGAATTTACGGTTAATAGCGAGGAGTGCCTCGCGGGTGTTTTCTTGCATGGGATGATTATACCCGGTGACAGGAAAGAGGATAAACAGGCATTTTTGTAGTAACCCTGTGGTTAATCGTTTGCGCGTGCAGGCATAACCACTAAAGTGGTTATTACAATGTGTGGTGAGCAAATCAATGACCGACAAAGAATTTGAGAAGTGGCAAAAAAGACGGGAATATGATCCCGAGAAGATGGAGATGGCACACCGGCTGCTGGCGATGATCCGCGAGGGGGCGGAGGTGATGCCGACTGTGCGGGCGCATCCGCTGCCCAAGGGCGGCTATGTGGCCAAGCACCAGTTGGTGACGGCCTATCGTGAGCGGGTGGCAAGCGGGGAATGGCCGGAAGACCAGGGATTGCTGGCACGAATTCGGATGAAGCCTGGGCGCACGCTTTCAGGGGTGACGACGGTGACGGTGCTGACTGCGCCGTGTGACTGCCCGGGAGAGTGTGTTTTCTGCCCGAATGACAGCCGGATGCCGAAGAGTTACCTGCCGGATGAACCGGGGGCGGCACGGGCGTTCCAGAATGCCTTTGACCCGTACAAGCAGGTGCGGTCGCGGATTGATGCCTATGAAGCGGTGGGGCATCCCACCGACAAGATTGAGCTGCTTATTCTGGGCGGCACATGGCATGCGTATAGCCGTGAATACCGCGAATGGTTCGTGCGGCGCTGTTTCGACGCGATGAATGAGGAAGAAATTGAAGACCTGTCCGAGGCGCAGCACTTCAATGAGACCGCCCGCCACCGCAATGTGGGGCTGGTGATCGAGACACGGCCGGACGAGATCAACCCGGCGGAGCTGGCCGAGATGCGCCGTCTGGGGGTGACGAAGGTGCAGATGGGTGCGCAGAGCCTGGATGATGACATTCTGCTGCTGAACAAGCGCGGCCACAGCGTGGATGATCTGCTGCGGGCGACGGCTTTTCTGCGGGCAGGGGGCTTCAAGATCGTGCTGCACTGGATGCCCAATTTGCTGGGGGCGACCCTGGAATCAGACCGCGAAGATTTTGGGCGTTTGTGGGCTTCATCAGATGACGGGCTGGGTTTCTGCCCGGATGAGTTGAAGATCTATCCAACCCAACTGCTGGAAGGCACTGAATTGTATGAGCGCTGGCAGCAAGGAAAGTATCAGCCGTATACCACGGAAGAATTGATTGACCTGATTGCCGATGTGAAGCCCGGTATCCCAACGTATTGCCGGGTGAACCGGGTCATCCGCGATATTCCCTCTCATCATGTCGTGGAGGGGAACAAGCATACCAACCTGCGCCAGGATGTGTTCAAGGAGTTGAAACGCCGCGGGCAGGTCTGCCGCTGTGTACGCTGCCGGGAGATCCGCCGAGAGAAGGTGGAGGCAGAGCAACTGGCTCTGGTGGATGAGGTGTATCGGGCGGCATTCGCCGAGGAGCATTTCCTTTCGTATGTGACGCCTGGAGACCGCCTGGCGGGGTATTTGCGCCTTTCCCTGCCGTCAGCCGATGCACCCGATACGGAGATGGCTGACCTGGATGGCGCGGCGTTGATCCGTGAGGTGCATGTGTATGGGCAATCCATTGAGGTGGGTGAGGCTCGGCAAAGGGGCAGCCCAGCATATCGGTTTGGGCACGCAGCTTTTGGAGCGGGCAGAGGAAATTGCGATAAAAGCAGGTTTTAAACGGCTGGCAGTGATCGCAGCCGTAGGAACAAGGGTATACTATGAATCAAGAGGGTTTCAACGGAGCAGGCATTACATGATCCGATCGTTATAGTTTGTTTGGACCAGGGGTTTGCATGTTGCCACAGTGGGTAAAAAAATTAGGACGAAGGAATTTAGTTTTCATTGTTTCAGTAATTTCGACTTTGCTTTCGGTCGGTATTTCCAGTGTTATGCACTGGGTGGTAGATGACGAAATCAAAATATCCGGGTTGTTGGTCTCGGCTCTGGTTCCGTTGGTCATAACACCTACGGTTGGGGGATTCTTTTTCCGGGCGTATTTTGAATTGGATGAGGTCAAGACACAGTTGACGCATTTGTCAGTGACCGATGATTTGACCCAGGTGTATAACCGGCGCTATTTTATTGGCCGGGCAAATTATGAGCTGTCGCGCGCAAAACGTTATGGGCATGTGTTTTCCATGCTGCTGCTTGACCTGGATGATTTCAAGCAGATCAATGACGAATATGGCCATCCGGCGGGTGATGAAGTCCTGCGAATGGTGGCGAACACCTGTTTGCGTGAATCACGGGAAGTGGATGTGCTGGCACGGTATGGGGGTGATGAATTTGCCTTGTTGATCCCCGGACAGCACGAAATGCAAGCCGTGCAATACGCGAATTGCTTGCGGCGACTATTGGCTGAGAGCAAGATCATGTATGATGGTCATGAGCTTGGAGTTACTTCCAGTGTGGGGGTAGTAACCTGGACACAAGAGATCGTTGATCTGGAGAGACTGATCTATCTGATGGATAAGGCGCTGTATGAAGCCAAGCGCGCCGGCAAGAACAGGACCGTAGTGGCAGGAGCAGATGGTTCTGAAGACAGGTGATTTTTTGGAATAGAAACCGGAGGCAGGTCGCCTCCGGTTTTTTTGATGAAGACGATTGCTTTTGAACACAGGGAAGACCGGTATTCCATTCCTATATCCGACTATTTTGGGGAAGTATGTATGGTATTATTTATCAATCTGTGATGAAAAAAAGAGGAATGCTATGTTGCCTGGGTGGGTGAAAAAACTGGGTCCTGTAAAACTGCTGCTATTGTTGACAATCAGTGCCTCAATACTATCCTTTAGCATATCTATCCTTTTACGATTGCTGATCGATGGGTATATTGTCTGGCGCGCAATGTTGTTTCCTCTGGCGGTTCCAATATTACTAACCCCTTTTATCGGATATTTTTTTGTAACATTACTGTTTGAGTTGGACAAGACGAAAAACCAATTGACGGTATTGTCCATGACAGATGATCTTACCGGATTGTTTAACAGACGGTATTTTCTTGTTCAGGCACAAAAGGAATTAACGCGGGCGCAACGATATGGCCAGGAATTTTCTATGTTGTTCATTGATCTGGATGATTTTAAGATGATCAATGATCGATATGGTCATCCGGCAGGGGATAAAATATTGCGCATGGTGGGAAGTGTCTGCATGGATGAGTTGCGTGAGGTTGATGTTCTTTCCCGCTATGGCGGGGATGAATTTGCCATTTTGACCCCCGGCTTGCAAACCAGCCAGGCAGTGCAATATGCGGATCGTTTGCGAAAATTGCTGGCAGAGACCAAAACTTTGTATCATGGTCATGTGCTTCGGACGGCAGTCAGTATTGGCGTGGTTACCTGGACGCCTGCCATCTCTGATATGGAAGGTTTGATCTATTTGATGGACAGGGCGATGTATGCAGCCAAAAATGGCGGGAAAAACAAAACCAGGGTGGCTGATTTGCATGATTTGCAATTCGGGTTTATGTATGAAGAAATGACCGGAAGCCAATGAGGCCTCCGGTTTTTTATTTTATGTCAGGGATATGAGGGTGCTGCCTGGTCAGGCCGGGAAGTAGTTTCGGCAGAACATCAGGGGCGTATTCTTCTACCATGGCGTGGGTGATGGCATTTCCTTTGCAGATGGCTTGATAGAGGGCTGCGCTGGGGCGGGGGCTGCGCACCTGCGTTTCGCGGTCGAATGTCCACAGGCCAAACTGCATATCCCAACCGCGTTCCCATTCAAAATTGTCGATCAGTGACCAGTGATAATAACTGCGCACAGGGATATTGTGGTTGAGTGCCCGCCAGACCTGGTGCAGGTGGGTGAGCAGATAGCTGCGGCGGAAATCGTCCCGGCTGTCTTCAATCCCGTTCTCGGTGATGTGGATGGGCAGGCCGTAGCTGTTGGCCCACTCGAGGGCCATGAACATGCCCGGCGGGTAGCTGGCGTTAAACTTGAAGGGGGAAAGTTCGGCCTCGGGCGGGTACCATCGTTTTTGGAAGAGATCTTTGGGGAGAGGCGGAAGCTGGCGATTTCACAGGTGTAATAATTGAGGCCGAAGAAATCCTGGGTGCCGGCAGCGGCGGGCAGGCGGGTGGCTTTGTGCAGAAAGCGGACGTGCCCATTGGTGAGAGCGAGGGGAAAGACATTGTTGAAGGATTGGTGGTTGACGCCAACGATGATGGCATCCAGCGGGGAGTATTTGTGCGCGGGCATGAAGCCGTGGTACTGGTGCGCCATGCCAACCTGGGCCTGCGGCTGGATCTCGATGGATGGCGTGGTAAGCGAGGGCATGGCTGCGGATGATGTTGAGCACGGCGTGCCAGGCAGCGGCGGGATCGTTCTTGCCAGGGGGGAAGGCGCCATCGATGAAGCTGCTGTAGATGGCGACATTGGGTTCGTTGATGGTGACCCATTCGGAGTTGTATTCCTTGAGGGCGGTAACGGTGCGCCGGACGAAGGTTTCAAACAAGCCGGGAATGTCGTCATTTTCCCAGCCGCCGGTTTCGGCAAGCCACAGCGGCAGGGTGAAATGCTGCAAGGTGACCATGGGCTGCATGCCGCGATCATGTATGCCCTGCAGGATGGCACGGTAACGGTCGAGGGCATCTTCGTCCCAGCGGTTGGGAGCGGGCTGGATGCGGCTCCACTCTACAGACAGGCGGTGGGCGGTCTGTCCGGCTTCGGCAGCACGGTCGAGGTCTTCGCGCCAGCGGCCGTTCCACCAGTCACAGGCCAGCCCGGCTTTATCGCCTTTGTGAATGCGGCCTTCCTGATTTTCCCAGGCAGCCCAATCGTTGTTATCGTTACTGCCTTCCACCTGATGGGCGGCGGTGGCGGTGCCCCAGACAAATCCTTCAGGGAAATGGTATGTGGCTTGCGGCATAGCGTATCTCTCCTTGTGCGATGTGGATGCAGTTAATTATAGAGGATGGGAGCAGAAAGGGAGTAGGGATTGCGGCAAGATACTGAGTGTTGATGGTTGATTGGATCGGCATATGATGTAAACGATCGCTTCGACAGGCATCAGCGAACGTTTTTATATGACCAGATACCAGCCGAGGAGGAAAAAGAGCAGGTTGATGAGGGCGTGGGCGAGGATGGGGTATATCAGGCGGCGGGTACGCAGGGCAAGCTCGGCCAGGGCCAGGCCGACCACGAAGGCAGGCAGCCACATCAGGGGACGTAATTGCACCGTGGCGAACAATGCGGCACTGAACAGGATGGCCTGGGTGCGTCCGAGGGATGCTTCCCATTTGGGGAGGATTTCACCGCGGAAGAAGCGCTCTTCTGCCCAGGGGGCGATGAGAACGCTGACGATGAACAGGGCGGCCAGAAGGATGTCTGAAGGCGGGGCAGGCCGGGCTGGAAAAGGGGAGGAGAGCAGGGCATACAGGAAGGCGGCGATCAGCCAGGCGGTTAACCCTGTGAGCAGGCTGATGGTGAGCTGCCAGTGGAAGGCGGGCTGGTTTTTGGCAGGATGCGTTAACCTGCCGGGAATGCGGATGAAACCACTGCCGGTCAGGGCCAATGCCTGCCACAGGTAGAACCACGGCTGCCCGGCAGCCAGCCGGTTAATGGGCGGCATATCTGCAGCAAAGGGGATCAGCCAATCGGGAATGACGAAGATGACAGCAGGGATAAGATAGGCCAGCACCAGGGTAATGATGATGTGAATGGTGCCATCCAGGGTACGTCCCTGGCGTTTTAGGATGAGAGAGATTCCTCCCAGCCCAATCCACAGACTGAGCAGTGCGGCGGTCAGCATCAGAAACAGACGCCATTCGACGGTGAGCTGCGACGATTGGTTGAGGCTGTAAAGCACCACTGCGAACAGGACAGCCAGCGGTACTGCTGCCAGAACGAAGGGCAGGCGCGGGTGTTTTTTCCAGAGGCGGGAAAGACGTTCCTTGAAGGTTGTGGTCATTATCCTGATATGCGGGGGTGATTTAAAAAGCGGAGCCTTGCGCATAAGGGAAGCGCAAGGCTCCTACGGTTTCAATTGTGTTGATTACCGGCAGCCACCGAGTTCATCCGGCGTCAGACATGGTGTCGGCGTACTCGTCTTGGTCGCGGTGCGGGTGGCGGTGACCGGCAGGGTAGCGGTGCGGGTTGCCGTGCGCGTTGGCGTACGGGTCGCGGTACCGGTTTTGGTCGGTGTCCCGGTCTTGGTGGGGGTGTACGTCCGCGTGGCAGGCAACGTATTGCTGGGCACCAGTGTGCGGGTCGGTGTGCGCGTGATGGTGGGCGTACGCGTGATGGTGGGTGAATTCGTTGGCGCCAGGGTTCTTGTGACGCGTTGGCGTGGGGGCATTGATGACGAAGGTTTCCACGATTGCCTCAGATTTGCGCCGGCTGCCGCCGTCGTTGTTCTGGGCGATGATCATCAGCGTATAGGTGTCGTTAGTGATGAGATCACCACGCGACCAGGAGTTCACGTAAGGCGTATAGGAGCGTACAGCTGCCGCCAAAAATACAATATGGGGCACGGGTATCACGCCGGTAATGCACGATATCTCCACTGGAATTGTAGACGTAGAAACGTACTTCATTGACGTTCTGGTCATTGCCGGAGATATCCTTGTTGCCTTCCACCACAGCGCGGATATAGAATCGCTCGTTGCTGATGTTTCTGTTTGGGTAGATGGTTGGTTTGATCTCCGGGCCGGGTTTGCCGGTGACGTCCATTTCACATTGCAGCACAGGGCCGCCATCGGGCCGGAATTCGTATTTGATCACGCCTTCAAAGTCGCTGTTCCAATAGAAGTTGCGGGTTGTATTACCCGGGTTATATCTTGGGGTGGGTGTCTGGTTATTGGCCGGGATCGGATAGGAACGCACGTATGGCGTGATCCAGAAGTTGAATACACTACGGTCATAGGTCCATTTGTAGTACTGTGACTGATTTTCGTACATCACCTTTGGGCTTGGGAAGTTATGACTGTAGCTGCGGGCTGATACGTCAGACGGATCATAGATAGGATTGCTATAGTTGTGTCCCCAGCCATACAGGTCAAAGATACGGTCGGGGTCGGGCGCCTGGGCTTCGTTGTGCCATGCGCCGTTGTAGTCCATCTCTGCCCCGGTGAAATAGATCGGGTATGGACCGACATTCTGCAGGTAGGATTCCAGCAGATAACCGCCATAGTCGGTGTATTGAATCGCCAGGCCTTCGCCAATGCTTTCTTCCAACAGGTTGACGAGCATATCGCAGTCCGCGGGCGGGGTGGGCGTGGGCGTGAGGGTGGGGGCGAGGACGATTTCCTCGGGTACCAGATATTGGCCGTCAATGACGCTGATACTGGTGAAGCCAGGTCCGGTCCAGCCGACGGCGATATTGTCACCACCGTAGCCTTCCTTATGCAGGGCTTCAATATAGTAAAGCTGGCCGCCTACCAGGTTGATGGAGGAAGATTCCTGGTCTGAAGGATATTTATCCCACTGACGGGAGCTGGTCCAGCCGTTGACGCGGGCGATGCGGGATTTGGCTGCTTCGGCCTGATTGGGGCTGAGGTAAAGTTCCGAATGATCATCGCTGGAAATATAGAATGTGTATACGCCGTCATAAGGCGGGCACAGGTATGCACGCCAGCGGGTGCCGTAAATATCGCCGATGCGATTGGGATCCAGCTCAAATTTCGGTTCAATGGCATATTCATCAGGGTAGTATGGGAACTTGGCTGCCCCGGTGAGATCAGAGATATAGTTGCCGGAAATATCTTCGTAGACCTCTTTGAGAACGCCGCCAACATTCAGACAGGTTTTGGGCATCGGGAGTATTGGTTTGGGTGGGCGTTTCGGAAGGCGGCGGGGGGGTGTAGGTGTTGGTGGCACGGAAACCGATTGCGCCGCTCAGACCGGTAACACGGGAGGAGCGGAATTTTTCTACGAGACCTTCGCGCTGTGCGTTCAGACTGAGGGTTGGCCACCATTCGCTGACGAAGGGGGTGATCAGGTTATGGCGATAGCTGAGCTCAATTTTAACCCGGTCACCGGGTCCGCCAGCATCATCCACATAGCGGACGACCTTGTTATCGGACAGGGAAACGTAATCGCAATAAATCCGGTAGCGGAAGGCTTCGTTGCCTTCTTCGCCGGGGTAGAAGAAGTCGGTGGTGTCAAAGAAGAATGCGGCGCCGTCCGGCAGGTTGTCGTCCGGCAGGGTGCTTTCTTCAGAATTGGCGCGGTTGCTGCAAATGGAAACAGTGAAAAAGCCTGGTTCGCCGGGGTTGCCGCGATTATCGGCATTTGGCAGCAGATCCCCAAAGATGTTATAGGAATAGGTGCCGGGATCGTAAGAGTCCTTGAGGTATTCGGTATAATCACCGGATACCATTGCAGCTGCATCCCAGGCAATGCCGGTGGCGCCGGAGAGGGCAGCGTCGTAAACGGAGGGCAGACGCGCCCAGTCCTGCAGGGTATTGGTGATCTGGTTATTGATTTTGCCGTCAGCAGTGTGAACAACGCAGTCATCGCGGCCATCTGTTTTCTCGTCTTCTGTCATGACAGCATAGAGTGAGGCGTTGTCGGGGTCAAGGTTGTTCCGAAAACGCACGTTTTCAAAGGCGTCTACCGCATCAGAACAGTAGGCGGGATTATATTCACCGGTGGTGGCATAGCGCACACCGAAGCGGGCGCCGTTTTCCAGTGCCAGCCAGGCTTGCAGCAGGCGGCCAAATTCGATGATGCCGAAGATCAGCAGCAGGAGGACAGGCAGGGCAAGCGCGAATTCAACCAGCCCCTGGGCACGTGAACGGCGTTTGAAGTGTCCTTGAATCGTCGTGATGAGTTTTTTGGTTTTGCTCATGTTGCCCTCCAGTCAGGCAAGTAGCGTTCTGGAAATAATGCCAGAGGTCTCTTCTTGTTGTGTATTAGTTTGTGATCCTGGTATAGATACGGCCAGCGATGTCTTCAAAGATGGGAACGAGTTCAGCACTGGTGGGAGCGAGATAATATTGACCACAGGATTCAAAATTGCTGGCCGTTCTGCATGGATCTGTCGTGCGGTCCCCATCGTCACCAACAGCAGCCATGTAACGCAGCAGGTTTTCTGCTGTGTAGAAGAACGGGTTTTGCCGCGGGGTACTGATCAGGGCGATCGAGTAAATGGCAATATCATTTCCCGGGGGTTCTTTCAGATTGTCTGATTTGGTCAGGGCGGCATCATCGGTCATGTCATAGACATAATCCAGCACACTGTAGTTGGTGTTTGGCGTGGAACCCTGCCAGACAGTGCTCGGCGGGCAGGTGTCTTCATCGGCATCAATGCAGTAACGCGGACGGGAGACATCGGTCACCGTACACAGGAAGGGCCAGTAACCGCCAGCCGAGTAGGAATAATTGGGCGGGGTTTGGGCCTGGCCGAAGCGCCCATTGCAGAAACCGTTGGGATACTCGGGCGGGACATTGTTGGGAACGGCGGCATTATACGTGTCACTCAGGTTGGCCATACCGTCTGAAAGGAAAACGATGACCCACACCGCCCCCGGGCGTCCTTCGGTTTCCAGCACGCCGGATGCTGTGCGCATACCGCAGCCGGTGCAGGTGGAGAGCGGGGAGAGGGAGGCTGTCATTGGGCCGCCGCCATCGGGATCGTTATCTGCCAGCCATTGAATGGTGGTGTTGTGGTCGGCAATGGTGAACTGCCCGTCCAGGTCCCAGTCATAGGCATCATAGAGGGCGTCATCATCACAGGGCAGGCCGCCCGGATCAGGAAAATCGTAGTCAGGGCCGGCAGCGTGGCCGAACCAGGCATTACAGTCACAGGGGGCATCACTGCCGGGGGTTGTCGAACGGGCGGTGCATTTTCCTGCACTGTCGGTACACAGCGGGGCGCCTTCGTCGTACGTCCACCAGCGGTCGCTCATCGAGACGTTGGCCATATTCGGGCAGGTATAGCCTGTTCTGGCAGAGCTGTCCCAGTCGAGGCCGTCGCCGTCGCGGTCTTCAGGGTTGACGGGATTAAACCGGCCGGAACCCTGCCACATGCCCCAGCGATATTTTCTGTCCGGGTCATCGTGCAGGCGAATGGCGTTAACGGCGATTTTGGCATTGCTCATTGAGTTGCTCAGGCTGACGGATACGCCGGCCTGGTTTTTGATGGGTTGGACGATGGCCTGGCTGTCGAAGGTCACCAGGGAAACCTGGTCATAACCGGGATAGAGGGAGTCGATCAGGGCCTTGGCGGCCAGTTTGGCGTCCAGCAGCGGCTGGCAGGAGCCCGGGTCATTGGGGTTGTAGCCTGCTTCACCGACCGGGATCGGGTTGCAGCCTGAGGAACCGCCATTGGGGTTGTAGCCGAGTACGCTATAGGGCGTGGGCGCGGTGGTTTCCTCGCCCATGGACTCGGAGACGTCCAGCACGATCACCACGTCGATGGGGGCAGCTTCAGAAATAGAGTTGGTGTCGAGGTTGATGGTCTGGAAGCCCAGCAAATGAAGGAAGTAGAGCGGGGCGTCCATATTGGCGCCGACATAGATCAGTTTGCGCGGGGATTCGTTGGCAGTGGGGTCGGGGCACATGTCATAAAAAGTGGGAATTGATGTTTGCAGGTCTGTGTCGAGATTGCCGTCATCATCATAGCAAACTTTCAACAGGAGTGTTGTTGCGTCCGTATCTACGTTGTGCATGCGCAGCACTTCGCGGCAGTCTGCTCCATTGATACCACGCGGTCAGAAGTGTTGACGTTGCCTTCAAAGCTTTTGAAGTCGTTGGCTGCGGCCACAGCGGCGGCATCCACAGCACGTTTCAACTGACCATAGGTAACATACATCGCCCCGGCATCTACAGCGAGGCCGATGAAAAACAGCAGTGCCAGCAAGGCAACCGCAAAAACGACCATGATCTGGCCGCGCGACCGTTTGGTTGCCGGTATTATCAGGGTTTTGGCGTGGCGAGGGCGCTGGCGTTGGCGCCGCAGCCGGGAGGGGCATGATCGTATATGCATGGAGCCTCATCGGGTTTGGAATAAATATGGTGATAAAGGGGATATTCAACACTTGTTCGTAGCAATAATAATATTCTACGGCCACAAATCCACGGTTAGGGCGTGAGGCCGGGGTGGGGGTGCTGGCACCCACATTCAAAATCTCGCCATACGGGCTTCTGTGTAGTATGGGTCAGGCGTTCGAACGATGTTTCCCGCATCCTGGTCGCCGGTGCAATCATATTTCCAGTTGTCGGAATGTGTGCTGTCCAGATCGTGATTGGACAGTGCCCAGGAAGTGACCGGCGAATTCAGTGCTGCTTTGGCGGTTGACCACGGTGAAGACGGAAATCAGAACATCGTCTGTTTCGGGCTTCATCTACTACAAAGGGGTTGAGGCCATTGCAGAATTTGCAATGGGCCGGACGGCCAGCATCGCCAACCGCATAGCCAGCGCAATCCAGACATTGGTCATCCGTTTGCGGGGGCGAGAAAATGCAGGCGGTGTGCCAGTAAAAATTGAAGGGCTCGGGGGCGCTGCAATCCACGTCTGCAATTTGAGGCCTGGATGTCTGGACGCGAGTCGCGGGCGGAGGCAAAACGGGCGGCCTCACGGGTCAGGTCAAGCACATCCAGATAGCGTCCGAGGAACAGGGTGACTTCGACCACGCCCAGCAGCAGGATGATCAGGACGGGCAGGACCAAAGCCAGCTCCACAAAGGATTGACCGCGCCAGCGGGAGCCGTCGTCATTTTTGCTGAAACAAAGGGTGGCGTTTAAAGAAATTTTTCATAGTTTCCTTATTCATCGATCTTAAATACCTGATTTTACGATACAGCACAGTGGAAAAAAAGTCAATGCAGTTTGATCAACTGTACAGTGATTCAGACGGTTTTGTAACGAAAATGCGACAAATGAACCGGGGAAGCCAGTTTGCCGGTTTTGACCGCCGTTTTGCCGAAAATGACCATTGTATTGGGGGGGAAAAACTGGCATACTGGAAATCAGAAATAGAACATTAATTCTATACAAAGGAGCCTGCCTGTTGAGTCCAAATTCAGATGCCCGCAAGCGGGAGAAAGCCGGCATCTCGGGACTTGCCGGGGAAATCAGGATTCTGCGCGAGTTGATCGTGCGCATTAATACACTGGCGGAGGAAGAAACCACCCTGCCGGAATTGCGGCGGGTGCTGGACAGCATTAGCAGCGCAAGCGTGCGGTTGGTCAATTTGCTCCAGGCTGAGCGCAGCATGAGTGAGGATGAAAAAGAGCATGCCGCCGCGCTGCAATCTGCCCTGACGGAGATGTTGAAGCGTTTTGAAATGCCGGATAGATGAGCAGCAGGAGAAGACCTTTGGGCTGGCAGTGCCCATTCACAGCGGCCATTTGCTGGCGGTGCAACGGTGCGGACAAGCGCCCGAAATAAACGGAGCCCTTGCACCAGCCAGGCTGCCAGCCCAAAGGGGGGGCGTCATTTGGAACAGGTTTCTAAACCTGTCGCGACCCGCCTGAAAACTGGCAGCTTCTTTGACGAGGCCCGCGGAGGGATAAGGACGAACTTGTTGTGCTGATTTCAGTCGGTACAGCTCGCAGGCAATAACGAATGAAGTCGTTCCTGCAAAACAGGGAGATTGTTTTTATGCAAGATGCGCAAGCCGCATTGATCGCGGAACAGATGCACCACGCGCTGGACTTGATGCGCTCTGAAATTGACCTGCTCAAGGCGCGCCAGGCGAGCAATATTGAGTTGATCGATCACCGTCTGTCCCGGCTGGAAAGTCAGGTGCGGGATCATGAAATTCGGCTGCAGGAGGCAACCCAGGGCGTGACCCAGTTCAAGGTTTGGTCGGGGTTGACCTCGGGCAGTTCCTCGATTTTGGCCGTGGCAGCTTTTTTGAAAGCGGTGATTGGCCTTTGACGGAACTAGTAGTCTGTCAAACTTGATATCGCAAACTGGAACAAATCTTGCTCCCTGAATAAGAAACAGATAAAGGAGCGAAAAATGTACCAAAAATACCATGTCAAATTAACGGCCGCGGAACGGCAACAACTTGAACAATTGCTTTCATCTGGAATAGCTCCAGTTCGAACACTCAAGCACGCTCAGATTTTGTTGAAATCAGATTGCAGCGAAGAAGGATGTAGCTGGCCATACAGCAAAATTTGCGAAGCCTTCGCCGTTTCAGCTAATACGGTTTTTAATGTGCGGAAACGATACGTTGAAACAGGGATAGAAGCGGCTCTCCATCGGAAGAAACCAGACCGAGAATATGAACGTTGTTTGGATGGAGAAGCAGAAGCGCATCTGATTGCCCTGGCCTGTGGGGAACCACCGCATGGACGGGAACGCTGGACCCTGCGGCTCTTACAGCAACAGATGGTGCAACTGACCTATGCAGAAAGTGTTTCTCACGAGACGATCCGCACCACGCTCAAAAAAACGAACTTAAGCCTTGGCTGAAAGAAGAATGGTGTATCCCGCCGAAAGCAAATGCTGAGTTTGTTTGCAACATGGAAGACGTTTTGGAGGTGTATAAACAGCCTTATGATCCAAAACGGCCTCAGGTGTGTATGGATGAGACCAGCAAACAGCTTTTAGCTGATACTCGCCTCCCCATTTCTGCCAAACCCGGATCAACTGAAAAGTTCGACTACGAGTACAAGGGAATACATATCTATTCCTGTTGGAAGACCTGCGGCGCTTTGCTCAGGCGGCATCAGGGATCACCCTGCGCGACTATCAGGCCGAGGCAGCGCTGGCGATCCTTGATTCGGTGCGCCGCGGGCTGGGGTTGAGTTTTGTGGTCATGTTTCCGCGCCAATCTGGCAAGAATGAACTACAGGCGCAGTTGGAAGCGTACCTGCTTCTGCTGCTCTCGCAGACCGATGCCGAGATGGTCAAGGTGTCGCCGACCTGGAAACCGCAGGCGCAAAACGCGATGCGCCGTCTGGAGCGCACCCTTTCGGCGAATCTGCTGACGCGTGATCTGTGGACGAAAGAGTTGGGCTATATCTACCGCATTGGGCGGGCGCGCATCTTCTTTTTCTCGGGCAATCCAGAGGCCAATATTGTTGGCGCTACGGCCAGCACCCTGCTGGAAGTGGATGAGGCCCAGGATGTGCTGCCGGAAAAATTTGACAAAGACATTGCCCCGATGGCTGCCGCGACCAATGCCACCCGGGTTTTCTTTGGCACGGCGTGGACGAGTGATACGCTGCTGGCCCGCGAATTGCGTGGCGCACGCCAGGCCGAAGCAGAGGACGGCTTACGACGGGCGTTTGTGCTCACCGCCGATGAGGTGGGGAAGGTGCTGCCCTCGTACCGCGCTTTTGTGCAGGATCAGGTGGCACGCCTGGGGCGCAGTCATCCGATGGTGCGCACGCAGTTCTTCTCGGAAGAGATCGAAGCGGGCGGCGGGTTGTTCCCGCCGGAGCGGCGCAGATTGATTCAGGGGGAGCATCCGCCGCTGGATGGGCCCCAAGAGGGTGAAGCGTATGCTTTTTTGATCGATGTGGGCGGGGAGGACGCGGCGAGCGCTTCGCTTGCAGACGATGGATTGCAAAACCCGGCCCGCGACTTGACCGCGTTGACCATTGCTGCAGTGGGACTGGCTGGACTGGAAGACCCCTTGCTGCGCAAACCGGCTTACCGCGTGGTGTGTCGTCGCCAGTGGCAGGGTACGCTGCACAGCCAGCTTTATGGACAGATGATGACCTTGATCGAGACCTGGCAGCCGCAGCAGGTGGTGGTGGATGCCACCGGCGTGGGGGCAGGGCTGGCGAGCTTTCTGTCTGCGGCTCTGCCAGGGCGGGTGACGCCCTTCGTTTTCACCCCGGCCAGCAAATCCAAACTGGGGTGGGATTTTCTGGGGGTGATCGAGACGGGCCGTTTTAAAGATTATTGTCCCGATGGGGCAGATGCGGAAGCACTACGCTTGCAGGCGTTATTTATGCGCCAGGCTGCGGCTTGTGAGCGTATGGTGCGCAGCGGTCCGCAGCACCATCTGGCGTGGGGTGTGCCGAATGGGCGGCGTGAGGCGGACGGCAGCGACTGGCTGCATGATGATCTGCTGGTCTCGGCGGCGCTGTGCGCCGTGCTGGATGACCTGCCCTGGTCAACGCCCTTGCCCGGGGTAATTTTGCAGGCGGTGGACCCGCTGATGGAGCTGGATGAGGGGTTTTAGTCTTTGTAAGGACAGGTTTCTAACCTGTCCGCTGGACAATGTGAATAGCAAGTGAATCTTCTGGATAATGTGGTTGATTTCTACCTGGTGCAAAAAACACCCCCTCCGGCGCTACGCGCCACCTCCCCCGAATTGCTTCGCAATTCAAGGGAGAATGTTGGTGAGTTTGAAAAAGGAAATCAAGGAGATAAGCATGACCTTATGGATCGAACGCATTTTTCCACAACAGGCGGCGCGTTTGCGCAGCATAGCGTTGCGTGCGGCCCCAGCGGAGACGGACCTGAGTTTCCCGCTTGGAATGGCAGCCAGCAGCAACAATGAACGCGATCGTTTTCCGCATGACAGGCGCGAGGTGCTGGCCCAGGCGGTGGATGCCTGGCGGAGCAATCCTATAGGGCGGCGCATCGTTGGGTTGACCTCGCAATATGTGTTGGGGGACGGGATCACCATCGCCAGCCAGCAGGCCGCAGCGGACCGGTTTCTCAAACAGTTTTGGGATCACCGCCTGAACCGGATGGACACGCGCTGCGGCGAGTGGTGCGATGAGTTGACCCGCACGGGCAACCTGTTCGTACTGCTCTCTACGGATGCGGCGGGCATGTCCTATGTGCGCGCGTATCCGGCAGCCAGCATCGAACGCATTGAAGCTCAACCCAATGATGTCGAGCAGCCGCTGGCCTTCTGGCCTGCCCGCACCATGCAGGAACTGGAACCATCCGCCTGGCCGGCATACGATGAGGCCAATGACCATCCCGATGCCAAATGGCAGCTGGACGACAGTGATGCTGCATTATGCCATCAACCGCCCGGTGGGGGCCCAGTGGGGAGAGTCTGATCTGGCGCCGCTGCTGCGCTGGCTGTCGCGCTATGCCAATTGGCTGGAAGACCGTGCCCGGCTCAACCGCTACCGAAATGCTTTCCTGTTCACCGTCAAGGGGCGCTGGCCGACGGCCGCACAGCGGATTGCCCGACAGAACGAACTGAATGCCAACCCGCCCCGTCCGGGAGCGATCCTGGTGAGTGATGAAAGCGAGACCTGGTCCATCCTCAGCCCAAAGCTGGAGTCGAGCGATGCCAACAGCGACGGTTTGGCATTGAAGAAGATGATTGCGGCGGGAGCGGGCATCCCGCTGCATTTTCTGGCTGAGCCGGAGAGCAGCACACGCACGACTGCCGAGGCGGCTGGCGGGCCAACCTACCGCCATTATGAACAGCGTCAGCGATACTTCCTGTGGTTGATTGAAGATGTGCTGCGGGTAGCCCTCGCCCGGCGGGCAAAGATCGACCGGCGGATTCCACAAGCTGTGCCGCTTTCAGTGAGCGGGGCGGATATCTCATCGCGGGACAATGTTTCGCTGGCGATGGCAGCCACCCAGATCAGCGCCATCTTCCAGGATATGCGCGACCGCGGACTGGTGAATGACCGCGAATTGCTGCGGATGATCTACCGCTACGCAGGTGAACCAGCGGACGTGGAAAGCCTGCTGGCGGATGGGGCGGGTGCGCCGCAGGTGGCGGCGGGTTTCAAGGGCATGGAAATGGAACGGCGTTCCCGACCGATTTCCCCGGCGGACGCCTTGCAGCCGGACGGAATGGATTTGAAGGACTTGCTGGTGGAAGGAGGTGCGTCATGAGCGAAATAACCCTGGTTTGGCCTGTGGCGCGGACGACATCCATCACCCAGGGCTTTGGCGGGAACGCGCACATCTATGCCCGCTTTGGTCTGGCAGGGCACAACGGGCTGGATTTTGGTGTGCCCTGCGGGACGCGGGTGCGGGCCGCGGCAGATGGCGTGGTGACGCAGTTGGAAGAGCGGGATCAGGACGGGTATGGCCGCTATGTGCGGCTGGCGCATGGGGATGGGGTTGTCACACTGTATGCCCATCTTGAACGACCGCTGGTGCAGCCCGGCCAGGCAGTGCGCGCTGGTGAGGAGGTTGGCCGCTCGGGGAACAGCGGGTTCTCGACCGGACCGCATCTGCATTTTGAAGTGCGTCTGCCCGGGCAAGAGGGCAATGGCTATGGCGGGGCAGTAGATCCGCTTCCGCTGCTGACAGGCGAGTCACCAGCCACACCGGCGAAAAGGGAATTCTTTGAAGGCGAACAGCGCATCGTTACCACGGCGTTGAATGTGCGCCTGCGTCCCGGGTTTGCCGATACCCTGCGCGGCTGCCTGCGTAGAGGAGATGTGGTCACGATTGCCGGGCCGCAGGAAGTGGAAGAAAACGGGTTTTGCTTTGTCCCGGTGGTGGTCTGGGCAGCAATGAAATACCTGAAACCGGCTGAGCAGGCTGGGACAGAAATCGGACAATTATAAGAAGATTTCCACATTATTCAGGGGTTATCCACAGTTTTTGGCGAGTTATCCACAGTTTTCACTGTCTTTGGGCTGCCTGTCAAGCGGGGATCCCCTCGTAAAAAGTCGCTATTTGATTAAAAAGGGGCCAATTTCTGCTGGCCGGGAGGTGATCCAACACGATGGTTTTTCCACAGTTTTTTCCACAGGAGGACGGTATGCAGATTGAAAAACGGCTGCGGCTGGCAGCCACAGGAGAGGTGACAGCAGAGGGCGAATTTGAAATTCTCGCGATCACAGCCGGGGAGGGCAACGGCTGGCAGTTTCCGGCGGACTGCCTGCGGACCAGTCTGCCGCTGTGGGATGGCGTGGAGACGTATGTAGACCATGCCTGGCTGGGGCGCTCGGTACGCGATCTGGCCGGCGTGTGCCGCCAGCCGGAATGGGATGCAGCAGCGCAAGGGGTACGGCTGCGATTGTCCCCGGTGGGGCCATCCGCCCCGCTGCTGACGGCCCTGGCGCGGGAGGTATTGGCGGAGGGTGATGCCCGCCCGGCAGCAGGTTTCTCGGCTGACCTGGTATTCACGGCCAGCGGCCAGCAAGTGGAGGAAATTCTTCAAAGTGTATTCCGTTGATCTGGTCATGGACCCCGCCCGCGGGGGTGCGTTCGTCCGTGCCCTTAATGCTCATTCAAACCCCAAGGAGGTTGACAGGATGACAGTGGAACCCAAACCCAAGGCGGATCAGACCGCCAGTGATACTTTGCCTGCGGCGAAGGTGACTCCGGAAGCCGAGGCCATGCGCGGTGAGATGTGTCGCTATTTGCTGGATACGGCCCTATCGGCTTCACGCCTGCCGGCTGCCATGCAGCGCCATGTGCGGGCAGGTTTTGCCGACCGCGTGTTTGAATCAGGCGAGTTGCAAACCGCGATTGAGGATGCGCGCGGTCTGGTTTCGGACTTGACTGCTTCGGCGCTGGTGACCGGACCGGGTGGGCAGGTCTCGCATATGTTTTCGTCAGAGGATCGGTTGCAGGCGGCAGTGGATGACTTGTTTGGCGCGCCGCGGGTGATTCTCTGGCGAATGTGCAGGTAGCCCGGCTGAGCGGCATCCGCGAACTGTATATGATGCTGACCGGCGACCATGACCTGCACGGCGGGTACTTCCCCGGCAGGGCGCAGTTGGCAACCACGGCGGATTTCAGCGGGCTGGTCAAGAACGCGATGAACAAGGTCGTGCTGGACCAGTGGCAGAAGCTGGGTCAGGCCGGGTATGACTGGTGGACGCGGGTGGCGCAGGTGGAGCATTTCAATACGCTCAACTCGATCACCGGTATCCTGATGGGCACTGTGGGGGCATTGCCCACGGTGGCGGAAGGCGCCGCGTACACCGAGCTGGCAGTGGGTGATTTACCGGAGACGGCCAGTTTCGTCAAGTATGGCGGGTATATCCCCCTGACGCTGGAACTGATCGACCGCGATGAGACGCACAAACTGCGCGCTTACCCGCGCGAGCTGGCCAGCGCCGGTCTGCGCAAGATCAGCGCCCTGGCAGCGGCGGTTTTCACCGCCAATGCTGGCATCGGTCCAACCCTGGCGGATACGGGCGCATTGTTCAACGCGACTGCGGTGACCACGGCCGGCGGCCACGCCAACCTGGGGACGACTGCCCTGAGCGCATCTGCCTGGGATACGGCCTGTACGGCAGTGTATAACCAGCCGATGTTGATCAAGAATGCCGCCGGTGTGTATGGCACTGGTCCAAAGATGGCGATCAATCCGCGTTACCTGCTGGTGCCGCGCGCCTTGCAGTTGACGGCGATGAAGATCCTCTATCCTCACCCTGGAGAATGCCGCCAATATTTACAGCGAGAACATGCAGCGCGGCGCGCCGGGAGATGTGATCACTGTGCCGGATTGGACGGATGCCAATGACTGGGCTGCCTCTCTGCGACCCGACCGTGGCCCCGGCCCTGTTTGTCGGGGAGCGGTTCGGGATCATGCCAGAGATCATCCTGCAAGGCGATGACCGCCTGGGCGCGGTTTTCACCAATGACCAGCACCGGCTCAAGGTGCGTCATTTCCTGGCGGTGTGGGTGAATGATTTCCGGCCTGTGTATAAGAGCAACGTGGCGTAAAAGCACCCCCTCCGGCGCAAAACGAGCCCTGAGCTTTGCACGTGCCCCTTTGGGGTCGAAGGGAGACACATGGAGTGTTCGCAAGTGAGGGATGTTCATTGTAGGGGCGCACGGCTTCCAGCAGAGCACTGGATGCTATGCGCCCGAAAGGACAGCGGAGACGTCCTTCCTGGGGAAGGTTATGGGTCTAGAGTTGAATGATGGTGGTTCCGCGGCCAACCCCCTCTCACCTTCCCCCGAATTGCTGTCGCAATTCAAGGGAAGCATATGGTGAGTTCGTGTGCGGAGATGATTCTTAAGAATGGCGAGGCACACCTCGCCAGTTAGATCAGGAGAGAGTATGTCAAACAAACTGGAAACCCTGCTGCGGTCGCGTAAGTTGTGGGCGGCGTTCGAGCGGGCTGGCGCTGGTCTTGATCGCCGGGATGGATCCTGATTTTCCCTTGCAGGGGGAGGAGACTGCGGCCCTGGCGGCCCTGCTGTCGGCCTATATCGTCGGCACGGCGATTGATGTGCACCGCAATCCGCCGGATGCCGGGGTGGTGAAGAATTGCCTGTCCGGAATGCTCGGCATCCCGGAAGTTTTGGGCGGCGGTTGTGGGGGTAGTGTTTACTGTGGTCCAGGCGGTCTGGCCGGATTTCCCGCTCCAGGCGGAGCAGGTGACGGAGGTGATCGCTTTGCTGTCAGCGTATATCCTCGGTACGGCGGTGGAGGATCGGTTGACCACGGCGGGATGATCTTCGCTTGTGTTTTCTCCTCTCCCGGCAGCGGGAGAGGAGAGGCAGGCTTGTCAGGGAAATCCCCCCGGCCTCCGGCCACCCCCCTTTTACAAGGGGGCAGAGGGATTGATCTCATGATTGAAAGTTTGAAGGAGGTGCGATGGCTAGAAGTTCAAAGAGCAAATCTGCTGGGCGGGGGCAGCGTCTGAGTGACGCGCAACTGGCCGCCCGGCTGGCAGGCGAGGCGGGGGTGATGGCTTTCCGCCGTTTGGATGATGGCGGAATGGTGGTGGTCAACGGGTGCGGGCAGAAGCAGAGGTTCAGCGCGGCAGAGGTGCGCGCCTGCATGAAGGATGCGGCCGATGGAGCGGGATGATTTTCACACGGCAATACTGGTGCAGTTAGGAGATGAGGCGGGCGATCGTTTCAATAGTACGCTGCTCGACGAGTCGCTGCGTCAGACGCTTGCTGTATACAGCCAGACAGCGCCGCGGTTGTTAAGCGGTACATTGACCCTGTCTGGCGCGGGGCAGATGCAGTCTTTGGCCGCCTTGAGCGGTTTGATGGAAGTGGTGGAGGTGGTCTTTCCATATAATGCCGCGGCATCTCTCTACCGGCCGTATGCCCAGCCGTGGCAGTTTACCTGGCGGGATGGCAGTCCCACCCTGTGGCTGGGCGGCCATCCCGTCCCGCAAGCGGGTGAGGTGCTGCATGTGACGTACACCGCCGCGCATACGATTAGCGGATTGGACGGCGCAGCGGTAAGCACGCTGCCCGCGGACCATGAGGGGTGGATCAGCAGCGGGGCAGCTTCCCAGGCGGCCAACGCGCGTGCCCTGCGTCTGGTGGAGGCGCACGGCAGCCGCACGGGAGAGGCTGAAAAATGGCTGGCCTGCGCGGCACTGCTGGAGAAGCGTTTCCAGGCTTTCCTCGATGGCTTGCGCAGCGGCGGACGGGTGCGCCCGCCTGCCTGGCGGCAGGAGATGGGCTGGCGGCTGGATGGTTGGGATGTCGGATAGCCCGGTGATTGGCGCGAACTGCCATGTGACCCTCGCCCATGCTGATATCGATGGGGGGCAGCCGTATGGCTTTGTGCTGGCGGCCGCGCCGCGCTCCCGCCCGGAAGGGGTGCTGATCCAGCGCGAGGTGTTCAGCGAGGAGACAGCCCAGTATGGAGCCATCCGCGTGTGGGTGTATTTCAATGTGCTGCTGGCGGATGACCTGCTCAACCCGGATGGTTCGGCGCACACGGCCAACCGGAGCCAGATGTACAGCAAGCTGATGCAGTTCCTGGACAGGCAGGAAGGGATCACGTTGACCTGTCCGGCGGGGACGCTACTCAACCTGGGAGCGGTGGGTTTTACGGCCAAGGAAGTCCATTTTGCGGGGTATGCCACGGTGGATGTGCAGCTCAATAATGTGGGATATTACTGGCCGCCGGTCGATCCCGCCACGCTGGAACTGTGCGTGTGGGGCGGGACGTTGACCTGGGATACGGGGTATTGGCGCTAGCGATCCTTTAGGACTGGCGGTAGCCGTCCTTTAGGATTGGCGCTAGCGATCCTTTAGGACTGGCGCTAGTCGTCCTTTAGGACTGGCGGTAGAAAATCACCCCCATCTAACTTCCCCCATTTTGTGGTGAGGCTACAAAATAGGGGAAGCATATGGTGAGTTAATTGGCGGTGGCACATGTAAAGAGGATCAACTCTAGTTGTAGGGTGTGGTCATGTAGTTTGACCGCACCAAACTATCGTGGTGAAATGGCGCGTTCAGATGCTAAAACCCGTAGGGTAATACACGGCCACACCCCATAAAGGCTATTGGAGGAAAATATGACTTATCCCTTGAGCAGTGAGGTTTCCAGCGGGCAGCCGACGGCGGCGGCCCAGTATAACAATCTGCGCCGCGACGCGCTGCGGCTGGGTCAGGCGGACGCGGATTCCGCCACAATGGCGGATTTTCTGGGGCGGTTCAGCCACAACTTGCGCCTGGAGGCCCTGGAGAGCGACCGCTTGCGCGTGCCGGCTTCATTGAACAGCCCGGCGGTCTTGCTGGTCAACGGCTGCATGTTGACCGCCAGCGCAAATGTTGATCTCTCGGCTTCGGGCAAGCCATCCGGCGCGGCAGCAGACTGGTATGTGTTTGCCGTGCAGTCGGCTGGTTCGGCAAGCTTTACGCTGGAGGTCAATACCAGCGCCAGCGAAGCCAGCGGGCGGCGGTTGATCGGCCAGTTCTATTGGGACGGCAGCCGGATCGCACCGGGCAGCGTGCAGTGCCTGGCCTCACAGTACCTGGAAGATGTGCTGGGGCGGGTTTATCCGCCGGTCTTCCAGGGGCGGTTGTCGTTATCTTCCGGCACGCCGGTGACATCCAGCGATGTGACGAGTGCAGGCACGGTCTACCTGACGCCGTACAGCGGGGACCTGGTGGAGCTATATGTGGCGGGGCGCGGCTGGCGGCCGTTTGAACTGAGCGAGGTCTCGGTTTCGCTCTCCGGCGTGGTGACGGGCAAGAATGTGGACCTGTTTCTCTATCACGATGGCAGCAGCCTGGCGCTGGAGAAAGCGGTATGGACGTCGGACAGTGTGCGTGCTTCAGCCCTGGCGCTGCAGAACGGACGTCAGATCAAATCCGGGGATGCCAGCCGCCTGTATGTGGGTACCTGCCGCACAGCTGGTCTGGGGGTGACCGAGGACAGCGCCGAGAAGCGCTGGCTGTGGAACGCATTCAATCAGGTGCCGCGTTATTTGTTCAAGGGCGAAGATGCGGCCGCGTATGCCTACACCGGCGCCACCTGGCGGGCGGCCAATAATGACAGCGGCAACCGGCTGGACATTTTGTGCGGCCTGCCGGCGCATTTGCATCTGTGGACGCATGTGCTGGCCAAGACGTATACCACCTGTATCAGTTATTCCGGCATTGGCTGCGCTTCGACGACGGTCAACAGCGCGCAGAGCATCGGCTGCCATTATGCCTATGCTCCCGCCAATACCTATTACCGCGGAGCAACGATCCGCGCCGATCTGCTGGCGTGGACCACGCCCGGTTTGCAGGCCTATACCCTGCTGGAGAAGGGCAACGGGGCGGTGGGCAATGCCTGGGGAGATGGGGATGAGGCGCTGAATTGTTTGCAGGGGATCGTGATGGGATAGGGGTTAATCCCCCCGGCCTTCGGCCACCCCCCTTTGACAAGTGGGGCATTGATGTTGAATATGTGAAGTAAAAAGGAGTTTTCATGACAGAAAAGACAAACGGGATCCCGGCGGTGGTGCGGCTGCATGAGGCTTTGGCGGCGGCGGGGCTGCCGGTGACGGGGGTGGGGCGGGACCGGGAAACCGGCGCATTCCGCGTGGATTGGGGAAAACCGCCCAGCAAGGATCAGGAGGAGGAAGCGCAGTCCATCCTGGCAGGCTTTGACCCCACGATATCGAAGATGGAGCGCCTGGCGCAGGCGGGGTTTGGGATGGAGCGTTTACTGGCGGCGTTATGGGAGAAGGTGGTTGAGGGAGACGGGACGCTGGTGGAGGAGGTGAGAAAACAATGTAAAATGTACAATTTGAGATATACTGCAAAAAGGTAGGGAAAGGGGGAAAAGATTAATATAATAGGAGCATGTTCAGAAAAAATGAAAAACACCATCAGCCAGCACTGATCAGTGCGGCAAGTGAATTACCTGAGAAACAACGAGCGCGATTACAAGGATCTTGAGCAGGAACATTCTACAAAGAATTATTTTGTAGGATCAATGAAGACATATTTGGATGCCTGTATTCAGAAAAAGCGTCCAGGCCGAATGTGCCAGTGAATGTATTGATAGGTCTGGAGATGCTAAAGGCAGGATTTCGGTGAAGTGATCAAGAATTGTACGATCATTATTGCTACGACTTACAAGTGCGTTATGCCTTGGGCTATGATCGATTAGGGGAAGGAGAATTTCACATCAGAAGCCTGTACTATTTTCGGGAAAGATTGAGCCAATACATGGAAGAGAAAGGGGTCAATTTACTTGAAAAGGCATTTGAAGAAATCACAGATGAACAAATCAAGGCATTTGCAATCAACACCAAAAAGCAACGAATGGATAGCAGTCAAATAGCAAGCAATATTCGAAACCAGGGACGCTTGCAAATGTTTGTAAATGTCATCCAGCGGGTGCATCGTATATTGACAGAGGAAGAGCAAAAAAAGCACAAAGCGGCGTTCGCAGATTATGTGGACATGACAGCAGAAAAATACATCTATCGCCTAAACAAGGAAGAAATCACAGAACATATAGAAAAAGCAGGTAGAAGTATTCAGCAGATATTGGAAAAATTAGCGGGGGGATATGGGGAGCATGAAACATATCAGATGATGAAACAGGTGTTTGAAGAGAATTTTCGCATTGAACATGAAGAAATCAAACGGAAAACCAAAGAGGAAATCAACGCGAGCAGCATACAGTCACCCGATGATATGGATGCGACTTTCCGGCACAAAGCAGGCAAAAACTACAAAGGCTATGTATTCAATCTCACAGAGACTTGTGAACCGGAAAACAAGGTTCAATTGATCACAAAAGTCCAATTAGCCCCTAATATGCAGAAGAGCGACCTTTATGAGGGAAGCATTGCCCGATCCAAAAGAACGAACTGGATTGGAGATACTATATACCGATGGAGCATACACCGATAAGCTCTCGGATAAGGAATTGAGAGACCACAAGGTTGAACAAATTCAAACGAGTATTCGAGGAACAAAGCACAAAAGCGAGGGGCCGCACTTGTCTGATTTTGAGATCACGCAAAACCAGGACGGGGAGCCAATCCAGATCATTTGTCCACAGGGACATGAAACCGAAGTAACCCCAACAGCTCAACGGAAGGGATTTGTAGGGAAGTTTGAAGATGAACATTGTAGACAATGCCCTCTTATGGAACAATGCCCAACCTATTTTGTCAAACGAAGTGGAAAATGGCATATTCGACTTACACAACAAAATGTAAACGTGGCTCAAAGAAGGCGTAAGCACAAAAAATTCAAAGAAGAAGGGCGCAACTTGCGGGCTGCGGTTGAAGCCACCGTTCGCCAAGTGAAATACCCATATCCTATGGATAAACTGCCCGTCCGTGGGCTATCCAGAATGACAGTTATGATTATTGCGGCAGCAGCAATGGTGAATGTCAGGCGCATCCAGAGCATGAAAGACAAAACACGAGATACTACAGCAAAGAATGATGGAAAAACCTCCCAAAACGAGGAAGGTTTTTCTTTTGCTTTTTGGCATTTTCGCACAAATGGCCTTTTGACTGCTTAACGCCTCTTTATTTTGGCTGTTTTTGCAGTAAACTCACAATTTATAATGCACAATAAAAGGCCAGGAAGAAAATCAACCCGTCAATCAGGTAATCAGGGAAGCGTTTTTCTTTGCGACCTGGCGGCTTCGCGAAGCGGGGAGATCAAAACAAAGAAGCCAACCCTTCAAGTGGTTAGCCCTGGGACAAAAACCGTACACCTGGTTCAGTGTACGGTTTTGCTTGTGGCGGTTCATTCAAACCTAAGATCTATAGAACAATGACGGAGTTTTCGCTTCCCTGATCGTTGCTGAGGTATTTGTCGGCGTTCCAGTCGTTTTCCCAACGTTCGCCGTCGACGAAATAGCGGAAGCGATATTCGCGGCCAGCCTGCAATGAAAGGGTGGTGGAAAATCGGCCGTCTTTGCGCTGCTTCATGGGGTTCCTGGTTTTGTCCCAGTCGTTGAATTCGCCAACCAGCGCGACGCTGGTGGCTTCTACTTCTGCCGGCAGTTCAAAGGTGACGCGGCAGGTGGTTTTCGTTTTTGAGTACGTTTTCTTCATCATGCATTCTCCTGTTGTGGTAACTCCGCCACAATTGCCCCATTATAGCAGGTTTTTGTGGGTTTGTGTGGAACGTATGTTCTGGTATTTGATTGAGGGGTGGTTAAGGAGAAGGAATATTGTCGTCTTGTGCAACAGAGATACTTTAATGATGTAACTATCTTTCTGCACCTAGGATACCATGTTAATTGACCATGGATATTTTCTCGAATCTTTGTTGCTTCCATATCTGATTGAACAGCTTGTTCAAAGTTAAACGCAAGATTTCCATTTTTATGTTCATAATAGAGAATGTTTTTCAATGATAAGGATTGTCTTAAAGAGCTCATTGATTTTTGTTATTTAATTTCTCCTGAAGGGTCAAGCATATTGGCAATATCTGTTATCTCAGAAGAGGATAAAGATAATTCTGCAAATTTTGTATTTACAATTCTGTCATATCCATCAGTTTTGTAGATGTCTGCAAGTATTTCATTTTTTGTTTGGTCAATAACGAAAATTTCAGTTTCTGATTCAAATTTGCCCTCAGGGGAAATATAATATTGAACCATCATCATTCAATTTAGCTTTAGATGAATATGTCATTTTAAATCTCAGTAGGTCGCTAATTTCCCCCATTAATTTTATATGATTTTCAATTCGTGCAATTTTGGTTTTTGATATACTCCAAAAATCAAAACGTTTTCTGTCTTGAATTTGTAGTTGAATTAATTCTTTTTGCTTTCTGGCTGTGAATATCCACCCAGCTATAGTCACTAATAGAGCGATTGCTGAGATTAGTGATGAGATATTAATCAGTGATGAGAGCTCAACAAAATTTTCAATTTGCATTTTTTATCCCCATTTATTATATTTAGTGAAATAGTCTAACCCATTTTATTATATGCCTTTTTATTGATTGGTGCAGTTACAGTTAGGTTCCCAGTTTTCTATGGTTGTCATTTTGAGGAGGCGATAACCAACGTGGCAATCTCATAGCTGGTGAGGACGCTTCGCGGCCGCGTCCCCTACTACTTCCTCGCAATGACAGATTTATACTCTCAATCATCCTCTTCAGTACCGGTATCGCCGCGGTGACGGCGACGCGCGCGGTGGGAGAGGGTGTTCTTCTGCTGGCGGGAGATTTGCGGCCAGGGTCAGGCCCAGGTCGGGGATGAAGAAGATGGGGTCATAGCCGAAGCCGTCTGTGCCGCGCTCTTCGGGGATGATCTCGCCCTGGCAGGTGCCTTCGGTCAGGTCGAGTGATCCCTCGGGCGTGGCAACGGCCACCGTGCAGCGGAAGCGGGCGGTCCAGGGCTGGGGCAGGCCGCGCAGGTTCTGCAGCATCAGGGCGCGGCGGTCGGCGTCGGTGGCGCCGGGCTGGGGGGCATAGCGCGCGGAGTGCAGGCCGGGGGCGCCGTCGAGGGCGTCCACTTCCAGGCCGGAGTCATCGGCCAGGACGGGCAGTCCGCTGGCCTGGCAGTAGGCACGGGCTTTCTTTTCAGCATTCTCGGCGTAGGTAGTGCCGTCTTCAACCACGTCAAAGTCTTTCAGGCCGACCTCGGCGGGGGTGATGAGTTTGACGGGCAGGTCTTTCAGTAAATCTTGCAGTTCAACGATTTTTCCGGGGTTGCCGGTGGCGATCAACAGGGTTTTCATGGCTTTTCCTTGCAATTGTTAATATTGTTAACTTTCTATTAAAAACTTGTATACTGCGAATCGGCTGTGCTATAATCTCTTAAGTACTTAATTATATACGCATTAATTGTTCTGGACCTGGTGGAATTATTCTTATTGTGAGCAACTCAAAATACCCTTTACGCTTTAACGTAGGTTTTATCATCAACCAGCCGGTCGGTACGTTTCGGACGCTTTCGTTCGAAGCTGAACGAATTCAATTCGATACCGAACCGGTCTTTGAACATTTTCAGGGTACTGCGAAAGTCAATCGGGTTGTGCAGGGTGTATTGATCCAGGGGGATTTTCAGGCAGATGCGCAGGTTGAATGTGTGCGCTGCCTGGAAGGGTTCTTGCAACCTATTCATGCAGAATTTGATGAGTTATATGCTTTCAGGGAAGAAGATGCCGATGAATCCGGCCAACTTTTATCCGAGAATGCTTTCATTGACCTCGGCCCGGTCGTAAGGGAGTATTTGCTGCTTGAGATGCCGATCGGCCCGCAATGCAAAGATGAATGCAGGGGACTATGTGATATTTGCGGGGTGAATCTCAATCAGGGGACTTGCGAGCATCATTCGGAGGCAGAAGACTAGTTCCCCGTGGCGGATTGATCGGGGATTGACCAGGGATTGTATCGTCAGCGGACCACGTGAATCATTGCAGGAGGGATGGAGTATGAATTCCAGGATCAGCAGTGAGAACACAGAAGTCATCAGCCTATTAATTGAGAAGGCCGATGTTTTTGGATACGTCACCACGGATGATTTGATTGAGCATTATCCGGATATTCACGACGACAGCGATCATCTGGAGGATGTGATGATGGCGCTGCGTCTGCAGGGGGTGGATATTTTTGATGAAGATGAGACCGTACCGATGGTGGAGGATTTGGAGGAGGACGGTGAACAGGTCCCATTTCAGTTTACCCTGAGCAAACACGCAGATCTAACTACAGTTTCCACCACGGATACGGTGGGATTATATATGAAGGAAATGGCACAGGTGCCGCTGCTATCCACCGAGGAAGAGGTGGAGCTGGCCATGCGCATTGAGAACGGGATTGCTGCCCGCAGGCGTTTGTTGAAGCTGAACGGGAATGCGACCCCGGAGCAGCACCGCGAGCTGGAGATTGCCGTGATTGACGGGCAGATGGCGCGCGATCACCTGATCAAGGCCAATACGCGACTGGTGGTAAGTATCGCCAAGCGCTATATCGGGCGCGGGGTGCCGTTCCTGGATTTGATCCAGGAGGGCAATCTGGGTTTGATGAAGGCCGTCAGCAAATATGATTATACGCGCGGTTTCCGCTTCTCGACATATGCCACCTGGTGGATCCGCCAGACGATCACCCGGGCAATTGCCGACCAGAGCCGCACGATCCGCGTGCCGGTACACATGGCTGACCGCATTCGCCAGTTGTACCGCACCTCGCATGAACTGGAACAAAAACTGGGGCAGGCCCCCAGTATTGAGGAGCTGGCCCAGGCGATGGACCTGCCCGCACGCAAGGTGGACTGGATGATGCGGGTTTCGTGGCTGCCGCTTTCGCTGGAAAGCCCGATCAATGACGATGGCGAGGAAGCCGAGCTGGGCATGTTTGTGGAAGACAAGTTGTCACCCACCCCCATCCAGAGCGCGTATTCGCGCCTGCTGACCGAGAAGATCGAAGAGGTGCTGGATACCCTGCCGCCGCGCGAGGCGCGTATTTTGCGGCTGCGCTTTGGGCTGGAGAATGGGCGCACTTATACGCTGGAAGAGGTGGGACAGAAGTTTGGTCTGACGCGCGAGCGCATCCGTCAGATTGAGGGCAAGGCCCTGCGCCGCCTGCGGCATCCGCGGCGGGCACGGCAGTTGAAAGGGTATTTATAGGGAGTGCAAGGGGATTAGTTGATCAGGAACCAGGGATGGGTGATGAGCCCATCTTTTTGCTTTAAGCTGGTAAGGGGAAGTTTGGATTTGCGCTTGGGTTGACTTCTTGTGGTTAGAAAGTGTGTCTTGTTTTTTTTTCGCTCCTTCATGCGCGATAACTGATCAACGCCACACCCAGGATGCTCAGGATGATCCCAATGATATTAACAGGACTTATCTTTTCCCCTAATAAGATTATACCCCAGCGCGACAAGACCGATATTGACGAACACACCTGTGACAACATTGCCGGTACTCAGGCTCCAGCCATATCGATACATCAATAAAAATCCCAATTCGATCATCATGACCGAAACTGCCAATGCCAATTGAATCCAGTTCAATTGGCGAATCTGAATCCGGAGGCCGCCTTCAGGAGGAAACAAAGGCAGCAGAATGCCGCCAAGAATCAGAACCGCAACATACATCCCCATCACGGATACAATCGGATTGATCTCTCCCGGAACACGTTTTATAAAATATTGATACGCAACAGCACCAACAATCGCAACAATAGCGGATAGATAGAACATGGGTTTGTTTTTCCTTTGCATGGTTTATTTACTCATTTCTTGATGTATCAAAAAATTCAATTATCCGGGCATCATATTCTTCGGGATGCAAGCGGCGGTATGCACCGTGACCGGCATTGGGAACGATCCACAGGCTGGCATTGGCGTTCTCCGGCATGGAAGCGGATTCGAACTGCCATTGGGCGCGGCTGCGGTCGGCTTCCAGCTCGCCGTGGATGAGGAGGATGGGCCGCGGGGCGATGGCGGGCAGATCATCCACCGGGCTGATCTTGCGCGGGTGAACGCCGCTGCGCAGGCGGAAGAAAAACACGACCAGACGCTGCACCTGCCATTGAAACGAAAGGGGACGGGGCGTAGGCGGCGGTCAGTTCATCGTAAAAATTGGCGTAGTTGCCTTCGGCGATCACGGCCTTGATCTCTGGCATGCGCGCCGCGCCGCGGATGGCGGTGGCCCCGCCGACGGAGAAACCCAGCACACCCAGCCATTCGGTCTCCGGCTGGCTTAGGGCAAAGTCGCGCATGGCTGGCCAGTTCCCTGATCTCATCATAGCCGACGGTGAGATTGCTCGCCGGCGCAGTGACGGTAGGAAAGCGTGAGGACGCCGTAGCCGTGATCGGCGAGAACTTCGGCTTCGGCCAGCATGGCATCACGGTTCCCACCCAGTCCGCCGAGGAGGAGGATGACAGCCCCATCACGGGGCGGCTGCCACCAGCCTTCCAGCGCCAGGCCGTCGGATGTGGTCAGGGTAACGGATTCAAAACCCGCCCGTTCCGGCGGAGAATCCGGGCAGGCGGGGTGTAATAGGTGTTGCGTATAGATATAAGAGAGGCCGCTGATCAGGAATACATAGGCTGCGGCAAGGGCGATGAGGAGGCGCAGCAGGCGCGGACGCCAGCGCTTCATCAGTCCTTCCAGCCGTCGGGTTCCAGATGAACGTAGGCGCGGTCAACGTCCGGCAGAGACTTCGACCGCTTCAATGACATTGTCGTTGATGGTGTGGCTTTCGATGAGGGGCAGGCTGCCATCCACGTTGATATGCAGATCGACGACGAATTTCGGGCCGACGTGTTCGGTCATCACATGGTGAACGTTCTGCACCCCCGGCACAGCGCTGGCGGTCTCAATGATTTGCTGGCGCATTTCCTCGCTGGCGCCAGCGCCGGTGAGGAAGCTGAGGTTCTCTTTGGCGGCTTCAAAGGCCGATTTGAAGATCAATAATGCCACCAGCCCGCCGGCGATGGGGTCAAGCAGGGGGTTGATCAGGGAGGAGCCCAGCGCGCCGAGAAAGACGCCCCCGGAGGCGAGCACGTCATTGAAGTTATCTTTGGCTACGGTTTCCAGGGTGGCATTGCGCAGCTTGCGGGCAATGCGCCGGATGGCAAAGAACATGCCCACCTTGACGGCGGCGCTGAGATGAGGACAATCGTTGGCAAACCGGGATCAATGGCGGCGCCGCCGTTGATAAACCGTTCGATGGCGGTGCGCCCTGCTTCGTAACCGGCCAGGGTCATCGAACCGGCGATTGCCAGCCCGACCAGCGGCTCGAAGCGGCTGTGCCCCTGGGGATGGGAGATGTCCGGCGGCTGCATGGCAAGCCACAGTCCGAGGATCATCAGCAGGGAATAGAGTACGTCCGAAATGGAGTTGGCGGCGTCTGCGTAGAGTGCCACACTGCCTGTCAGGTAGGAGGCATAGGCTTTGCCCGCAGCCAGCACCAGGTTGCCGGCCAGGGTGATGGTCAGGGCTTTGCGGAAGCTGCGTTTTTCTTCCGGATTGGGTACTTGGTCGCGTACGAGTTGAATGGTCATTAGGTTCCCTATAAATAGTGGCTTAATTGGGCTAATGATAATACATAAAGGCGGGATTAGGAATAGATCAGCAATCAGGGATCAGGGTTCGGGGAGGCCCCAGATGCGGGTGGTGCCGTCGTAGTCCGTTGGAGACCAGGTAGCGCCCGTCGGGAGAGAAGGCCAGGAAACGTACCCATTCGGTATGCCCTTCCAGATCGGGTCAAGGATGTATGGTTTTCTGTATCCCATAAGTAGATGGATGCGGGCTGGGAATAGGAACTGCTTTTTCCATAGGCAAAGATCTGCCCGCCGGGTTGAAAGGCAAAGCCGGATTGGAAAGAATTGTTTTCAGAGAATAGCCGGGGCCTGGATTTCCGCGGGTGTTGGCCCAATGATCGGGGCAATATCCATGAAAAGCAGACGGTTGATATTGTGATTATCCTTGTATATCAGTGTTTTGCCATCCGGGCCGAGCATGAAAAATTCAGCGAAACTGTCGTTGATCGTGGTCACCAGTTTGCCGGAAGGCACTTCCCAAATCGTAATGGTGGAATCCCAATCCCCCGGCAAACAGGTGTTTTCCATCCGGGGTGAAGACAACAACATTTACACCAACACGCCAGCCTTCTTAATTTACCCCTTTGTGTCCTTCAAGAGAAGTGAATGATACATTTTGTGGATCAGAAACATTCCAAAGATGCAGTTTTCCCCCATCGCCACCGGTTGCCAGATATTGTGAATCAGGGCTGAAAGCGAGTGAATAAATGGAGGATGGGTCGCTGAAGAGCTTTTGTCCCGATTCGATGTCAAAGAGAATGAACCCTTCATTAGGATAGTATGTGTTTGAGTATATGGAAATTGCAATCAATTCCCCGTTTGGACTGATCGCCAAAGCATCACGATAAGGGGTTATTGGAAATGATTGAATTTCTTCGCCAGTCAATGGGTCAAACAAATATGTTGTATTGTCCCTTCTGGAGCCTGCCATTACCCAGCGCCCATCGGGCAGGGTGCCGCTGGCTTCTATGGCTGCATTTTGCCAGTCTTTCCTGGATAAATGATCTTTTCATCCTCTGTTACAAAGAAATCCGATGCTGTGGCGCGCGCAAGCTGGTTCAGGTCCGGGCTGACTGCCCAGCACCAGGTGTTTTCCGGTATCGATATGCGGGAGTGCAGTGTTCCTGCCTCGTCCCATATCTGGTACAGTATCATCGTCTTCCATGATGAGGATTGGATTCATTGGTAAATATTTTGAAAACAGTTCGGCTACATTTTTCTTCATCCGAAATCTGGGTGGTGTCAAGCAGATCACCATTTCTGGTGTCATAAACACTGAGTTGTTGTTCACTATCTCCTAGCTATTAAAACTTTCGCCTGTCTGATCAAAGTGGATAGAAGTGAAATAGCTACAAGTTTTTTCTTCAGCTTTCGGATATTGTCAATATTTGAGTCCCGGTATACATATCCCAGATAATTATATCTGCTGGGTTTATTAACCGACAAGTTTCCTCCTGAGCTTGAAGCATGAAAATTTCCGTTGGGGTGAAAAGCAATCTTGTTGACCCAGCCGCCATGCCCGATCAATTCGTGAACGGTTTCGCCGGTGGCAATGTCCCAGATTGAGATTTTCCCCTCATGGCAATGAACTCCCGGACCGCTTTCGTTTAGTTGCAGCCAGCAGCGATGAGGTATTTCCCGTTCGGGACTGAATTTGATGAAGGGGTGATTTCTGAATCCCGGGTCAAAGGTTTGAAGTTTGTTTCCTGGTTCCTGTGTCAACCACTTTGACCCATGCGCTGTTACAAACCAGGTTCAGATCATAGTATTGGCAGCCGCTTAAGGCCAGCATGCTCCCATCGGGACTGAAATCGATCGATGTTACTTTGGTCTCGCTTTCCAGGACAAGCAATTCTTCAAATGTGTTTCCATCAAGAAGATAGGTGCCGATGGATGTGGCTATGGCCAGATCATCGATCCATCGGGCGACCAGATGATTCTGGATGGGTCTCCTTTGCCCCACTGGCCAAGCTGGACGATCTGGTCGGCATTTTCGGGGAGAGATGCTCAGCGGGTGCGGGGTTGGCGTTGGGGGGATCGCCAGGGTGGGGGTGAGGGTCGGCGCGGAGGGCTGGGTGGGAGCTGCTGTTTCGGTTGGTGCGGGCGGCGTTTGGGATTTCCGGGGTGCATGCGGCAAGGAAAGCCTGGCTGACCAGCAAGGTGATGATGAAAAGGATATTGATTTTGAGCTTTCATGAGCGTCTCCCGGATTGAATGACCCACATTTTGACAACCAAAATCATTATAGCAAGGATGGGTGCTCACTGGGGATAGTGATTGGTTGGATGGCCCGATGGGGTAAATGGATGGCTAATGCTGTTAATCCTCTGGAAAAAGTGATAGCAAATGAGATAATTTCTGTATACTGAAACCAGCGAACAGGGGATTTATTATTGGAGGAGGATGACCGATGCGCAATAAGATCTATTCTCGTTTTGCTGGGGGCATTGCTGGTGCAGTGCTGCTGTCTGTCTGGCCTGGGGCCGCAGTTGGATGGGCTGGTTGCAGAATTTGAGCAGCAACTGACGATGGAACCACTGGCGCAAGAACTTCCGACCATTGCGATGGAAACGCCCGTGCCGGTTGAGCCGCCTGCTCCCACTGAACCTTCGCTGAATTTGATCCAGTGATCCTGTGGTGGGGAGCGAAACCTACACGGTACAGCAGACTTTGCTGATTGCCAATGACGGCAGCGGCACGGTTGATAGCTCAAGCTGCATATGGCTCTGCTGCAGGATTGGGCGCCGTATCAGGATGTGACTCTGATACAGGCTTCTCCGTCTGAGTATGAAATCATCACGGATGAGGATGGTAATGAGTATGCGCTATTCTGGTTTTACGATATGCAGCCCGGCGAATCGGTGCCGGTCACGATTGAGTATGAAGTGACGGTCAACGCGCTGGATTTTGATCTTTCGGTTTGCAGCGGCGAGATGGTCCAGACATTCACTAATGCAGAGAAATATCTGGAAGTGGATCATGTCGAGATCTCAACGCTGGCTGATTTTCTGACCGTGGATGCGGAAACAGATTGCCAGGCAGTGAACAATATTTACACATACGTGATTGACTCGATGGCTTATGCCGGGTATGTGCCTGGAGATAACGGCGCGCTGCTGGCCCATCAAACCGGTACCGGTGACTGCACGGATTATGCCGATCTGATGATCGCGCTGACCCGCGCTGCCGGTATTCCCGCCCGCTTTGTGGAAGGCGTTACCTATGGCACAGATGGTTATTACGATGAAGGCCAGACCAAGCACGACTGGCTGGAAGTGTATCTGCCCGGGTCTGGCTGGGTGCCGATGGACCCCACCTGGGGGGAGAATGATGCGGATACTTATTTTGCAGGGATGAGCCCGGACCATATTATTGTGACCAAAGGGCGCAACCTGTCACCGTTGAATGGTTATCATTACTGGGCGTACTGGTGGTGGGGGGATGATGGTGTAGAGGTGAATGCCTATGATGAAGCCTGGAAGATTTGGAAGAAGTGAACAAGAAAAGATGCCGGAGAATTTCTCCGGCATCTCTTTTTTTAGTAAAGACGTTGGTTTATTCCCCGCCTTCTGGTGCGCGCAGCCCCATAACGCGGTTGTCCAGCACGAACATGTTCTTCTCGCCAGCTTTTTTGCACCATGTTGAGCAGGGTGTCCATCATGGAAATCTCTTCCAACTGTTCGACTACGTAGTAGTCCAGGAAGCGCTGGCTGATGTAATCCTTGTCATCATTGGCAATGTCGACCAGGCCGTAGATCTGCTTGGTAACGTCTTTTTCCCAGTTCAGGGCTGCGCCAACGGCTTCTTCAGCAGAGGCGAATTCAACTTTGGGGGCCGCGACAGCGGGAACAGCAACCTGAGCGCCAACTTCCAGCAGGTAGTGCAGGAATTTCATGGCGTGGGCGCGTTCTTCGTCCGACTGAAGGAAGAAGAATTGGGCCAGATTGGGCAGGGTTTCACCGTCAAAATAGGCTGCGATCTGTAAATATTGTAAGGAAGCGCCCAGTTCGTTGCCGATCTGTGCGTTAATTGCGTCTTGAAGTTTCTTGCTGATAATCATTTTTATCCTCCTGAGAATAGTAAAACATGTTGTTTTCCAATGATTCGATTATAGCATTAAGTTATAAGAAAAACATTAAATATATTGGATAAATGTTATATAATTAGAGTAAATACTGGTAGTTAATTAGATTTCCTGTGAAGACAGGAAGGAGATTGAGATGACAGAAACAAAAAGACGCATTGGTGGCGTTATTGACGGAGACGAGCGAGGCCCATCATCGGGCATTTGCAGACTATGGATGGGGAAGACCCTGAATGGCCGATGTGGTATGCGGATTTTATGATCGAAAAATTATGCGAATTGCTGCATGCACCGCTGACACGCAGTGAGTTGATCTGTGTGCTGCTGAATTTGAGCAGGCTTCAACCAGCAGAAGCGCCGGATGTGCCCTGGCAGGAGTATTATGCGGATTATCTGATTGAGCGGTATCACGATTAAACCTGTTAAAACGAAACAAATTTATTAATTTGTGTTATGCTATTTTTGATTTCACTTATTTCAAGAGGAGGATGAATGCAGGGTTTTGTTGGATATGGAATTGTTGCAGGCTGGTCAGGTGGGTTCCACCTGGTGGGTATGGGTTTTGATCATTTTGCTGCTGGTGGCGCTGGTTGTGTGGTTTATGAGTTTGCGCCGCAACGATGACGAACGAGGAAGAAGTCTGTCGCCGCAGTTGCAGGACGATCTGACGAAAATCGAAGGGATTGGCCCGAAGATTGCCGGGTTGATGAAGGAATCCGGGGTGGCAACGTTTGCGGTGATGGCAGCGACCAGCGTGGAACGCCTGCAGGAGATTTTGGAGGGCGCTGATTTCCGCGCTTTGCCGAATCCGAGCTACCTGGCCGGATCAGGCCGAGCCTGGCTGCCAAGGGCGACTGGGAAGCTTTGCAGAAATTGCAGGATGAATTGGATGGCGGCCGCCGCGCATAAGAAGTTGCATGGCTGGCGTTTTGAATTAAATAAAAAAATCTCTCGCAGATTTAAATCTGCGAGAGATTTTGGTTTCGGGATTAATTCTTTTGCCTCGCGCTGAAGGCTGTATACAGCGCAACGCTCCCCGCGACAGCTGCGTTCAGCGATTCGATCTGGCCGCGCATGGGCAGGCTGATCAGGGCGTCACAGGATTTGCGGGTGAGGGCGCGCAGTCCGCTGCCTTCGCTGCCAACCACCAATGCCAGCGGACCATCCAGGCTCATCTGGTGAATGGGCTGTGCTTCCGGGCCGCCTTCGAGGCCATATACCCAGCCGCCGGCTTCCTTGATGTCGGTGATGGCCTGCGCGAGGTTGCCCTGGGCAACGAGCAGATGCTCGCTGGCGCCGGAGGAGGCATGCACCACAGATGGCGTAACGCCTGCGGCCCGGTTGGCGGGCATAAACACGCCGTGGATGCCGACCGCTTCGGCGGTGCGCAGCAGGGTGCCCAGGTTTTGCGGGTCTTGCAGCACATCCAGCAGAAGGACGAAGAGCTGTTCTCCGCGTTTCTGGGGCTGCTTGAGAATTTCATGCAGGTCGCTGTAGGGGTATGGGTTGGTTTGCAAGGCAATCCCTTGCGGGTTTTCACCCATCGCGTCAATTTGCTGGCGCGGCACGTGTTCTACCTGGATGTTGATTTTCGCGGCCATCTGGATGATCTTGTGGATGCGGCCTTTTTCATCTACGCCTTTGGCGACCAGCAGGCGAAACACATGCCTGCGCCGGGCCTGCAGGACTTCGTATACCGGGTTTCGCCCGGTGATCCATTCTTTTGCCATTGGATTTCCTTTTTAGGTGCTACTTATCCTGTCGATAAAAAAGACCAGGCACGTATCCTGTCCTACAATAAGTGTACTTTTGAAGTTGCTTGTTGCGCAACTTGTTTGAAATGCCAGGTGGTGCCATGCTTGCTGTCTTCAAGGGTCACGCCCAGCTCGGCCAGGCGGTCACGGATCTGGTCAGATAAGGCATACAGTTTTTCCTTGCGGATCTCTGTGCGCAGTTCTACCAGCAGGTCGATGAAGGGAGCTGCGGATTGGTCTCCTTCTTCTTTTTCGTTGAGCTGCAAACCCAGCACGCCGGACAATTTTCGCAGCATGATTCTGTGCTGGCGCCATTTCTTCATCTGTGGCGCCTTCGTCGCGGGCTTTGTTGATGCCGCGAACCAGGTCAAAGAGATTGCCCATGCACCGCTGGTGTTGAAATCATCGTCCATGGATTCAATGAAGCCGGATTCGGTTGCATTCATTTGCCCCTGCAGTTCATCCAGCACGGCCTGTGTCAGCACCCGCTGCGCCCGGTTGGGCTGGCTTGAGGGCGGAATGCAGGCGGGTGAGGGCTTTCTCTGTCTGGGCAATGACTTCATCATTGAAAGTCAAGGGGCTGCGATAGCCGGAGTTGAGCACCATCATGCGCAGGATATCGGCTTCGTGGTCAGCCAGGAAATCTTCAATGGTGACGAGGTTGCCGATGGATTTGGACATTTTCTCGCCGCTGAGCTGTAACATGCCATTGTGCACCCAGTATCGGGCGAACGGCTTTCCGGTCAAGCTTTCGGTCTGGGCGATCTCGTTCTCATGGTGGGGGAAGATGAGGTCATTTCCGCCGCCGTGAATGTCGATCTCTTCCCCGAGGTGGTGCAGGCTCATGGCCGAGCACTCGATGTGCCAGCCAGGGCGGCCCATGCCCCAGGGACTTTCCCAGGCAGGTTCGCCGGGGCGCTGTGCTTTCCACAGGGCGAAGTCCATCGGGTTTTCTTTGCGCTCGTCAATCTCGATGCGCGAACCGGCGTTCATGTCTTCCAGTTTGCGGCCGGAGAGTTTGCCGTAGTCATCATCCTTGTCCACGCGGAAATAGACATCGCCCTTGACCGGGTAGGCATAGCCCTTATCGATCAAGCCCGAGATCATCTCCTCGATTTGGGGAATTTCACGGGTAGCATACGGGGTGATGGTGGGGGGCAGGATGTTGAGATCATCCAGGTGTTCCCGGTATTCCTTGATGTAATTGCCGCCCAGCTCAAAGGGGTCCATGCCCATCTCGTTGGCGCGGATGATGATCTTGTCATCCACATCGGTGAAATTCATGGCATGCTTGACCTGATAGCCTTTGAATTCCAGGTAGCGGCGCAGGATGTCGAACACCAGGGCTGACATGGCATGGCCGACGTGGGCTTTGTTGTAGACTGTTGGACCGCACACATACATGCGCACTTTGCCTTCTTCAATTGTGCTGAAATTCTTCCTTCTTGCGGGATAAGTGTGCTGTAAATTCGTAAACTCATGATTTCCTTCCAGACAAACAAAATGCCGGAGCATTTTGAGATTAATGTGAGTGGTGATCATCCGGCCGGGCAAAAATCATGCGGCCGGCTGCTGTTTGCAGGACTTTGGTGACCAGGACTTCAATTTCCTTGTTCATGAATTCGCGGCCATTCTCGACAACGACCATTGTGCCGTCATCCATGTAACCAACGCCCTGGCCAGATTCCTTGCCTTCCTGAATCACACGCATATTGAGGATCTCACCGGGCAGCAGCACCGATTTGACGGCGTTCGCCAGATCGTTGACATTGAGGACTTTTACCCCTTGCAGCTCGGCAATGCGGTTCAGATTGAAATCGTTGGTCATCACCGGACACTTCAACTGACGCGCCAGTATGACCAGCTTGTCATCCACCTCCCGGACGCCATCCACATCAATGTCGCTCATGCGCACAGGGATGCCAGGCTCCTTTTGCAGTTGGGAAAGTACTTCCATCCCCCGGCGTCCGCGCTGTCGGCGCAGGCTGTCGGGAGAATCGGCGATATATTGCAGTTCAGTGAGTACAAAACGGGGAATCAGCAGCGACCCGGGCAGGAAACCTGTGCGGGCGATGTCTGCGATGCGGCCGTCAATGATCACGCTGGTGTCCAGCAGGATGGTTCTTTCACCGCTCCAGCCGTCGCCATCTTCTCCTTCGCCGCCTTCTTGTGCTTCCCCTGTGCTGCGATGGGCCGAAAAGGTTTGCACCAGACCAAAAATATCTTTTTGGCGCATGATGAAGACGGATATCCCCAGGTAGACAAAGGCCAGCACACCCACGAAGGGGAGAATATCACCAAATGGGGTGGGCAGCATCGAGAGCGGGAAGGCCATCAGCGCTGCAATTAACAGCCCCACGACCAGCCCAACCAGAGCAGCAACCAGGGTCTGTACCGAGATTTTGCTAAAAATGGTGCGCAGCGTGCGCATCGGGCGGATGGTGATCAGAGGAGTAATGATCAAACCGAAAAGCGCCCCAACCAATCCAATGGTGAAGGCGTATTGTTCAATAGTAAATGTGTCAGGCGTAGGACTGATGTTTGCCAAACGTCCCAGGCTTGTCCCCCAGGAGACACCTAGAATGGTGAAAATGATCATGCCGATTAAACGGACAATAAGTTCTGCGCTCATAAATAATTCCTCCAGAATAAATGCGAAATCGAAAAATGAAAAAAAGAGGTTGAAATGTTGTTAATGTACAGAATAAATAATGAAGAATAAATCCAGATAAGACGATGATAGCATGAATACTGTTCAGGGTCAATTTTATTGTAACCTCAATTTGTTTGTTTTTTATATGAAAATTGGAATGGCTCTCGATTTCACCTGTTTGTGGTTTCTCTGGTAGAATTTAATGAGGAAATTGTTTTTTGTTTCAGCCATAATTATTAGTGTCCAAAATCTTTCAGATTGTTCAAACCAATGGTGGATCTTTATTTCATAGAACTGGAATAATTATATCGTATGCTGCCATCAAACGGGCTGTCACATCGCGGAACAGGAGAATTAAAAGCCAGCACGGCACAATTGCGCAGTATTATTGGCGCTTTGCCGGATGCGGCTTTTGTTGTTGATAAACAGGGGGTAGTGGTTTTCGTTAATCCTGCTGCACTGGATCTTTTTAATCTCCCGGCTGACGATTTGCTGGATAAGCCCTTTGCTTTTGCTGTTTCCCCTGGTAAAGTAAAACAAATTCAGGTCACTCGTCCGCGCATCAAAAATGTGATTGCCGAGATGCGTACCGTGGAAACAAAATGGTCGGGGCTGGAAGCGTATCTGGTCTTGCTGCGGGATATTACTGCGCAGGTGAACACGGAACAGGCGTTGGGGGAAAGTGAACAGCGCAGCCGTGTTTTGTTGCATGCGTTCCCTGACACACTCTATCTCCTGAATCATGAAGGGGAATATATCGGTTATCAGGCGCAGGATCCGGCCTTGCTGTTTGCCCCGCCATCAAGATTTTTGGGGCGTAAAGCGGCGGAGGTTTTGCCCCCTGAGCACGTGATGGCCTGGCAGCCCTTGTTCAAGGCTGCTTTGAAATCCGGACAGCCACAAACGCTGGAATACCAGCTTGAGATTAATGGTGAAGCCCATTATTTTGAAGAACGCCTGGTGCTGTATGACAAAGACAACATTCTTTCTTTGGTGCGGGATATCTCCAAACGCAAGCGGATGGAAGTGGCATCGCACCGGTACAGTGCCATCCTGTGGGCGATCAGTCTCGCCGCTGGTGATTTCATGCGGGATGGGTACACTCATAAAACTATTCAGAGTATGCTGGAGCGCATGGGGCAGGCGGCTGAAGTCAGCCGGGTGTATATTTTCAAAAACCAGTATCGGGATGGCGTGCCGGTCTCATATGGGCTGGAATATGAATGGGTGGCTGAAGGCATTGCTGCCCGTTTAGGAAACCCCGCACTTGAAGAATTCCCAATGATCTCCATGCTTTCCTCTTCTTTGGCTGAAGGCAAGGTTGTTCTGGCAAAGCTGAGTGAAATGGAAGAGAAAGAACGGAAGCATTTAGCACCTCAAGGCATCAAATCCATTCTCTCTGTCCCCATTTTTGAAGGGGACAAGTGGTGGGGCTTTATTGGGTTCAATGAATGTCTGACCGAACGCGAGTTCAAGGAAATTGAAATTGGGGCGCTTCGTACAGCAGCCGGCATTATCAGTGCTGCAATTCAACACATGACCATTGACAAAGCCTTGCGGGAAAGTGAAACGCGGTACCGCGGCATTGTGGAAGACCAGATGGATTTCATCGTTCGCTGGTTCCCGGAAGAGATGACAATCACTTTTGTCAATGAGGCGTTTTGCCGCTTTTTCGGCGGCACACCCGAAGAATGGATTGGCAGGACAGTCCAGGACAATATTGTTGCCGAGGATGTGCCAGAGGCCCGTCAATACGGGTTCGAACTCGGTGCCAAGATGCCATCAGGGCTTCACGAGCACCGCAATATTGATGCGAAAGGTAAAGTGCGTTGGTGTCAATGGCGGGACCGCGCTATTCTTGATGAGCAGGGCAAGGTCATTGAAATACAATCTGTGGGCCGGGATATTCACGAAGCAAAAATGCGCGCCCGTGAACAGGAAGGCATTGCCGTGATTGCCGCAGCGCTGCGCGGGGTTCCCTCACGCCTTGAAACGCTGTGTGTGATCACAGCCAGCTTGATGGATCTGCTGGATGCCAGCGGCGTGGCAGTGGGTTTTTATGATAACGGGAAGGGGACACTCACTTTTGATCTGGGGCAAGGGGATCTGGATATCATTGTAGGGAAAACGATCAAGGAAGAAGACCTCTGGAAAGAATCTCATATCCACGCAGATCAGGTGTATCACAACAATGCAAACTATGCTGGCGAAGGCCGGGCCGGTATCCTGGCACCGTTGATGGTTGAAGGGGAATCGATCGGGGCTGTGCTGGTGGTTAATCATCGCAAGATTGCCGAAGATGAAGAACGCACCCTGAATGCTGTCGCAGACATTGCTGCCAGCGCCGTTCATCGCGTTACGCTTTATGAAGATACGAAACGCCGGCTGGAGCGGGTGATGGCATTGCGTACGCTCAATCTGGCGGTGAGTGGCGACATTGATCTCAATATATTGTTTGAAGTGCTTCTGGATCAGGTTACGGATCATTTTGGTGTGGATGCCGCGAATGTATTGTTGTTGAACCCGGAGAACCTTGAGTTTGTGTATGCTGTAGGTCGCGGTTTTATTACAAAACAGGGCAAGGACGGTGCGTTGTCCTGTGAAAATGTTTTGGCCGGAGAGGCTTTGCTGAAACGGCAGAAAGTGTTTGTGCCGGTTTTGGCAAAGGACAATCGTATCAGCGAAACCTGCCAGAAGGTGATCAAAGAAGAAAACCTGGTTTCTTATCTTGCATTGCCGTTGATCGCCAAAGGGGAAGCAAAAGGCGTGCTGGAGCTATTCAGCCGGGAGGAAACCGGGCTTGAAGATGAGTGGCTGAACTTCATGGAAGCATTGGCTGCTGATACAGCTATGGCAGTTGACCATGCTCAATTGTTTGGTAGTTTGCAGCGGTCAAATGAAGAACTGAAAGCGGCTTACGATGCAACCATCTGGGGGTGGTCAAATGCGTTGGAACTGCGGGATAAAGAAACACAGGGACATTCTGAACGGGTAGTAGAGCTGACAGTGCGCCTGGCGCAGCGTTTGGGCGTCTGGGAAGGCGATCTGCCTGCGCTGCGACGCGGTGCCATCTTGCACGATATTGGCAAGATGGGTGTGCCGGATTCGATTTTGCTTAAACCAGAGCCATTGTCGCTGGATGAGTGGAAAACGATGAGCCGGCACCCTGAGTTTGCCCGCCAGATGCTGTCTTCCATTCCTTTCCTGCAAAATTCGCTGGATATTCCTTATTGTCATCACGAGCGTTGGGATGGCTCAGGGTATCCACGCGGACTGAAAGGTGAAGAAATTCCACTGGCGGCGCGAATATTCTCAGTAGTAGATGTATGGGATGCGCTGACCTCTGACCGGCCATACCGAGATGCATGGTCTCGTGAAAAGGCGTTCGACTATATCACGAAGAACAGTGGGCACTTGTTTGAATCGCATGTGGTGGATGTGTTTATCAAGATGATGGATGAAGAATCTCGACAAGAAGGATAGCAGAGTCCTCCTTTACGGAGTAATTTCCCCACACGATAACTCACCCTGTACCGTTTGCCATGCGCTTTCCTGCGCGGCATTGGCCGGGGTGTTTTTATTTCTCTGACGCCATAGATCGCATAACATGGGGGCATAGTTCGGGTTTTGTTCAGCAGCTTCTCTTGTCAGGGTAAGAGCGGAATCCCAGTTATCGATATGCGCATAGCCGATAATATATGGCAGCCATTCGCGAATGTTCCCGCGCTCGGGTTTGGCACCAAGCTCTTGCAGCGTGGACAGTATTGTTCGCATTTCTGTCCAATCTTCCTCCTGAACGGCTAGCTCGGCTTTTTCAAACAGATAGCACCACTCATTCACAGGGGCAGCGCCAAACAGAACCACTGGCGGATACCCTTCGTTTGCCGGCTGCGAGTTGATGCGGGTCATATTGGACAGCGGCAGGCGGCTGCGCAGGTTTTCAGGGATATCAGGGTTGTACTGGTCGCTCTCATTCAGCACCCATAGGCAGGATAGACCGGTCTGGTTTTTGGTAGAGCACCAGGCTGTCGGATGCCGATGCATTGAAATACAGGGTGCGGTACTGGTTCTGGAAGGAAAGCGGCAGATCACTGGCAGGTTCGGCATCCGGCAGGATGCGATAAGCCCAATAATTCAGGCTGCCGGATTGGCTGGCTGGGGATGGGTATGCCAGGTTGAGGGCTGAGGCCACGGTGGAAAGCTGGTCGGGGTAAGTTTCATCCCGGGCGATCAGGGCAGTGTTTGGTTCCAGATGCGGCGCGCGCCAGGAGAGCTGCCAGAAGAAGCTGCGGAACTGGGCTTGCGCCAGACGGTATTCATCGGATACGCGCACATGAAAGCTGACCGAAAGACCGATCAGCAGGGCGAGGAGGATGGCTTTGGCATGCCGTTTCTGGCTGGCAGCCCATTCGATCAGGGCGACGAATAGCAAACTGGCCCCGAACAGGGAACCGAGGGCAAATCGGTTGGCATGTACATCGCCGATGGTTTGCGCGCCGGTCAACCAGATGGGCAGCGGACCGAGCAGCGTACCCAGCAAACCGATCACGATGGCTTGCAGGAACCAGTCACGTTCTGGTTTGTCTGTCTGATTGCTCTGTTCCATTTTCTGATTTGGGTATTGATAGCGGAAAGTGAACACAACTGCGGCGGCAGCCGCAGGCCGACGCCCCAGGAGAGGAAGGTGATCCCGGTCACGGGTTGGGTCATGAGACTGATTGGCCCCTGCCAACTGCCAAGCAGGATGTAGAGGGTATCGGTGAGGGCGTAGCGCGCCAGCTGCATAAGACCGCTTAATGGTGCGCTGCGCAACAGGGACACCAGTTCCAGCCCGTGCGGGTCAGGGATGGGAAATTCCAGGATGAATAACCGCCAGAATGGTGTAGGCTGCCAGGGGCAGCAGGTACGGCCACCATTGGGCAAGGGTTTTCTTTATGCAAGACGGTTCTCGGGGAAGCGCTTCTTTGAGTGATGATCCACAGCAGAACCGGGCGGATCAGTTCGACACCACAGTAGAATTCGGTGATGGTGAGCTGCATGGTTTCTGCCAGCAAGGCCAGGGCGGTGAATAGCCAGAAACGCTTCGGACTGCGGGCGGCTTTGACCATCGCTGCCAGAGAAAACGCAAACAGGGCATATTGGAGCATATGCTGGTGATAGGCCAGGGAAATGGGCTGCTGGGTGAAGGTGGGGTAGACAGCAAATAGCATGGCCGTCATTGCCGCCTGGCGTTTGTACTTTGGCCACAGGGTGGAGAACATCCACCACATATTGACCGCCGTCAGCCAGCGCATGAGCATGGTGAAGATCTGCCAGCGAACGGGATTTTCGCCCAGGATGGGCATGAGCAAAATATGCGTCCAGGCGGAAGTGGGACGGTCGTAGGCGAAATAAGCCCAGTAGGCGCGCCCGCCGCCCAGGTTGTGCTGGACAAGCAACTGCAGCCAGTCGTCCCAGTTAAAGCCAAGGGAGGATGCAAACAGGCTGTAACTGAGGATACACAGCAACAGGAGTACAAGGGGTATCAGCCAACGCGATGAGGGAAGTTTACCTTTTTTTATCAAAAGGCTGGATCATCCTTTTATTGAGGATTTACTGGTCTGATTATACTGTGTTATCAGGGGAATGCAACAGACAATTCTGCAACTTTTTTTCAATACCTGCGTATTAATAGTAAGACAACAGGAGGTCTACTAATGGAAAAACGTAAATTATATCGTAGTGAATCTGACCGGATGATTGGCGGTGTTTGTGGTGGTTTGGGAGATTATCTGGATATCGACTCGACCCTGGTGCGTATCATTTTTGTGGCACTGGCTTTGATGGGCGGTCCAGGTTTTCTGGTGTATTTGATCCTGCTGATCATCGTTCCGTCCGAGGAAGTTTTGACGTCACGCTCACAGGCTGTCGTTGACTCAGCTCCTGAGGCTGAGGAAGTGGAAGTAGAAGTCCTCGAAGACTGATCGATTTCAGGGTCAAATTTGTAGGGGCTGTCTCAACCCGAGGCGGCCCCGAACCTGTTTCGGGTTAATGAGCAGACTGTCTCAAAATCTTTTGAGACAGTCTGTTGCTATTTTAGCGACCAAAATTTTTCTTCTGGCTTGCCAGCCGCCAGTGGTTGACAATTTTGTTCAATTCGACGGTTGCCAGCATTTTATTCTTGGCATCATCGGGGGCGTCGGCCAGTTTCAGGCGGATCTCTTCGGCCAGCTCGATCGTAAGGCCAGTGTCCTGGATGGTCTCCACCCATTTTTTGGTTTCTTTTGGGTCTACCGGCATTTTTCTGATCAATTTGACCAACTGCCGTTCTTCTGCTGAAATTTTAATTGCCATGATTCTCTCCTTTATTCAGGTTGTGCTGCGGTTACGGGATAAATAACCCGGAATCGTTCGCATACGACGGGCATGCTTTCTATGGCTTTGCGGCCGAGTGCTTCCATTTCATCGCTGAAAAATTCCCAATGCACTTTTTTCCAGTAGGCCAAACTCTTGTCACCTTCGCCTTCCACGCGTGCAAATTCTTCGCTGACTTCGTTGAAGGGCGTGATGTCGATTTGCGTGCTTTCGATGATACACACCGGTTCTTGCTGCCAGTTGATGATGATGCTCAAATCCCCGGGCTGGGGGATGGCTTCGCCTTCAGCTTCGTAGCTCCATAATGCGCCAGCGGTAGCACGCTTGGTGCCGCTCAGGGTCAGCTCGGCCAGGTGATTAGCGGACGCTTCGTCATTGCAAAAATGCCAGGCTTCGGGCATTTTCTTTGGTTTGTCGGCGTTGGGCGGCAGGCTGTTCAGTAGGCCTGCCAGAACGTCTTTGATGTTTTGGTTCATTGAGCCTCTTCGTTGTGTTTGTATATGGGTGATTATACTGCATGGCGGGGTGCCCTCATCTGATTTCCATGCTGCGCATGTAAATCATCTTCTCCCGGTAAGCGGGGGAAGATGGACTGTGTCACGTTGTTGAATATTTTTCAGTACCGAAAAATTTCCATGGATTATAAAGCTACGCACGTTCTATCTCCCGCAGGCTGTGTCACTATTTATTGAGGAAGTGTTCTTCCTATATCCCTTTTGGGCATGATAAATTGTATATTGTAGTTACAGCGGCCAGAAGAGGGGTACGAGGACGATGGCGATCACATACGTTAGTAAGGTCAACGGCAGGCCGCTTTTGAAAAAGTCCAGGAATTTATAACCACCAGGGCCATAGATCATCAGGCAGGCAGGTTCCAGTGGGGTGAGGAAGGAGCAGCTTGCCCCAACGGCGATCATCACGGCGAAACTGCGCGGGTTGAGGCCGAGCTGCAGGGCGGTTTGGACGGCGAGCGGCAGTACGAGGGCAGCGGATGCCTGGTTAGACATGGGCTGGGTGAGGAGCATGGTCAGGGCGAAGAAGGCGGTCAACAGCAGGCGTGGATCGCGGTTGCCAAACAGGGAAACCACCCATTCGGCGAAGAAGGTTGCCGCGCCGGTGGCTTGCATGGCGGCCCCCAGGGCGAGCATGCTGCCGATGAGGATCAGGGTGGTCCAGTTGATCTCGCGGTAGGCTTCTTCGGGTGTGATGCACTTGCTGAGGAACATGGCGACCGCGCCCAGCAGAACGGCGACCGGCAGGGAAAGGATCTCGAGGGCGGCGACCAGCAGGGCAATGACAAAGATACCAATGGCCAGCGGGGCCTTTGCATTGGAGCCGTCCTGGCTGCCGATCACGTCCAGGATGCGGAAATGGTTATCCAGACCAAGTTGCATGATGGTCTCGCGTTTGCCCTGCACCACAAGCTGGTCACCGACCCGCAGGCGCAGGCTGCCGAGGTTGGTGCGCAGGGTTTCCCCGCTGCGGTTGATGCCCAGCACCTGCATGCCGAAGTGTTTGCGAAAGTCCAGGGTGGCAAGCGTACGCCCGATGAGGGGGGAGCCGGGCAGGATGACCAGTTCAAAGAGTTGAATGCCCTTCAGATGGGTGGCTGGTTTGGTGATTTCCAGGTCTTCTTTGGACTGCACGCCGAGAGTTTGGTAGAGGTTCCGCAAACGGTCGCGGGGGACCTCGATGGTCAGCATGTCGCCGGGTTGGATGATCTGGCTGGCGATGGGAATAACGAGTCCTTTGTTGGCCTTGGCAAGTTTCAGGACAACGATGTCATAATCCTGCCCAAGACGGGCTTCTTCCAGGGTTTTGCCCAGCAAGGGGGAATTGGGCAAAGGGACAACTTCAGTAATGTAGGGCTGGGCGCCCATCGGGTCATAGACCGCTTTCGCGGTGGCGCGTTCCGGCACGATGCGACGGCCGATGAGGAGCATGTATGCCAACCCGAGCAGGAGGATGGGCAGGCCGACCAGGGTCAGTTCAAACATGCCCAGCGGTTCCATATCTAATTGGGTGATCAGACCGCTGATGACGATGTTGGTGGAAGAGCTGACCAGAGTGATCGAGCTGGCGAGGATGGCGGCGAAGGACAGGGGCATCAGGTATTTGGATGGGTTTGCCTTATTGCGGCGGGCGAGGCTGATCGTGATCGGCATGAAAAAGGCGGTGGCGGCAGTATTGCTGAGAAAAGCGCTCATCGCCGCCGCGGCGATCATGATCACCGTAAAGAGCTGCTCTGATTTGCCGGCGGACTGTTTGAGGAGGGCCTGGCCGGTCATCTCGATCACACCGGTTTTAGAGAGGCCGGCGGTCATAATGAGGATGCCGAGGATCATCATGCTGGTTCCGCTGCCAAAGCCGGCAAAGGCCTCCTGTGGGGGCAGCAGGCCGGTGAGGATGACCAGCAGGAGCACGGTCAGGGCGACCACGTCTACGGGAAAGTATTCGATGGAGAAGAGGATCACTGCCAGGGCGATGATCCCCAGCAGAACGGCGATAGGCAGTGTCATGTATTGATTATACGGAGTTTTGAGGGTAGAGGGGTATAAGGAAAAGAACATTACATGTTATCTTTTCTCCCCTTGCTCTGCTAGAATAGTGGTGAGGCCTGTTTCATTTAAATAAAGGAGACCATGATGAAAGCCATGTACCGCAGTGCGATGATCTATACCATCGCCGGTTTGTTCTTTGGCGTGTTTTATCGCGAGTTCACCAAGATGCAGGATTTCACTGGTACCACGGTGCTGTCCGGCATGCATGTGCATACGCTGACGTGGGGTCTGCTCTTCATCCTGATCCTGATGCTGATGGAAAAGCAGTTCACCCTGACAGCCAATAAGCGTTTCAAGGCCTGGTTTATTACCTACAATGTGGCCCTGGTTGGGACGCTGGCGAGTATGTTTACCCGCGGGATGCTTGATGTGCTGGGTACAGACATCAATGGCTTAAATCATATCGCCGGCACCTTCCATACGACGATGGCCGTGGCTTTGATCTGGTTCCTGGTAATGCTGAAGAAGAGGATATGGGAGTAAGAACAAGGGGAAAGATTAATACATGACCGTATACAGCAAGAGAACCAGCATCATTTCAATCCTCATTTTGGCCGTTGTCCTTGTTGGGTGTTCTGCTCCGCCTGTAGTTGAAGAACCTGTGCAGGCAACCGCCCCGCTCACGGCAACACAGACGGAAATCCCCTCTACGCTTACACCTACTGCCCTGCCTCCAACGGCTACGCCAAGGCCGATGTGGACAATGACTCCTGAGCCAACTCCGCCTGTTTTGTCAAATTGGGAAAGCTTGGAACCAGGTGAGTATGTCGCTTTTGAAATCTCGGGAGAATCTGAAATGGAAGCAATTGGTGCTCTTTCTCTTTCTACGATGGAAACAAGCATATTGTCATTTTTGCCCGGAACACCATTAACTCAAGATGGGCATTTTCTCCGCTTGAGAAAAAACAATGGGAGTAATTTCGATATCTACGGTTCAGATAATGTCATAATGATTTTTGACTTATGGGAATCTGAATTGATTTCAGTTCCAATTCCTGATGATTGTGTTTCTGATTGTGCTTGGTCTACAACAAATTCAGAATTAGATTATGTTCTTGGCTCGTGTACGGAAGAAGGCAGTTTTCCTTGCTTGATTAGAATGATTGATGTTGAAGAATTTACTTGTGCAACAATCTCTCAAAACTATGAGTTTCATAATGGTTTTAATTATCCATTCTTTTCACCTGATGGAAATTGGGTTGCGTTTTATGAGCTTCAGAGTATGATCCCAGAAGAACAAGTTGATGATGGGTTGTATATCATGCCTGCGGATTGTTTAGATGCCCATAATACCTGTCAAGAACGAATAACTGGCCCCTACAAAATCCAAAATACCTTTGGAAGTTTTCCTTTTTGGTCAAAAGATAGCCGATATTTAGCTGCAGTTACCTATGAGGATCGTACTATTCAAATATTTGATCTAATGAAACGTGAAATTATCAAAACATTGGAAATTGATACGTTAGCAGACAGGTTACAAATGGTAGGATGGCTGAGTGATGGTAACTTAGTTGCCTCAGTACGCAATCAAGAAAACCGCAACACTTTTGACTTGATTCGGTATTCGATAGATACAGACCAAACTGAAATTATTGCGACTGGGATGGAAGGCAGCTTATATTTTACTTTCACCAAAGAGTAAGAGGAATTCCTACTTCGGCGCCATCTTGAAGCCGTTATACAATACAAAATAGACCACGACAGCCGCCAGCCGCCGCAGGGTGCCCAGGCGGCTGTTTGTGTAGTAGATGGTCTTGTCCCAGCCCTGCGCGATATAGTGATCGCGGTCGATAGGTACAAAGGCCATCGCGGTGGCCTTCTGCAGTTGGTAGCTGACGAGCTGCTTGAGGCTGGGGCGGTACTGTGTGGCGGGGTGGTCCAGGTGCCACAGGAAGCGCTGCATTTCCTTGTCGGTGACAGGCTTCTTGCCATGCTGAGTGGCCAGGCGGGTGATCTTGCCGGTGGGCTGCATGCCCCAGTAGACGGCCATGTCCCGGGCGTATTTCATGCTGGCGGCCATCGGTCCGGCGGAGGTTTGCGCGAGGAGCACAGGTTTGGTCACCACGCGCGGGTCGGGGTGGTGGAACCAGCAGGCTGTGCGGTCGATGAGGGCTTTCAGCAGGCTGGAGATGTGAAACATGTAGGAAGGGGTGCCGATGACGAGGGCATCATGGCTGGCGATCTTCTCGAGGATCTCGTTGGCCTGGTCGTCCTGCCAGCAGTCCTTGATCTTCACAATGCAGGCCTCACAGCCTTTGCAGTGATTGAGCTTGACTTTGCCGAGGTGTACCCAGGTGATCTCGTGTCCGGCCTGGGTCAGTTTTTCACTCGATTTGTTCCAGCAGTGCGAAGGTGCGTTTTTTACGTGGCGAGGCATTGATAATGAGAACTTTACTCATGACAGGTCCTTTGGTAAGCAGATTTTGTGACTACCGTCCCCCGAACATAAATGTACCGGTCTCGATATTAAGAACTTATTCCCGCAGAATTTTCTCCAGAGCCTTTCCTTTGGCGAGTTCATCAATCAGCTTGTCTAAATAACGGATCTTTTGCATCAGCGGATCTTCGATCTCTTCCACGCGCACCCCGCAAACCTTACCTTTGATCAACGAACTGTTGGGATGTAAGGCGGGCGCTTGAGCAAAAAAGGCTTCAAAGTCATTTTCTTGTTCGATTTGTTGCTGTAAGCCTGCTTGATTATAGCCAGTCAACCAGCAGATGATTTGGTCCACTTCTTCTTTGCTGCGATTTTTTCGTTCCGCTTTTTGAACGTATAGTGGATATATCTTTGAAAAGGATGTCGAGAAAATCCGTGGTTTAGGCATTGTGATTTCTCCTGGGGCAAGGCCCGATATGCATGAGCTTTCCGACTTACAACTTGATTGTTCTTATAAAGCTTTTAGGCCACTCAGCCCTAATTTGGGTGGCTAGATGCTTTAGGATAGTTTAACCTTTCCTCACAATGACAGGATCAGGGAAGATTTACCCTTGCCGGTATTGAAAACCCAACATCGCTACACCCACCAGGAAGAGAACGCCGCCGATCAGGGAGCCCATGCCGAGGATGGGATTACTAATCAGCACACCGATCAAGCCCAGGATGCAGGCGACGCCATTGAGGATGAGGAAGACGGCGGCTGTGCGGACAGCGGGGTCCTTGCGGATGAGGGCGATGCCGAAGAGGATGGAGGGGATGCCCAGCAGGGCATAAGCGACCTGGTTGAGCAGGGCGATGGGGGATTGCGGCCAGACTTGCAGCCAGTTTGCCACGTTGGGGGAGTTTTGCGCAATCAGCAAGGGTAAAATGGTGATCTGCGATCCGTAGACGAACAGGTTGAAGATGCCGTAGAGGGGGACGCAAACGAGGCCCAGGGCGGTCATGATGGGGTGGTCGGACTTGAGGTATTGGTAGAGGGCGAAATAGAGCAGCACGGCCACGATGGTCAGGGCAGCAGCGTTGATGTATGTGATGATATGCAGGATGCTGATTTGCTGGACGAATACCGGGACACCGTCAATCGTGGGAACAGGGCTATTGAGTACACTGCCAAGGATCATTAGAATGACCCACAGCAGGGTCAGGGCAGCTTCGGTAAGAGCCAGGCGGGCGATTTTCTTTTTCATGAGGGCCTCGCGGTGGATGTGTGAGGGGGTCAATGTTAATAGATTATAGAAAATCTGAGGAAAGTCAAGTGTGGGTAGATTTTTTTGTAGGGGCGGACAAGGTCTAATGTAGTGTTAGATGGCGTGCGCCCACCAACCTCGGAAAACCAAATAAATAGAATAGAAAAACCAAAATTTTTAGAGTAAAAGATATGAATTCCCTGTGATTAACCCGATTTCACAAATTGATACGATGATTTCTTTCACTACCTGGCCAGTTTCCAACTCTTCAATTTGAGCCTGCAGTGTTGATGGGCGGACGCCATCCGCCCTTACGGGTATATAGTCGATTTGGGACAATCAAAAAAGGGACAGGTTTTCACGCCTGTCCCTTTGAAAATGCTGTGAAATGAAACTCGTTTTTACTTCAACGTAATATCCACACCATTGCGGATGACGTACAGCGGTGCTTCGTGGCTCCACAGGGCTTCCCAGACAGACTTGGCGTTGAGCACGACCAGGTTGGCCGCGTGGCCTTCTTCAAAGGCGAAGTCCTTGATGTTGAGGGCTTCGGCGGCGTTGGTGGTGATCAGGTCATAGAGGATTTCCATCTCGGGGCGGCTGGTCATCCACATCAGGTGGGCGGCCAGGAAGGCCACCTCGAGCATGTTGTTGCGGCCAAAGGGGTAGTAGGCGTCGGCGATGTCGTCCTGTCCGAGGGCGATGCGCACGCCGGCTTTGTACAGATCTTTCACGCGGGCATACAGCGGGCCGGTCTGCGGGTCGGACACGACGCCGATGTTGGCGCGCTTGAGCAGGGCGGCGATCTTGCGGTAGTAGGGCTCGGGGTAGAGGGCCATGGCGCGGGAGTGCTGGGCGGTCACGCGGCCTTCCCAGCCTTCCTTGATGGTCTTGACGGCCAGCATTTCGAGGGTGCGCAGGGTGGCGTCGCCGGCATCGTCGATGAGCATGGAGACGTCCTTGTCGTATTTCTTGGCCAGGGCGAACATGCGGTCGATGTGTTCCTGCTCGTCCGCCTCGGTGTACTCAATCCACGGGATACCGCCGACGACGTCGGCGCCCAGCTCGATGGCTTCTTCAATATATTCTTCGGCGCCGGGTTCGCGCACGACGCCGTCCTGCGGGAAGGCGACGACCTGGACATCCACCTTGCCCTTGTATTCTTCGCGGGCGCGGATCAGGGCCTTGACGCCTTCCAGTTTGGCCTTGGTGTCGGTGTCGGCAAAGGCGCGGATGTGGGTGTTGCCGAATTTGATGGCCAGATTGACGGCCGTGCGCACGTTCTCGATGATCCAGCTCTCGTCGTAGTTTTCCTTGACCTGGGCGGCCAGTTCGATGGCGGTCATGGCGCCGCCCATGTCGCCGCCGGTGTAGGCGCCGCTGGCGGCGTCGTCCATCATCCGCAGGGTGTAGACCTTGCACAGGTGCAGGTGGCCGTTGACAAAGGATTCGGTGACCAGGTTGCCGCCAGCGTCAATTGTTTGGGCGGCATCGCCGTCTACTTTTTCGGCAATTTTGACGACTTTGCCATCTTCGATGGCAACCTGCATCAGGGTGTCACCGGCGAAACGGGTTTGTGCGTTCTTAATCAAGAGATCGAAAGCCATGCTATCCTCCAAAAAAGATTGTGTAATTGGGTTTTGTCTGAGTTGTCACAATATGCTGTGCTCTGAGCGGGGGTAAGTCACCCCCTCCAACCTCCCCCATTTTGCGAAAAGATGCAAAATAGGGGAGACAGAGGTGATTTTATTTATCCTTGACCAGCTTCTGGGCAACCATTGCGCCGTCCTTGATGGCTTCATAGCCGGTGCAGCGGCAGAGGTGCTTGTTGAGGGCGCGCAGGATCACGTCTTCGTCCGCGTCGGGTTTGCTGTCATACAAGGCCACGAGTTCGAGGACGATGCCGGGGGTGCAGAAACCGCATTGCACGGCGCCGGCGTTCACCAGGGCTGTCTGCACGGGGTGCAGTTCGCCGTCTTTGGCGATGCCTTCGATGGTGACCACTTCTGCGCCTTCGATTTTTTCCAGGGCGAAGTTACAGCTTTTGACGGCTTTGCCGTTGACGATCACGGTGCAGGCGCCGCAGGTGGAGTTGTCACAGCCGCGCTTGGTGCCGGTCATGTTGAGTTCGTCACGCAGCACGTCGAGCAGTTTCATGTCAGGGTGTGCGTAGACGGTGCGTTCTTTGCCGTTTACCTTGAAGGTGATTTTCTTGGTCATTATGCGTTCTCCTTCTTGTCCTCAAGGGCTTTTTTCATCATTTCCGGGGTGACCGGGATCTCGTAGAAATCAATGCCGGTGGCATCATAGATGGCGTTCAGGATGGCGGGCGCCGGTGCGATCACCGGGTGTTCACCCAGGGCGCGTGCGCCAAAGGGGCCGATCACATCCGGGATTTTCGATGAAGTCTACCGTGTGGCGGGGGGCTTCCTTCATGGTCGGAAGATGATATTTGAAGTAATGGGGGTTGGTAATGCGTCCCATTTCGTCGAAGTCCAGCTTTTCATACAGGGTAGCGCCGATCGACATGGTTGCGCCGCCGAGGACGGTGCCGCGGGCCTGCAGGGGGTTGATCACCTGGCCGACATCGAAGGATGAGGCGAAGTGGTCGACGAAGATCTTGCCGGTCTTCTTCTCGATGCGGATCTCGCAGGCACCAGCGCCGTAGGTGTATGTCGACGCCGCAGGAGCCCTGGCCGTTCTCGTCCGGGTTGGAGTAGCGGGGCAGGCGGGCGTCGGCGCTGGCCTGGACCACTTCGCCGATGGTGATGCCGTCGCTGGTGATGTAGCCGCGGCAGACAGCCGGAACGGCCACCCGCACGCTGGGGTCATTGCGCAGGAAGACGTATTCGCCGTCGTATTCCAGATAGTCGGTGTCGGTTTTCAGGACCTTGGCGGCGGTTTCCTTCATGATCGCGATCAGCCTTGTTGGCGGCGCGGATGATGGCGCGTCCGCCCTGGGTGGTGAACATCGAGCCGATGGTCTGCCATTCCTAGGGCGAGTACTGGGTATCGATCTCGGTGTAGACGCGGATCTTTTCCGGCGGGATCTGCATGGCTTCGGCAGCGACCTGCCGGATGACGGTGCGCAGGCCCTGGCCGACTTCGGCGCCGCCCATGTTGATCGAGACGCTGCCGTCGATGTTCATCTTCATGTAGCAGCCCTTGGAGGAGAAGGGGGCGCCCTTGGGGGATTTCATCACGGCGGCGAAACCGCGGCCGTAATAGAATTCGTCGTCTTCTTTGGGTTTGTCCGCCTTGTAAACGGCTTCCTTGACCTTGTCCACGCAGGGTTCGGATCTGAGCCGGTGGTGTCCCACATGTGCTCGCCGAGGGCGTTGATGCTGCCGTGGCGAGGTAGTTCTTCTCGCGCAGGTCAAAGGGATCCATGCCCAGCTTGCGGGCGACCATGACCATGAGGCGTTCCATGGCGAATTGGCCTTCCTGGTGGCCGTAGCCGCGGTATGCGCCGACAGCGGGGGTGTTGGTGTAGACGCATTAGACCCGTGAGGTCGCAGTGTTCAAATTCATAAGGGCCGGTGCAGTTGTGCGTGGCGGCCATGGTGACGTGGACGCCGGTGTCGGCATAAGCGCCGGTGGTGTGATAAATGGTGGTCTGCAGGGCGACGAATGTACCGTCCTTCTTGGTGCCGATTTTCATTTTGTGCGGATAGCCATGGCCGATGAGGGTGCTGGTGAAATCCTCCTTGCGGGAGGCAACCCACTTGACCGGGCGGCCGGGGACGAAGCTGGCGATCCAGGCCACGGTCTGCTCGATGGTGATGTCGGACTTGTAGCCGAAGCAGCCGCCGATTTCGGGGATGTGCACGCGCACGGCCGAGACCGGGACGGTGATAGGAGTGGGCCAGGTCTTCGCGGATGATGAAGGGGCAGATGGAGGAGGACCAGGCTTCGATGGTCTTGTCCTCCTTGAACCAGACGATGGAGCCGTGGGGTTCGATGGCGGCGCAGGAGCCGAGGGGATAAACAAATTCGCCTTCGACGACGACTTCGGCTTCTTCGAAACCGGCGTCTGCCTTGCCCTTCTTGAGGTGGTAGATATTGGCGATGTTGGTGCCGGGGACCGGTTTCAAGGCTGGGCAGGTGCCAGAATTCGCCGTTTTCTTCATGGATCAGGACGGCGTCTTCTTTCATGGCCTCGCGGGCGTCGGTGTAGACGGGCAGGGGCTTGTATTCAACCTTGATCTTTTCCAGCGCTGCCTGGGCGGCGAAGGTGTTTTCTGCGATGACGGCGGCGACGTGGTCGCCGATGTAGCGCACCCGGTCGATCGGCCATGGGGACGAGGTCTCTGATGTTGTCGCCATAGCGGAAGGGGCAGCCCTTGCCGGTGACGACCTTGACGACGCCGGGCATTTTTTCTGCTTCCGACGTGTCGATACTCAGAATTTTGGCGTGGGCATATTCAGGCCGCAGGATGGCAGCGTGCAGCATGCCGGGCAGGCGCACATCATCAAGATAGATGGCCTTTCCGGTGATCTTGCCGACTGCGTCCGGTCTGATATAGCTTTTGCCGATGTATTTATATTCCATGCCTGACTCCTATACAGTAAGTTTGGGTTAAGAGACGGTTGGGTTTTGAACGATCGTTCAAGCTTTTCATGCCTCCAGAATTGATATTATTTGTAGGTTTGAAACCCACCAAAGACAAGTTCCAATTCGGCCCATTCCAACCAGAATGGTCGTGTTCCTCAGGAAGGACGGCACCGCCGTCCTTTCGGGCGCATGCCATTCCCCCAAATTGCTGGTTATGAAGAGCTATCGCACTGCAGCCTCCTACGTTTGCCATGAAAGTTGGGAATACTACGGGTGTTATTGGATTCACTGTGATCACTGACTTGTCCCAACAAAAGTATCACTCCCTCCGATACGGTTTCAACAATGCCGCCGGGTAGGAGGCGTTGCGGCCGGCCAGTACCAGTGCGATGATGGTGACGACATAGGGCAGCGCCAGGAAGGTTTCGTAGGGGATGGGTAACTGCAGGCCCATTGCCTGTAAGCGTAATTGCAAGGCATATGTGCCGCCAAAGATGAGCGACCCGAGCATGACCCGGATAGGGTGCCAGTTGCCGAAGATGACGATGGCAATCGCAACCCAACCGCGTCCGGCCACAATGCCGTGGGTGAAAGCGCCCAATTGGGCCAGCGAGAGGAAAGCACCGCCAGCAGCCATCAGGCCGCCGCCCATGCCAAGCACGATGTAGCGGATAAGGAAGACGTTCACCCCGGCGGCATCAACCGCTTCCGGGTTTTCGCCAACAGCGCGAACTTTCAGCCCGAAGCTGGTGCGGTACAGCAGCCACCAGGCCAGCGGGATAATGACCAGGAAAGTAATATAGGTCAGCAGGTATTGCTGGGTGATTGTATTCAGGAAAGGAACATTCTTGAAGGGTTCCAACTGCGTGAAGGGATCGATGCGGGGGGGCGTGGAACGTCCGCCGTATTGCAGACGGAAGGCGAACAGGGATAGACCGGTCAACAACAGGGTGATGCCCAGACCAGAAACATGCTGGTTGACGCCCAGGGTCACGGTCAGCAGGGCCATCAAGAGGCCGCACAGGATGCCGGCCAGAATGGCAGCGAAAAACCCGACCCACAGAGAGCCGCTGGCATCGGCAACATAGAAGCCGACAAATGCACCGAAGAACATGGTGCCTTCAATACCCAGATTGAGGATGCCAGCCCGCTCGGAATAGGTTTCACCGATGGCGGCCAGCAGAATGGGAGTGGAAACCCGCAGGGTTGCCGCGATTAGATTAATCAGGAAACTCATTTCACCCTCCGAATCCGGTAATTTTGCAGCAGCAGCATGCCCAGCGCCACCAGCAGCATGGTCGCCTGGGTGACTTCACCCAGATAGATGGGCACACCCAATGTGCGGCTGACGGTTTGGGCACCGGTGTCTACCAGGCCAAAGAAGAGGGCTGCCAGGCCAACGCCCCAGGCATTCAATCCTCCCAGGGTAGCGACGATCACGCCTGTAGTGCCATAGTGCGCCGAGAGTTCACCGATCAGGTGGTACTGGATGCCGGCAACCTCAGCCACGCCGGCGATGCCGGCGATGCCGCCGCTCACCAGGGCTGCGATCAGGGTGGTGCGTCCGACGTTGATGCCTGCAAAGCGTGCGGCGGGTTTTCCCAGGCCCACGGCGCGCATCTTCAAACCGAAGGCGGTGCGGGTGAGAATGAACCACAGCACGATGATGGTTGCTACAGCAACCAGGAAACCCAGGTTGAGCCGCGAGCGGGCGATCAGTTTGGGGAATTGCGCACTGAGGGCAATTTCAGGAGACTGCGGCCAGCCGGATTCCGGGTCGCGCCAGGGGCCGTTCAACAGGGCGCTGACGATGTAGGCCATAACGGAATTGAGCAGCAGGGTGGTTACGACTTCATCCACTGCCAATTTCACTTTGAGCAGGGCCGGGATAAGTGCCCAGGCCATGCCGGCCACGAAGCCGCCGATGATCATGATGGGGATTGCCAGGATGGACGGCAGACCGCCGATAACGACGCCCAGACCGGCAGCAGCAATCGCTCCTGCGTAGAGCTGTCCTTCGGCGCCGATATTGAAATAGCCAGTGGAGAAAGCAAAGGTGACTGCCGCACCGGTGAGAATGAGTGGGGTGGCCTTGACCAGTACTTCCAGAATGCTGACCCGAGAGGAAAGCGGCCCGAGCAGGAACTGGTAATAGGTCTCGAAGGGATTGGCTTTGCTCCAGATGATAAGGCCCGAAGTGAGAATGAAAGTTCCCAACAGGGCCAGCACGGGGATCAAAGGGCGCATCCAAACGGGCGGCGTGTTGGTTTTGACGAGTTTGTATTTAGCCATGCGCATTCTCCTTCATCGCGCCGGACATCAGCAAGCCAAGCCGCTCGGCGGTGGCTTCCTGCGCCGGGAGGACGCCGACGATCTCGCCTTCGTAAATCACCGCAATACGGTCAGAGAGTGCCAGTACCTCATCCAGGTCTTCGGAGATGAGCAGCACTGCTGCGCCGCGTTTGCGCTGTTCGAGGAGCTGTTCGCGCACATAGTCCGTGGCGCCTACATCCAGGCCGCGGGTGGGTTGGGGAACAATGACCACTTTGGGTTGGCGTGAAAGCACACGCGCCAGCAGCACTTTTTGCATATTGCCGCCGGAGAGTGTGCGGGTTTTGTCGTTGGGTTTGGCTTTGATCTGGTATTGAGCGATCAATTTCTCGGCTGTGGCGAGGATGGCTTTACGATCCATGCGTCCGCCATTGCTGTATTCTTTCAGGTATTCCATTGCCATGTTCTGGGCAACGGTCATTTCGCCGACCATGCCTTCATGGCGGTCTTCAGGAATACGGCCAATCCCGGCAGTGGTGAATTCAGCCGGATTTTTGCCTGCCACATCCTGCCCTTCGACGAAGATCTGTCCGGCTGAGAGGTTGCGCACACCGCACAGGGCCTCTGCCAATTCGCTTTGGCCGTTTCCGCTCACGCCGGCAATACCGAGGATTTCTCCTTCACATATCTGTAAATTGATATCTTTCAGGGCGGGCAGCCCTTTATCATCTTCAGCAGAGAGATCCTTCAACTCGAAGATGCATTTTTTCTTTTCTGTTTGTTCCTGCTGGCGGGTGACCCCGAAGGATTCGCGCCCAACCATCATTTTGGCAAGGTCATTCTTGGTGATGTTGGCTGTATCTACCGTACCGATGGATTTCCCATCGCGCAGTACAGTGACCCGATTGGTGATCGTGGTCACTTCGTCCAGTTTATGGCTGATAAAGATGACGGAGAGGCCATCCTCGCGTCAGCCGGTTAAGCGTATCAAATAATAGATCCACTTCCTGGGGGACGAGAACCGCGGTGGGTTCATCCAGGATGAGGACACGCGCATCCCGATAAAGTGCTTTTAAAATTTCGACGCGCTGGCGCTGCCCGACCGAAAGATGACGGACGATGGCGCGCGGGTCAATATCCATGCCGAATTTTTCGGAGGCATCGCCCACTTTTTTCTCGATTTCAGCGTGGTCGAGTACAAAACTGTCAGTAAAACCCAGTACCACATTTTCAGCAACGGTCAGCGGCGGCACCAGGGCAAAATGCTGGGTTACCATGCCGATGCCTTGTGCAATCGCATCTTTGGGAGAGTGGATGGTGACGTTTGTATCATTTACCAGATATATCACCGGAATCCTGTTTGTAAAGACCATACAGGATGCGCATTAAGGTTGTTTTTCCGGCGCCATTTTCTCCCAGCAGTGCGTGAACTTCTCCCTTGCGCAGGTAGAAGTCTACGTGGTCGTTGGCAATGACGTCACCAAATTGTTTGGTGATCCCTTTCATTTCAACGATATGCATAATATCCTCCAGGGTTCTTTCCCCTCTTCTTCACGATATAAAGAAGAGGGGAATGATATGCGTATCCGGGGAGGCGAACCTCCCCGGGAATCCTTTGTGCTGTGTGGTGCCTAGTTGGATCCGGCCGGGGCTTCTTCGCCGATGTTCACGCGGAAGAGACCTTTTTCAATTTCTTCTTCGCGCTGCTTGACCAGTGCCACGATGTCAGCGGGGATCTTCTCATCCATGCCATGGAAGTCGGCCAGATATGCGCCGCCCTTGGCAACCATGCTGAAGTCTTTCAGATCCTGACCGGTGAAGGAACCGGCTTTGACCTGGTTGATGACGTATTCGACGGTGGGTTCCATGTTCCACACCGGGCCGGTGAGGACAGAGTCGGGGCCCAGTTCATACTGGTCGCTCATGTTCCCGAAGGAATAGAGGCCATTTTCCACTGCGGCTTCGATGACACCAAAGCGCTCGGCAAAGAGCACGTCTGCGCCGGAGTCGATCTGGGCCAGGGCAGCTTCTTTGGCGGAGGCGGGGTCGAACCAGCTGTTGATGAAGCTGACCAGCACCACAGCGTCGGGGTTGACTTCCTTGACACCGTCGATGAAGGCGTTGGTGATGCGGTTGACTTCGGGGACGGGCATGGCGCCGACAACACCAATCACGTTGGTTTCGGTCACGCCGCCAGCGATCAGGCCGCACAGGTAGGCAGGTTCGTGGATCCAGTTGTCGAAGACGGCCATGTTGGGTTCAGCCGGCCCGAGGCCCGAGCCAAAGGCAAAGGCGATTTCGGGATATTCGGCGGCGACACGGCGCACAGCTTCTTCGTTACCAAAGGCATCACCAAAGATGGCAGCCGGTTTGGATTCTTCGGCGATCTCGCGCAGGACGCGTTCCATATCACCGGAGTAGCCAATATCATCGGTGTACTCATAGGTGATCTTGCCTTCGTCAGCGGCTTTTTGCAGTGCCGTGTGGATGACACCGTCCCAGGGTTCTTCAATCGCGGTGGCGTAAGCGCCGTAGAACAAGGGGGCGCCAGCTTCTGCCGGTTCTTCGGCAGCAGGTGCGGCGGGCTGGCAGGCTGCGGCCATGAGAGCAACGATGACGAGGATGAGCAACAACTTCAGGTGTTTCATTTCCTTCTCCTTTTCGAACTTGAGTTTGACCAACGATGGATGTGATGTTTCATGTGCACAAACTGGGCGGACAAACTATTTTTAGGCACCTCCTTACTTATAGAATATTGATCCTGATCGTCAAAATAAATTTGACTATAGATGGGATTATAGAAGAAGTATGAGGAAAAGAAAGCTGGAGAGGGGAGACATGCTTTTGCGTTGGATAAAAAAACACAGCCTGACAGGCTGTGTTTTGCACACGTATAGATAGAGGATTGTTGCCCAGGTATAAAAATGGCAAATCAACCCGCCAGTTTTTTCCTGCTTGCAGGAAATTATCAGTTTTTTTGGAACAGTATATGCATTTTCATTGCTTGTGGCGTTTTATCAATAATATGATGCGGAACACACACTACCTCTATTATAACCAATTAAAGCTTAAAGGATGTGGTTTACAGGGGCAAGTGCCGATTGTCACTGCTCGTTTGTCAGACAGCCAGGCTGCGAGGTGACAAGGGTCATAACCTCTGGACAAGTCGATTTTGCTCCTCACAGTACGGCGGGAGCTTTTTCTGATTTCGATCTAAGGAGTTAAGAAGTGTAATTAACGCAATCGGGGCAGGATACGCCCGGTACGCTGCATGTAGGCCTGATACGCTTCACCGAAATTTTCCAACAGCATCTTTTCTTCGCGCGGTACGCGGATCAGATACAGGGGCAGAAAGCAGACCGCCAGAGAAAACCCGGCGATCCAGTTTTCCATCAGCAGGGGCTGGGCAATGGCCCACACCCACATGGCGGCATACACCGGGTGGCGAATATGAGTGTACACGCCGTCCGTGACCAGCTTTTGTTTTTCGGTAATGTCGATCTTGGGGGACCAGCTTCTTCCCAGGTCGGCGTAAGCCCGGCCAAAGAGCCAGATGGAGAAGGTCGAAGAGGAATGTTCCCGCCCAGCCGCACCACTCGGGCAACTCAAAATTGCCGAAGGTCAGGCGCGGCGAAAAGGCAAACACCAGTGGAATCACCTGCCAACCGAGGAAGGCCAGCATGTCAAGGGCGATATCCAGCGGACGGGAATGGGTGATGTTGACCTGCTGCTTGCGGTAGCGGCGCATATTGGGGGTGTAAATGCCGAACATGTACACGGCCCAGCCAATGATGAAGATGATCCTGAAGATGCGGTCTGGCATAGTCTGGCTCCTGAGTGGAGGATGGGGGTCAGGCGGCAGCGCGCGGCTGGATCATGGCGAAGGTCACGCCGGAAGGCTCGTTGAACAGGCAGATGCTGGAGCCGCTGGGGATGGCGTGCGGCCCTTCGATGATACTGCCGCCGCATTCCTCGATCTTGCGGGCTTTGTCTTCAATGTCTTCCACCTGGATGAAGAGGGTCAGGAAGGGCAGTTTGGCCTTTTTGAGGGTGAAAATGCCGCCGTCAATCGCTTCGGCTTCCTCGCCAATGTTGGTGGTGTAGAAGCCGAGGCGTTCGTTCATCGGCACTATCCCACTCGAACACGTCTTCAAAGAATTTGACCGATTTTTCGGCATCGTGGGACGCCAGTTCCCAAAACACGATGGGGTTCTTTTGCATGGTTTCCTCCGGTTATTTGCATATATTCCATATGTATATCTATTGTAGAGGAAATTGGATAAAAGCAAATCGGACAACTGGGGAGGATTTGTAAAGAGTGTATTCGCTACGCAGCAGGCGAATACACTCTTTTTGATGATGTGCGTTTTGGTGCGTTCGCCGTAGGCGTGGAACGCATTTAAGCCTCCGCACACCACGGCTTTGACCACCTTGCAGGGCTGGCCGTCGGTGCTGCGCAGGGTGTAGTCGTGCATGCTGGCGGGCAGCAGGGCGGTGTCGGGGAAGTCGAGGGTGACCACCTGGCCGGTGGCGTTGGCGATGATCTCGATCTGCCGGCCTTCCACCAGGGTGAGGGCATGGAAGGAGTCCTCCGGCTCGGTGCGCCCGCTGATCTCGTGGTCAAATTCCAGGCGGCTGACCTCAAAGAGCATGTCCGGGTGGCGGCCAATGCGCATTTCCCGCCAGCCTTCACCTTCACGGATCACTTCAGGCGTCTGCTTCAGGCTGGCAAGCCCGGCCTTGCGGCGGTCCTTGAGGGCGGCAAAGCTGCGTTCGATGTGGATGTCGCGCAGTCCTCCATGCAGGCCGGGGCGCACGTAGTCATACACATGGAAGGTGTAGCCGGGGGTGTAGGCGGTGATCACCCAGTCAATTTCCAGCACCATCTGTTCGGCGCCCGAGGCGTGGATCGTGCCAGCGGGGATGAGGATGAAGTCGCCGGGCTGGGTTTCCACGGAGCGCACGTGTTTTTCAAAGTCAAAGGGCTGGCCGGTGGCTTCGCTTTCCGCGGCCTGGCGGCGCAGTTCATTGATGTCGGCATCATCTTGCAGGCCGATGAAGGTTTTTGCGCCTGGGCCGGTGTGCAGGATGTAGTAGGTTTCGTCCTGGCGCATGGGTTCGTTGAACTGGGCGCGCATGGTGGCGTCATCGGGATGCACCTGCACGGCCATGTGCCCGCCGCCGATCTGGTCATCGTAATAGTAATTGATGGGGAACTTTCCGCGGGTCACGCGGGCGGCCAGGTCGCCGAGGATGGGCACGGTGGCATGCCACAGCAGGTTGAGGAAGGGCAGGTCGAGCAGGGCATCGCCGCCCCAATCGACCAGCAGGCTGTTTTCGTTGGGCACGATCCAGCCCTGGCCGGAATTGGTCATTTCATCGGGCAGACCTTTCAACTCTTTTTGCCAGTTGCCGCCCCAGGCGGTGGGGCTGTAGAGGGGCTTGAAAAGCATCGGCGCCACGCCCAGCCGGGCGGTGAGGGCTTCGTATGTGCGGCGCGGAACATAAAGCGTTTCCTGCGGGGGATTCCAGGACAGGTAGCCGCTCATCACGGACAGTACCTGGCGCTTGTGCGCGTCCAGCACAGGACCTTCCACATAGCAGTAGCGGTCGAGATTTGCATCCGGGGAAGCCGGGCCGGGACTGGCTCCGAAGAAGGGCAGGGACTGGCCTTCGTGGGCGTTGAACAGGCTTTCGCGGGTCTGGTCGGCGTAGATCACCAGGTGGCAGTTTTCCAGCAGGCCGGAGAGGGCTGCGCCGGGGCCGATGACCAGGGTCACGTCTGCGGCAGGGTTTTGCAACCGTGCTTGCATGTCTGCCAGCTTGTCGGGATCAAAGAAGTCCCTCAATTGACCGTCGAAGACGCGGCCCCAGTCACCGGCGGGGGGCAGGCAGGGGGCGACCATGGCTGGCAATCTCGGCGGCTGGTTTGAGGGCATCACGGACATCCAGGATGTGCGCATCTGGATCCGCCGGGCAGTATTGCCGACGGATCTTCTTCTGCCAGTGTCTGGTAGGGGATGCCCAGTCCGCCGTCAATGGCGGCCACGCAGGGTCCGCGCTCCAGGCGGTTCTGAATTTCGCTGGCAATGGCCTCGCAGGCTGCTCGGGGTGCCGGCGGCGATGGTCCCGGCGAGGCTGCCCAGCGGCACATGGTTGACGGGGGATTGGAGGGAGGTGTAGATGGTCATGGCTGTAGTCTCCGGCTTTCGACCTGCGGCAATGATTTTTACCCCCAGCGTTTCGCGCTGGGAAGTGAACATCTTCTGATGCGCGCGAGTGGAAGTAACGATATGATGGGTTGGCCCGAGGGGATATGAAGACAGGAGTTGGTTGGCTGCCACCGCACCGAATTTGGTATGGTCAGCGCGATGATGATATTGCTGCTGTTTTCCATGAGTGTTAGCAGGGGCGAAGTTCGCTGGTCAGCCGTGTATGGGACTTGGGTGCCTGCGGGCTCATGGGCTTTGTCGAGGCGCAGGCTGCGCACATCCTGACGGGAGAATTTCCCCACCAGGGTTGAAAACAGCTTCCTGCGGTTGAGATGCCGCCGACCACGATCACTGTCTGGCGGCTGTGGTCGCCGAGCAAGGCGGCAATCTGCAGGGAGTTGGTCACCACGGTCAGGCGGGGGATTGTTTGCCAAAGCCTGTGGCGACCAGCTGGTGGCCGCGCCGAGGTAAAGCGTCTCGCCGGGGTTGATCAGGATGCTGATATGGCGGGCGATGGCCGTTTTTTCTTCCTGTTGATGCAGACGTTGGTGGTAAGGGAGTCTTCTGTGGGCGGGCAATGTGCGCACCGCGCCGCCATGCACGCGCTGGAAGACGGGCGACTGGCAGACCACATCCAGGTCGCGGCGGATCCATAATTGCGCCACGTTCAACTGTTCGGCCAGGGCCGTGACGGTGATGCTGCCTTGGGCTTCAAGCTGCTGCTCAATATAATGAAGACGGGTTGCTGCAAGGATGCTCGGCTCATACGAGATACTATAAGACAAAATGCGCGAAGCGCGCAATGAATCGCATAAATTCGCACATAATTAAAGTCGCCCTCCCGCAGTTCAGGACTTTTATCTTCCCCATGTCTGCATATATTTCGCGCTATTGTCTACGCACAACGGGCTTTCCTGCGGGAGGATTTTTTAGGGGATGATTACCAGATCTGGTGCACCTGCGGGCGGACGAAGTGGTCGTAGACGGCTTTTACCTTGTCCATCGTGGCCTGGTCCAGATCGGGCAGGTCGGCGGCAGCGGCGTTGTCGATCACCTGGCTGGGGCGTTTGCCGCCCGGGATGACGCAGCTAACCGCATCATCCATCAGGATCCAGCGCAGGGCGAACTGGGCCATGCTCACGCCTTCGGGCACCAGGGAGCGCAGCTCTTCCACAGCCTGCAGGCCGGTTACGTAGTCCACGCCAGCGAAAGTTTCACCGCGGTCAAAAGCTGCGCCCTCGCGGTTGAAAGCGCGGTGATCATCCTTCTCGAAGGTGGTCTGGGTGGTCATCTTGCCGGTCAGCAGACCGGATGCCAGCGGCACACGGGCCAGGATGCCGATCTCGCGCTCTTTGGCGACCTTGAAGAACAGGTCAGCCGGGCGCTGGCGGAAGATGTTGTAGATGATCTGCACGGTTTTCACGTTGGGGTATTCGATCGCTTTCAGGGCCTCTTCGACCTTCTCCACGCTGACGCCGTAGTGGCGGATCTTGCCGGCCTGCACCAGATCATCCATGATGCCGAACACTTCGGGGGTGTAATACACCTCCCAGGGCGGGCAGTGCAGCTGCACCAGGTCGAGGGCATCGGTGTCGAGATTTTTCAGGCTGCGCTCAATGAATGCGGTCAGGTTCTTGCGGTTGTAGCCCTCGGCGATGTGGGGGTCCAGACGGCGGCCGGCCTTGGTGGGGATGATGATCTCTTCGCTGCGCTCGCGTTTGAGGCGCGCCAGCAGGCGTTCGCTGCGCCCGTCGCCGTACACGTCGGCGGTGTCGAAGAAGTTGATGCCGTTATCGACGGCGGTGTGCAGGGCAGCCATCGATTCGTCATCGTTGACCGTCCCCCATGTGCCGCCGATGGCCCAACTGCCAAAGCTGACAGATGATACATTGAAACCGGTTCGTCCTAATTTTCTGTATTGCATATGTCTCTCCTTATAAGAGGGTATAGGTGGATTTGATTATTGCATTTCTTTAAATAATCTTGCGAAGCCCGGGTAGGGCTTGAGCGGGATGCATTCGAAGGTGATCAGGCCGGCCTGCACCAGAGGCATGGTGGCCAGCACTTCCTGGGCCTCTTTTACCCCTTCACATTCCAGTACCAGAACCGCTTCATCGCGGTCGTCGCGAAAGTACATTTCACGGATGATGCCCTGCTGGCTCAGTTCCCAGGCATGGCGCGCTTCGGCCTCCAGGTGGGGGCCAAAATCTGCGGATTTGACATCCGGGTTTTCGTGTTCGATGGCAAGGATTTTCATTTGTTAGTCCTGACTGTTTGGATGATCCCAGGCAATGAAACGTTACATTTTTGTTGTGCTACATTTGCTGCGGGGCGGCATTCTCCGCCGGCTCGATGATGACGGTATCGGGAAGCATGTGCCCCTGGACTTTTGGGAATTTCGGGGTGATCATGGCTATTTCAAATAACGATGGAAATATGCTGCCGGATGTATTGTACACCTTGTTTGAAGGCTGGCTTCTCACTCGTTCCAATTTTCTTGTTTTTCCTCAGGCCCAGCCGCAAAGAAGAACACCCCCACCGCCGCTACGCGGCACCCCACAATGCATGGGGGAGGCGTAAGGCGATAATTTTAAGATTTCCGGTTTGATAACTTGATTCCCGCGACTGGGAACAGCACCAGCAGCGGCAGCGCGATCCACCAGTATTGAACGGTAAGTATTGGAATAGCGAAAGGCATGAAGGCCAGCACGCCGCCCATATACTTTCCCATTGAGCATACGCGGGGCATTTCAAAGCTGATGCAGTGCCCGTCATAGCTGAAGACAGCCGTGATGAGATAGATCAGGATCACCAGCGCGGCCAGCACCAGCTCGGAGAGCAGGATGATTTTCCATCGGGGTTTCGGCTGAGTTTTGGATACAGCCTTTTCCGTTTCGCGTTGCGGTTGGTAGTAGGCTTTGACAGCCTCGCTGTCGGGCTCCACATCCAGCCAGATATGAGCGGGAATATCCGGTTGTGCGCCGCCGCCTTCTTTGCCGTAGTTGTAGCTTCCGCCGGTATCGTCTTCGGCGATGTAGGGAGAACCATCCTCGACCAGGGTGAGCTTTTCCTCGATCTTTGCCAGGCTTTTCGGCGTGAAAAGCCCGCTGATGGCATTTTCGGGCATGCGCACCCTGACCGGCCAGCGCTGGTAACGCGCCCGGAAGCCGTTGATCGCGGCGCACATGCGCATCCAGTTTTTGTCAATTCCGTTGGGCATGGGAGATTCCTTAGCCAGGTACGATTTGTTCCAATGACACATTCAGGGCATTGGCAAGGGCAGACAGCACCTCCAGCGAGCCTTTGCGCTTCCCGGTTTCAAGCTGTGAGAGGTAAGGCACGCTGATTTCGGCGATGTGTGCAGTTTCCTGCTGCGACAGGCCGCGGTATTCGCGCCAGACGCGGATGGCGTTTTCGCCATCCAGGATGGCATGCACAACTTCACCGGGGATCAGTTCATCAGCGCCGCTCTCAATGGCGGCTTTTGCGCTGTCGTAGTCCTGAATGTCCTGCAGCATTTCTGTTTTTTCCATTATCCTATTATATGCTTATCATTTTTCGGGTATTTTTGGTTCCCGAGGTCTTGGAGTGTTCGTTGGGGTTGGTGGAATATTGTGGATATTAACATTGTCTGGGAGCCTGATGCCATTTCCATCATCCCCATTGATTAGATAGATCTGGTTTTTCCATAAGCTCTGTATTTGTCAGATATTCATAGTCTGCAATTAACCATTGCCCCGTCAAAACGCCTGGCAATTTTACCAATAAGGAAGTTCGCATATAATCACAATTTGGCCAGATGAGATGTTCACCTGCTGGATCGTACTGTCGTCTTCAGTATGTAATACATAAAATATTGATTTGCCATCAGATGACCAGATGGGAGTGGCGATTTCCTTATCGCTGCTCAGCAGTAGTTTTCGTTCGCTGCCATCGATAGAGATGAGGATCAGATTGAAAACCGGGGGGTTCTCATATTGATAGGCTTGCACAAAACTGATCTGCATTTGGTCAGGCTGATCTGCAAATCCCACGTTCGCGGCCTGGTTGTATAATAGCGTCTTTTTCTTGATGGATAAGTTGATCGTTCAATGAATGATCATCGTTCAAAGCAATGAAATGAATGCCATCTTCCCATCCACAACCCAGGTAGCCGCTGTACCAAACTGTGGAAAAGAATTCCTGACTTTTTCCAGCCAATCTATGTTTGTGTAGCATCCTGAAAAATCATGGATTTTACCGCTTGGATGTGAGCCAATGCAAAATACCTGGCTTCATATCCACCTACGTCAATCCATAACCATTGACCATTGGGTGACCATTGTTCGGCGGAATATACCCTGAAATTGGTTACTCTTTCCAGGTCGAATTATGCCTTACAAGCAGGGCGCATTCTTTTAAAAAATATTGTATATTCGCAAACCCGTATCATCCGTGTAAGCAAGTAATGAATTATCTGGATTGAACAAGAAACCTGGATTTTTAACTTGATCATTGATTGTTTTTGAAAATATAATCGTTGTCCGGTAAATGGGTTTTCAACTAAATTTTTCCCGTCACCATCCTGGAATGCCAGCCAGGTCTGGTCAGGTTATAAGGCCGCGTACTGGATTTCTCCATTGCTTTGCACGGGCATGATCTCTTCTGACCATCTGCATGTGAAAACGCCTGATCTCCCCGCCTGAAAGTACAGCAAATTTATATCCGGCCCGGGGGTGGGCGAGGGCGTGAGGGTGGGCGTTGATGTCGCCTGCGGGGTGGGGGTGTTTGTCGGCGTGGGGCTGAGGGTCGCGGTGGATGAAGGGGGAAGCGCGGTTGCAGTGGGTATGGGCACAACAGGGGAGCATCCCCAGGTGGTGAGGAGGAGGATGAGGGGTATGCCAAGGATAAATCGTTTCATCGCGGTATCCTGTTAAAATACTTCTCCAGACTGCGCTCAAATGATTCAAAAGTCGTATACACTTCCGCGTGCCAGCCGCGTTCGTAGGCGGCTTTGACGTTTTCGAGGCCGTCATCGAAGAATAACATCTCTTCTTTTTTCAGGCCGAGGACTTTTTCGATGTGTGGGTAGTAGGCTGGCTGCGGTTTCTGCGCGCCGATCTCGCAGGAGATGAAGAGGTGGTCAAAGATGTCCACAAAGCCCATGTGGGTGCGCATGTAGGCGGCGCGGTTGGCTTCCTGGTTGGTGGTCAGGCAGCAGACGAAGCCGTGCTGCGCGCAGGCGTTGAACGAAATCCACCAGACGCTGGTCGACCACGTGATCGGTGGTCATCCAGTCATGGAGGAATTTCTCGGGCGTATGCGGCCAGCCCCATGCTCCAGGTAGGGCGGCAGTTCGTCCATGAGCTGCGCTTTGCCGGTCAGGCAGTCATTGAATGGGCCGCCGAAGAAGTCCGCGGTGATCTCGCGGGTGATGCCGTATTCTTCATCCAGACGTTTGGCGTAGAGCAGTTGCGGGTTGACGATGACGCCGTCGGCGTCGAAACAGATGGCTTTGATAGGCATAGAGGGCTCGTTTCTTTAGAAAGGGCTTTTCAATACTATGGGTATACAGGTCTGGTGTGTTTCAGTAGCACATGGCCCTGTTCTGCGCGGAGCATTCAGACTGGGGATTCGCCGATGATTTTCGGTGGTAAAATTATCAGAATTGCGAAAGCACGACCAGTGTGCGATGGTTCTCACGATAGAAGACCGGTATTAGCGGCGGCAAGGCACTACTCGCATTGTTGTTAAACTGACGTGGCAATTCCGGAGAGCAGTCCGAATCAGGAAGGAGCAAGAGTGAAAATTGCCGAGTTCGGTCAACGATAACGAGAGTAAGCGTTGTGCGGCGACGTCCAGGTTTTCCATGGTAACTAAGTGAAAGCGAGAATGCTGGATGAATCGATTGGCACAAGAAACAAAGAATGGCGTTAAGCTTTAGACCGTGCATTTGCCCTTTCCCCCAAGAATGACTGGCAGCAGCGAAATGGTGAGGTATTTATTACTAGAATGCAGCCGGTTGTAGTAAGTTGCGAAGCACCTCCTGCTTTTTGAGTGGAAATCCGTATTCCTTGCGTCATTATTGAGATGTCATGATGAAGTGTACGACCAACGATGTAGAAGGTGATGATGAATCACGACTTAGGCATGTCATTCCACGTGTATACCATAAACCATAGATGGCGTCGGTCGCACTGGGTAAAAGCGAAGTAATTCATTGGCAAAGAAGTCCTCGGGGATGTCGATGAGTTTGAAAAGCCAGCAGGCCTAGAATTGATCTGATGGTCTTTGGTGGTTCTGACTTGTATGAGGATGACTTAAGCGTGGGATCCATTTGGTGAGGATGTCCAGGACTTTATTGCGATGCTATGCTGCCGGGGATGATGATCAACGGGTTGCTCGAGGGCTTTCAAATGGCATGGGCTTCTCCCTTGTTGGGGTGTGTGGAGTACCATTCGCATTATATATCGCGGTGTGGTATATCAAAGGGAGCTATTCGATTTTCAACGACTTCAATGATCAGTAAAAGCTTGAAGCCGAGGGCGTGGGGGATGCGCAGGGAGCCGGTGTTGTAATCCATGGCGCGGTACATGGGGACGATGTCGTGATCAAAGCAGTACCTGGCACAGCTCAGCGACGACGGCTTTCCCCAGGCCGCGCTTACGGTAGTCCTTGTGCACCAGTACGCCGATGTCGGCAAGAGTGTTTTCCCAGTAACGGTGGCTGGAATATGCGGCCATTTTCTCGCCGTCGAAGAGGCCGAAGATGACAGGGTCGGGTTCGTCGATGTAGATGTCGGCCTCGTCGAGGTCTTCGGCGCTGCACTGGTCATAGAAGCCCAGCAGATGGCGTTTTCATCCTCATTTCCGCGTCCAGATAGCGGGGGGTAAAGCCCTCCGGGTGCGGGGAAGGCGTGGAAATCTTTGGGGTCAAGGAAGTGGTCCAGCAGGGTGTACTTGATGCTGACCGTGTATTGCTCCCCGATGTGGTCCTGGAGTTCTTTTTCGGTCATAGCGACGGGCTGGGGGTGCATGCCGCCGGGCAGGTTGATCAGATCGGCGAGGGCGGGGTCAATGCGGATGATGCTGGCCTGGCCCATGTGGTAGAGCACGCAGGTGCCGCTGTCGCGGAAGTCGTCTTCTGCCCGCACCCAGGTGCAAGGATGGGAAAAATCTTCCGGCTGGCAGCCAAAGCGTTTGGCCCAATAGCCGTGTACGGCGTCTTTGTAGGTTTGTCCTGTGAGCATGGTTGTCCTCGTTGGTCATTTCTATCGGGTCATTATCCTGTTTGATGCACCACTGAGTTTCTATGTCCTGACGATGTCAGCAACGATGAGGCCATGGAAGAGTTCAGGTCGGGGTTGACGTTGACGCCGTCGGCGTCGAACCAGATGGCTTTGATGGGGGTCTATTCTCTTACCTGAATGTCAGCGGTTTGACCGTCAGCAGCATTTCGAACCCCAGAGCATTGGCAATGCGCAGGGAGCCGGTGTTGAAATCTACGGCGCGGTACTTGGGGATGATGTCACGGTCGAAGCAATACTGGCACAGCTCGCCGGCAACGGCCGTACCCAGGCCGCGTTTGCGGTAGTTTTTATGCACCAGTACGCCGATGTCGCCAAATATGTTCTTCAAGTAGCGGTGGCTGGCGTAGGCGGCCATTTGCTCGCCGTCAAAGAGGGTGAAGATGACAGGGTCAGGTTTGTCGATGGAGAGATCGGCCTGGTCGAGGTCTTCGGCGCTGCATTGGTCATAGAATTTGACCAGGAGGGCGTTTTCGGACTCGTTTCCCGCGTCCAGGTAGCGGGGGGTGAAGCCGTTCGGCGCGGGTGCGGGCTTGAAGTCTTTGGGGTCGAGGAAGTGGTCCAGCAGAGTGTATTTGAGGCCGACGGTATATTGCCCCCCGATGTGGTCCTGAATCTCTTTCTCGGTCATGGCGACAGGGTTGGGGTACATGCCGCCGGGGAGGTTGATGCGTTCCGCCAGGACGGGGTCGATGCAGATGATGCTGGCCTGGCCCATGTGGTAGAGCACGCAATCACCGGTGTTGAGCATGTCTGCCTGGGGTTTTACCCAGGTGCAGGGGTTGGCAAAGTCTTCTGGCTGGCAGCCGAAGCTGTTGGCCCAATAGCCATAGACGGCGCTGCGGTAGTCTTGTCCTGTGAGCATGATGGTCCTTATTATCAATATCGATTTGTTCTATTGTAACTTTGATTGGCCTAAAAGCTGAAATTCAGTAACCGATGTTTGCTGACAAAGCCGGCTTTTTCCAGGGTTCTGCGGGAGGCGGTGTTCTCGTAGGCGCAGCCGCACACCGGCTGCCAGCCGTTTTCTATGCAAAAGTCGGTCAGAAAGCGGATGATGTATTGGCCGTATCCCTGCCGCTGGAATGGCTTGTCAACCAGCATGCCGATGTCATGCTCCGGGCGGTCCGCGATGATGCGCGAGAAGATGCCGAAACCGACCAGCTCTCTGGTCTTTTTCAAAAAGGAAGATGCGCTGCTTTTCAATGTATTCGCGGATTTCTTGTCTTCGTCAAAGACTTCCACGTTGATCGCGCAAAGCTTTGGAAAATCCTGCATTGTTGCCAGACGGTGGGTGACGTCCGGGAAAATGGGTGGGTTGGATTTGGATGGTACTCCCGAAACAGGAAGCCGCCTACGCTGACCTGCTTCTGGTATTGCACGCAGCAAGATATTAGCAGGTGGTCGTAAGTTTTACACAGGGCGCTTTTTAGATCGTATTTGTAGATGATCTGCTCCAGCAGGGTGTCTGCCTGAGTCTGATATTCCGGGAGGAGGAAGTATTCCAGCAGGGTGGCGTCCTGCCTGAGGATGAAATACCCAATCGGTGGCTGCCGGTGCTGATGAGGAAAGCCTGGCCTTTTTGCACCAGCAGTTCGAGGTAATATTCCTGCGCTTCGGGCAGCAAATCCAGGTATTGGGTTCTCAGGTCAGCGATTTCTTGCAGCGAATCAACTTCGGCAAATTTTAATGGGCTCATTTCCAGTTTCATTTTATGTATCACGCTTGTATGTCTTCTTTGTGTTGCCGGATCACCTGCTCAACAAAAGCGGCAGGCATGGAGCTTTTCGCGGCCACGTCTTCAAGTGACAGGCCCTGCTGGTGGAAGCGCCACACGACGGCTTCCATGGTCTCGCCGATCTCGATGATGTGGCCGTCGGGGTCGTAGAAGCGCATCACGCGCTGGCCCCAGGGCTGGGCGCGCATGGCGTGTACCCAGGTCACATCAGCGGCGTCCAGTTTGGCGGCGATGGTTTCGATATCTTCGGTCTCGAAGTACAGCTCGGCGTTGTTGGATCTATAGCTGATGGGGAAGTCAGCAGGGTCGCCGAGAAGACTTTGGTAATGGGGTTCAAGGTGGATGGCGAAGTCGCCTTCGAAGGTGACGTTCTCTCCGAAGTCGAATTTGACTTTTTGGCCGAGCAGGTCTTCATAGAATTGGCGCGAGCGGGCGATGTCGGCGACGACGATGAGGGGGGTAATGAATTTCAGCATAGCGTTTCCTTTGTATAGAATGGTTATTTTCTTCGTTGTATGGCGCGGATGATGCCCAACACAAAGTTAAGGCGAGGGACTTTCTCCATATAGCTGCGGTACTCGTCGCCAAATTTCTCGATGCAGCCCTGCTCTTCCGTTAATGTATTCAGAACGGTGATGGTTCCGGCAACCAGCCCAAGAAGGGTGAACTCCCCACTGCGGGGTGATCAGCGACAATCCCACGTTCAGCAGCACGCCAGCCAGATACTGCGGATGGCGCACGATGGCATAGATGCCGCTGTCTACCAGTACGGTGGTATGAATATAGCTTCGTCCTTCCACCTTGCCTTTTCGGCGAAAGGTGATGATCGGCAGCCAGCCAAAAACGGCAGACAGCCAGACCACACCCCAACCGATGTTGATGCGGAGGGCATTGCCTGCTGGATCATAGAACAATATGGTGAGGATGATCTGCCCTACGAAGGCGATGGTGAGCATAATGCCATAGACGGCCATTTTCCGGTTCCGCATTTGCTGCCTCCTTCTACAGGATTTGCTTCAACACCTTCCCCATGCGTTTCTCGTGGGCGGCGGTGAATTCCGGGCGCCGCATTTCGATGATCTCGAGCACTTCATCCTTGTTTTTCTCGTTGATAGCGGGCAGGATGCTTTCGGTGTGGGTGGGCACGTCACGCGGTTTGCAGAGTTTGAGCTGGTCGAGCAGGAAGGGAAAGATGAGGGCGCTGTGCTGCGGTGCGCCTGCCGCCACCTGTGCCAGGACGCGCATGCCCCACACATGGGTGATGACAGAGCCTTTTTCTATTGTGGCAATGACCTTTTTTATCTCCTCGCCAATTTCCTCTGGACGCAGGTGGGCGACGGTGGCAAGGGCGATCATCCCGCCCCACACGAGGCGGTTGTTTTTCTCTTCAAGGAGATGCAAGAAATCTTTTGTGTAATCAACGATAAGATCAGGGCGCAGGTAGCCGACATGATAGAGCACCCCGAGGCAGTCGCTGCGCACGTTTTTTTCTTTATGCCACAAATTCTCGGCGATTTCCTGAATGCCGGCGTGGTCTTCATTCTCTGCCAGTTCTTTGGCCAATTCCTTGTTGGGAACTTCATCGCGGCGTCCCTGGTACCAGGCGATCTTTTGCAAGGTAGACATATTTTTATTCCTTGATGGTGAAAGTGTAATACCCGCAGGCTGCGTTGTTCTCCCCTTCAACCTCAAAGACTTCCATCACAAAACCGGTGGATGAAAAGCTGATTACGATTGGCCGGCCAGAGTCGGTGATACGGTGATACATCTCGTCGCCAATCTCGTCGTAGATCGTGGAGCCATCTTTGTGGGTATTGGTGATTTCGACATGACCTTCGGTAAAGGTGATGATGCGAACTTCATCGCTTTCTTCGGTGGTCAGCTTGCAGGTTTGGCTGGTGGGGTCGACATGGTAAACATGCATGCCAGCGTTGGCTTCCTGGGGAGGGATGGATGATGCGTTCGGGCTGGCTTTGCCGCCAAAACCAGGCAGGGAGCAGGAGAGTGTGATCGTCAGGCAGGCAATGAGCAGAAAGAATTTACGTTTATTCATGATTTTCCTCCTCTATTTGACTGATTATGGCGCGTTAGTTCCCTCCTGCACCCGCTTCAGAATGCGCTGCGCCAGGAAGCTGATCCAGCGTGAGGGGATTTTCTTTTGTCCAAATTCCCATTTTTTCCAGGCCATCCAAACAAATTCGGCGGTGAATTGCCCTTTGGGATTGGCCTTACTTAATAGTATAGCCAACATATCTTTAAAACGAGGATCGTCTTTGGAAATGGGGAATAGGCTGAGCACATCCAGCACGTGCAGGAGGTCATACCAGATGAGGGGCGCTTTCAGCTTGCAAAAATCATTGCCCATATAGAAAATATAAGGATGTTTTTCCTGACGGGTTTCCCACAAGTGGAGCAAAGTCTCCACGCCAGTGTTGGCAGCCTCACTGGTACGAAGAGTTTCGTTCTGGCCCAGCACTTTAAGCATCGCCAGATTGGCATAGGGGCAGGGATCATCCTTGCGGCCAGGACCGCGCCATTTGCCCATCTCGGGAGAGACGGCGCAGGGCCAGCCGTTCTCGCGCACCAGGGTCAGCAGATGATCGAGGGCAGTCTGCACCTGGGGATGATTGCCCAGCCCAAAGCGGAACAAAGCGTATACCAACAGAGGGGCATCACACAATGCCCATGCCCAGGTATCTTCTCCTGTGCCGCCGTAACGGGGCGAAACATTGCTGATCAATTGGAAAGGTCCCTGTGCGGATTGATGGGACATGAGCTGTGTGATGATCTCGTCCATGCCGGGGTCATCGGCGCGCAAACCAATATCGGCCAGGAAATTGAGGCGGTGGAAATGGTTGTTTGGCGGATTTGTGGCTGTTTAATACGACTCCCGGCCAGGTTTGTAAATCAGCAACGATTTCCTGCACGTTGGCATCTGCCAGCAGGGCTTCACGGGCAGCGACGACCTGCGGATTGTCGGGGGATTCGTCGCACAGGTCCAGACGGACGCGGTACTGCATCCAGGCAGGGCCTTCAAGCAGCCAGTCGAGGGGTAGGTGCATAATCTAACTCCAGGGTTTTAGGGTGAGGCCGTAAAGTGCGCCCAAAATGAGCATCTCCAGCAGACCAGAAAGAACGATGTACCAGACGGTATTGGCGGGCAGGGTGATCGTCATCCATTGGGTGATGGCATACATGACGACGCGCAGGAACCAGAGGATGAGGCCGAAACTTAGCCCCTTCAAAAAGCCATATTCGCCAGGTAAGCTGTTGTAGAGCAGGAGGAAAAGTCCTGCCAATACAAACCCATAAACCAGATCAATCAGGATACCAGCAACCATGTTGATAGATTGGCGGGCGATGGGCTGGTAAACGGCCATCAGGCGCTGTGCCAGGGGGTTGGCATTGATGATGCCATCCAGGACACCGAATACGATACCGCTGATGACGCTGATGAGGATATAGTTCCACATGAGGTTCTCCTTTGAAAAGTTCTCAATCCATCATGTAAGTTGCAAGGAGAGAAAATTAACAGAACATATGTTTTATTGTACAGGGGATTTTCCTGGAATACAAGTGAAAAAACCTTAAAAAACGCCGGTCACTTTGTTTTCAAAGTGACCGGATAATCGGTTATCTCCGCTTGCGATCGCGAGAACGGGAATCGCGCCGTCCGCGTCCGCCTTTGTAACCACCGCCTCCTGATTTCTTGGGCGGTTTGGCTTTTTTGACAGGCACTTCAGGAGCCTTGTGCATCCAGGCGTGGTAGGTATCGTCCAGCAGCATGGTCAGCAAGGCCAGCCCGTCTTCCTCTTCAACAAGCTGCTTGACGAGCGGCTCAAAGCGGCGCATACGTTCGGTTTGCAGCTTGTCCCGTTCACGCAGCCGGCCTTCGAGCTGGCCGATCAAACGCTGGGCGACAAGGGTTTCTACATCTTCGTCCTGCGGCAATGGGCGTTCTTCAAATTCGATCTTGTAATGAGCGCCGATACGGGTGATGTATTTCTTCTCGTTATAGGTGACAAGCATGATGGCGGTGCCGCTGGCACCGGCCCGGCCTGTGCGTCCGGCGCGGTGAATGTAGGCTTCCAGATCTTCAGAAGGTTCATATTGAATGACGTGCGTCAGATCGGGGATGTCGATGCCGCGGGCGGCTACGTCGGTGGCAACCAGGAATCGCAGCTTGCCAGAGCGTACGTTCTGGAGGACGCGGTCCCGGTCTTTTTGCGAGAGGTCAGAACTGATCTGGTCGGCGTTGTAGCCAAAGCGCTGCAGAACCCGGGTGACGTAAAACACCTTGTCCTTGGTGTTGCAAAAGATGATCGTCTGGCGCGGGTTTTCTATCTCGATGATGCGAATCAGGGCGCGGTCTTTGTCCATGCCGGGGGTGATGTAGAACGCATGCAGTGTGTCTTCTACGTATACATGGTCGCGGCTGAGACTGAGGAAAGCCGGTTCGGTGAGGAATTGACGGGTCAGGCTCATTACCTCGGCGGGGAAGGTGGCCGAGAACATGTAGGAATGCACGCGGTGGTTGGGCAGGAAGTCCTGCACGCGCACCATATCCGGGAAGAAGCCCATGGAAAGCATGCGGTCAGCTTCATCAAAGATGAGGATATCGAGATTTTTGAGGCTGAGATTTCGTTTGAGGAGGTGATCGAGCACACGGCCGGGGGTGGCCACGACCAATTGCACGCCTTCGTTGAAGGCATCAATCTGCGGTTTGTAGCTGGTGCCGCCATATACGGCGATCGTGCGCAGGCCGCTGTCCCCGGCCAGCAGGGTCGCGTCAGCCGTCACTTGCTGGGCCAGCTCACGGGTGGGCACCAGTACCAGGGCCTGGCAGGTTTTTTTCTTGAGGTCGAGCTGCTCGAGGATGGGCAGGATGTATCCCCCGGTTTTGCCGCTGCCGGTTTGGGCCTGTACCATCAGATCGCGCTTGGCGCGGAAGTAGGGGATGGATTGCGCTTGCACTGGTGCGAGGTCAGCCCAACCCGCACGCTGCATGGCATTGCGCATCACGGGGGGGAGTTCGTCCAGGGTGATTGGGGGCAGGGTGTCTTGTTGTTGTTCTTCTTTTGTTTCGTTTGTTTGGGTTTCCATAATTTTTTCTGGCCGCACGCGCGGCAGATGATTCTCCTTAATCAATAATTCTGTAATTTCTATCTTCATTATAAGTGAATTTGGGCTGTGTAGGGAAGATGGGTATTTCAGAACGAGCCCGGCAACAATGTTACAATTTTCTGAAGTGAGGAAAAAGAGGATGAACGACAGGAAAGCCGCGGAATTCTTTCGGGAAAACAGGAAACTGCTCACGACATTGTTCAAGATCGCTGTATCCGCAGGGCTGCTTGTATGGATACTGAGCAGCATCGATTGGGGGGAATTCCTGGATGCGTTCAAGTCATACAATTATCTGGTTGCAGTGATCTGCTTTGTGCTGTTTTGCGCTAATTTTGTGATCAATTCCCTGAAGTTGAGAATTCTGCTGTCTGCGTATCAGATCAAACAAGGGCTGGGAAGGTTGATCGCTTTACATTGGAGCAGCATCTTCCTGTCCAATTTCCTGCCGACATCATTTGGCGGTGATGTGTATAAGTTTTACATTTTGCAGAAAGACAGCAGTGACAAACGGGGGGAAGTTTTTTCGGCGCTATTGATGAGCCGCGCAGTGGGGTTTGTTGCCATGATCCTCTTGAATCTGGTCTTTGCGGGATACACAGCGTTCACAAGAAAAACCTTGATCCCGGCCGGCAGCGCGTTGTGGTGGCTGGAAATTGCTCTGTTCGCGGGTTTGGTGGTTCTGTTTGTGCTGTGGAAGCAGCAGGAATTTTTTAGCAGGATCTTCTCCCGCATTCTTCCGCGGATGAAGATCCTGGACCGGTTGTTTTCTGTTCTCAGGAAAATCAGCAGTTTGTCTGCAGCAACGCTGCTGAAGGTGCTTCTTCTCTCCTTCTTGTACGGGTTGATTTCCTGCGGGGCATTTGCCATTTACTATTTCGGGGCTGGTGTTTCAGGCTCCGTGTATCTATTCTTTATCGCTTCTCTTATCTCGCTGTCCGGTATTTTGCCGGTCACGCTAAATGGCCTTGGATTGAACGAGTTTATTCAGGTGGTTTTGCTGCAGCAATTGATGATTTCCTCTGAAACGGCGGTGTTTGTAGCTTTCATCAATCGCGTGCTTACTATGTTGTATAGCCTGCCGGGCGGGGTTGTTTGGCTTTTGGGAAAGCAGACTGGCGAGGTTGAGCAAGGCATGGAAACGGTATAAGCAGAGACACAATGACAGCGTCTGTTCTTGTATTTCTTTCATCTACAAGGCATAATCTTTTTACCGAAGGAGAACTCTTATGCGCAATGATCCATTAATCAATTGGTTACTTGAATCCGGACAGCCTGCATTGGCTTATCGAACCTTGTATGAATTGCTGGATCATCCGCCTGACGATGCTGAAGTGCAGGCCGCAAAAAGTAAACTTCTGGACAGCTCCGACGTGCAGAAAATGTTGAGTACCATGCACCCTGAAGGTTATTGGCTCCAGCTCCGCGGGGACAAGAGCGCATATATCGGGGATGATGTTGAGTACGGCTCGTATGCTACCACGCATTTTGTACTCAGTTATCTGGCCGAGCTGGGTCTGACGCGGGAGGTGCCGCAGGTGGCGCTGGCCGCCGACCGTTATCTTTCCCTGCAAAAGGAGGATGGTGATTTCTGGAACCATTATTCCTGCCTGTTCACGTTCAATATCCGCACCTTCATCCGCCTGGGGTATCGGCAGGATGAACGTCTGAAGCGCACCATCCAGCTGATGTTGAACACCGAGCGTCCGGACAACGGCTACCTTTGCGAAACCCATGAGGGCAAGCGAAAGAAACGTCCGGTGAAGAGCTGCATCCGTGGCAGTTTGAAAGCCCTGCGCGCTTTCGCGGAGCTGCCGGAGTACTGGCAGCATCCGCGTTGTTTGGGGTTAGTGGACTATTTTCTGGAACGCGACGGCATTTTCCGGCGCAGTGATTTGCAAACGCTGGCCCGGCGTGAACTGGAGATGAACTATTTCCCCTTTACGTGGCAATCCAGTCTTTTGGAAGTTTTGCTGGGCTTGAGCAAAATGGGCTATGGAAAGGATGATCGTCTGTCCCGTGCCTGGGCGATACTGGATGAGCGGCGGGACGAGGAGGGACGTTATATCCTGGATTGGACGCCCAGCCAATGCCCGTGGAAGGTGGGCAAGCGCGGCGAGGCCAATGAGTGGGTCACGTTCTACGCGCTGCTGGCGAAGAAGTTTCGGAAGGAGGGGAAAACGGCGATTTAACGTTTGGGGCTTGACAGGGGGCGGCAAAGTGGGTATAGTAGAGGAAAGATACTTAATTCAATGAAAGAAGTAAGTTTATGCCTGACCTCATCCATGGAAATCGTGAACTGATTCGTGCAATAAACCGCTCGTCGGTGTTGAATACGATTCGTACACATGGTCCCATTTCCCGCAAAGAGATCACGAAACATACCAGCCTAAGCGCAGCGACGATCACGGGTATTACAGCCGAGTTGATTGATGAGGATCTGGTTTTTGAAAAAGAGACCGGTAATTCGAGCGGCGGCCGCCGCCCGATCCTTTTGGCATTGAATAAGCAGAGCCGGTATATGATCGGCGTGAAGCTTTCGATTGATCATATTACAGCGGCACTGACGGATCTTGAGGCGACGGTGTTGAATAAACGCACCGTGCAATTGCCGTCTCATGATTTGCAGTTCACGGTGGAAGCACTTGGCCAGGTCGTTGCGGATTTGATCGCAGACCAGGCTGTTTCAAAGGACAAAATACTGGGTGTCGGCATTGGGCTGGCAGGCATTGTAGATGCTGAAAAGGGTGTTTTACGCCATTCACCGATCTATGGCTGGCGAAATGTTCCCCTTGGTGAGCCTGCTACAAAAACTGATTGATGTCCCCATCTTCCTTGATAATGATGTGAATACATTCACCCTGACGGAAAAATGGTTTGGTTTGGGAAGCGGTATTGATAATTTCCTGATCGTCACCGTTGGACGGGGCGTGGGGATGGGAATGGTGATGAACGGCAGCCTGTATCAAGGCAGCCGGGGCGGGGCGGGTGAATTGGGGCATACGGTGATCGACCCATCCGGCCCGTTGTGTGTGTGCGGCAAGCATGGTTGTCTGGAAGCGTACGCATCTGACCCTGCCATGCTTAATATGGCAGCTGAGGCGTACCAGCGCGGTGAACTTCCTCATCCCGTGAAAACCGTTGAAGATCTGCTCGACCTTGCTGAACAGGGCAACCCTGTTGTGCAGAAAATTTTCCACAAGGCTGGTTTTGTCCTGGGGCAGGGCATTGCCAATCTGATCAATATCTTCAATCCTGAGTTGATCATTTTCAGCGGCGAAGGGGTGCGGTATGGGGATCACCTTTTTGGGCCCATGCGTGAGGCGTTGCAGCAACTGGCGATGCCAGGGTTGATTGATGACACACAGATCAAGATTGATGCCTGGGACGATGATGCCTGGGCGCGTGGCGCAGCCGGGATCGTGCTTGAAAAACTGTTCCAGTTCCCGCTGCGATAAAAGAGAAATTTTTTTAACCAAGATAATTCACTGAGTGAAATAAGTTGAGCTGAAATCAGGAGGTGCGTCTCGAAACGATACGAAAATGAAATGCCGGATAGAAGCTGAAGTTCTTGCTGTTGAACCCAATACTTTGTTAGATGGAGGAGATTTGCTAATGAAAAAGAAAAGTATGCTTTTGTTGGTTTTGAGCCTGGTCATCGTTCTTTCGATGATGCTGGCTGCCTGCACGCCTGCTGCGTCGCCTGTTGAAGAAGCCCCTGCAGCAGAAGAACCTGCAGCGGCACCAGCGGCGGAAGAAGAAGCTGCTGCAGAAGAACCAGTCGTGGAGGAAGCTCCCGTGGCGGAACCTGCTGTGGTTGCTTACTGGCACACGATGAGCGATCCTGAAACCGCCCAGCTTGACCTGGTGATTGCAGATTTTGAAGCTGCCAATCCCGGCATCACGATTGAAGCTACCCGCTATTCCTGGGATGATTTCAAACCGGCCGTGCTTACCGCGCTGGCTGGCGGTGCTGCTCCCGATGCCGCCCGTATGGATATCGCCTGGGTTTCTGAATTTGCTGACCAGGGTGCTTTGATGCAGTTGGATGGCGTTATGCCTGGTTTTGAGGACATTGCTGCCGATGCTTTCCCCGGCCCGCTGTCCACCAACTACTGGCAGGGTCATTACTACGGCCTGCCCCAGAACACCAATACCCAGGTCCTGCTCTGGAACCGCGAAATCTTTGCTGCTGCTGATTACACCGAAGCCCCCAAGACGATGGAAGAATTCCAGGAAGTTGCCTGTGCAGTCTCCGATGCAGCCAATGAGAAATATGGCTATGCTCTGGGCGGTACCTACTTCTGGGCTCCTGCACCCATTTTCTATGCCATGGGCGGCAAAGTGGTGGATGAAGACATCACCACGGCGACCGGTTATGTGAACAGTGCCGAGAGCGTTGCCGCATTCACCATGCTGACGGATATGTACAATGATGGCTGTATTTCCCCGAACCTGCTTGGCGGCGGCGTTGGCACTTCTGATGGCCTGGCAACGGGCATGTATGCCATGATCATTGACGGCCCGTGGATGGTGGATATTTACAAAGGCCAGTATCCTGATTTCGAGGTCAACTTTGCCCCCATCCCGACTGCCAACGGCAACACCAGTTCAGTGGTCGGCGGCGAAGATGTGGTCATCTTCTATGATACCGATGTTGCAGATGCTGCCATGACATGGACAGCATACCTGATGAGCCCGGAATCACAGCTTAAAATGGCTCAGGTTGGTGTTATTCCCACCCTTTCCTCTCTGATTGGGAATGAAGAACTGCCGGAATACTTCGGCGTTTTCCTGGATCAATTGCAGACTGCTCAGGCCCGCGTGCCCCATCCCGCATGGTCGGATATGGACAGCGCGATCAACAATGCCTTCCAGCGCATGCTGCGCGGCGACCAAACTCCGCAAGAAGCCCTTGACCAGGCTGCGGATGAGATCAATGCACTTTTGAAGTAGTCTTATCTTGATTACGAACCGGTCCCGCTGCAATTATTCGGGCGGGGCCGGGTTCTCCCCTCCTCTTTTTGTGCAGATTGCATGATAATGGTCATTAATCAATTGAGTTTCGGAGGTTTTCGTTGTGAGCAAACTGCACAGCAAATCATTTAAAGAAAACGCAACCGCATATCTATTTATCCTTCCTGGCTTTATTCTATTTGCACTCTTCATTTTTGGCCCGCTATTGTATTCATTGCGGATCAGTTTCTTTGATTGGAATGTGATTCGCCCGGAGCGGTCGGAGTGGATCGGATGGGCAAATTATGCCCGTGCCTTTGAGGATCCGATTTTCCGAACGGCAATTCTCAACACCATTGTCAATACGGTGATCACGGTTGCAGGGCAAATGGTGTTGGGGATACTGGTTGCGGTGCTGCTCAATCAGGGTATTCGCGGCCGCGCCTTCTTTCGGGTGGCGTATTACCTGCCAGTGATCACTTCCTGGGTGATCGTCAGCCTATTGTTTGAATATATGTTCAGCGGCCAGGGCGGTTTGGTCAATTACCTGTTGAAAGACATTCTCCATATCACTTCAGAGAATATTCGCTGGCTGGCAGATCCGATCCTGGCTTTTGTGCCGATCGACTTGCTCGGTATCTGGAAAGGTGTTGGTTGGACGGCGATCATTGCGTTGGCCGGGCTGCAGGCTATTCCTGAGTCAGTTGTATGAAGCGGCTGAGGTAGATGGAGCGGGCAATATCGCCAGTTTCTTCAAGATCACGCTGCCCTTGCTGCGTCCAACCCTGGTTTTCCTGCTGGTTGCTCTGACCATCGGCGGATTGAATTCCTATGTTTCCAATCTTTTGCTCACCGACGGCGGGAACCCGCTCGACAAGACACATTTCATTCTGACATATATGTATGAACGCACTTTTAAAAATCTGGAGTTCGGCTACGGCGCTGCCATCAGTTCCATGTTGACCGTGTTCATCTTCCTCTACAGCACTTTGCAGATCAAGCTGCTGCAGAAACCGGCGGAGGTGTAAGATGGGCATCAAACGCCAGAAACGACTTTCAAATTTTCTCACCTATTTCTTATTGATCCTGGGGCTTGCGGTTGTGGCCGTGCCGTTCTGGTACATGTTTGTCACCTCGATGAAGCCGCAGTCCTATATTTTCGAAATGCCGCCGCGCCTCTGGCCGGAAGAATTCACGCTTACCAATTATATTGAGGCCATCACCCGCGATAAATTTGACCTGTATTTTTTGAACAGCCTGTTTGTGGCCGTGATCAGTACTGCCGTCCACTGTGATGATCTCGTCTATGATGGCCTATGCGTTTGCACGCATGAACTTCCCCGGCAAGAAAGCGCTTTTCTATGTGATCTTGCTGGGCATGATGATCCCGCCAGTTACGCTGCTTGTGCCACAGTTCATCATTGCCAAAAATTTGATGCTGGTCAACAAGTTCTCAGGGTTGATCCTGGTGTACATCACTATGAATATTTCTCAGCAGACTTTCCTGCTGCGTGGATTTTTTGAAGGCATTCCGCGTGAAATTGAGGAAGCTGCCCTGATCGATGGAGCAGGGCGCTGGAAAATTTTTAGTAGGATCATTCTGCCTCTTTCCAAGCCAGGACTTGCGGCAGTATCGATTTTCACTTTCCTGTACTGCTGGGATGAATTTGCCTGGGCGCAGGTGATGATGACGGATACAGCGAAACGTACGCTGCCGATCGGGATCGCATTGTTTCAATCCCAGCACCTGACGCGCTGGGGACTGGTTTTTGCAGCTTCCATCATCAGTTTCATCCCGGTGGTGCTGGTCTTCACCATGTTCCAGAAACATTTCATTAAAGGTATTTCTACTACCGGACTTAAGGGATAAGCACGATGCAAATTTTTGAATGTACACCAACCCGCGGTTTCTTCAAACCGCACGAATCGATTGAAATCAAGGTTGGTCTGAAAGCAGATCAACCCGCCGCCGCGAAGCTGCGGCTTACGGTTTCGCACATGCAAAACAAAATTGCACAGCAGGAACAGGATATCGCCCCATATTCGGGATGAACGCTGGTTCGAATTTTCTGTGCCGCCCATCAGCAGCCAACCACAGGGCTACGGCCTCAAAGTTGAAATCCTCGACACGGCGGGCAATCTGCTGGATTGCAGATATTCGGCGGTGGATACGCTTCATGATTGGACAGATTTTCCCCGTTATGGATTTCTGACAGACTTTACCGCCCAGCGCACTGATCTGGATGCTGCGCTGGACACGATGGCGGCATACCATCTCAACGGCATCCAGTTCTATGATTGGCAGTACCGCCATGATGAATTGATTTCTCCGGTGGAAGAATTTGTGGACCCGTTGGGGCGCTCGCTCTCGATGAAGACCGTGCGCAGCCTGATTGACGGCGCGCACCGCCGCGGGATGGCCGCCATGCCCTATCTGGCCGTGTATGCTGCCTCGCTTGCTTTCTGGGAAGCGCATCCTGAATGGCGTCTGTATGATGACCAGGGCAAAGCCATTGATTTTGAAGGCTTCCTGGGCTTGATGGACCCGACTACTGGAGGGCCGTGGATAGAGCATCTGGCCAAGGAATGTAAACGGGTATTGGATGAACTGCCTTTTGATGGCCTGCATGTTGACCAGTACGGCGAGCCGAAAACTGGTTTTAATAGCCGGGGAGAAGAGGTTGATCTTCCGCAGGCTTTCAAGGATTTTATTTCACAGCTCAAGGCATCTTTCTCTGACCAGACGGTGGTTTTCAATGCTGTTGGCAATTGGCCGATTGATGAGCTGGCTGCTTCTCCCCAAGATTTTGTGTACATTGAAATCTGGCCGCCGAAGGTGACGTTCAAGGACGTGTTGCAGATCGTCAGCGAAGCCCGCACCAAATCCGGCGGCAAGCCGGTGGTGATCGCACTGTACCTGCCCGCAGAGCGGCCGGTCAATATTCGCCTGGCGAATGCAGTCATCATGGCTTGCGGCGGGTCGCGCATTGAATTGGGAGAAAATGGCCGCCTGCTATCAGACCCTTACTTCCCCAAGCATGAGGAGCGGTCTTCGGAATTGGTTGCAGACGATGCGAGCGTATCAGGATTTTCTGGTGCGCTATGGCGAGCTGCTTGGCCCGACTGCCGAAAACATGGCAGAAATTGCCGGATTGCAGCTTCCGCAGGATGTGATTGCGGTGCCGCGGCGCAATGGCGCCACATGGGGGCTGAGTTTGATCAATTTCTCCGGTCTGGAGTCACCGCGTTGGGATGAAGCGCAAGCTGTTGCCAGCGACCTTACGGGATGTGTGTTTCTCTGATCCCTTTGCCAGAGAAGCCGGAACAGGTCTGGGCTGCCAGCCCGGATGCAGACAGCCCTGAGTTGAAGTTGTCCTGCCCTTTATCTGGCAGGAGGACGTGTGGAGATGACCCTGCCGGAGCTGGATTACTGGTCGCTGCTGGTTATTCAATTTGAAAATGAGGTGAGTGAATTATGAATTTGGTGGATCGCAGCATTGAGATCATCTATGATGGGCAGAGCGATACTGGCGCATATCTCGCCAGCCCAAATTTTGAAACCTACCACTATAGCTGGTTTCGGGATGGCGCTTTCATTGCGTATGCAATGGATAAGGTGGGGGAGTCTAAAAAGTGCCGCGCGGTTTCATACCTGGGTTGCCGAGACGCTGGGGAAAAAGCAGGACGTGATGCGTGCTGCGGTGGAAAAGATTTCCGGCGGCAAGGCACTTTCTCCTGCCGATATTCTGCATACCCGTTATACCGTGGAAGGTCAGGCGGGGGGCGAGGATTGGCCCAACCATCAACTGGATGGTTTTGGCACCTGGTTGTGGGCGCTGGCAGAGCATCAACAGATATCCGGCAGCATACTGCCCGACGATTGGCGAACTACGATCAACCTCCTGGCAGATTATCTGACTGCCCTCTGGGAGCAGCCTTGCTATGATTGCTGGGAAGAATTCCCTGATCAGATCCATCCCTATACATTGTCTGCCGTGTATGGCGGTTTGAAGGCTGCTCAGCAGCTGACGGGTGTTGACCACTCTGGCGTGATGCAGAAAATTCAACAGTTTGTAGACCAACAAGGCGGCCCCGGAGGGATATTTTGTTAAATATCATTGGTACGGAGATGGTGGATGCCAGCTTGCTGGGGCTGGCGCTGCCGTATGGCCTGGTGGCATTGGATGACCCGCGCATGAAAGCCACGGTGGCGCGCATTGAGTCGGATCTGTATCATGCCGGCGGGGTGCAGCGTTATGCAAAGGATACGTATTTCGGCGGGGGAGAATGGGTGCTGCTTGCGGCCTGGCTGGGTTGGTATGATGCCTTGACCGGCCGCCGACAACAGGCACAGGAAATTCGGGCATGGATTGAATCTGTTGCCGATGCGAATGGGGAGCTTCCCGAGCAGGTGCCACAGGTGCTGAATGATCCGGCTTCTTACCAGCCCTGGGTGGATCGATGGGGAAGAATTGCCCAACCGTTGCTTTGGTCTCATGCCATGTATTTGCTTCTGGTGGATGCGTTGGGGGAATTAAACAGGTTGGATGGTAAGAAATAAACAGGATGGGATATCAGCCCATCCTGTTTTTTGTTGCTAAACTGTGGAAGACAGCTTTGCTGATTTATGACACGCTGCACTTCTTCTACTTCTTCATACCAGCGTTTGCGTTTGCCGACCCGGGCGCGCAGCTTCCAGGCGTTGGTTTTGGGGCGGTGTCGATGGCAGTTTCCAGTTGGGCGAAGCGGGTTTCGAGGGTCTGTAATTGTTCATCGCTCAGGCTGACTTCCCCTTTGGTCAGGAAGGCACGCAGTTTTTCCAGGGTTAGATTTAGGGTGGTATACAGTCCCCAGTCTTTGGCGCACAGGGCGGCGATCACTTCCTGGTTGATGGTCTCGTCATCGCTGATGCCCACGGGATGATCGAGGAACAGGGCAAGAAGGTCGAGCACGTCCTTGCGGTTCAGCTCGACGATCTGGGCTTTGGTCAGCATCAGTTCTGCCAGGGGGATGGTCGGTGATTCGACGGGCAGGCGGGCGGCCAGGGGCAGTTTGTGGCACATTTCAAATGCGCCGACAAAAATATCGATCTGGCGGCCGTGCTGGTCATCGAAATACAACTGCCGCCGGGCGCCATTGAGGGTGTTGAAGCGTTTGTCAGGGCTGTAGCCCATGCTGGTCAGGAAGGAGGGCAATTGCTGCCCTCCTTTTGCGTCCGTAATGAAGTCCAGGTCGGGATAGCTTCGCTGCAATTCACGGTGATTGGCGCTGGGGCTGTGCAATTGCACGGCCAGCCCGCCGAGCAGACGCAGCAGAATACCTTCGTCCTCAGCCTGATTGACAATGCGGGTCAATTCATTGTGCAGGGATTCCAGCGGCATATTGATCATTCGATCGGAATTTCCTGGTAGACCTGGTCAATATTGATGCCATTGCGCTTGCGGTAGAGCTTGAAGCCGAAATAGATGGCAGTTGCCAGGCCATACATGACCAGCAGGAAGACCATTGAGCTGGTGTTAGCGAGGCCGATGCCGTAGAGCTGCAGCGGGTCGATCAGCCAGGCATACAACAGGAAGATGAGGAAGGCGGCAAAAATGACCCCGCCTACGGTGATCAAAGGAATGCCGAATACTTTGTATTTGGCGATAGGGGAGGCATTATACAGCTCAGGCTTGCGGTAGGGCAGGATGATGGCGGCAATGGTGGTGCCGAGATAGGTCACGGCGATCACCAGGGTCGAGTTGAGGGTCAGTGACTGGAAGCTGAACACGTTCCAGGCAAACAGGGCCGAGACGATGATGGATGGAACGACCATCAGCAGCAGGGCATACCACCGGCGTATGGGTTTTCTCATCCACTTCGGCAACCTTTTCGGGCAGCAGGCGGTCAAAGGCGGCGGCGAAGATGATGCGGGTCGAGCTGAGGAAGACGGTCCCGGACCAGCCGAACCACCAGAAGCTGATCAACAGTACCACGAGGATCTTGAGGAAACGGCCGGGGAGCATCATCGATGCCAGCAGGATCGGGTTTGGCCAGATGGGCAGAGGCGGCACCTGATCGGTGTAGCCCCAGGCATAATTCCACCAGGCGGCGTTGGCGTTCATGTAAAAGTCCCAGGTGAAGGTTTTTTGCACGAGGAAGAAGAAGACCACGCCCAAGCGCGGTGGTGATGATCAATGCCCAGGCCATGCCGGAGAAATTGCGTTTGAAATCGGTTGCCCCACGGATCTCGCCATACAGGGCGGTGCCCCAGTTGGGCCACAGGTTGAAGAAGACCATAAAGGGCATTGCCATCAGGATGGCGCCCAGCCCGCCGCCCACCATCGGGGCAGCAGCGCCGGCTTCCTGCCCGGCGGCCATCGTGGCAGCGTATACGTTCTCTGCGGTGCCAAACAGACCGGGCATTTCCTGGTCGAGGCTCATCTGAAAAGCTTCCGGGCTGCCAAAGAGCAGCAGGCCAAAGACGATTACCAGACCAGCCAGCCCCAGCCAGAAGCAGATCTTCTGGATGCGGGCGTACCATTTCATCCCGATGGCGATATAGAAGGCCGACAAACCCGCACACCACCAGCGTGGTGATGAACAGGCCCAGCGGATTTTGACCAAACCACAGGGCCAGGTCTTTTGCGCCCAGCAAGCCAAAGATGGGGGTGAGGAAAAGGTGGCGGAACATATCGCCATATAAAGGCACCCACAGCCAGAGGATGAACCACCAACCGGTAACGGCCAGCACGAAGCCGATGCCGCCGCCGAGGATGCGGCTCTGCCAGACATAATCTCCGCCGGAACGCGGCATGACCGCGATCAAGGATGCGTAGACCAGTACTTCAAACAGAACGAAGGCTGAACTGATCAGCAGGGTGGGTAGTAAACCGCCTTCCAGGTAGTACATCTGGCTGAAGATGTACAGACCGAGGGTGACCAGATTGATTGAAAAGGCGGCATAGACGAAGGCATCAAAGACTGACCAGGACCGTACCAGACCAGTTGCCTTGCGGACAAAAAGATCTCCGGTTGTATCACGTGATGAGGAAGCCATGATTACTTTCTCCTTGAAAAATAGATGAATGCAAAATTAAAATGCCGGGGTTACCCGGTGGTGAGCATATGGGATTTGATCCTGTTGCGGCCCAGGCTGATGACTGCGCCGCACAGGGCGCCCTGTTCGTACATGCTGCCGGGGTTGATGCACAGGGTGCGGCCGATGCGGGCGGTACCTTTGCTTTCATGGATGTGTCCAAACAGGCCAAGCAGCGGCTGGGCTTCTTCGATGGCAGCGCGCACGGCGGTGCTGCCCACGGGCACCAGTGAATTACCGGCAAAGCGCGGGCGCAGGTCGGCGGTCATCTCGGGGGCCTGATCGAGGGAGGAATTAAAGGGTGGTACGTGGAAGTTGAAAGATGCTCTGTTGGGGGTTGTTGATTTTGGCGACCAGTTTGGCGTAACGCTGCTGAAGTTGTTCTTCGGTGGCCTCGCGGTAGGTATGCCAGGGAGTCTGGTTGCTCCAGCCGGAGGAGATCATTTCATGGTGGTCATCGAGGGGGATGCACTCGCCGTCGGCAAGATGGACGTGTTTGGAAGTACGCACCAGGTCATCCAGGTCAAAAGCATCATCATTGCCGAGGGTTACCAGACAACGGATGCCGCTGCCGTTCAGTTTTTCATCCGCGTAGTCCAGCCACTGCTCGAGAGTTTTTCTGACTTCGACAGCAAAGAGGGCATCCAGTTTTTCGGGTTGGGCTTTCAGTTCGGTGATCTCGTCGGGGGTGGTGCGGTAAGGATAATAGCCGCGGCTCTGGATGCGCTTTTCCATTTCCTGCACAGCATCCTCGCCATCCAGCAGGGTTTCCTGTTCCAGCAGCACGGCGCGATAGGCATCGCCGCTCAGATGAATGATCGGCACAATCGCTTTGCCGGTGATGTCGCCGCCGAGGATGATCGTCTCAGCGTTATAAAATTTGCCGGAGTTGATGAATTTTTTCCAGCAAATGTGGGAACCGTGAATGTCGGTGGCAAAGAAAATAGTTGTCATTTGGGTATGGCTGCTCTTATTGGTGTCTTAGTGTTTGGAACCTTAAAAATTGGTACAGACAGGAACAAAAATTTTACCATAGCCCTGGTTGTAAAAACGAGAGAGATTGTATTGGAAATGGAAGATCAGGAGGCCCGCATGGCTTCTTCCATCAGTTTATGGATCTCCAGTGGCTCGCCTTTGGCGGGGTCGCGCAGCAGGGAGAGGGCGTCCTGCGGGCAGTGCGAAACACATACCCCGCATCCCATACAGGCGGCACGGTCGACGGCGATGGCGTCATCACCGAGAGTGAGGGCGTCAAATTGGCAGGTATCAGCGCAGATGCCGCAGGCCACACATTTGTCTTCGTCCACTTGGGCCACATAGCCGGAGGAGGCCAGCATGGGGGTGCCGTTGTGGTGGGCGTTGATCGCCGCACAGCAGCAGGAGCAGCAGTTGCAGATGGCATAGAAACGCCCCAGCATGGCATCCTTGAAGAAGGCGTGGTGCACATGGCCGCGGTCTTCCTCGGCCTGGATGATGTCCACGGCTTCGTTGGGGGTGATCCAGCGCGAACGCTCGGGGTGGTGTTCGGTGACGAAGCTGGCGAAGGGCTCGCCGATCACCAGACACACGTCAATGGGCGTGCAGGGATTCTCCTGCGCCACGCGGCAGGGGCAGTCCATCACGACGATGTGGTCAGGGTTCTGCAGGACGATCTCGCGCGCGCTGTTGTAGGGGATCACTTTCTCCAGGTCGGGCATGTTGATATCTTCGTTGACCATGACCATCTCTTTGGCGGATTCCAGCGGCAGCACCTTGCCGTGATAGGTGTCTGCGAAGGTGATGCGTTCTTTGGTTTTCTCATTTGTCTTCGTTTTGCTCGCGTGCCGAAGAGCAGGATCAGCTTTGTGCCGATCTTTGCGATGGGCGGGCCGAGTTTTTTGGTCAGGGGGTGGCGTCCGCTGGCGAGGCCGATATAGAGATAGATCCAGCGGGCATACACGTAGCCGTGCAGGCGGTCGAAGAAGGAGAAGCCTTCTTTGTCTTTGGCTTGCTGCCAGTATTCTTTGGTGGAAGGTTGAATCAGGGGATGTTTGGGGGACAAGGGAGTTTACCTTTAATGAAATAATGGGAAAGCAATGAGGGTATTATATCTGAAATCGAAAAGTCTCTATAATAGGGGAAGGGAGTAGTTGATCAGTTACTCGGTTATGAAGGGATCAGGAAATTACATGACAATCGTGATCAAAGTAGCTGCTATTCAGATGGATGCCGGATTTGCGCCAAAGGAAGAACGATTGTCCCGTGCCAAGGAGATCATGCTGCGCGCCGTGGAGCAGGGCGCACAATTGCTGGTGCTGCCGGAATTATTCAACACGGGTTACGTGTACAGCGATGCAGTGTATGCACAGGTCGAGCGGTCTAATGGATCGACTGCCACCTGGATGCGGAATTTCTCCGCGGCGCATGGTGTCCATTTGGCAGGTACATTCCTGCGCTGTGAAGGGGATGAGATTTTCAACACCATGCTGCTGACCGCGCCAGACGGACGTGAGTGGCAGTATGACAAGCATTATCCCTGGGTCTGGGAGCGGGCTTACTTCCGCGGAGGTAGCGAAGTCATGGTGGCGGATACCGACCTGGGCCGGCTGGGGTTGCTCATCTGCTGGGATGTGGCTCATACGGATTTATGGGCACGCTATGCTGACCAGGTGCAGATGATGGTTGTGTGCAGCTGCCCGCCGTTGGTACATCGCATGGTGCTGCACATGCCCGATGGACTGCAGGTGCCATTTGAAAGTCTTGGTCCGGCGCAAGCGCAAATTCAGCAAACGGCGGACGATTCTTTTGGATCGCTTTTGCGCCGGCAGGCCCTTCATCTGGGCGTGCCGCTGGTCAACACCACCGGGACGGGAAGGTTTTCCAGCTTGCTGCCCAAGTCGCGCGCATCGTTGATGGGCATGGCGATGACAGCACCGCGTCTGTGGAAGTACCTGCCGCAGGCAGATAAGATCAGGGTGGAGGCCGGGTATTTTGAGGAAACGTATCTCGCGGACGCATCTGGTGAGGTTTTGGCGCAGGTGCCTGCGGGAGAGGAGGGCTTTGTGATCGCTGAGGTGGAACTGCCCGATTCTCCGCCGCTTTCCAAAGGCAAACCGCCTGCTTATGGTCTTTCGGTTTTCTCCTATCTATTCGACAGTTATGCCAATCTTCTGCTGGCGGGAGAGTATAAAAGGAAGAAAGGGCAGGGGGGCATTAATGAGTGATGCTATGTCGGGAAGGGACTGCTTGATGGAAGACTTGCTGAAAGAAGCAGAAGGTTATCTGGATTCCGATACCGAAAAAGCGTTGACGTTATATAAGCAGGCGATGCACAGCTATCCAGTGGCAGTTTATGCTTGAAAAGCGATATAATATTGATGATTGGGGATTATAATCACTGTTTCGTTGTATTTGGCATGTTGGATCTTGCTATTGTTAAAGGGTGGTTTACGCGGAAACGAAAAAATACTGGCCAATTACAGGTAAAGTTCTGCCAGTGTATCAGTGCAGCAATATGGAACGATCTTAACAAGTTTATTGAATAGAATATATGTCTGGACAGAAAAAAAGAGGTGGATATGGTTGAAAAAATCAACCCGTATATCGCTGGCGCGCCCGTTCTTGAAAAGCGCATGTTCTTCGGTCGCGAGGATGTGTTCTCATGGATCGAACGATCGCTGTCCGGAAAATTCGTTAATCATATTCTGGTTATACATGGGCAGCGGCGGGTAGGAAAAACCTCCGTCCTCAAGCATCTTGATGAACGTTTGCCCGAGAAATATCTTCCTATCTTTATCGATTTGCAAGGACGGGTCAATACCACTCTGCCGCGCTTCTTGTGGTGGCTGGCGCGGGAGATCACCCGCACATTGGATATGCCAGACCCGGATCGCAAGCGTTTTGAAAGCGACCCGGAATATTTTGAATCAGGTTTTTTGCCGGAAGTGGAAGAGCGGTTGGGTGACAGAGTGCTCTTGCTCACGTTTGATGAGTTTGACACGCTGGAATCTGCTTCTGCGCAGGAATCGCTTGCGCTGCCATTTTTGGCGATCCTGAAGCACCTGATGAGTCTATGATAAACTCAATTTCGTTTTTTCTATCGGATCGTCAGGGCGCAAGCTGGAGAACATGCAGGCCGCCTATACAGGCTTTTTCAAGCAATCCTTATATCGCAAGATCAGTTTTCTGGGGGAGAACGAAGCGCGCGAATTGGTCACACAACCCGTGGCAGGAATCGTCCAATACGACCTGGATGCGGTCGATTATATTTATGATCTTACCTCTGGGCATCCCTATTTCATTCAACTGATTTGCCATGAACTGTTTTCAGTGTGTCAGAAATTGGATCGCTGGCAGGTGACTAAAGTAGATGTAGAAAATGTACTGGATGCAGTGATCGAACGCGGCACGGTAAACCTGAAGTTTGTGTGGGACGAGGCCTCGGAACTGGAAAAATGGGTGTTAGCCAGTTTGGCGCAGTTTGAGAAGGGTGCGGATCTGAGCACCTTGGATAAATTCCTGAAAAGACAGAAAGTTCGCTTCATCCGTCAGGACCTGGAATTGGCCATCCTGCATCTGCGCGAGAAAGATGTGTTGGCAAGCGGGAACCACTTTGTGATCTATTTGTTGAAATTGTGGCTGATCCAGAACCGCTCTATCGAGCAGGTGCGTGAGGAACTGGATAAGATTAATCCGATTGTCAGCCGGTTGCTGCAGGTGGGGTATGAGTATCTTGACCAGGGTGCACCAGAGAAAGCGATTGCCATTTTCCAGGAAGCGCTGCAGTCCGAGGAAGATAACTACGAAGTGCGTATGGGGTTGGCGGGCGCTTATCGGGCCAGGGAAGATTTTGGACGTGCCGCAGCTGAATATGAAGAACTCCTACTCCTTTTCCCTGAAGATGTGGCCGCCCAATCCGGGTATTGCGGGGCTTACCTGGCTCTGGGTGATCATCGCTTCGCGATGGGGCGATTGGATGAGGCAGAATATGCTTACCAGCAAATGCTAAGGATCAGTCCGCGCCACGCAGACGGATGCAGGCAAATGGCGCGGCTGTACCAAAATCGCGCGGTGAGTGCGATTTCCGGCGCGGAGAAAACAGCTTTGGATCAAGCCCGAAAGGCGCTGGAATATACTCCGAACGATATGGATCTGCAAGCATCGGTTCGAGATCTGGAGGGACTGGTAGCGGGTGAGCGGGGGATCAAGGACGTGCTGCTGGCCTGGGGACAGCGTGCCAGTGAGAACCGCTGCTGGCAGGATGCTGCAGGTCTTTTGGAAGCCTATCAACGCTTGCTGGGCAAAGATGAAATTGCCCCTCCCGCATTGGACAAGATCCGCCAGAGGGCGCAAGAAGAACAGATGGTCAGTCTGCGCAGTCATGCGGAACGCATGGAGCGGTTAGGGGAGTACGATGAAGCCATTTACGCGCTAAATAAATATCTTTCACTCAAGCCTGAGGATGCAGAACAGATTCCTCTGCGCATCAAGGCTTTAAAGGAGGCACGCAGGCGGGTGCAGGTGAAAGGAGGGCGCGAGGGGGGCAAGCCTTTCTGGATTCGCCCGCTGGTTTGGGTTGGTGTGGTGCTGGTTGCTGCGCTGGCTTTGTTTGTTGTGCTGCCTGGTTCTCCGTTTGCAAAGCTCATTTCCGGGCCGGCAAGTACACTTGCGGCAGAGGAAGTCACATCAAGCCCGATAAAAGTCGCTGAAACAGAACCGGAAAGCATACCAGCTTCACCTGAAGAAAGCAGCACGACGCCTGAACTTGCCGAATGGGTGGTGGAAGCTAATGCCTGGGGGAAGCCTATTCTGGATGCTGCCGCGCATCAATCCCCTGACTTTGCGGACGATTTCTCGCGGGTAGACCTTGCCTGGTATGCAGACATTGATAAGCAATATTGTTCCAACAGGGATGCAGCGAAAATTAGCATCACAGATGGGGTAATGCAGCGCAGCGTGACTCCCGATTGCCCGTTCAGTTGGGTATCCCATCAGGATTTACCCTATCGTGATTATGTTTTGCAATTGGATATTAGCTTCCCGGAAACCGATATGAGATGGGCTATTAACACGGCTCCGCTGAATCCCGGGGAAGAAGAACTTAAAACATTTAGTTTTGTTTTGTCGAAGTATGATTGGGTTTTTGAAACATGGGATTCAAGCACTACGCATTCGGTTAACGGTATGAGGGGGAGTACGGGAGTAGATTACCGAAAACCGGTCACGCTCACCATCATTAATCGGGGCACAACATATTTATATTATTTGAATTCAGTTCTGGTCACCTCTTTTGAAACTCCCTGGACATATGATGGCCCCCAGGAAATGCGATTTATGGTGGAAAATTGGACAGACAGCTTAACTGAAATTGAAACGCTCGAGATGGATAATGTCAAGGCATGGGATCTGGACAATTTGATATATCCTGAAACCATCCTGGCCCTGATCGAAGGTCAGCCGCCTGTCTTTTCAGATGATTTCTCTACGGTTGACCCCCACTGGGAGTATTCTCCCCATGTACTCCATGCAGATGAAATTTGCTCCAATACAGATGGGGCACAGATGAGCATTATCGATGGATCCATGAAATGCGGCGTAGATCCCAATTGCCGGCAGGGACTCTTATCTCATCCGGCTATGCAGGACTATGAGAATTATGTCTTCCAGGCGGATATCAATTTTAACCAAACCCTGGGCACTTTAGAGTTCCGAACGTTCTATCCATCAGATAGGGGGGTGGGCTTTAATCTGACTTCTTATGGTGGTTGGACTCTCTTTGCAGAAAACGCTGGAAGTGCCGATGACAAGATTGACGGGAGAATTGAATTTGATCCCTCAGAACCGGTCACATTTACCATGATCAATATTAATTCGACCGTATTCTATTACGCCAATTCATCTCTGCTGATATCATACACTCTACCCGAGACGTATGATGGACCAGTTAATATGGATTTAAATTTGTTTAGCGAAAGTACTCAATTACCTCCGGGTGAAGCGTTTGAAATAGACAATGTGAAAATTTGGAACCTGGATACGCTAATCTATCCTGAAACTATTTTGGCAGCGGTTGAAGGTCAGCCGCCTGCTTTTGCAGATGACTTTTCTCAGGTTGATCCCCGTTGGCAGTATTCTTCTTATTTGCTTCATTCCAATGAAGTTTGTTCCAACACGGACGGAGCACAGATGAGCATCACTGACGGATCAGTAAAATGCAGCGTGGATCCCAATTGCGAGCAGTCGGTTTTGTCCCATCCAGCTATGCAGCAATATGTGAATTATGTCCTGCAGGCAGATATTATTTTTAACCAAACCGTGGTTGATATCGAATACCAGATTTTTTATCCAGAGAAAACAATAAACTTTCAATTGATTTCTAATGGCACCTGGAATTTTTATACACAAAAATCTGATATTTTAGTTGATAAAATTGATGGGAAAAAAGATTTTGATCCCGCGGAACCGGGTACGGTCACGATAATTAATAAATATCCGGTTTTATTTGTTTATGTCAATTCATCTTTATTGGTATCATACAATCTCACTGAGCTGGATGCAGGTCCCGTCCATATGCAATTCAATATATACGATAGTTCCCCATTATCTCAAATGGAAGTGATTGAGTTGGATAACGTAAAAATCTGGGACCTGGACAGGATCGGGCAATAGGCGCTCATCACTGCCACAAATCCTGAACATGGGAATCATAGCCTTGATGGTAATAACCAGACCTGACTTCATTGAGTCAGGTCTGGTTTCTTTTACTTTGCTACATACCGGTCGCAGAAATCAGGTCGCCTATGGTGTGAAGCGATACCCCCGTCCGGGTACGGTTTGGATCAATTGCGGCTTGGAGGGATCGGTTTCGATCTTGGCGCGCAGGCGGCGTACGAGCTGGGCCAGGCGGTCATCGCGGATGCCTTCGATTTGCTTTTCTTCTTGCCACACGGCTTGCATAAGCTGATCGTGTGAACAGACCTGATCCGGGTGGGCCTGGAAGTAGCTGTAGAGCTTGAATTCGCTGGCGGTGAGTTTGTCCACGTCCGGCTGGGCGGTGGGCTGGTCTTGAGACAAAAGGGGGTGCTTCGCCAGTCCGCTGAGACTTCACAGCATTTGCGTCGGGTTCGTCCCGCCAGAATTCTTTCACGCGGCGTTTGACGGCGGGGTGCTCGCGCAGGGTATCCCGTCCAGGGGAGCGTCTGCGGCGGCGGCTTCGCACACCCCGCGCAGCATGGAGGGGTATCCCCAGGAGATATCGATGATCTGCTCGATGAGGGCGTTATCCCACTCAACGCCGCGGCGCTGGGCGTATTGATTCGCGCTCCAGCGGGCATCGTCCTTGGAGAGCGGCCCCAGCCAGAAGGTGTTGCCGTAGAAGAGTTCGTTGAGTTCGGTGTCTTGAGGGACGGGGCGGCGGGAGGCGATGCCGAAGGTGAGCTGGTATTTGAAGCTGTCACGCAGGGCGCGCAGGTTGCTGGCAATGGCGGGCAGGGCTTCGTCTGGCAGGCTGTCGAAGCGGTCGAGCAGCAGGCACAGGCCGCGCGGCTGGGCGGTGAGCTGGCTGGCGATGAGGTCTTCGAGGCTGAAGAGCAGGTCGCCGGGGGCGGGTTCCTGACCGAGGGCCTGGTGGATGAGGCGCAGGAGGTCTTCGGGCTGGCCGCCGCGCAGGCGGTTGCAGTCGACGAGGATGAATTGGGGGCCATGTTCAACGCGGTGGGCGAGGAAGCCCATCAGGTTGCTTTTGCCGGAGCCGCTGAGGCCGACGACGACAAAGGATTCTCCGGCGCCCACGGCGCGCAGGATGGCCTGCACGGTTTCGGTGCGGTAGGTTGCGGGGTAGGTGTCCCAGACGGATGTGTTCATACTGGATATTGTACAGTATTGTGGGGGAACTGGTGTTGTCATCGCGAGGAGGCCAGCGGCCGACGCGGCGATCTCACCCAAGTGGAGTGAGATCGCCCACCTGCCCTGGGTGATGGTGCCAGGGAGTGACGGTCGCTATCGCTCCCTCGCAATGACACAAGCAGGGAAGTTTCTCGCAGGGGGATGGTGTTATGCCGTGTTGCATTTTGATCTAATCCCCCCTACCCCCCTTTGACAAGGGGGGCAAGGTTCACGATTATGAAAGAATTCATCTTGATTTGATTATCCTGAGACCAATACTCGCTATAATAAATGTATGAAAAAGAACAAACTGCGCAAGCTCCTTTTCTGGGCGGGGGTGGCCCTGCTGGCGGTGTCGTTGGCGGCGCTGGTGTTATGCCCTGCGGCCCACGCCGGTGCAGGTGGAGCAGTTCCTGCTGGACGGGGCGCTGTTCAGCGTGCCGGGAGGGCTGCCGTGAAGCGCGCCTGGAAGGTCTTGCTGGCTGTTCTCACGTTAGTGGTCCTGATGGTGCTGACGTCGTGTATGCCCGCGCCGGCCAGCGAGCCGGAAGTGGTGGAAGCGACGCAGGCCCCGGCGAGGAGGTGGAAGCTGAGCAGCCGACGGCGATGCCCATGCCCAGCCCGACGCCTGCGCCGACGCAGGGGCTGACGCCCACGCCGTATGTGGAAGAGCGCATGCTGGAGCTGGAATATCCTGTGGAGATGAAGAAGGGGGATTCGGATGTGCTGCGCCTGTCGCTGGTGTATACGGGGGATGGGTACAGCGTGACCACGGAGTTTGACGACCACACGGTAGACGTGCAGGAAGTGCCGCTGGAATATGAGCCGGGTTATGCACTGATGGCTGCCGCGCGACTGGACGGTGCGGGCTTTGACCTTTCGCCGGAGGGTGAGCAGGAACAGGCCGTGCAGCCAGGCAAGGACGTTACCTGGCGCTGGAGCATCAATCCGCAGAGCGCAGGACGGCACCGCCTTTCTGTTACGCTGGTGCTGCGCTGGGTTGCGGAGGATGATCCGCAGACCGTGCTGCGTGAGGAGCAGGTGCTGAACAAGGCGCTGGAGGTACGCGTTACCTCCTTCCTGGGGATGGGGCGCACACCGGCCTTGCTGACCGGCCTGGCGGGTCTGCTGCTGGGCAGCGGGATGATGCTGGGCACGGTGGTCCTGCGCCGCGGAGAGATGCCGCGCTTGCAGACGCGCGAGCCCAACCCGAGTTTGGTGATCGAGCCTGCGCCGGGCACCAAGCTGCCCGCGGATGAGGCCGAGCTGCTGCGCGCACTCTTCAAACGCTATGCGCGCCTGACCCTGGCAGGGGAGTTCCTCTCCGGCTATTCGGGGGCGAGTACCTACCTGGCCCTGCCGATCCGCGCCAATGGGCAGAGCGACGCGGCGACGATCGTCAAGATCGGGCCGCGGGCGTCGATCCAGCAGGAGTATGCCAATTACGAGGACTTTGTCAAAGACCGCCTGCCGCCGATCACGGCGCGCATTCAGCATGCGCCGGTGGTGCTGCGCGGCGGAGACCTGGCGGCGATGCAGTATACCTTCATCGCCGAGCCGGGGCGCGGCCCGATGAGCCTGCGCCTGGCCCTGCTGGATGATCCGCAGCCGGGGTTGATCCATTCCGTTTATGACACTTTCGGCCCGAGCTGGTGGATGCAGCGCGAGGCCTACACCTTCCGGCCGATGCAGGAGTATGACCGCCTGCTGCCGCCGCACCTTGTGCTGCGTCCATTGAATAGTGGGAATAGCGGGAGAGGACGCGTAACGCTGGACGAAAATACCAGCCCCTATGCGCAGTCCCTGCAGATCGGGGACGTGGTGCGCGTGGCGAAGTTCCGGCAGTTTGAGATGCGCGCGGACCGGCAGTCATTGAGCCTGTTTGGCAAGGCGGCCGGGGGACAGCCGCCCCTGCGCCTGCGCTGGTTGAGCACCCAGCCGCCCGCCAATAGCCTGGCGGAGGTGGTGGAGACGCAGAGCAGCCTGTTTGCTGGCTATGTGGCCGGGTTTGAGCGCTTCGGTTTGCCTGATCCGCTGGAGCGTCTGGCCGATGTGCTGGCGGAGCCTGTCCAGGGCACGCGCTCGGTGATCCACGGGGACCTGAACCTGGAGAATGTGCTCGTCGGGCCGGGCGGGCTGGTGTGGCTGATCGACTTTGCCGAGACGCGCAATGGCCATCCGTTGTTTGACTTTGCGCGCCTGGGGGCGGAGGTGATCGCGCATATCCTCGCGGTGCGGGAGGCTTCTCCGGCGGCGTATCTGGAGACCTTGCAGTCCGGCGGTGATCCGTTGTGGCAGGCGGTGCAGGAAGTGGGGCGGCGCTGTTTATTCAATCAATCCAATCCGCGCGAGATGGACGTGGCGCAGTACCTGGCCTGCCTGGGGGCGTTGAAGTTCAGCAATCTTTCCGACCATGCGCGGCATTGTCTGTACCTGACGGCGGGGGAGATCAGTAAGAGGTTGTAAGAGGTTTTATTTGTTGGTGGGATAGCACTTTCTAATTAGCGAATTCGCTGAAAACGCAAACAGGTTCTTAGGAGGGTTCATGCGCAGGTATATTCGCAAGAAATCAGTTTTTTGGACATTATGATATCTGGGAGTGTTTTACACGGAATGGTGTTATTACTATTTATGCAAGATCCTATTCTTTTTGAACAATTATTGATGCCCTTATTGATAGGTCTTTTTTTGGGAATTATTGTTAGCTTGATAGAGGTGGTTAAAGTATAGAAGAAAAGAGATGTCAAAATATAAACCTTCATTCCTTCCATATTCTGTGATCTTGATTATCATGCTATTAAACATAATATTTTCAAGGGATCCTGAACACCTAAAAATCTATTTATCAGGTTTTGGACTTTATTTAATTACGTTAGCAGTTATGTTTAAGGTTTATGAAAAAAAGACAAAGCAAACGAATATAACCTTTACTGAGTTATTGGATGAATAGCATTTGGGGTGTGATGAAGAAGATCATATTGCTTTTCTGCTGCATAGTTGTTGTCATTCTCCTTGCCGGGTGCGCGGGGAATGAGGGGGAGGCGCTGGAGGCGGGGACGGCCACACAGACGCCAGCGCCCGCGGCCACGTCCACGCCGGCGCCGGTGTCTCCGACAGTCTCCAAAACTGATAATCCAATTTCAACAATAGATCCAGAATGGCTTCCTACGATCACTTGGGAAAATGAGGAGAGGAAGGAAGGCGTAGAAACAGGGCAAGCAATTATTGAAGCTATCGAAAGATATTATCAGGATACCGGTATTTATCCAGACAGCTTAAATGATCTAATACCAATGTACTTGGAAAGAATCCCTGAAACAAGCAATGGTCACGGCTTTGCTTATGATTTGTACGATGATTGGTATATTCTGAAATTTCCATTTACACGACGAAATCGGGTCTGTGGGTATTCGCCAGGTTTGGATGATTGGGAATGTACACATTTTCTTTCCTATCCATAGAAGAAAAATGGGCAAGTGAATATACTACTATCTGAAAGTCCGATTTACATTTTTTAGATTGTCATGCAGTTTTTGCGGTTTAGCAGCTCTTAGATATTAATCGGGGGAAAATCAATTTTCTTGTCAACAAAATGTCAGGGCGATGTCAGACGCTTATCAAGCCCCATGCGGGCAGTTTTGCTATGCTGGGCATAACAAGATGTTCAGTGGTTCAACTGACATGAGGAGAAAAAATGAACGCCCGAAGATATTTGATCCCTTTGACTGTATTGGTTTTGATCTCGCTGCTGATGGGTGCCTGCTCACCGGCAGCCCCGCAAGTTGAGTCCACGGCCCCGGTGCTTGAGTATGAATCTCCCGCGTCGGAAGCCGCCGCGCCGGTGTACGAAGAAGCCCCGGTGACCTATCCCTCACCCGCACCGACCATGTCCCCGCCCAACGGGGAACCCTATGACACGACCTTCTTTGAGAACTACGGCGTCAACCCGACGATTGACACGGAAGACGACAATCTCTCCACCTTTGCCCTGGATGTGGACACGGGTTCGTATACGGTGGCACGCCGCTTCCTGAGCGACGGCAACATGCCCGACAAGGACTCGGTGCGCGTGGAGGAGTTCGTCAATTACTTCCGTCAGGGCTACCGCCTGCCGGATGAGGAGGAACGCTTCAATATCCAGGTCGACGGTGGTGAAGCGCCCTTCACTGAGAGCGAGCGCTACCAAATGATGCGTGTAGGTATCCAGGGCTATGCGGTGTCCCCCGAGAACCGCAAACACGCCTCCCTGACTTTCGTGATCGACGTTTCCGGCTCGATGGACATGGAAAACAGGCTGGGGCTGGTCAAGGACGCGTTGGAGCTGCTGGTGCATGAACTGAACGGGGATGATACGGTCAGCATTGTGGTCTATGGCTCAAAGGCCCGTGTGGTGTTGGAACCGACCCCTGCCAACCGCAAATCGAAGATCATGCGCGCCATTTACAGCCTGCAGTCGGAAGGCGCTACCAATGCCGAGGCTGGCTTGCGGCTGGGATACCGGCAGGCGCTGGCGGCCTTCACCCCCGGCGGCATCAACCGCGTGATCCTGTGCTCTGACGGCGTTGCCAATGTGGGCGAGACCAGCGCAGGCGGCATCTGGGACGAGATCAAACACTACGCCAGCGAAGGCGTTACCCTGACCACGGTGGGCTTTGGTATGGGCAATTACAACGACGCGCTCATGGAGCAACTTGCCGACCAGGGCGACGGGTTCTACGCCTACGTGGACGATATTGACGAGGCCGAGCGCGTGTTCGTCACCAACCTGACCAGCACCTTGCAGGTGATCGCGATGGACGCCCGCGTGCAGGTGGACTTCAACCCCGCAGTGGTCTCCCGCTACCGTCTGGTGGGTTTCGAGAACCGCGACATGGCGGACGAAGATTTCCGCAATGATGAAGTGGATGCCGGCGAGATGGGCGCAGGCCACAGCGTGACGGCCCTGTATGAAGTCAAGCTCTACCCAGAGGCGGAAGGCGAGATCGCGAGCGTGCATCTGCGCTGGATCGACCCCGAGACCCGGGCGCCGTCCGAGATGTCCCGCGGCTTCTACACCTATGACCTGCAGCGTGATTTTGATGAGGCGGATCCCTACTTCCAGCGCAGCGTGCTGGTGGCCGAGTTCGCCGAGATCCTGCGCGACAGTTTCTACGCCGAGGAAAGCAGCATGATGGATGTGCTCTATGAGGTCAAGCGGGTTGGCGGTCTGCTGGAGTATGACCCCGATATGAGGGATTTTGAATCGATGGTCAAGAAGGCCTTCGTGTTGATGGAGTGAAGGTAGGCAGTATTATGCAGCGAGGGCTTGCATTGGCAAGCCCTCGCTGTTTTGTGTGCAAAGGGAAGAGGAGAAAAGACCCTTTGCATCGAGTTGTAAATGGATCTGTAGATTAATGTGATGCAATCGCCTGGCGCAGTTCTTCATGCTCCCGGGCGTAATCCTCCAGCGGGATGTTCTGCTGCACGGCTTCCCAGCCCTGCAGGAGGGCGGTTGCACCAGCACCCGGCCCCATGGGGTGGCTGAAAACGGCCCGTCCGGGGACGATGCCAAAATCAGTGCTGCCAAACATTTCATACAGGGTTTTGAAGGAGCCAGCCCATTGGCTGCCGCCGGGCACGGGCAGGCAGGGGCGCAGGTGGCCCATCGGTTCCACGCAGGCCTGGAAGGCGGTCAGGACATCCATTTTGGTGGTGCCCATCCGGTCACCGAGGCCCTGGTAGATGATGCAGTCATAGCCAGCCAGGCGGTGGAGTTTGTTGACCACCTTCAGTGATACGCCGAAAGTCCTGATTTGGGTGAAGGGGGCGATGAAGTCGAAATGAGAGAAAAGGGGCAGTTGGCCGCGCTTGGCCAGTGCGCGTACGATGCTCAGGCCGGTGGTCATGCCGTTGATCATCACCGCGTTGACGTGGTGTTCGAGGGCCATATCATACAGCTCCGGCATTTTATCCACCTCGTCGGTGATGTTGGCGAGGTACATCTTCTTCATCCCGGTTTCTTTTTCCGCTTGCAGGCGGTAGTTGCCCAGCAGTTTGGTGCGCGTGGCGTAGGGGTTGGCGGGAGTGTCGCACAGCAGCTCATCGTCCTTGGCGATGTCCAGACCACCCAGCCAGGCTTTATAGCCCAGTTCGGCAAAGGGCTCGGAACCAAGGCCGATGTTAGGTTTGATCACGCCCAGGGTCAGGGGGCGGTCGTAGACGCCGAGCATGTCACGGATGCCCTGGATGCCGAAGCGGGGGCCGTCAAAATGGGTCAGGTAACTGCCCGGGAAGTGAATATCCATCAGCTTGATGGTTTTTACATGAGGGGAATGGAAAGCGCCTTCACCGCAGATGGCCGTCATCAGGTTGGGGATGCGCGGACCGAAGTTGCGGTGCGGGTAGAGGATGGTCACCCACCAGCCCGCCTTGGTGGCTTCTTCTGCGCCGGGATTGCTCTCGTCCACAAATAATTCCTGGCGGGTGTTGGGTTCCACCGAAACCACCTTGGCCGCATGCAGGGGGCGGAAGTCTTCGTCCACGTCAACACGTTTGAACTGCGCGGTGGATTGCTCCTGGCACAGGTGAGCTGCGGTCTCATAAGGATTGGCGTCCGTTTCGAGATAGTATTCCAGCGTGATGTAATCATCCGGGTTGATCTCATAGCTCTCGGCATAGAATTTTCGGAATGGGCTGTCTTCTGGCAAAGGGATCATGGTTCTTTCCTTCTTTATTCGGGGATTGGGTAAACAGGTTTATCGAGATGTTCTGGGTCGTGGGTCATCAGAATGTAATCAGCGTTCTCGATGGTCTTTACCATGCTGTGCCAAATATCGATGAAGTTGGCGAAGCGTCCTGGCGGGGTGTAGGGCCAGCCGTGTTTTTTGTCGGGTTCCAGGTTGTCGCGCAGGAACATCAGATCGCCGATGATCCAGTAATCGCCTTTTTCGGTGTTGACTGAGACGGCGATGTGGCCGGGGCTGTGACCGGGAGTGGGAACGATGGTAATGCCATCAAAGATTTTCTGCTCGCCGGAGATGAGTTCAAACTCGCAGCCATCAAACGGCGGGGTGAGGCCGGCATTGGGATGCTCATAGGAGCCCCAGTAGGGCGGGATGGGGTCAAGGGCAAAGGCGTACTCAACATCGCTGACGTAGTATTTCGCTTTTTTGAATTGCTTCATGTTGTAGCAATGGTCCCAATGCAGGTGGGTGAAGATGATGGCTTCAATCTCATCTGTGCCGACCCCCAGTTTTTCAAGCTGTTCATGGATGGCTGTGCCGGGGTCCTGACGGCCGTCGTGGTGATACTTTTTTGAGATGTCTGTGCTTGCCATGCCGGTGTCGACGAGATATTTATGGCCGCCGCCTTCCAGCAGCCAGGCAAAAACGGGGTGCTCGAGGATGGTGCCCAGACCATCCCGGAAGGTGGCGTAGAGTCCTTTGTCCAGATATTGCCAGCCGGTGAGGATGGGCTTGATGGTGTAAGTCGTTTTCATGGAATTACCCTCTTGTTTACTTGTCATCTGCGAGAGCTTTCTCGCGGAAGCCTTTCCAGATGTCTCTGAAGTCGTAGGTGGTATAGAACTCTGTGCTGAAGGCCCCCCATGCGTTTCGCTCGATAGCAACGTTCACTTCGCGCAGCCGGGAGGCAGGCACCTTGAGGGTGACAACCTGGCCGATACCCATCATCACATACCAGGAGGCAACTTCAATGCCCTCCGGGGGGAAGTTTTTCCAGAACCCGGTTTTGCCGAGTTTCTCACCGATTTCGGTCAGGTTATGAGTCTGGTCGTGTTTGAGGAATATGGTCAACAGGAATTCATCACTATTCAGGGGGGTGCTGTTTTCGGACATCAGTATGCTCCTTTTCCAGGTGGATTGTTAATGAAACAGGGAGATTGGATCGGTATTGGTTGTTCAATTTATCCTGATCGCTGTCGATAAACTATCTGTGTTGTCCTTTTGGAAATTGCTTGTTGACAACCTGTTAATAATGATTATAATAGAAATTGGATACTGGATGTTGGATATTGTATCCAATTATTCTGATTTTGGATAGACTGAATTTTGAACTTGATTGTATCTGCCAGACAATACACAAGGAAATTATCCGAAAGATTGATTATTCCCCAAGAAATGATTTTGTAAATTAAATAAATTTAGATGGAGGAAAAGATGAGCAGTCCTGCAATTCCCAAAACAATGAAAGCGGCAGTCCTTCATGGACCGAACGACCTGCGCATTCAAGAAGTAGATGTTCCCTCTCCAGGACCTTTTGAAGTATTGGTGAAAGTGATGTCCTGTGCAATTTGTGGGACAGATCCCACCGTTATCAAGGGGAACTGGCCCAACCAGCCGCCGTTTGGCGAATTCATCCCCGGGCATGAGTATTCCGGGCAAATTGTTGCTGTGGGTCCTTTCGTGCAAAACTTTGCAGTCGGCGACCGAATTGCAATTGAGACGCACAAAGGCTGTGGCTATTGCGAGAATTGCAAACGCGGCAAGTACACTATTTGTTTGAATTACGGGAAGAACGAAACCGGCCACCGCCATTACGGGTTTACGACCAATGGGGGATACGCCCAGTATGTGGTCAACCATGTGAGCACATTGTACAAAATTGCTGACAATGTTGAATATGATGAAGCGGCATTGGTGACCACGGCAGCTTGCGTACATTTTGCACTTGACAATCTCGGTGGTCTTTTGGGCGGCGAAACCGTTGTTGTTTTGGGGCCAGGACCGATCGGTTTGATGGCTGTGCAGCTTACCAAAGCCTTAGGCGCAACCAAGGTGATCTTGACAGGCACACGCGAATCCCGGCTCAAGGTTGGCAAAGAAATTGGTGCTGATGTGATCGTCGATATCAATGAGGAAGATCCCATTGAAGCTGTGATGCGTGCGACGGATGGCATGGGCGCAGATATTGTCATCGAATGCTCCGGTTCAAAGACTGCTGCAGAAGAAGCCTTCCAGATGCCGAAGCGCGGCGGGAAAATCAGCCTGATTGGCGATCCGCACCAACCCGCCACCGTCGATCTGCGGAAATTTGTGCTGGATGATTTTCGTGCAGCCGGTGTTCGCGGTGAAGGAAATGGCGACTGCAAGCGCAGTTTAGCTTTATTCTCTGCAGGAAGAATTCAAGCAAAGCCTCTGATTACACATACTTTCCCCTTGGAGGAAGTGCTCACAGCAATGAAAACTTATGTAGAACGGATCGATGGCGCTATCAAGGTGATTGTTCATCCGTTTGATTAATCATTGAAATTATTAGGCAATGTTCTTGGAATGAACTGGAGAAACCTGTATGGAAAAAGAGCTGCTTCTAAAAGCAACAAACATCAATAAAGGATTTCCGGGCGTACAGGCGCTTGATAATGTTAACTTCGATTTATATAAAGGCGAAGTGCATGTATTGATTGGGGAAAATGGCGCAGGAAAATCGACATTGATGAAAATCATTGCCGGGGCATACCAACCGGATTCCGGAAGCCTGGAGATGAATGGGAAACACGTTCGGTTTAATAATCCTCAGGATGCCCAGGAAGCCGGTGTGGCGATCATCTATCAGGAATTCAACCTGATCCCAAATATGAATGTAGCGCAGAATATGTTTTTGGGACGGTTTCCGAAAAAGCTTGGGATGATTATTGATCATAAGACACTGCATGCTGAAGCAACAAAAGTTTTGAAAAGTCTTTCTCTGGATATTGATACGCATGCTTTCTGCGCAGATCTGGGTACTGGTCAGCAGCAGATGGTTGAAGTGGCCAAAGCACTGACCATGGATTCAAAAGTGCTGATCATGGATGAACCAACAGCCGCTTTGACGGAGCGGGAAATTGTCAGCTTGTTTGAAATGACCGAAACTCTGAAAGCAAAAGGAATTGGGATTATTTACATTTCGCACAGGCTTGAAGAAGTGAAAATTGTCGGTGACCGCGTAACTGTACAGCGTGATGGAAAATATATCGGCACAAAAGATGCCAAAGAAGTAGAAATCGCAGAATTAGTGAAGATGATGGTTGGGCGGGATGTGAAGAGCATGTACGCCTTCGCGAAAGATACAGATAATTTCGGCGAAGAAATGCTACGGGTCGAAAATTTGGTAAGCGGTACGACGCATCAAAGACGCCTCTCTGGATGTGCGCGCTGGCGAAATTGTGGGGCTGGCTGGATTGGTTGGTGCAGGTCGCACGGATCTTGCGCGGGCGATCTTTGGCGCAGACCAGTATGATTCCGGAAAAGTATATGTGTTTGGCGAAGAAGTAAACCCGAAAACACCTGGCGATATGGTGAAACGGAGAGTTGGGTTGATCCCGGAAGACAGAAAAGGACAGGGATTATGCCTGATCCTGCCGACTTCCGAGAATATTGTGCTGGCAAACCTGAAGAATTTATTTAGCGGTCTGTTCCTCAACCTGAAAAAAGAAAAAGAAGTAGCAACGAAATATATTGAAGATTTGCGGATTGCAACACCGTCACATTCGCGGATTGTGCAGTTCCTCTCAGGGGGCACACAACAGAAAGTTGTGCTCGCAAAGTGGCTTTGCACGAATTCCCGCATTTTTATTTTTGATGAACCTACTCGCGGGATTGATGTTGGAGCAAAAGCAGAAATTCATGGCTTGATGCGTGAATTGGTAAAGAATGGCGCTGCGATCTTGATGATCTCATCAGAACTTCCCGAGATCCTGGGGATGAGTGACCGGATATTCGTCATGCGGGAAGGCAGCATTGTGGCTGAGTTGAATTGTAATGAAGCTACACAGGAAAACGTTATCGCCTACGCAATGGGCGGCACATAAAAAGTTCTGTTTTCAAAACGCGAATTTCTGCCCCATTTTATAGGAGAAATACATGCAAGCGACTGAAGCAAACAATAAAAACGCCATTCAGGCCAGGGTACGTTCCTTTATAAAATCACTCCCTCCTCTGACCTGGGTCGTTGTTGCCATGATTATCATTTTTGGCTTGATATCCCCTGAGTTTTATCGAATAGATAATGTGATGAATGTCCTCCGTAGAGGGTCCACGCTTTGGATCCTGGCAACGATGGCAACATTGGTTCTCATCTCGGGAGGCCTGGATCTTTCACTGGGAAGCGTTCTAACCTTTTCAGGCGTTGTGCTTGCCCTTCTGATGAAGAATGGCTACAGCGCCGGGGTTGCCTGTCTGGGCGCAATCTTGAGCGGCACATTGGTGGGTGTCTTGAATGGGGCGCTGGTATCTACACTCGGTATTCCAGCATTCATCGTTACACTTGGTTCAATGAATGTGTTCGCGGGATTAGCGGTAGCGCTGGCAGAAACCTCTGCCATATTTATCGATGATCCAGTGATGGTCTTCATCGGAGCCGGAGCAATCGCCGGGATACCCGTTCCCATTCTTGTTGCCCTGTTGATATTCATCATTTCTTATATTATTTTTCACCACACTCCTTTTGGCCGGTATCTGGTGGCCATTGGAGAGAATAAGGCAGGCGCGCATCTATCCGGGGTCAATACACGGCGTTACACCTGGTTGATCTTTGTGTATGCCAGCACAATTGCAGCAATCGCTGGTGTGGTGCTGGCATCACGCATTCAAAGCGCAGATCCAAGAGTGGGTGTCGGTTGGGAGTTTGATGCTGTTGCGGCTTCGATCATGGGCGGTACTTTGAGAGGAAGCGGCAAGGGCGACATAACCACGACGATTGTTGGTGTTCTGTTGATCATTGTCCTACGAAATGGCTTGAACATCATTAGCGTTCCGGTTGAATGGAGAACTGCAATCGTTGGCCTTTTCCTGCTGGTTGGGATTATTTTCGATATCACCGTTCGAAGAAGGGAAAAATAGACCCATGACTGAAAATGTTGCTGTCGAAAAAGACAGGAAATTCCAATTAAACCGGCGGATGATGAATTCCCTTCCTCGGCTATTAATTCTCCTGGTACTAGGTGCTTCGCTTTCTTTTCTTTCACCGTATTTCTTAACACGTCTTAAATTTGATCAATGTGCTCGCCATGTCCAGTATCCCGATCACCCTGGCGCTTGGCCAGACACTGGTTGTGTTAACCGGAAAAATTGACCTTTCATTGGGCGCAATTTTTTCAATTGGGGGGGTAGTGGCAGCCGCGCTAATGAAATACCTCCTCGTACCCGTGCCGCTTGCGATTCTGGGTGGCCTGGCTTCAGGGGCATTGATGGGTTATTTCAATGGTCTCTTGATGGCAAAAGTCAAGCTTCCATCTTTCATTGGATCCTATGCTTTACGGGTTGCTATCACCGGCGTTTCAAACGCGATCCTGCTAGGATATATTGTGTACGGTTTTCCGGAACCTTTTCGATTTCTTGGTGTAGGCCGTTTCTTAAACGTCCCAATGCCAATCTATTTTGCAGTAGCCTCTTTTGCCATCGTTTGGATACTCCTGAACCGGACAAAATTGGGACGGCAGATATTCGCTGTGGGGGCCAATCCGGAAGCTGCCAGGCTTTCGGGGATAAATAATGACCGCATTATTATCTTCGTGTATGTATTTGCGGGAATTTTTGCGGCGTTGGGTGGCATTCTGCAAACCGCCCGGATAAATTCTACCCATGCATTTTTAGGGGATCCGATGCTGTTGCCTGCTATTGCAGCCGTTGTCATTGGCGGGACAAGCATGTTTGGTGGGATTGGCAGCGGATTTGGCACCGTTATTGGCGCTTTGATCATGAATTTTATCCAAAACGGGTTGAATTTATTGGGTGTACCGTCCATCTGGCAACAATCCATCGTCGGCGTGATTATTCTGATCGCAGTAATCGTTGATCAATCTGTACGACGCATTACAGAAAAACGGATGAATTAACATATGCCAGATTTTCAATGTAGTAAGTTTTTGTGAGGCAAGCTTAGCTTGAAAGGAGGCGAATAAAAAATATCTTCAAAGCAGAATTTCAAACTGTGCAATTTAATATGAAAAAGGAGAAGAATAATAATGAAAAAAGCAACAATTTTCTTGACTGTGTTCCTTGCATTCGCTTTGATTTTGAGCGCCTGCACAACTCCCGCTGCCGAAGCTCCTGTAGAAGAAGCTCCTGTAGTTGAAGAAGCCCCTGCTGAAGAAGAAGCAGCTCCTGCCGAAGAAGAAGCAGCCCCTGCCGAAGAGGAAGCAGCCCCCGCTGAAGAAGAAGCTCCTGTGGAAGAAGAAGCTCCTGCAGCATTTGATGCTTCAGTTCCCGCGGATGCAGAATATGAAATCGCCATTGTGGTGAAGAACTTCGCCTCTTCTTTTTGGGCACAGCATGTTGATGGTGCCACACAGGCCGCTGAAGATTTGGGAATCAAATTGACCACCCATGCACCAGAAAAACCAGAGAATATCGAGGAACAGATCGCTATCCTGGAAGACCTGATCACCGCTGAAGTGGACTGCATCGCCCTGGCTCCTACCAATACAGATGCTATTGCGGCTGGCATTGTCAAGCTGAACGAGGCTGGCATCCCGGTGGTTTATGACAACACGATGGGATCAGGCGGAGATTATCTGGCTTATGTTGGCATCAACAACTACGAAGTTGGTATGCAGCTGGGTGATTATGTTGCCGCAGCAATGGGTGAAAAAGGCAATTTGCTTCTCCTGGAAGGTGTCCCCGGACAATCAACCAGCGACGACCGCTCGAATGGCGCCGCAGATGCACTGGCAAAGTATCCTGACATCACTGTCAGCCGTGTCCCCGCCGAATGGGATGCAACCAAAGCTAACGATATCGCAACCAACGAACTCACCAAGCTTGGCGGCAACCTGAACGCAGTTATCGCAGCAGGAGCCGGCATGTCAGAAGCTGCAGCTGAGGCAATCAAGGCTTATGGTGTTGATCTTGACGATGTTGTCATCGGCTCATTTGATGTAACCCCCGCAGTGGTTGAAGCAATCGAGAATGGTAATGTTGACTTCACGATCAATCAGCAGCCATACTGGCAGGCTTATTACTCCATCGCTGCCTGCGTTCAGTACTTGAATGGCGCAGAAGTACAAAACAAGATCGGCACCCCTGTCGCTTTTGTTACGATTGAAAATCTGGACGAGCATCGGTAAAATCGGGCTAGTTGTTCGGAATTGATATAGAAAGCCTGGCAGAATCATGGATCAAATAACCCTGCCAGGCTTTCTTGAAAGCGGGCGACAATGGAAAAAGAAGTAAAAGTAATTGATGTGGCAGCAAACCCTGCCGCTGATGTGCCCGGACACACATTGTGTTTTGGGAAAGAAGTAGCGGGGAAAATGTTGGGGATTGATGCATACGCATTGAAATATGGGGAGTTTGGCAAAGGTGGTGTTTCAAGCGTGCATACCCATGAAGTGGCTGAGCATGTGTTTTATATTCTTGGAAGGTGCGCTTACCATTATTGTGGGTGATGAAAAGTATACTGCCACACAAGGAGAAGCGCTGTATGTTCCCTGTGGTATTCCGCATGGTTCAGAGAACGCTTTTGACGGCACGACCAAATATATCGCACTGACCATTCCGCCAACATAGAGACAATTTCCTGGGCGTATTGGGAGAATAGATCCTGATTATGAAGACAAGCAGAAAACATATCGTCAGTATTGATCTGGGAACAAGCAGTGTACGTATATGCTTGTTTGATTCGTGTCTCCATAAGGTGTATCAATCCCAAAAATCTGTTTTTCTTCACACTGATGTGCATGGGAAAGCAGAGCAGGACTTTTTGGAAATTCAAACCGCTACGTACGATTGCCTTCAAGATGTGCTTCTATATGCACAGCATGAGGGGGTTGAACCTGAAGCGATTTGCTTTTCCAATGCGGTATCCAGTCTTGTCTGCCTGGACAGCAATTTCAATCCGGTCAGCCCTGCCTTCACGTACGCAGATGTGCGGGCCAGCCATGAAGCTGAGGGTTTGCGACAGGAGCATGAACAAGGATTGTTCAAGAATACTGCCTGCCCTGTACATGCGAGCTATTGGCTGCCCAAAATGTTGTGGTTAAGAAATGAAGGAAAAAGCAATTATTTGCAGAATTACTTCTGCACTATTAAAGATTTGATCGTGTATGATCTCACCGGTGAATTCATTACCGATTATTCAAATGCGGTAGCAACTGGTTTGTGTGATGTAAGAAAAGGGAAATGGGATGTGGAGCTTCTGGCTCTGGCGGGCATTGATATTGACCAGTTGCCAAAGATTTTTTCTACAGACACCGTTGTCGAAATCAAGAGGGGTTTTGAAACCTTCCCATTTCCAGAAAATTTAAAAATTGTATTGGGGGCAACAGATGGCGTGTTGTCCTCTTTGGGCGCAGGTGCCTTCAAGCCCGGACAAGTTACTACAATGATCGGTTCAAGCGGGGCTTGCCGGATCGCATCCACCTCCCCGCTGGCAGGGGAGCAAAAGATCACGACATGGTCTTATCCCCTGGACAGTGAAATCTGGATCCGTGGTGGCGCAATGAACAGCGGGGGATTGGTAACAGACTGGTTTGCAAACAACTTTTACACTGATCTCGACAGCAGCAAGGCAGATGCATTTGAAAAGATGATGAACGCTGCAAAAGATGTCCCCCCAGGCAGTGAAGGCCTATTGTTCCTGCCATATATATTTGGCGAGCGGGCTCCGATCTGGAACGAAAATGCGCGCGGCGTATATTTTGGTATTCATCATCAGCATCGCCGGGAATATTTTGCCCGTGCAACGATTGAAGGGATTCTGCTGGCCTTGCATTCAGTTTTCAAATGTATCTGCGATAAAGATGTCGGCGATCTTGAAATCAGAGCGACAGGGGGGTATGTGAGATCCCCACTGATGTTGCAAGTCCAGGCAGATATTTTTGGGCATGCCAGTTAAAGTCCCGGATAATTATGAAGGATCATCCATAGGGGCAGCTATCCTTGCCTTGAAAGCAATGGGTGAAATTACGGACTATGAAGATGTCACAGGGAATATCAAAATACAGTCAGTCATTCAGCCAACCACGGAAGGGCTTGATGCGTATAGAGGATTGAGCGAGCACTTCCGCCGGGTATATGAGCAGATAAAAACTTTAATGTGAAGAAACAAAACAAACCATTATGGAGGAACAACGAATGAATAGAATTCCTGAAACAATGAAGGCTATCGTCCTGACAGGGCCTGGCAAACATGAATTGCAAGAATTGCCAGTACCAACCCCCGGACCATTTGAAGTGCTCTCGAAAGTGCGTGCAGTTGCAATATGCGGTAGTGATCCTGAAATTTTTAATGGTGGATTGGCAGGAATTTGGCCGCCTTCATACCCTTTTATTGCTGGACACGAGTGGGCAGGAGAAGTTGCTGCCCTGGGAGAGGGGGTGACCAATTTGAAAGTTGGCGACCGCGTAGCAGGGGAACCGCATAAGGGCTGTGGATTTTGCACGAACTGTAAAGAGGGCCGCTATACCCTGTGCCTGAACTATGGCGTCACAGAATCAGGACACCGCCATTACGGTTTTGTTAGCGACGGCGCATACGCGCAGTATGCAGTGCATTCCGTGCAAACATTGACCAAAATGCCAGACAACGTTAGCTTTGCAGAGGGTTCGCTTGGGGATACCGCCGCAGTTTCCTTGCATGGCATAGAATTGACTGGCATTACACCTGGAGGAACCGTTGTAGTGATAGGTCCCGGACCGATCGGGATCCTTGCGATGAGACTGGCAAAAGCAAAAGGCGCGGCAAAGGTGATCATGGTTGGCAGGCGGTCACGCCTGGAGGCATCCAGGCGATTGGGTGCTGATGAGATTGTTGATTTTGAGAAAGTCGATCCGATTGAGGCCGTTCGGGAAATCACCAATGGATACGGTGTCGATGAAGCGTTTGAATGTTCAGGGGCAGCTGGGACTTTAATTCAATCGATCAAGATGGTAAAAAAAGGCGGCAAAGTAAGCTTGCTGGGTGTACCCTCCCCGCAGGTAGAGGAACCTGTGCCCTTCAAGCTGATTGTTCATGACGAGATCATGATCACTGGTTCCCGTGCTGACCCCAATACGATGTGGAAAGCTGTAGGAATGATTGCGGAAGGGAAGTTGGCGGTAAAAGACCTGATCACACACAAGTTTTCAATCGATGAATATGAAACTGCACTGGATGTGTTTATTAACAGAAAAGAAAATGCGGTAAAAGTCGTGATTGAGCCAAATGGTGGAGAGGAGTAAGATGATGGATCAAATCAGAACTGAACGGATGAAAAGCAAAATGCGCGAGGCGGGTATTGATGTGCTGGTTTGCCGACTGCCAGAAAATATTGTGTATTTGTCAGGCTACTGGTCGGTATTTGGCTCATCCTGTATTGTTTTCCCGGTGGATGGTGATCCAACACTGATCCTGCCATTCTCGGAACTGGATTATGCGGCGGAGGGTTGGGTGCAAGACCAGCGCACCTACCAGTTCATCAATATGGATGAGCTGGCGAACCCGCCAGCTAATATCCTTCGGATTATGCAGGAAGTATGGGCAGAAAAAGGCTATGAAAATGCCGTGGTAGGCTTTGAAGGTAATTTTGACCTGGTAGGCGGGAACAACGTGGCAGCGGAAGCAAGAGTGCCTACCTTTAAGATCCTGAATGAGATGTTTAATGCTTTCAAGACCAACAAATGGGTGGATGCCACCTCTACGATCAAGAAATCCCGTGTGGTCAAATCTCCCCAGGAACAGGAACAACTGCGCATTACGAGCGAAGTAACCTGTATAGGGCTGGAACATGCACGCCATCTGATCAAACCCGGTGTTAAAGAATTAATTGTGGCAGGCAGGGTGGAAGGGAATATTTACGGCATGGGGATTGGCTATAAAAATGTTACCAGGGCGCGCGGTTACTGTTTTGTGATGTCTGGTGATAACTCTGCCAATTCATGGCGGCCTTTCTGTGTTGCGTCCAATAAACCAATCATGTGGGGGGAGCCAGTCCTGGTGGAACTGGATGCGGTCACGAATGGTTACTTTATTGATATCACGCGCTCTTTCTTTGTGGGAAAACCAAATGCCAGGGAAATCGAGATCATGCAGGTCGTGCAGGATTTGGTGAACGCAGCGATTGATGTGATAAAAGCCGGTATGCGTGCCAGTGAGGTAGATGCAGTCGCGCGCAAGGTAATTGAAAAAGCAGGCTATGGCGAATATTTCAATCACCAATTGGGGCATGGGATTGGTTTGCAGTTCCATGAAGCCCCCTGGCTGCATCCAGCCAGCGATGAAATTCTGGAAGCGGGAATGACAGTGGCCGTCGAGCCAGCGATTTACATAAAAGGGTGGGGTGGTTTCCGTATTGAGGATAACCTGATCATCACAGAAGACGGGTGTGAAGTGATCACTCCCATGCCGCAGGTTTTTCCGCCAATTGTTTAAAACTGGCTATAATTATTCTGTCTGGAAAGACCTAATCAAGAGAATGTGAGAATAAAATGTCAAATCAATTCAAGACGATGCAAGAGATCATTTTTGAAACCTTGCGGGGGCGAATCACATCGGGTGAATACAAACCAGGGAAGCGGTTGATCGCAAATGACCTGGCAGAAGAATTTGATGTAAGCCGGATGCCGGTCAGGGAAGCCCTGACACGGCTATCTTCAACCGGGTTGGTGGAACTGATCCCCTATAAGGGTGCGATTGTTAACGAGTTGACTGCCCAGGACTATGTGGAGATTTTCAAAATCCGGGCTGTATTGGAGGGATTGGCTGCGCGACTTGCCTGTCCGAATATGACAGACAAGGACCTGGAAAAGATGGAAGCAGCCAATGAAAAGATCCGGAAGATGATCGACAAAGATGATGTGCAATTTCAGGAAATAAACCGATTATTCCATTCAACCATCTGGGAGCGTACCAATTCTGAACGGCTCACTGTCCTCCTGGCAAATCTGTATTCTGAGGCAGCTCAATATCGTCATCTGGCCATGATCCACCCCGGAAGGATGATAGAAGTATATGAAGAACATGCCTGCTTTTTAGCGGCTTTAAAATCGAAAGATGCTGAAGAAGCTGAAAAATGTGTGCGTGATCATTATGAAAGCACACTGATTTGGCTGGTCAGATTGCTCAAAGAAGAAGCAGAGTTGGCGTAAACAAGCTGACAATTGGTATGGCTAAATGTAGTTTTATGATTGTAAATTTATATTAGGAGTAAGTAATGCCTGACAAGAAAATGCGTATTGTGATCGCTTCAGATCATTTTGGACGTTTGTTAAAAGACCCGCTCTTTGAGTACATCAAAGACAGCGGCTACGATATTGTTGATATGGGTGTGAATGCCGATGACCCGGTTTTGTATCCGAACATCGCCTTGGCCCTGGCAGAAGAAATCGCAGCAGGAAAATATGACCGCGGTATTCTGGTGTGCGGCACTGGGGCGGGGATGTCGATCGTTGCCAACAAGGTGCGCGGCGTGCGCGCGGTATGTATCCATGATCCCTATACTGCAGAACGGGCTGTGGCGAGCAATAATGCTCAGGTTGCCACGCTTGGCAGCCAGGTGGTTGGCTTCCCTGTGGCGAAGAAATTGATCGATATCTGGCTGGAGAGTGAATTCCAGGGCGGGCGCTCGCTTCCTAAAGTCGAGCTGATGATTAAAATCGACGAAGAACGTTCGTAGATGGGATTAGAAATAGCTGACGAACAGAAAACGAAGGTTCAGCGGCGGGCACACCTTGCATTAATTCTTTCCATGACTTTGATGGGCACGGCTTATGTCGGCGCCAAATTTGCTTTGCGGGGGGCTGGGCCGTTTACTACCGCGTTCTTCCGTTTTCTGATCGCCAATCTGATTATGTGGCCGTTGTTGTTTGTTTTTAAGCGCTATCAACCCATACGCAGAGAACATGTGGGGCTGTTGATCAGGCATGCGCTGTTTCAGACTACTTTTTATTTTTCTCTGCAATACGCTGGTCTGCAGTATACAACGGCATCCAATACGGCGTTGATCACCAATTCCCGCCCCATCATCCTGGCTTTGATCGCGGTGTTCTTTCTGAAGGAAAAATTCTCAAAGGTGCAATGGGGCGCGATGCTGCTTTCTTTTGTTGGTGTTTTCATCATTCTGCAGGACCCACAGGCCAACCCCATGCCCAATCATCTCCGCGGAGATTTCCTGATATTTCTGAATGCTGTGAGCGGCGCTTTGGGTATGGTGTTTTTAAAGCAATTATTGAAACATTATCAGCCATTTACCATTCTGGTGTACCAGGCCACGATTGGGATGTTGGGATTGTTGCCGCTAGCCTTGTATGAAACCGGAGGGCATTTGTTTTCAGCCGAAATTGCCTGGGCGCCAATCCTCTATCTGGCTGTATTTTGTACGGCTGCGGCTCAGGTATTGTTGAATACCGGCGTGTCGCGGCTGCCAGTTTCCACCTCCGGCACATATTTTTTTATGATCCCTGTTCTCAATACGATCTTTGCGTATTTCCTTCTCGGTGAACCGGTTACCTGGCGATTGGCTTTGGGTGGCATGCTGATTTTGGGCGGCACGTATGTGATCAGCAATAAAGAGAAATTTACCTTCAAGACGAGACAGGCTGATCCTGTACATTAAGGACCTAACCATGAATCTTTCTGCGTTCCCGGTTGACTTGCAAAAGAAATTTGAAACGGATGTTGTCACTGGTGCGCTTTCTTCTGGCCAGCTCTTTGGCATTTCCGCATTTCAGAACAGATATCAGGCTGACGCGAAGGATGCAGTTCTGGTGCTGAAAAGCGCATACCGGAAGGGATTGGTCTCAAGAGAACAAGGTGAAACATACACCATCACGGGCAAGAGCCAGTCTTCTGTGCGCAGCGTGTTTCAGCATGCGGCTGCTTCGGGACTGTCACCAAAATCGGTGGTACGGGCGCTGAAAGTGGTCCCAGCTGACGATGCAGTTGCAGCGACTTTGCGGGTAGAGATCGGCCAGCCCGTTTTCTGCCAGACAAGAACCCGCCTGGTCAATGATGAAGTTGTTGCAAATCAGAATAATTACATTCCCATTGAGGTTTGCCCAACGTTGGAGGAAGTTGACCTGTCAAGGCGTTCTTTTCAGGTCACGCTGAATGAAGATTTCAATACTGTGATCACAGAAATTAAAGAGGACTATGCCATCGCAGCTGCATCAGGAGAAGATGCGGCGATCCTTGGTCTCGATGATGGCGAGGAAGTGCTGGTCGTGCACCGTTTGTCGTTGAGTGTTACCGGTTTGCCATTGGTTTGGGCGGATATTCATGTCCACAAGAACCGTTTTCATTATGTTGAAAAACTGTGGCCGCAGGCAGCACTCCTGTTAACGCAGGGAGGGTGAAAATGAATATCCTGGTCATCGCAACACTGGATACCAAAGGCGAAGAAGCTGGTTTTATCCGGGATGAAGTATTGCGCAGGGGCCATACCCCGGTTCTCATTGATCCGGGTTCGACAGGGACGCCGATGGTCGCGGCGGATATTCCCCGCGAGGAAGTTGCCCTTGCCAGTGGTGAGAGCCTGGCTGCGCTGCTGGCGCGAAATGACAAGGCCTATGTGCAACAGCATATGACGGCAGGCTTGACCACTCTTGTTCGGCGGATGTATAACGAAGGACGGATTGACGGGGTCATCTCGGTCGGCGGGGGACAGGGGACGGCCATCGCAACTTCAGCGATGAAAGAGCTGCCGGTGGGCATTCCCAAGGTGATGGTTTCTACCGTGGCATCGGGGAAGGCCACTTTTGGCCCATATGTGGGCACCAAAGATATCACTATGATCCATGCGGTGGCCGACATTGCCGGATTGAATTTCATTACCCGCAAGATCATTGCCCAGGCTTCCGCGGCAGTGGTTGCCATGTCGGAGGTTGGTTCGTCAGCGCAGACATCGGAGAAACTGGTCGCGATGATCCAGGCAGGAGTGACCACTCCGGGTGTGATGGAAGTCAAGCGTTTGCTGGAAGAGAAAGGCTTTGAAGTCGTCATCTTCCATTGCAATGGCATTGGCGGACAGGCGATGGAGGAATTGATCCTGGATGGCACGATCAAGGGCGTGATTGACTATTCTCCGCATGAGATCACTGACCTGTTGTATGACGGCTTGATGCCGGCCCACGCCGAGCGTCTGACTGCGGCTGGCAAAATGGGGATCCCGAACATTGTCGGCCCCGGTTGTACGGACATGCGTTTGCATGCATGGGATTCCATTCCGGCGGAGCTGCATGACAGACCCTATGTGCGCCATACGCCAACCCATACCCATTTTCGCACCACCTATGAGGAAATGAGTGCGGTGGCGCATTTTATCGCTGAGCGGGTCAACCCTGGGAAAGGCCCGCGGGCTGTTCTGGTTCCCTTGAAAGGCTACAGCATGATGAATAAGGAAGGCATGCCGCTGTATGATGCGCAAGCCAATAGGGGCTATGCGGATACACTGCGGGAGGAACTTTCCCCGGAGGTGGTTTTGGCTGAGGTGGACTATCACATTAATGATCCGGAGTGCGCTGCAGCCACGGTGGACCTGTTTATGAAACTCTGGGAGGCGCAGTAAGTGATCGCGGGAAGCGGGGTTGTGTTTCGGGTCTTCATTGAAAATCCTGCCGGCACGAATATCAAGCACACTTTCAATGAGAAGACATTGGAACCCATCAGAACGGACAGGGTTGCCGCGAAATATCCATTTCCTTATGGGTTTATTCTGCAAACGACAAGCGGAGATGGGGATAATGTGGATTGTTTTGTGATCACGGATCAGGAATTGAGAACCGGCGCGGTAGTGAGCTGTGAAGCAGTTGGCATGGTGACGCAGATCGAGGACGGAGAAGTCGACCACAATATTCTGGGCATCTGCTGCGGAGAAGAGCTTGTCCTTGCGGGAAGAAGACATGACGCGCGTTCAGGAGTTTTCACGCCATGTGTTTGATCATATTCCAGGCAAGGTCGTCAAAGTGGGAGAGTTTATGGAGAAGGGTGCAGCAGAGCGGTATATAGGGGAATGCCTGGACTGAGCAGGGGCAAGGCTGGAAGTCTGATGGTATTCAAAGGATTGGAAAACACCATTTTCTCGGTGTTTTTTTGTTTAACAATTATTCCCTGGGGCCAATGTGAGCCGTTTGTTGAGTTGTAAAGCCTTCAATAAAGGGCCTGGTACGGCCTAAGCCAGTGAGCCAGGCAGGACAATTTTCTGTATAATGAAAGTATTGATGTTTGAGGAGGAAAAGTAACCGAACCCTTACCAAAGTCAGATGCCGATCTGGCTCTTCTACCAGTAGCCCAGTAATCAAAATGTGCCAATGAAGATGAAAAAAATGAAGAACTATGTGCGTGAAAATTCCCAATATTCTGATATTGATCCTGGGTGCTTGCATTTGTTCATCATGAGGGAACATTATGAAGCGAATGTATGAAGGCTTGGATAATGAGGTCTTTAAAACATACGTCTTTGGCGGATTTATCCTAATCGCTGTTTCGGTTTTCATTGCCACACTGATAATCGATATTGCCCGCATATCTGGTCCAGCTGTTTATTTTATGATCTTTGGACCGGTGTTTATTTGGTTCGTTGGTATTTTTTTGTTTTGGTGGTGGGTGATCCTGTTTAAAGACAATCAGGAATTGAAAGAGCTTGTTCAGGTAACCGACAAGGGGATCCCGGGTATCCAATCGTTAAAAACTGGAACAGCTTACACCAGGCGATGGTGATCAGCGGCGGGAATGTGGAAGAGTTCAGTAAACAGGAAAAAAAGGCGAATCGCCCGGGGATTGTGTGGTTTGGATTGATGAACTTGCTGCCGATCTGGATCTTTGGTTATGTTGTCCTGGGTGCTCTCAATATCATCAATATTAAACGATACCAGACCCTTGGTGTTTGGCGTGTTTGCCTGTGTAGCCATCCTGATCGTCGGCACATACTTTCTTTTTGGTTGGGGGAGGAAAATCGGCAAACACGCTTATTTGAAGCCATTGGGTTTGTCAATTACCAGTGTGCCTGTACTCAAATCAGATGTGATTGCAATGATGGGAGGTGACCAAAGGTTGATTCCGGATGGCCCAGTTATTGTTGAGGGAGAGCGGTACGGACGATTGGTACATATAGAAACAATCGATAAACATAGCCTGACCATTGTACAGACAGTACTACCTGAATTCAAGGTACAAAGCAAGGAAGGGAAATTGACACCCGGTAAAAACGCACCTGAGGAGGTTGTGGGTGCGCTCAAGAGCCTGCGCAAGGCTAAACGCTGGCTGGGGATAGAAGTTTATTGTGGGCTATACGGAATAGCTATTCAACGTAAATCCAGGGGCACCAATATGTGGTTATATGATTTGTGGTTGGCTGAATACTTGTTGGATAAACTGAGTTGAGACAATGCTTTGCCAGGCAATCAGTAATTTCCGGGCAAGTGCTTATTACATACGCAATGATAAAATGTTAAGATGAAAAAATTGAAGGAAGAATACATCAGCGTGGATGTTGAAACATCTGGCCCTAACCCGAGTAATTATGCTTTGCTTTCTATTGGGGCCTGTACTATTTCTGAGCCAAGGAAAACATTTTATATTGAGCTCAAGCCAGATAAAGACGGCTCAGTGCAAGAGGCGATGGCTATAAGTAAATTATCGTTAGATGATTTGCAGAAGAATGGCACGCCTGCTAAAGATGCGATGCAAAAATTCTCCCACTGGTTAGGAAATGTGATCCCGGAAAGATCACAACCGGTATTTACAGCCTTTAATGCCCCTTTTGATTGGATGTTTGTCAACGATTATTTTCACCGCTACCTGGGGCATAACCCCTTTGGACACAAGGCCCTGGACATAAAGGCCCTATACATGGGGCTTCGGAAAACAAAATGGTTGGAAACATCCTATAATATTGTCAACAAGGATACGGGTATAACAGTAAAGCTCTCTCATCATGCCCTCGAAGATGCAATTCAACAAGCAAAGATATTTGAAATCCTATTAGAAGAATTGGGAGGCAAATAACTATGTCTGATGGAAATCAAGATGATCTAAAAAGGATTATTGAATCAGCGCAACGGCTCGGCGTGGAAATGGATGAAAGTGATGCGCTGCAATGGCTAACAGCAGTATCAGCTCAAAGCCAATCAGGGGTTGAGATAGATGAGAGCAGAGGCATCTTTGGACACAGTATTTCCTTATTGGATTTTGACGATGCCGACCTGGCCCACTTTCGAAAAATCGGCAAACTGGTTGAATTTGAAGATATTCCCGGAAAAGTAGAAACCGCGCTGGCCTTATCTGGCTCGGCGGCCCAATCAAAAATCCAAACCTATCCTGGAGACGCCGACTATTTTGAGCGCATTAACATCATTACAGACACAAAAGATGAAGCCGGTAAAGTTTTGGCGGATATAATCCGCGATAAAGCACTGAGCACGACAAAAGGAGAGACTTTCCAACTCATGGAAGTCAAATTCGGCTCTTACCCAGTCGATTTTCTTTGCGATGGTGTGAAACACCCTAAAGGCAGCCCAATCTCATGGTCTCCAAAAGATATCAGTATAGGGAAAATTGTTGGGAAGAATGAAGATGGCAAATCGGTAGAAATTAAGTGGAATGATTCGGCTGAAGATCCAGGCTGGTGCAAATTGGATTGGGTGGTAGCCGACCCTGTTCGGAAGCAATTGGTCAACGCCAGCAATATGTTGGACGTAACCTGGGAGGCCCCTGACGGCAGCATCACCCCGTTAGATGGTTATCTGGATGGGTATTTTCAGGAAATTTATTTGGATGCTGATTCAATTCCGATTTTCAGTAAGCTGGTTAAGCAAGTTTCTGGTGATGCTTTTGACCACTATGTCACCCAACTGGAGAAAGAAGTCAAGAAGTACTTCACGAAATCCCCTAATTATGGAAAAGCCGCCAAGCGACTCTACAATATTTTTCGCCTTACCGGGCGCTATGCTGATGCCGCTTATTTGCGGGAGCTATTTGATGAACCCACTACTATCCTATATCAGATAGGGGCTCTCATTCGCACCATTGATGAAAGCTTCCAGCCAGGATCGGAGATCGATCCAAGAACGATTCTGAGCCAGGCAGACCAGTTGATTCTTGGCGTCTCAACAGCTCTTGAAGGTGAGAAAGAAACAGAGATCATTCGCATGCTGCTGAATTATCGCAACTTACTCTTTGATGATATCAATCGCGGTGAATTATCCCCGCAGGCAAACGCTGCCAGAGCTGAGATCGTCAATATAGTCAATAATTTCTTTTATGAAAAACTTACCGGGGTGCCTTCGATTAACCAATATATAGAAGACTTGAAATAACTAAATTTGGGTTATATGACAACGGGAAATATTTTTCCTGGTAAAAGAATAATCACCGCTAAATCGTGATTATTCTTTTAGTTTTATCTTATCCGATTTATCGCGGAATGCTATTTCTACTGGTACGGGGTATTTATTTTGCTGCCATTCGTTCCAGGAATGTGTATGATGATTTAATCACAGATCGATTGCATCGTGAAAAGAGGAAGGTTGTGGGCCCGGCAGGATTTGAATACCACCCCTCGACGGGGCCTACGACCGAACGGGTATCCCCATCCGGGGACAATGTGAGCCGCTTGTTGCGTTTTGCCGGGTTTAAACAAGAACACTCCTTCTTGCGAAAGGAGATTCTTGTTTTCCATTGTAATTCATACATTGAAAATAGTTGTGTGGGCCCAGTAGGATTCGAACCTACGACCGAACGGTTATGAGCCGCGTGCTCTGCCGCTGAGCTATAGGCCCTCATATGATGAGAGTAAAAGGTATTTCATTGTTGATCTAAGCCAAACGCTTATACCCATTGAGGGTACATGTGAGCCGCGTGCTTAGTATCCCTTCGGGGCTGCCGCTGAGCTACGGGCCCTCGTGAGAGAGCAAAATACTAACGCCAGCAAGGAAAAATTATATCATGCAGGCGGGTTGCTTTCCAGCATTTCGTGCAGCCAGTGATGCAGGGGGGCCATGTTGCGGAAATGTTCAAGGCAGATGTCGATCAGGTCAACGGCATAGAATTCGTCGGGAATGGGGCCTTCCAGGCTGGCCCAAAGTCCTTTGTACAGGAGCAGGTCTGCGTGTGCGTGGTTTTTGTCGTATCCGGCCGGATGGCGTTTGTATTGATCACCGCCGATGGTATATCCTCTGTGATTTATCTGCTGGATGGCGTTTGCAATCTTTGCCCGTCTTCCAATACCTGCTGCCGGTAGGTGTCCAGCATGTCACGGGGGAAGAGGTTTATGCCAGTGTACAAGATCAGGCGGTCATGTTCCAGATGGAAATAGAAGCCCGAATTCTCCAGTTTTCTTGCCGCTGCCTTGCCACCAGAGAATGCCGAGAAAGGTTTTGTATGGCGATTTGTCCCGTGAGAAGCGGATGTCACGGTAGATGCGGAAGATGGATCCGGAGCCGTTCAGGCGCGGATCGGCGATGATGTCTGGCGTAAATTCGCATAGCCGTTCGCCCAGGTCGCGCACCAACGCCTGTGCTGCAGGCAGGATGGCCTGGGTATAAAATGGTTTGTGTTCCGCAAACCATTCCTTGTTATTGTTTTCAGCAAGGTCTTTATAAAAGTCGCGGGTTCCTAATGGGAATCCGGTAAAGTGTTCAGTCATGTTTCCTCCTGTGCTATGCTTATAATGATTATAGCGATGTTTTAAGTTCAGTCAGCTGTGTGAATTCACTGCGCAGGCAGGAAATTGGTTGCTTGTTTTCCATTACAATATAGGTATTGGTCTATCGGTATTTCATTGCAGGAAGCAGGCATTATTATGTTATTCAATTTCAAGTTATTTTTCCAGCAGCAGTTCAAAGCGTTGTTTCATTCAGAGGGCACACATTTTCGCCTGACGTGGAAGCGCATAGGGGTGCTGCTCTTGTTTTATATTTTGTTCCCGTTGATTGAGCTGAGCAACTGGATTGGTTTTATGCTGGATGATCTGTTCTTTTTCCAATATCGCAAGCAGCGCGTCAATCATCCTGTTTTTGTGCTGGGCAATTATCGCAGCGGCACGACGTTTCTACATCGTCTGCTGGCGATGGACAAACGCTCTTTTACCGCGATGACGGGGTGGGAAATCTTCATTGCGCCATCCATTATCCAGCGCAAAATTGTGCGCGGGTTCTTTGCTATGGATCGGGCGCTGGGCGGGCATCTTGCCACTTTGCTGGATCGTTTCTGGCAGAAGAATGTGCAGAAGCATGTGGATTTTCATCAGTTGGGCGTGACTGAACCGGAAGAGGATGAGGGCATTCTGGCGCATATTTATTCCGGGATCATTCCCTGGAATTTGTTTCCGGCGATGGAAGATGGTGTGCCGGAATATGCCACGTTTGACACGTCACTCACCGAGCGGGACAAGCAACGTGTGATGACTTTCTACCGGCGCTGCGTTCAGCGCCACATGTATGCGCACGGTGAGAGCAAGCACTACCTGTCCAAGAGCCCTTCGTTTTCAGGCAAGGTGGATGCGCTGTATAAAACCTTCCCCGATGCGAAGATCATTTATCTGATCCGCAATCCGCTGGAGATGGTGCCTTCGCAGGTGAACATGTGGGCTTTCAAGTGGAATGTGACCTGCTCGCCGCTGGATAGCTATCCTTATGAGGATGAATTGCTGGAGATGATCAAATACTGGTACCAGCATCCCCTGGAGCGGCTGGCTGAGGCGCCAGATGATAGTTATTTGATCGTGCGTTTTGATGAATTGATCGCTGACCCGGAGACAACCGTGCGGCGGGTGTATGAGCATTTTGGTTTCACGATGAGCCGACGGTATGAGAATCGCTTGATGCGCCAGACGCGCCGCGCGGAGAAACGCAGTGCTAAAAAAGGCAAAGGCAAGTATTCGCTGCAGGCAATGGGCCTGACGGAGCGGGAGATCGCGGTGCAGTTTGGCGATGTGATGCGGAAGTTCAAGTTCCCCGGCGGGGAACCGCAGCGTCCGCGGGTGCGCCGCCGCTTGCGCCGGCAGGAGCGCCGTGCAGAGCGTGTTGAAAGGAAAGGGGGCTGGCTGCGGGTGCGCAGGTCAAAGCACGCGCGGAAGCGGTTGGGGAAAGAGCCGGTGTAAGAGATGATGAGCGGCTGTCCTGGAAACAGGGCAGCCGTTTTTTTCTGTCATTGCGAGGGAGCGTTAGCGACCGTGGCAATCTCCAGGATGGGAAGGGGATTGCCACGTCGGCTATCGCCTTCTCGCAATGACAAAACCATTCTTCGGTTTTGCATTTTGGCAGCACAAGCAGGTTTCTGCTTATCCCTACGAAAATGCCTTTTCAAAAAAGTCCGCCAGGCGGGTGAAGAGCTGCAGCTGGTTCTTGGGTTTGAGGATGCCGTGGCCTTCGTCGGGAAAGACGAGTAGTTCGTAAGGGATGTGGCCCTCGTCGAGGTGGGCGGTGACCTGGTGTACGTTCTCGGGGGTGACGTTGGGGTCCTGGCTGCCCTGGACGATGAGCAGCGCGCCGCGGATGTTATCCACAAAGTGGATGGGGGAGCGCTGGCGGTATTTCTCGGGGATGTCCTGCGGGGTGCCGCCCATCATATCCGCGCTGATCGGGCGCAGGTCGGGGCGGGTGGTCTCGTAGTCGGTGACGAGGTCCGTCATGCCGCAGATGGGGGCGGCGGCGGCGATCACATCCGGCGGATAGCGGGTGATCAGGCACCAGGCGGAGTACCCGCCAAAGGAGGTGCCGGTGACGCCCACCCGGCCGGGTGCGGCCAGCCCGGCGTCGATGAGGGCTTGTGCGCCGCTGGCGATGTCTTCCTGCTCACGTCCGCCCCAGCCGTCTTCCTTGATCTTCATCTGGTAGGGGAGTCCAAAGCCGGTGCTGCCGCGGTAGTTGACGGCCAGCACGTTGAAACCGCGCGAAAGGTAGTACTGGATCTCGGGGCGCATTTCGTTTTCGGCGTGCATGGTGGGGCCGCCGTGGATGCGGATGATCGCCCGTCGCGGGTTGGGACGGGCGCGGTACAGCCAGCCCTGCACCTGCGTGCCGTCCGGGGAATCCCAGCGGAAATCCTCCGGCAGGGTCAGTCGGTTGCGGTCGAGGTCAGTGAGCTGCCACAGATGGGTCAGGGAGAGCAGATCATCAGCGCTGTGTGGCGTCATCGTTGAAACGAACCAGGTCGTTGGGGGTGTCGGCGGCGTAGGTGATGGCAGCCCATTCGCCCGCGGCGGTGCGCCCCAGAGGGAGCAGGTTGCCGGGCAGGGCGGGGAAAGGCGTTTCCTGCCCGCTGACGGGATCCAGCCAGGTGGGACGGTGGCAGCCTTCGCTTCACCTCGTCCACGATGATGCTGCCGTCCGGTGAGGTCCACGCGCCTTTGATGTAGCGCGCGGGGTCGTCGATCAGCCAGCGCATGGACGCGCTGGGTACAGTGATAGACGCCCAGGCTGGCGTGCTGCTGAGGGCCGTTGCCGGTGGATTCGGACAGGACGAGGATGTGCTCGCCGTCGGAGAACCAGCGGGCGAAGAGCTTGTGGCGCGCGCCGAAGTTGAGGATTTCGCTGTCCTCGCCGGTGGCCAGGTCGATGAGGTGGAACTGGCGGCCTGAGGGGTGGTGGTCACGACGGCTGTAGAGCAGGTGACGTGCCCTGGCGGTTGGGGACGGGCACGCTGTAGTCTGGCCGGCAGGGCGGGCCAGCACGTCCCGCTGGCCGGTGTGCAGGTCATGGCGGTAGATCCAGGTGGCTTCCTGCGGCTCGCTGTGGGCGAAGTCATAGTTGGCGCCGTAATAAAGGAAGCGGCCGTCTGGGCTGAGGGAGCCGCCGCGCAGGAAGCAGGGCGGGCTGTCCTCGGTGAGGGGCTGCATGGTGCCGGGAGCGTCCAGGTATACCCTGAAACAACCGCACGCGCTCATCGCCGTTGTGGTCCTCGGCCACGACCACGGCCTGCGAGCCGGGCGCCCAGGAGACAAAGCGGGTGGCTTCGGGGGTGCGGGTGAGGGCGGCGGGCGGTGTGCTGCCGTCAGCAGGGACGACGAAGACGTCGCGGTTGGGGTGGCGGCGGTTCCAGTTGAAGGCGATGTGGCGGCCGTCCGGGGAGAGGTAGGCGGAGGTGACTTCGGGGAGGCGCAGGAGCTGCTGCAGGAATTGATCAGGCATGGGGGTGATTCTACCATCTGGAAGGGGAAATCTGCTAGAATGGAGGAGGAGCAAAAAGTGTGAAAATGGGTTTGCGAGAACGGGAAACCTTGTATGAAGCTTAAAGCAGTTCTTTGCCGCTTGTGCAGACTAATCGCAGTGATATTATTTTGTTCCTCAGCGCGAAGACACACCCTTCCCGACTACCCCTCCCGTTATTTCATGTCGATAAACAAGGAGGGCATACGGCGTGCCTGGGTGGTGGTGATGTATTACACGTGTAATGTAGATCACCAATCGACACAATCGAAATCGAATAAGGAAGGTCATTATGAAAAAGATCGTTTACGCCATCACCGGTTTTTCGTTCAGCCTGGCGGCGGCGCTGGGCATTATCGTCAGTATCCTGGGGATCGTGTTCGTGTGGCGGCAGGTGCCGGGCACGACAGAACGCCTGGTGGATACGGCCACCTTCGCCCAGCGGGCGCTGGACTCGACCGATGATCTGCTGGCAGTGGCGGACAGTACCCTCACTCAGGCGGAGGATAATATCGCCCTGATCGCGGATGCCGACCCAGGATGTGGCGGAGACGCTCGAGCAGACTTCCACCATCACCACTACCGTGGCTGATGCGGTGGGGGATGAGTTCACCAGCGTGGTGGATAAAACGCAGACCGCGCTGGGCGCGCTGGAATCGAGCGCCAAGCTGGTCGATGATACCCTTTCCTTCATTTCCAGCATTCCGCTGCTGGGGGCGAAGTATTCCAACAAGACGCCGCTGTACAGCAGTGTGGTGGAGATCAACGAGAGCCTGGACGAGATGCCCAAGACCTTGCAAACCTTGCAGGACAGTCTGGATTCGACCGCCAACGCTTTTACCGGCTGAATGACAGTGTGGGCGTGCTGGCTGATAATGTGTCTGAAATCGAGACCAGCCTGGAAGATGCGGGCAGGTGGTCAATCGTTATCAGGTGCTGGTGGATGAAGCCCAACTGAAGACCGCAAACGCGATCGAGAAATTGCCGCGCTGGGTGCGCTGGACGGCGATTGGTCTGACGGTGCTGCTGGTGTGGTTGATCGTGATCCAGGCTGGATTGCTCATGTTTGGCGCCGAGATGGCCGGGCTTAAGCGCGGACAGCCGGAAGAGAATGATGCGGTTGTTGCGCTGGTGGAAGAAGAGAGCGAAGAGAAAGTCACCGCAGACAGCGCGGAGAAGGTCCCTGAGGAAGAGAAACCGGCCGAGGAAAAAAAGAAAAAGAAAAAAACCAAATGATGATCTATCAGGACGAACATGACAGCTAAAAATCGCATTTGTGTGTATTGCCATACGCAAAACCCAATAGATAAACATTCTTGCCTGGCTTGCGGGGCGCCCTTGCCCAAAATGACCCAGCCTGTGCCTGTGGTGAGAAAACCGAAACCGGCCGCCGTACCTGACATTCCCCTTGAAACTGTACGCAAAGGTGGCGAGGAGGTAGACAAGCTGTTCACCAACGCCGTGTATGCCTATTCGCTGCTGTGGCGCACGGTGGCCGAAGCCCTGGTGATCGCTGTGGTTGGCCTGGGGATTGGGATCACCGCTGGCGCAACCGGCGTGCCGTTCCTCGGGGTGGCGGGGGGCGTGCTGGTTGGTCTGGCGGTCGGCTGGGCGATCAAGGCGGCGTATTTCACGTTGTTGATGGCGCCTGCCGGGATGGTGCTGGGAGCGGTGTTTGGCCTTTTGTTGTGGGTGGTGGGACTGCCGCGGCTGGTTGTACTGCCGATGATCGCGCTGGCCGTTATCGGCGGTTGGTTGGGTGGGCGGCGTGTGCCTTTCAAACGGCGGAACACCTGGGAGAAAGTGCGCCCGTTTTTGGGGATGCTGGGCGGCCTGGGCTTTGGTCTGATCGGTACATTGATTGGTTGGGGGCTGCAATCGGTGGTGGCAAACTGGCTGTATTAAGCTGATCGCTTTATGGAATGATTATTTTCCCCTCCTTGGTTTTTCAAGGAGGGGATTTTATATTTTGGGTAGTAAAAACCGGATAAATACAAAGGAAATTAACGAGATTTTTAGGTTAAACAGGTTGGGTTTCGTTTATTATGAAGGCATGGAAAAAATCATTGTTTGGGAAGACTGCGATCCCTCCACACCTATTCAGGACATGATACGGTCCGCAATAAAATTCTATGCCTTCAATTATGGACGCCGGCCGGATTTTTGTGTTGTACATACTGACCGGGGGGCGGACGTTTCAAATGTGGATGGCATAGAAGTGCAGTCGCGCGAAAGCGTGATGCCGCAGCATGTGCTGGTTGGGGTAAAGTAAGGTTCCCGAAGTCAAAAGAATTGACGGGATATGATCTGGCGCTTCGGAAGATTTCTGGAAGCGCTGGTCTCGGTTTTGAGCTTGCCCTCTTGGATCCCGTCTCTGAATTCTCGCAGCTTTGAGCGGAGAAATCGATATTCTCTCTCCGGCGAACATATCCCCCGTCGCTAAAGCGACACCCCCCTTTAGCAAGGGGGGCTTGTTTGAGCGGCGACCGGATTCGAATACTATCCCTCGATGGGACCGGCGAATGTATCCCCGTCGCTAAACGACACCCCCCTTAGCAAGGGGGGCTTGTTGAGCGGGCGACCATTTGAATATACCCTTGAGACAAGAGTGCGAAGCGCTCATAAGGGTTAGAGCGGGCGACCGGATTCGAATATACCCCTCGATGGGACCGGCGAATGTATCCCCCTCGCTAAAGCGACACCCCCCTTTAGCAAGGGAGGCTTGTTAGAGCGGGCGACCGGATTCGAACCGGCGAATGTCAGCTTGGAAGGCTGATGCCTTACCACTTGGCGACGCCCGCAAACCAGCTTACCTATTTTACCCGCACGGTCGCAGATGGTCAAGCAATCTCTTGAGCGATGATTTTTATTTCCTGCCGTTGTTTTTAAATTGCGGCTGCAATATAATCGTTTTGACGTATTTCATTATCTTGTCCAGGGATATCTTCCTGCTGGTACAAGCTTGGACGAGTGATCAACCCATACAGCTCAAGGAGATTCTGTGATGCCAAAGAAATCATTTGCAATTGAAAGAGATGAAGAGAAACGATTGACGGTAACATGGAAATCGTTTTGGAAGAATTTCACGATCAAATTCGATGGCGAGGTTATTGGAACAATATCCGGTCAGAAAGAATTAGAGAAGGGACAGTCTTTCCAATTGCCAGATGGTTCATTGCTGGATGTAAAACTTGCCCGAACTTTGATGTCGGCAGATCTTCAATTGTTGAGAAATGGAAAACCATTACCGGGGTCGGGACTGATCCCAAGTTCAAAATTGAAACAATCCTATGGATTTATTTATTTTGTTGGCGGTTTCAATTTTACTTGGGACTTATCTCCATACTCTTCCAGGTGAATTTCTTTATGAGATCGGGATAGGGTTTTTATTCCATCATTGTTGGTACTATTTATCCTCATTCTGGCATTCTTTGTTCAGAAACGATCAAAGCTTGCGTTGATACTCGCATTGTTGCTTTATGGACTTGACACTGTTTTGATTGTATTTGGGGGCTTCTTGCGGCAGGCGTTATTGTCCGTATATTATTTATTATTTATATGTGGCAGGGTTTCAAGGCCATCAAAGAATTGCGTGCGAGAAGATGACAGAGCTGCCGTAGGGAAAATGAGGGAGGCCGTATGCCCGTCCAGTTTCGATTGATCCGTGAAGACGAGCTGCACGCCCTGCTTGATCTGTACACGCATTTTGGGGGAAATGACATGCCCCTGCCGGACGAGGATGTGCTGGTGCAGGTGTGGGAGAGCTTCATCAATGATCCGAAGATCTCCTGTGTAGTGGGGGAGGCGGAGGGGCAGATCGTGGCGTCGTGTACGCTGATCGTGGTGCCCAACTTCACGCGTGGGGCGCACCCTTATGCCTTGATCGAGAATGTGGTCACGCATGCCGATTGGCGCAAGCAGGGCATTGGCACGGCGATGTTGCGCCACACGCTGGCGATGGCCTGGGACGCAGGCTGCTACAAGGCCATGCTGCTGACAGGGCGCAAGGAGGAGGAAGTGCTGCGCTTTTACGAGAAGGCCGGTTTCATCAACGGGGCGAGAAGACGGGCTTTGTGGCGCACCCCGATTGGTATGGGTAAAGCGTAGCAGACGAAATTGGTGTTCCCTTGTCCGGCAGATGGTGAAATGCTATAATAACCGGCACGCCCCAGTAGCTCAAATGGACAGAGCAAAGCACTCCTAACGCTTAGGTTGGGGATTCGAGTTCCTCCTGGGGCACCAGAAACCGATCCAAAATCAAAGGATCGGTTTTTTTTGTATATTCTGATCTGCACGCCTGAGGGGAATTCGGATAATCAAGATGGACTTCATGTGTAAAGCAATTATAATAGGGTATTGGATGATGAATTGTTCTCTAATTGACTGATCAGCAGGATTACGGAAAGAATTGAAACTGAATGAGCAACGCTATTGATATTCGCACCCTGGTATTGGAACAAGCCGTTTTATATAGTGTCTGCATGATCGTGATGGCGTTCCTCTGGTGGCAATATCGCCAGCGTTTCAGTGGGCTGGGTTTCTGGCTGGCCGGCTTCAGCCTGGAGGCGGTGGGGGAATTGTTGCTGATGCTGAGCGGTTCAGTGCCGTTGTGGCTGTCGGTTGTCGTCAGTAACGCTTTCATCCTTGGGGGTATCATCTTTTTATTTATTGGACTGGAGTTCTTTGTTGATAAACGCAGTCGTTCAATATTTGAATGCGGTGGTTTTTTCTGCTGCTATCATTGTGCACGCATACTTCACTTATATTCAACCCAACCTGGCAATTCGGAAAATCAATTTATCAACGGGCTTGCTGATCGTTTCTTTGCAGATTGCCTGGTTGATGCTGAAACGGGTACAAAAAGAATTGCGTCCCTTTACCAGGTGGACAGGGATCGTGTTTGTCGGTTTTGCTTTGGTCAGTGTTGTTCGAATTGTTTACAATGTTTTTACGCCCGGGGGGAATGACTTCATTCATGAAACGGATGCTTTTGATGCGGTATTAATTATCGTTTATCAGGTATTCTTCTTTGGGCTCACATATGGCCTTTTCTCAATGCTCATTGGGCGATTGTCTTTTCAGAATCAACGCCAGCAGGATGCCTTGCGAAATAGCGAAACCCGGTACCGCAATCTGGTTGAGTTTTCTCCTGACGCCATTTATGTTTATCAGGAGGGAAAATTCGTTTTTGTGAACTCGGCAGGGATGGCGCTGATTGGCGCGAAGGTGCCAGAGGATATACTGGGGAAAGTTGTCCTGGATTTTGTGCATCCGGATTTTCGGGAGCGGTCACGCGAGCGCATTGCGGCAGTCGCAACGCAGGGCGACACAGCTCCCTTGATCTTTACACAATTGCTGCATCTGGATGGCACAGTGATTGACGTTGAACTGACTACGGCTCGATTTGAATTTCAGGGCATGCCGGCATTATATACGATCGTACGTGATATTACTGCCCGCAAGAAGGCAGAAGATGTGCTTCACTTGCGGCTCGAATTAAGTGCGTTTGCAGTGGATCATTCCCTTAGTGAATTGATGACGCATGCTCTGGATGAGATTGGCAAGATCACCCAAAGCCCGATCGGTTTTTATCATTTTGTCGAAGAGGACCAGGTTACCCTTTCGCTGCAAGCGTGGTCGACACGCACATTGCAGGAGTTTTGCCAGGCAGAGGGCGAAGGATTGCATTATGATCTTGATCAGGCCGGGGTGTGGGTAGATTGTGTCCGCCAGCGGAAAACAGTGATCCATAATGATTATGCATCCCTGTCTCATCGCAAAGGATTGCCCCCGGGGCATGCACCGATCAAACGCGAACTGGTGGTACCCACCATGCGGCAAGGGAAAATTGTATCTGTCCTGGGGGTGGGGAACAAATCGGCGGAATATGATGAGCAGGATATTGATCTGGTATCGTATGTGGCTGATGTCATCTGGGACATTGTTGCCCGCAAGCGCACGGAAGTGCAATTGCAGGAATACCGACATCAATTGGAACAACAAAATCTGGATTTGTTGAAATTCTCCTTGGCGATAGAGCAGAGCGGGAATGCCGTGATTGTTATTGATGCGGACGGCTTAATTGAATATGTTAATCCCCATTTTGAAAAAACCAGTGGGTACGTGTTCAATGAAGTGCAGGGGAAACGGCCGAGTGTTCTTACCTCAGGCATGCAGGATGAAGCCCTGTTTAAAGAACCTGGGAAACGATCAGTGACGGGAAGATATGGCGCGGAGAGATCCATAATAAACAAAAGGATGGTTCCCTGTTCTGGGAATCTGCCACCATTGCCCCTGTGCAGAATGCGAATGGTCAGATCGTGAATTTCATTGCGATCAAGGAAGATATTACTGAGCGAAAGCGGATGGAAGCTGAACTCCAGCGGCTGGCTACAACAGATTCGTTGACCGGAGTGCTCAACCGCCGACAGCTTGCCCAGGTGACGGAACAGGAATTAAAACGTGCTCATCGTTACGGGCACAAAACAAGCGTTTTGATGCTGGATCTGGATTATCTCAAGCAAATCAATGATAGCTATGGTCATGGTGCTGGAGACCTGGCAATTAATCGCACGGCTCAAATCATGAAGGACAATGTGCGGGAGACGGATTTCATTGGTCGTTTTGGCGGAGATGAATTTGTGATTATTCTGCCGGAAACGGATTGTGATCATGCGACGATGCTTGCTGAACGATTGCGTAGTTCCGTGGCAGCGCAGACTTTGCTGTTTGGGGTGGATAAGTTCACCATCTCAATTTCTCTGGGGTTGACGTGTTTGGCATGTGATGAGAATGACCCTGTTCCGGCCTTCAGCACCGTAACCACGCTGGCAGACCAGGCACTTTATGCTGCCAAGGCTGCCGGCCGCAATTGTGTACGGGTAAGGTAGGGGGGATTTATATTTTTTTGCTGCCAACCTCTTGTAATTAATTTTAAAATTTGATATAAATAATTTGATAAGCGTTTGGATGCCCCCCTCATTCAGGCGCCTATCACTTTTAAAGGGAACTTTCCTGCGGGGGGAAACGTCTATATTCTGGCTTCATTCGTTTTTAAGCAAAATGGATTAAAATCAATCCAGGGGCGAGTGACGCCCCTTACCTATCCTTTACATGAACAAGGAGAAAACCATGTTGAGACGGTTTCACCTTCTGGCAATACTTATATCAGGGCTGTTGATCCTTTCAGCCTGCAACCTGCCCACCCGCAATGGGGACGGGGTAGATGCCGGGCAGATGACATTGACTTCGGTAGCGGAGACGGTGCGTGCAGAGATCACCCGGGAGGGCACATCCGTTCCCTCAACCGGTGAGGCGCCCACCCTGCCGGCGACGGTGACGTACAGCCCGCCGAATACGCAGATTCCCCCCACCGCTACCGTCATTCCCTGCAATCACGTCCTTTTTATCAAAGATGTGACGGTGGACGATGGTACAAAGTTCCTGCCAGGCGAGGCTTTCAACAAGATCTGGCGGTTGAAGAATGCGGGTTCCTGTACCTGGAACACAAGTTACGGGGTGACCTTTGACAGCGGTGATGCGATGAGCGCACCGGTGACGGTGTATCTGCCGGGTCAGGTGCTTCCTGGAGAGGAAGTGGATGTTTCGGTGGCGATGAAAGCCCCCACAAACACCGGCACGTACCGTGGCAACTGGAAAATGCGTGACCAGGGCGGGGCGAAATTTGGTCTGGTCTTCTATGTCGAGATCCAGGTACAGCCGCTGGTTACCCTTACGCCGGCGGTCACCAACACGCCGGTGCCAGGGACGACGGTCAAATACAATTTTGTGGATCAGATGTGCTCGGCTACCTGGACCAGCGAGGCTGGCGCGCTGCCTTGCCCGGGCGCTAATAATGACGACCGCGGGTTTGTGTTGTCCATCGCCGATCCAAAACTGGAAACCGGCGCACAGGCTGGCGTGCATGCTCTCGAAACCCATCCATTGTGGGCCAGCAACGCTGCCTGGGCGGGTAATGGCTCGATCAAGGGCGTTTATCCGGCGGTAAATATCCAGAGCGGCGATCATTTTGTGGCCCAGGTGGGCTGCCTGCACGGTGGAGCAAGCTGTGATGTACAGTTTTATTTGCGTTATGATGCCGGAAGCGGGGTGCAGCCCCTCGGCCAGTGGCATGAGGTGTACGATAATAGCGTGCGCACCCTGGATATCGATCTTTCAGCCCTGAATGGCAAGAGCGTGGAGTTTATCCTGCTGGTGGATGCCAACGCCAATGCCGGACAGGACTGGGCACTTTGGATTGCGCCGCGTATCGTGCGGTAAATTTCCAATCTGTAAATATTAAGGCTGCCCGAGTCGGGGCAGCTATTTTTTTACCGCATTGCGAAGGCACGAAGCGCTCAAGAAAAGGAGACCTTTCGCCGCAAGAAGGGTAAGGTCTGGTAAAATACAGGTCGGTCATTTTTTAATCATTGAAAGGGTATCACGCTTTGTTTGAAACGATTTTTCTTGGCACCTCCGCTTCGGCGCCTTCCATTCAGCGCAGTCTGCCGGCGATGGTGCTTTCGCATGATGAGTATCGCTTTTTGATTGACTGCGGCGAGGGCACCCAACGCCAGATCCTCAAATCAGGGATCGGTTTTAAGCGCCTCAACCGCATCCTGATCACTCACAGCCACCTGGATCATATCCTCGGGCTGGCAGGTCTGGTTTCGACCTTGCTGCGCTGGGAAGCAATGGATGATCTGGAGATTTTCGCTTCTCCTGGTGCGATAAATCGCATTCATGACTTGCTGTTCGGGGTGGTGCTGCGCGGGGCGAAGAACCCGCCCGTGAAGCTAACCAAAATTGATCAAGGTGAATTTTTTGCAGGCGAGGATTTTTCGATCACGGCATTTGAAGTGCCGCATCGCCGTACCGATTCGCGCGGTTTCCTTTTTGATGAGAAAGGGCGCCGCCCATTCCTGCCGGAAAAAGCCGAGGCGCTGGGTATCCCAATGGGGCCATGGCGCAAGAATTTGGTCAATGGCGAGGCAATCACTCTGCCTGATGGACGGGTGATTGAGCCGGATCAGGTGCTTGGCGATTTCACACCCGGGACGCGCTTTGCCTATATTGGTGATGTGGGCGATACCCGCGGATTGGAAGAATACTGCCAGGATGCGGATGGTCTGGTGATGGAAGCAACTTATCTGGAAGAGGATATCAGTCTGGCGCGTAAGTTTGATCATATGACAGCCCGTGGAGCAGCCGAATTGGCTGAACGCGCCGGGGTGGGGCAGTTGGTGCTCACCCATGTCTCGCGGCGCTACCGCGAGAAAGATATTCTGGCTGAGGCGCAGGCAGTGTTCCCCAACGTGAGAATCGCCCGCGATTTTGATACCTTCAGTTTCAAACGGGGGAAGTAAGAAAACAAGACAGCCTCCCGCTTATGCGGGAGGCTGATATTTTTAACATTACCTGTTTCAGGCAGCTTTCTTTCTGCTGTTTGATATGGGAGCGGGGTTGATGTCGGCAACCGAGTCCACAATGTGGGTGGGGACGAAGGGGTATTTTGCCACATCTGCCCGGCTGGTGATGCCTGATAGGACGAGGATGGTTTCCATGCCGCTTTGTACGCCAGTGATGATGTCGGTGTCCATATTGTCGCCGATCATTACGGTGTTTTCGGAATGTGCGCCCAGATAGTTGAGGGCAGTACGCATCATCAGCGGGTTTGGCTTTCCGATAAATAACGGGCTGATACCGGTTGCTTTTTCGATCATGGCGGCTAATGCACCGCAGGCAGGCACCAGACCGCCTACACCCGGGCCGGAGGCATCGGGGTTGGTGGCGATGAAGCGCGCCCCGCCCGCGATGAGGCGCACGGCTTTGGTGATCATATCCAGCGAGTAGGTGTTGGTCTCCCCAAGGACAACATATTCCGGTTCGGTATCAGTGATGATATATCCTGCTTCGTGGATGGCTGTGGTCAGGCCGCTTTCACCGATCACAAAGGCAGTGCCGTTGGGCCGCTGTTTGCGCAGGAAGCGGGCTGTGGCGATGGATGAGGTGAAGATCTTCTCTTCGCCAATATCCAGACCAAGTGAGGCCAACCTGTGCGACAGGTCACGCGGGGTGTGAATGGGATTATTGGTCAGCACGAGGAATTTCGCCCCGGCTTTTTTCAGCCGTTCAATGAAAGCGTCAGCACCAGGGACAAGCTCGTCCCCGCGAATGAGGACGCCGTCCATATCGCAAATGTAATTTTTGACTTTTGATTCTGTCATGTTCGTTCTCTTTATTTTCCTTTTATTTTTATAATTTATTTATTATACAATGGATTGGGGGATTGCATGGTTAACGAAAATTTTAAGCAGGGAAGGAGCATTTAAATGCATTTAAGATAAATATAGAGAAAAAGCTCGGCAAAGTGAATTTGCCGAGCTTTTTCTGTTTTGTGCGATCCAAGTTAATTATCAGGTTCCACGCGCATTAGCACGGCCTGGACGACGGTGCGATATTGATATTCACCGCTGTCTTCATCAAAGTCCTTTGCAGGTGATGAGGGTGATCCAGTCTTCTTCCTTGTGCCCGAGAACGCTCATATCATCCGCGGTCACTTTTTGCACAGTACGCACCTGATAGACATAGCGCTGTCCCCAGGCATGCAGGGAAATTTCATTTCCCCAGCGAAGGGTATGCAGATTGACAAATGGTCCCGGGGTGCCGTCCGCCAGATACGCATGGCCGGTGATGGCGGTGTTACCGGGCAGGGTGGGGAAAGCAGTATCGCTCAGGTAGCCGGCACTGCTGCCCAGCCAGGTCAGGTTCCAGCCGTCATCGGCGATGGGTACACCCATCACGGGCAGGGCCATGCCATTGCCGGGGATCGAGAGGCTCAGGCTGTTCATATCCTGGTAGGTCATGCCGCGTGGCTGCTCGGGCAGGGCGGTCACCACATCCGGCGCGAAGCCAGTACGCGGCAGTCTCCAGTCATAGCTGAACATCCACAACTCCACGCCATCGTCCGGGTTATTGGCATTGAAGAACAGGCTGCGTCCCAGTACGGATAATTCATTGGGGTAGGCATGGCCTGAACGGTAGATATCCGAGATGCGTTCCGTGTGATCGGGGTCATAGGGCGGCACGGAGCGCCATAGTTCAGTGCCAAAGGTGCCATCATTGGCGGTGAAGAACAGGGTAGTGCCCATGGCGGTCATATTACTGATTTCTGCATCGGCAGAACCAGGGTTGATGTCTTCCACCAGATCGGCGTTGTCATAGGGCGGGGCAGCGGCGAAAAGCTCCATGCCGTGCGTGCCGTCATCAGCCACAAAGAGCAGGGTTTCGCCCACGGCCAGTTTTTGTTCCGGATTGGAACTATTGTTGCCTTCATAGATGTCATCCACGCGGGAGACGTATGTGCTGGTATAAGGTGATTCCACTCTTGCGCAGTTCAAAGCCGGTGCTGCCCATATTGGCGGTGAAGAAGACCGTATCGCCAACCGCTTCCAGATCATAGGGTGTGGAAGGGAAGGGGCGGTCGATCTCGTTGGCACGAAAGGTACTGAATTCGTTATAAGGCGGCTCACTGATCCACAGTTCTTTGCCGCTCTCAAAGTCATTGGCGGTAAAGAAAAGTTTGTTGCCCACGCGGGTCAGTTCCTGGGGGTCGGCGTTGCCATCGGGGAAGATGCGTTCGACTACGGCAGTGCTGCCCTGCACAAAAGGCGGCTCGCTCTTCCATAATTCGCGGCCGGTGCTGTCATCGGCGGTGAAGAACAGGGTCCATCCGATGGTGGTTAGATTATGCGGGTCAGAGGAGGCGCCGCCGCTGCGTACATCGGCTACCAGTTCTGCGCTGGTGTAGGGCGGTTGGCTTTTCCAGATCTCGGTGCCGTTCTCGCTTTCATTGGCTGTAAAGAGAACGGCATTGCCGATGGTGACAAGTTCGGAGGGGGTGGAGCTGCCTGAGCCGTATTGAATGTCAGCGACCAGTTGGGCCTGGTAATAGGGCGGTTCCAGTTTCCATAGTTCCTTGCCGTGGTTGCCGTCATCGGCCTGGAAAAAGAGGATGTCATCGAGAACGGTCAAATATTCCGGCCAGGCGCTGCCAACGCCGGGGTTGATGTCCGTCACACGATAAGTGCGGTCAATATCATAGGGCGGGTCGCTGCGCCAGATTTCCAGGCCAAATTCGCCGTCATCGGCGCGGAAGAAGATGCTTGATCCGATGGCTGTCATATAGCGCGGGGTGGAGCTGGCGGCACCGTCGTGCAGATCACCGACGAGGGTAGGTTCCGGGTCAGTGGGCGTGCCTGATTGCGCATAGACATCCGATACGGCAGGGAGGATGCTGGAGGCGGCCAGGGCAAACGCCAGAATCGACAACAGGATCTGCCGACGCAGTTTTATAAATGATAATGACTTGGTAATAAATTGGTTAAGGTAAGGCATTGTTTTTTCTTTCAACCCTGCTGAAAGATGATCGCGCAGAGTGTACGATTGCATTGAATTCACTCTTATTATATTGAGGTTTTCATATCCTAACAAGGATGAGTTGACAGGTAGGTCAGCGCCTGTATTGTATTTCAGTATCCCAATCACTATAATCAAAATACAGACATGCTTAAAAATCAATATCAGGAGGGTTTCCATGAAGAAAACTGCTTGCCGTATATGTTTTGTGCTGCTTCTTGTGTGTTTGACGGTTTCACTCACCGGCTGTGCTGTTCTTGATGTGTTGAGGCCTTCTGCTGATGCTGAAGTACCAATCCGGAAGCGCCACCAGCTCCGAGGAAGGGAAAGATGTGGCAGAGGCGCCGGATAATGCGGATAATGCTGCAGAGGATGCCGCCGCAGCGCCATCGTCTGATGAATATCTTGCCTGCCCGCAGCCGGGCGAGCAGTTGACCCTGGGATTCGACCACACATTGACGATGAATTATGAAGGAACAAGCATAACCCATATCTTGCACTCGGGCATGTTGGGACTAAGTTGCGCAATCTGCAATGATCAAGGGGAGGTGCTCATCGCCAGTGCCGCTGCTGCCACCATACCATATGAGATGCATGGCGTCATGGAAGATTGCAGCATGGAGATGGAAGGAACGATGATGGCTTCCGCCGCTGGTACCTGCATTGATGGTACCGTGTATCTGACCATCACTGAAGACTGGCAGTCAGCCTCTGGCACGATGACCTGCCCGGATGGGCAAATGCCTTTTATGATCCCTGCCCCTGGCCCGCGGGTTCATGAAGGCGCGGACGGGGCTGGCGAGGTGTTTTATCTGGTGGCCGGCAGTCAGGGGTATACGACAAACCGCCCCTTCCTTGAGGGAGATGGATACCACAGTTGGACGTTATTCACGACCCAGGTTGACGCGGTGCCGCTGAACCCTTAGGAGAGGTACGTGGAAAAGGATGTGGGCAGAAGATCAGCAAACCAGTTTCTGCTGCATTTTGACGGTTCGCTCGCTTTGGCGTACCCATTTGGGATGATATTCAGACAACCCCGGCCTGCGCTTACCAGCTTTTTTAAATGCTGTGAAGCGGGTCTGCCCAACTGGCAGCTCTATCGAAAAATCCGATTTGACAGCCTTTGGATTGTATGATAATATGCGATTTAACGATTAAACAGCCCCGTAAGGCACTCTTATCCAGAGAGGTGGAGGGACCGGCCCGTTGAAACCTCGGCAACCTGACTTTTAGTCTAAGGTGCCAATTCCGTCAGGAACAGATTCTGGTAGATAGGAGGGCATTTCGTTATTGCCCCCCGCTCAAAAACCGGCAGGGGCATTTTCTTTTCTACAGGAGGTTTTTTGTGACCAATACTTTTATGAACTCGGAGAAATATCTTTTACTTCCGAGTCCGTAACCGAGGGACACCCTGACAAGATGTGCGACCAGATCAGCGATGCTGTGCTGGACGCCTGCCTTGAACAGGACCCGCGCTCTCGTGTGGCCTGCGAAACGGCTACCAAGACCGGTTTCGTAATGATCATGGGCGAGATCACCACCACGGCTTTCGTCAATTTTGACGAACTGGTGCGTGAAGTTGTCAATAGCATTGGCTATGACCGCGGCAAGAAGAGCTTTGACGGCGCGACCTGCGGTGTGATGTCTGCCATTTCCCAGCAGTCCGGCGATATCGCCATGGGCGTTGACCAGGCGTTTGAAGCCAAAGCCGGCGAGATGTCCGAAGCCGAGATCGAAGCTTTGGGCGCTGGCGACCAGGGTATGATGTTTGGCTATGCCTGCACCGAGACGGATGTTTTGATGCCTGCTCCGATCCACTATGCTCATTTGCTGACCCGCCGCCTGGCTGAGGTTCGCAAGAACGGCACAGTGGATTTCTTCTATCCTGATGGCAAGTCTCAGGTGACGGTGGAATACAGCAAGGGCAAGCCCGTGCGCATTCCTACTGTTTTGATCTCGACCCAGCATGCGGCCGATGCTTCCCAGAAAGACATCCGTGAAGCGGTGATCGAGCATGTGATCAAGCCTGTGCTGCCCGCAGACCTGGTGGATTATGATGATGTGGAACTGTACGTCAATCCCACCGGCCGTTTCCACATCGGCCATCTTCTTCCCGCTGGCGTGCCTTTCGTTCAGTTACGTATTGCTGCAGGCTTTGGTGCGGGAATTGGAGAGTACGTGGATCTGAGCCGGATCCACTTCGTGGGTCGGGTCCCCCATCCGGTGCTGCACAACCTGTTCAGGGTGAGTGCCTGCCATGTCTATCTCACCGTGCCGTTCGTACTGAGCTGGAGCCTGCTCGAGGCCATGGCCTGCGAAACGGTGGTGGTGGGTTCCGCCACAGCCACCGGTGCAGGAAGTGATCCAGCACGGCCAGAACGGTTTGCTGGTGGATTACTTCGATGCCGAAGCCCTGGCAGAAACCGTGGCGGCGGTGCTGGCGGATCCGGTCGCACATCAACCCCTCGGCCGGGCGGCCAGGGCCACCGTGGTGCGGGACTACGACCTCAGGCGGGTGTGCCTGCCACGCCAGCTTGCGCTCGTGGAGGCATTGGCCGCAGGCCATCAGTCGAACACCAGCCCGTGGGAGTAGCGCTCGTCATAGCCGGCCGCTTCTGTCAACGCAGCCACGTTGTCCCGGGTGAAGAAACCGTCGTAGCCCATGCAGCGTTGGATGTATTCGGTGATCAGCAGGGAGTGGGCTGAACTCTTGGAGAAAATCTGTTTGAGGTTGGGTTGATCACTGCATTCCCCCACCACATCCGCCAGGAAAGGCACCCCCTTCTGGCTGAGAGATCGGACCACGAAATCGATGTTTTTTTCTTCAGGCACCCCGGCAGCCCCGCTGACGGCGCCATCCATCACCTCGTAGGCCATGTGATGCATGCGACGCCCGAAGTTGCGCACGAAATCTTCGGTGGGCATTGGCAGATTCTGGATGGAATTGAGATAGGAGGGGATGTTATTCGCGGTGAACACCCGGGCTGGTGAAATCTTCTCATCCATCACCGTGGGATGTCGTGTGACATTGGTGGAGGAATTCATCTCGCTAATGTTGTAGGCCCCCCAGAAGTAATAGGGCACCATGGTGAGAAATTCCAGGATCGAATCCTCCCGTTCGCCGGCCAGCACCCGGGTGGCCAGGTGATCCACTCCCAACACCTTGTCCTTGAGGCCGATCTCCTGGTGGGCCTCGGCGGATTGCTGCAGCACGGCCAGGGCATCGTCGTCGAGCAGCACCCGGTCCCCCGGATCCAGGGCAGCAAGGCTGTCGAGGGGCACCTCCACATATCCGACCCGGTTGTAGGTGTAATCAGACAGGAAGGTGAAGGCGAGGTGGGGCAGAGAGTAAAAAGGACTCACGGTGTCGCCGGGATCCACAAAACGGATGAACTGTTGCTCCAGGATCCGGCGGGTCTCCAGAACGGAGGCGGTGTGGAAGATCTCGCCGATGTAGCGGGCATTCGGTTTGGCGGCCGAGAGGGGATACATGGAGTTCCATCGGCTCACCTGATCCTCGAAATCCTGGCTGAGGGGCTCCAGCAGGATCAGGCGGGGATAGGCCGTATCCGCCTCCAGCAGAAAAATGCGATGGGTTTCGATCAGCCAGCATTCCTGAAAGCGGTAGGGCCCCATCAGGGCCAGTTCGGCCATGTAGGCCAGGGCATGGCCATGGTCCACCTGGATCACCAGGGCGGCCATGGTGCCCACCAGCTGATCGAGGCCCGAACGGGCTCGACGCTCGTAGACCAGGGGCAGGTGGTGTTCGAAGAAGGAGTGTTGCGCTTGTCTCCCCGCGGCCGGTAGGTGGTGAGATCGAGCATCCGTCTGGCGTGGATAGGTCCTGCTCCTAGCAAGGCACGACGCACGTCAGGATCAGGATGGTCCCAAAGGGCTGGACTTTTCTGATGCCCCCATAAAGAAAGTTCGGGACAGAGCCGTCGGGTGCCGCCATGCATGGCCATGCATTGGTGAGCCGTTCCCCGTCACTGAGGAATTTGTTAGATTACTGTATCAACCACAATTTCACTCGGTCCATGTCAGCCTATCTATCAGATTGATAGTATTAATTGAGAGAAAGTATCATCTTGTATGGCATGGATTCAATTTTCAGCTTCTGGCCAAAGGCGTTGATCACCGCCCTACCTGTTCTCTGCTTATTGGGAATCCCAGCAAGAGCCCCCGCCGCCCTGGTTGTCCTCCCCGCGGGTGAAATCAGGTTGGATCCCGGCAAGGGCCTCGCGTTTGATGTGATGATCGATGCCGCCCAGCTGAATGATCCTCACTACCCCTGGTCGGGAGGGTCGCTGCTGGGGGTGGAGTTCACCGTCTTTGGAATAGCAGTCAATGGACGATCTCCCAGGCCACTCTGGATTCCTGTGGTCGCACGTTCAGTCCGGCGGATCCGCTTTGCTCCTACACCCATGCCCAAAACGGGAGACGCCTTCGACCGGGCT